>JAGYJD010000009.1 GCA_018402365.1 Candidatus Nanopelagicales bacterium | reverse complement strand
ACCAGCTGGAGCATTTTCGTCAACTGACGATTCCGCGGTATCGCCATAAAAGCCGATGGCAGAAGCTGAAACCAAAACTTTTGGTGGGTGGTGCATTCGCGCGATAGCTTTAACAATTAATTTAGTTGAATTAACCCTGCTATCTAAAATTTCTTTTTTGTATTTTTCACTCCAGCGCCGCTCGCCAACTCCAGCGCCAGCTAAATGAACTATTGCATCCACTCCATCAAGCAGCAGATGATCAATTTGCCCAGTAGTGGGATCCCAAAAAATTTCATCAGCAGTTTTAGGTTTTCTGCGAACAAGTTTTAACACTTCGTCACCGCGAGCGTTTGCCGCTTTAACAAATGCGCTTCCGATGAGACCGGAGGCTCCCGTCACAGCAATCTTCACAATTAAATGCCTAGTTCGTCTTCGAAGTTCGCCTCTTCTAAGCGTTGCTTGACAGTTGTTAGAAAGCGAGCTGCGTCTGCGCCATCAACAATTCGGTGGTCGTAAGTAAGTGCTAGGTAAACCATTTGGCGCACTGCTATGGAGTCGGTGCCCGCTTCCCCTGGAACTACTACTGCTCTTTTTACAACGGCACCGGTTCCCATGATGGCAACCTGTGGTTGATTTAAAATAGGAGTATCAAATAATGCACCCCGACTGCCGGTATTAGTTATGGTAAAGGTTCCACCACTTAATTCATCTGGAGTCACCTGACTATTGCGGGTGCGCGCAGCAATATCTGTAATTTTTCTAGCTAGTCCGGCAATGGACAGGTCACCTGCATCTTTAATTACTGGAACCAAAAGACCTTTAGGTGTATCAACAGCAATCGCTAGATGTTCTGAATCGTGATAAGTAATTTCAGAAGCATCTGCATTCAAGGTGCTATTTAAAACAGGATGTTGCTTCAAAGCTTCAATTGTTGCTTTGGCAAAAAATGGCAAAAAGGTGATTTTAACGCCTTCTCTATTTAAGAATTCATTTTTTACACGATCTCTCAGGGCACTAATTTTTGTTACATCAACTTCAACCACGCTGGTTAATTGTGCAGAAGTTTGCAGTGACTGGACCATTCTTTCAGCAATTACTCTGCGTAGTCGAGTGGTTGATTCGGTTCTTCCGCGCAGATTGCTAGCTACAGCTGGCGCGGGGGTGGTAGCAGCAGGTTTAACTGGAACTGGAGTCGTTGCCGCAGCCACTGGAGTTGGTGCTGGGGGAACAAAGTTGAGAATATCTTCTTTGCGAATTCTTCCACCAACGCCAGATCCTTTAACTTGCGATAGGTCTATTCCCTTTTCTCTTGCTAATTGACGAACTAGCGGTGTGGTGTAGGCGCCAGTATTTGAACTAGATTCACTTAGCACCGCCACGGGAGTTGGTGCAGTTGGTTTGACTTCGACTACTTCTACTTTTGCTGCGGGCTGTGCAATAGGTGGTGCAACCACTTCGGGTTTTTTCACTTCAACAACTGGTGTTGGTGCGGGAGCAGTTGGTGCTGAGCTAGCAGCTTGGCCAGAAGTAATAGTTGCCATTACGCCACCAACTTCAATCACTTGGTCAACTTGTGCCCTAATTTCTGCGATTACCCCGCTGACGGGGGCAGGTATTTCAGTATCAACTTTGTCAGTTGAGATTTCGACTATTGGTTCATCTTGGGTGACACTCTCACCAACATTTTTTAACCAACGAGTGACAGTACCTTCTGTTACAGATTCACCTAATTGCGGAAGTAAAACTTCAACCACTGCGCCCGAATTAGCTGGCGCAACCGAAGGTGGAGGGGGAGAAACTGGAGCAGGGGTGGGTGCAGGAGTAGGCGGAGTTGGCGCAGGCGCCGCAACCGGTGCAGTCGGAGTTGGAGCTGGAGCTGGAGCAGCAGCAGTTGGCGCAGTTGCAGATTCACCGATTACTCCGAGTTGTCCACCAACTTCTATTACTGCATCAACGTTGGCTGAAATTTCAGTAAGCACTCCACTAACAGGGGCAGGTATCTCCGTATCAACTTTGTCGGTTGAGATTTCTACCAAAGGCTCATCAGCTTGAACGGTGTCACCAACATTTTTTAACCAACGAGTGACGGTTCCTTCCGTAACTGATTCGCCTAACTGTGGCAGTACCACCGAGTGCGCCATTTTTATTCCTTTTCTTTACTAATCGTGAACGTGTAGTGGTTTTCCAGAAAGCGCCATTGCGGCCTCTCCCATGGATTCAGACATTGTTGGGTGGGCATGAAGATAAGGTGCAACATCTTCAGGTGCTGCTTCCCATGAATACATAAGCTGGGCCTCGGCTAGTAATTCACCAACGCGAGCGCCGACCATATGGATACCGACAAATGGTCCACCATCTTTTTTGGCAATCAATTTTATAAAGCCAGCGGTTTTAAGAATCTGACTCTTACCGTTGCCCGCTAAGTCATACTGAATAGTGCGAAGATTCTCTGCTCCAAATTTTTCTTTGGCTTGATTTTCGGTTAATCCCACCGAAGCGATCTCTGGTTCTGAGTAGGTAACTCTTGGAATAGCCAGGGTGTCAATGATTCGAGGGTTCAAACCAGCAATGTGCTCTGCTACAAAAATACCTTCTTGAAATCCTTTATGGGCCAATTGTGGTCCGCGCACAATATCGCCTACTGCATAAACATTTGGCAGATTGGTTTGAAGGGAATCATTGACTTGCAAAAGTTCACCATCAAACTGTAAACCTGCCTCTTCAAATCCCTGATTGCGAGTCGCAGATCCGCGACCTACCGCAACTAACATTAAATCAGCTTCAAAAGTTTTTCCGTCTTCAAGTTTGGCGATAATTCCCTTTGCGGTTTTTTCAACTCCAGCAAATTTAACCCCAACAGATGAATTAATTCCACGACGACGAAAGGCTCGATCAAGTGCTTTACTTGAGGCTTCATCTTCAGCCGGCACTAATCTTGGTAAACCTTCAATAACTGTTACTTCAGCACCGAAAGACCGCCAAACACTGGCAAATTCCACACCGATAACTCCACCACCAAGTATCAAAACTTTGCCCGGGACTTTATCCAGCTTTATCGCTTCCTCAGAAGTGATTACAAACTTTCCATCGATCTCTAATCCCGGTATTGATTTCGGGAACGAACCCGTGGCAAGAACTACATTTTTTCCGGTGAAGACTTGATCACCAACTTTTACTGAATTGGGCGCTACAAATTTTCCGTCACCAGTTATATAGTCAACGCCACGATGTTTTACTAAACCTTGCAAGCCTTTATGAAGGCGACTTACCACTCCGTCTTTGTAGGTATTTACTTGCGGCATATCTATACCTTGCAAAGTTGCTTGAACTCCAAAACCTGCAGACTCCCTTACCCCATCCGCGATCTCGGCGGCATGTAAAAGTGCTTTAGTTGGAATACAACCACGGTGAAGGCAGGTGCCCCCTAAAACGTCACGTTCAATTAACGCCACCTTTAAACCAAGTTGTGATCCACGAAGAGCTGCGGCATATCCACCGCTTCCGGCACCAAGAATTACCAGGTCGTAGTTGGCCACGCGATACCTTTCGAAAAAAATCTGCTTTCTCTTATCTTTCCACCTTCTAAAACTTGTGTCTTGGTAGGGCTATTGGGATAGCCTCGTAGCCAACTCGACCAAGGTACGAACCGAAACTCCCGTACCTCCAGTTACTACATAGCCGTAGGTGCCAGTGTCATTAAAGGCATTAGGAGCGATATCTAGATGAGCCCAAGGGATTTCATCTTTTACAAAATCTTTCAAGAAAGCCGCCCCACGCAACATCCCACCCGCTGGGGAAAGTGAAGGAGGGATGTTTGCGATATCAGCAATTTCTGAGTCAAGGCCGCTTCTGATTTCTTCAGGAATCGGCATCGGCCACATAGATTCTCCAACGGCGCGAGCTGCTTGAATTATTTCAGAGATTAAATCCTCATTGTTTCCCATCACACCTGCGGTGCGCTTTCCCAGAGCTATGGCGGCTGCACCGGTAAGAGTCGCAACGTTAACGAGGTAATCCGGTTTGTCTTCTTGCGCCCTAACTAAAGCGTCAGCTAAAACTAGCCGACCTTCTGCGTCAGTATTTAATACTTCAACACTTTTACCGCCATACATTTTTATAACATCACTGGGACGTTGAGCAGTATGAGAGGGCATGTTTTCAGCTAAAGCTGCGTAGGCAGTGACGCGAATGTCTAGCTTCAGTTCCGCGATCGCACTGATAGCTTGAATTACTGCTGCAGCGCCAGCCATGTCGGCTTTCATAGTCAACATGGACCCAGGTGGCTTGAGTGAGATACCGCCGGTGTCAAAGGTAATTCCTTTTCCAACTAAAGCAAGATGCAATTTGGCTTTAGGCGGAGCATAAACCGCTCGCACCAGACGGGGAGGATGCACCGAACCCATTCCCACGGCATAGATACCACCGTAACCTTTAGCTTTTAAAGTTTTTTCATTGAGTACTTCTACTTTTATTTGATTTTTTGAGAGTTGTTTTTTTGCTAATAGCGCAAAATCATTAGGCACCAAATCAAGCGGAGGAGTGTTTACCAAATCTCGCGCCCTATTTACTGCGTCAATTAGAATGGTGGCTTTTTGAAGCACTTTCTTGTTTTCCGCATTATCTTTTGCCGCTAACTTAGCGATCTTAAGTGGATTATTTAGATCTTCTTTTTTTGTCTTGTACTTTGTAAATTGATAACCACCTAGTCCAATTCCAAGGGCTACCGCTTCTAGTTCTTCAGGGTTTTTAGTGGGAATGGCAAATATTGCCTCATCTCTATTAGTGAAGGCACGAGCTGCAATTGCGCTGGCCCTTCTGAGGTTTTCAAGTTGAACGGTGGAGGCTTCTTCAACTTTTCCTAACCCCACACACACCACACCTTTTCCAATTGATAGGTAGTGGGTTTCAAATTTTTTACCCTTTGCTTTGGCGACGAGAAGTTGAGCTTCAATTAATTTTAAAGAATCAGGACCTAAAGGTAATTCCGAAGGTAATAATTCGGCCTTGGAGTTTTTGCTGACCATTGCAAGCACCAACGGTTGATCAAACGAAAAATGCTTCATAGCTGAAAAAAGTTGAAGTTTAGACACAGCGTTCCTTTTTTGAATGGCTTTTAGTGCTCTAGCCTAGTAGCGTTCGCGTATGAGCACTAATCAAGTTATTTATCCTGCTTTGTTTGAAATCCACATGGCGTTGGGCGCCAAGACCCACGAATTTGGCGGATGGGAAATGCCAATGGAGTATGCAAACGGAGGAGTGGTGGCAGAGCACACCGCTACTCGTGAGCGCGTGGCAATTTTTGATGTTTCGCATTTAGGTACGGCTTTGATAAAAGGTAACAAGGCAAAAGCTGAGTTGAATAAAATCTTTACTAATGACCTAAACCGAATTTCATCGCAACAAGCGCAATACACCCTACTTTTAACTCAAGCAGGGGGCGTAATTGATGACATCTTTGTTTACCTTCGCAACGATGAAGAAATTTTTATAATTCCAAATGCTTCAAATGCCGATCAGGTATTAGCAATCTTGAAAGAAAATTTACCCAGCAATCTCACAATTACAAATTTGCATAGAGAGATTTCTATTTTGGCTATCCAGGGGCCAAAGTCAAAAGAATTATTGACAAAAATTAATTTACCCGTTGATATTGATTATTTAAGTTTTCTTGATGTGCCATACAAGTCAACAACGCTGACAGTCTGTAGAACTGGCTATACCGGTGAATGGGGTTACGAGCTCTTGGTGCAGTCAGAAGTTGTTAAGGATTTATGGCAAGACCTGCTGAGTGCTGGTGCAGATTTTGGGGTAATGCCCGCTGGACTCGGGGCGAGAGATACTTTGCGTACCGAGATGGGTTATCCATTGCATGGACAAGACATCACAAAAAATATTTCTCCAAATGAAGCTGGCTTGATGTGGGCGGTGGGCTTGAATAAAGAATCTTTTTTGGGAAAGTTGGCGGTTGAGTCAGAAAAGATTCGCGGGCCAAAACGTAAAGCCTTTGGCTTAATTGCGGTAGATCGCGCCATACCGAGAAGCGAAATGAAGGTGTTTTTAGATAAACAATTAAACGAGGAAGTAGGAGTAATCACGAGTGGTACTTTTGCGCCCACTTTGAAGCAAGGTATCGCGCTTGCGCTTTTGGATTCAAAACTGAACTTGGCACAGAGCGTTTACGTTGATGTGCGAGGCCGCACAATGGAATTTAAATTAGTGAAGCCACCCTTTGTTGAATCACACGTGAGATAAAAGCGTTATCGCTAAGGATTTTGCATCCGAGGCATTCTCAGGCAGTACTATTTTTGAAAAATCGGTTGAAGAGATCACTTTTTCTATACTAGAAAATTTAGGTTTAGTGGCCGGGATTAAAAAATCTTTTGCTTTACTATTGCTACGTACCGCAAGGAAACCTAAGGCAAGAGCTAAATCACCGATCAAAAAAACTTTCGTATTTCTTTTTGCAGCTTGTTGTAAAATCGCCATAAGTTCTTCAGCAAAAGGAATTTTTAAAACTTGCACTAATTTTGCTTTATTGGCTTTTAATTGCCTAACGGTTTTAATTAGATCTCTTAGTTCTTTACATTTTTCAATCCAGGCCTCATCTTCACCGGCTTGAGCGGTACCGAGCAAGGTAGCAGCGTCCAAATTTGAAAATAAACCGAAGATAGCTAAGGAGGCTAAAGGTGGCTCAGTTAAGGAAAGTGCAAAATACGAAATCGATTCATCGATTCTCTTATCGACGAGTTCGCTAGAAGCTGTTTCGAGGGCGGCCAGCTCTAACTCGACGGTACTCAAATTTGACCATTTATCAAACGAGTCATCTAAATTCTGGTAAAAAAGTAAGCAGGTTTCACTCATAAAAGAAAGGTTACTGGTAGCAGTAAATTGGTTTATACTTTAAGGCATCGCTAGGAGGTCAAAATGTCAACACCGCAAAGCAAGTGGATCTGGATTTACGAAGTAGCCGATGGAGAGCCTGTAAATGGTTTACCAAAAAGCGCAGCTTTGGATCCTTTCGATTCCAGAGAAGCTGCCGAAGCCTGGTTAACAAGTTATTGGAGAGACTTACTCGCTAATGGGGTAGATCAAGTTGAATTGTACGAAGATCAAACTTCGGTTTATCAAATGAGCTTGCATCCGCTTAACGCTTAAACTTTTGGTTTTCCTCCGACTTTTATAGCTGGAGGCGGCAATCTGAGAGAGCGCATTTGTAGGGCTCTTAAAACTCCGTAAGAGGTAGCGCCCTTGCGCTCCTTTTCAACAGGAAATTCTTGTTTTAAAGTTTTCTTTAACTTGAAGTAGATAATAAATTCGTCCAAAATTGTGGCAAACATCAGTGCCACCCAAACCACATAAACAAATTGTTGAATTTGTGCGACGGGAATCAGCGAGAACATTAAGACCACCACTGCGATAGGCAAGAATAGTTCACCCACTGATCGCCGTGAATCGATTATGAATCTAACTCTTTTTCGCACCGGCCCACGGTCGCGAATTGGCATAGCCCACTCTTCACCGCGCAGCATGGCTTCTCGAGCTTCAACTCTTTGTTTGCGAGCACGTTCACGCGCCGCTTTTTTGGCAACTTTGCCATCTGCCGAGATTTTTAAATCCTGCTTACGTTTAGCTTGCGCTTCTTTTCTTTTAGGTGTCGGGTTTTCCTTCATGGCTTTGACTCTATCTTTAGGTGTGTTTATATTTTGGCGGGTAGCGCCAACATTTGGTCTAGTGCAATTTTGGCCCACTTAGCGGTGTCAGCCTCTACCTGTATTTGATTTACAACCTTGCCAGCTACTAAATTTTCAAGTGAACTTACTAAATGAGGTAAGTCGATTCTATTCATAGTAGAGCAGTAGCAAATGGTCTTATCTAAGAACATTACGCGCTTATCGGGATTGTCTTGCGCAATTCTTCTAACAAGATTCAACTCGGTACCGACTGCCCAAGCAGAACCCGCGGGAGCTGCTTTAATAATTTTAATTATTGATTCTGTTGACCCAACTTGATCTGCTGCTTGCACAACTTCGTTAATACATTCTGGGTGCACTAAAACATTAACATCTGGAACTTTTGCGCGGACGTCGTTAACTGAATTAATTGTAAATCTGCCGTGAACCGAGCAGTGACCCTTCCAAAGAATCACTTTTGCATTTAGTAATTCAGAGTCAGTGAGCCCACCATTTGGCTTGTAAGGGTCGTAAACTACGCAATCTGAAAGAGAGAGACCCATTTGTAAAACTGCAGTGTTACGACCTAAGTGTTGGTCTGGTAAAAATAAAATTCTCTCACCTTTTGCGAAAGCCCAGTCCATAGCGCTTTTAGCATTTGACGAAGTGCAAACGGTTCCGCCGTTTCTGCCAGTGAAGCCTTTGATGGCAGCGGTTGAATTCATGTAAACAACGGGCACCGTACTTTTAGCGATACCTATTTTTTCTAAGTCTGACCAACAAGTTTCAACTTGATCAATTGCTGCCATATCTGCCATCGAGCAGCCAGCTGCCAAGTCAGGCAGAATAACTTTTTGATCCCCATGTGTCAGAATGTCAGCACTTTCTGCCATAAAATGCACTCCGCAAAAAACTATGTAGTCAGCTTCAGGACGCGCCGCTGCATCCTTTGCTAATTTAAAAGAGTCTCCAGTGCTGTCTGCAAATTGAATTACTTCATCTCTTTGGTAGTGGTGGCCAAGGATAAAAACTCTTTCACCCAATTTTTCTTTTGCTGAGATCGCCCTTGCCACTAAATCCTGATTTGAGGGTGGGGGCAAAAACCCTGGGCATTCGACGCCTCGCTCTGACTGGGAATCTTTAATTTGCCCGAGTAGATATAAGAGCGGACTTGCCGCTGGTTCGGTCCAAGTTAAGCCTGACATATCTCTATCGTGCCATGACTAGCTAATCTTTGCGATGTGCGTATCATCATCGCTCCCGACTCCTTTACTGGAACTTTGACAGCTGAAGAGGCAGCCAGAGCCATTCAACAGGGCTGGAAAAAATCAGACCCAAATGCTGAATTTTTACTACACCCTATGTCTGATGGTGGCCCCGGTTTTTTAGCGGCAATTGGTTCAGGGGAGTTAGGTGAAATCTTTGAATACCAGGTAAAAAACCTATTATCCGAGCATATTAATGTTCAAATTCTGTTTGTGAATGATGTTGCATATATAGAGTCAGCAAAAGTGGTGGGACCACAATTTTTGAAAAGTATGAAACGTACTCCTTTGGCCTATTCCTCATTTGGCATTGGCCAACTCATAAAATTCGCCGCCCAATCGGGAGCTAAAAAAATTGTGGTCGGGGTCGGTGGCACTGCCAGCTTGGATGGGGGCGAAGGCATATTAGAAGCAGTCTTTGACGAACAAAAGATAGATTTGCAAAATCTTCCCACTTGGCTCAAAGACGTCGAAATAATTGCGGCGACTGATGTCGATGTGCCCTTGCTGGGCGCAAGAGGGGCGGTTAGAGGATTTGGCAAACAAAAAGGATTAGCTGAGAGCGAATACGACAAAGCAGAAGTATTAATCAAAAATAAAATTGAAGCTTTTGGCAGAAGAATTGACGGCAAGGAGCCCAGTCTGATTTTGGGTGCCGGCGCAGGCGGCGGAATTGGTTATGGGCTTTTGGCATTGGGGGCAAAGCGGGTGAGTGGGTTGGAGTTAGTTTTTGAAATTTCTCAACTTGAGCAAAAGATTGCTACCGCTGATTTATTAATAACTGGAGAGGGTTCAGTTGATTGGCAGACGTTAACTGGAAAAGTAATTATGGGATTAGCTCAGAAAGCACAGAATTACGGCGTTCCCACGATCGCGCTAGCGGGAAGAGTTTTAGCGGGAAAGCGAGAGTTGGCTGCGGCAGGAATAGTTGGGGCCTACGGCTGCGTTTCAGATAGTGAACCGGTTCCATTAGACCCATATGGGTCCCTAAGTGACCTAGCAGAGCGGCTCGGCAAGACATGGCGAGCCTAGCGTGGCACAATGAGGTTAGGAGGCAACAAATGAGCAATGAAGAAACCAGTGTTTTAGAGGGCGTAGTACTAACCGAAATCGCAGCTACAAAAGTAAAAAATTTGTTAGAACAAGAAGGACGCGATGATTTGGCGTTGCGTATTGCCGTTCAACCTGGAGGTTGTTCAGGTCTCAAATATCAATTGTTTTTCGATGATCGCGCACTAGATGGTGACGCGGCACAAGATTTTTCTGGGGTAAAGGTAGTTGTTGACAAAATGAGTACCCCCTATTTAAACGGTGCAGTTATTGATTTTGTTGACACAATTGAGAAGCAAGGTTTTACGATCGACAACCCCAATGCTGGTGGTTCGTGCGCTTGCGGAGACTCTTTTCACTAAAAGCGGTTCTCGGTTTAGTTAATCACTAGTAAGGTTGTGGCGTGCCTTTAATCTTTGCCATCACCGGCTCCATTGCCACCGATCACTTAATGCGCTTTGGAGGTAAATTCACAGATTCATTAGTGGCCGACAAGCTAGATCATGTTTCACTTTCTTTTTTGGTTGACGACTTACAAATTCGACGCGGTGGGGTAGCTGCCAATATTTCTTTTGGAATGGGAAAACTGGGATTGCGTCCAATTTTAGTGGGTGCTGTTGGTACTGACTTTGTTGATTATCGCTCTTGGTTGGAGCGTCATGGTGTTGATTGCGAATCAATTTACACTTCAACGCAACAGCACACCGCTAGATTCGTCTGCACAACTGACATAGCACAAAATCAGATTGCTTCGTTTTATCCGGGTGCCATGAGTGAATCAGCTCAAATTGAGTTGGGTCCAATCCTAGAGCGACTAGGAACAGTTGATTACGTATTTGTAGGCCCCAATGACCCGGCGGCGATGCTCCGACATACAGATGAAGCAAAATTTAGAAAAATTCCATTTATTGCCGACCCCTCACAACAGTTAGCCCGAATGGAAGGGCCAGAAATAAAAAAACTGATCGACGGTGCTGCTTTTCTTTTTACGAATGAATATGAATCATCTTTGATAAAAAAGAAATGTGGTTACACTCGCGAAGATTTAGTTGAACGTGTTGGTACTTTAATTACCACGCTAGGCGCCAAAGGTGCGCGGGTTGAACAAAAAGACACCGCAACCATTGAAGTAGTTTGCCCAAATGAAAAAGAAAAAGTTGATCCCACCGGTGTGGGGGACGCTTTTCGTGCCGGATTTATGGCGGGTATGAGTTGGGGAGTGGGAATGGAAATCTCTGCCCAAATTGGATCCCTACTTGCTACCTACACAATTGAAACAGTAGGAACGCAAGAGTATGCCTTTGAGACAAAAGAATTCTTAGATCGTTTCGCACAAACTTATGGTGATGAGAATTCAGAAAAACTCTCGAAAGTATTTGTAAGCGCTTGATGTGACATACCCAGAGCAAACTGGCAGTGAATGGGTTTTTCCAGATATTAGCCTTGCCCCTGCGGGTAAAGACTTTGTAATTACCGATGGGGATTTAGCTCCTGCGACCTTGAGTGCGGCTTACCGGGCGGGATTTTTTCCGATGCATATAAAAGACGAAAATGATAAAGAAATCTTGGCATGGTTCTCACCTGACCCCAGAGGTATTTTAAAACTTGAAAATTTTATTGTTTCGCGGTCTTTAGCTCGATCAATAAAAAAATTCGCTGTTAAGTACGACCAAGATTTTTCTAAGGTCTTGGTGGGTTGTGCGAATCCAAGTAGAGCGCAAGGTTGGATTAATAATGAAATAAAAGATGCTTATCAAAAACTTTTTGAATTGAAGCTAGCGCATTCGGTGGGGGTTTATAACTCCAATAATGAATTGGTGGGCGGTTTGTACGGAGTAGAAATAGGAGGATTGTTTGCAGGTGAATCCATGTTTCATACCGCACGAGACGCTTCGAAAGTTGCGCTCTATTGGTTAATTGAAAAACTTAAATCAAAACCTGGGGCACGATTGTTAGATGTGCAATGGCAGACCCCTCACCTAGCGGGCTTGGGTGTGCATGAAGTTTCAAGGGTTGAGTATTTAGAGTTGCTGAGAGTTGCCCTAAAAAGTGAACCAGCTTTTGGATAAACGCATTAATAACTAATTATTGCATTTTCTTGGCGAATTTTTTCAATTACTTTTTTTAAAGCCAAGCCGCAAGCGGTAGCAATCTCCTCAGTAACATTCAGCGGAAGGGAGAGTCGGATATTTGATTGCTCGCCTGCCCCAATTGCTTTTAGTACATGCGAAGGTGCAATCTCGTCAGCAATGCATGAAGACCCACTCGAAATTTCAAACCCATGTTTATCCATTTCGCCCACCAAGCTTTCACCGTCAATATCTGAAAAAGTAGCAGAGATAATGTTTGGTAGGGAATTATCTAGTTTACCAATTACCTGACTCTTAGGAATTTTGGCAATTTCATCGATTAAAATTTTTTTTGCTCGCGAAACATTTATGTTTATTTGTACCAAGTTTTGATAAGTCTCATCAAAAGCTGCGGCAGCACTTACCGCCAACGCGACTTGTGGAGAGGCTGGAAACTTTTTACTCTCTCGTTTGTCGCGCTTCAAGGTGGTCATAAATTTAATTTTTTCTTTTATTGCTAAAACTGAAACTCCGGTCGGCCCCTGCCAAGCAACTGGATTTAAGATCAAAGCATCAAAATTACCCGCTATATTGCTAAAATCATGAGTCATGGTGGCATCAACCAATAGTGGAATATTTTTCGATTGACACTTTTCATAAATTTGAGCAATTGGTTGCCTTGAGCCAATTTCATGATTAGCTAACTGCAAAATAGCTAATCCAACATCAGGTTGTTCCAATTGTCCGAGAAATTCAGCCAGATTAATCGTGGCATCATTATTAACTTTTACTTTAAAGTTCGAATAGTTATTGGCGGTTGATAGGATTGCAGACTGTTCAACTTCACTAAGAACAATTTTTTTATTTTCTAACCCACTACCGCGAATTATTCCATTGATGGCATGCGAAAAGATATAAGGAAAGCTCGGGGTGAAAGCAATTTCTTCTGCTTTTAAATTTAATCCACTAGCAATTGCGCCGCGAGCCTCATCCAGTAAAAAACGCGCGTTACGCGAAGAGCTATAAAGTTTGCTCGGGTCCGCCCAAGCATGCTTGAAACCCTGCTGAAATCCGAGAATTCCAGCACTATTTACCGGCTGGGTGTTTAAAGCATCAAAATGTTGTGTTTGTGAATTTGTGCTTTTTGTCATAGCCTCGACGCTACTTGCCCTTTGCGCTGTGATTGAATCCTCGGTGCGATAGCCTTTAGTTAGGTTTTACAATTCCAAAAAGGGGTCTTTTAGCGTGCGTCGAACGGGTGCTTACCTCGCTGCCATCTCTGCGCTAGCTCTTTCCGCCTGTAGCCAAGAAGCTCGTGAGAGTGCCTTACGTATGGGCCTTCCAGAGCCGGCCACCGCTGAGGGCCCAATTGTAATTAATCTTTGGCAAGGCACTTGGCTTGTGGCGATAGCGATTGCAATTTTAGTTATCGGACTTTTGTTTGCCGCCATTATTTTATACAGACGTAAAAGTGAAGATGAAGTCCCAAAGCAAACGCGTTACAACATTCCAATGGAAATCCTTTACACAGCAGTCCCTTTGGTAATTGTGTTTGGCTTGTTTTTCTTTACGGCTCGCGATCAAGCCGAGCTAACCAAAATTAGTGGAGAACATGATCACACGGTTAACGTTGTGGCTTTCAAATGGTCTTGGGCGTTTAACTACTTAGACTATGGAGTTTATGAAATTGGCACGCCGGCCGAACCCCCAGTTTTATATCTACCGATTGATGAGAAGGTGAAGTTTGAACTAACCTCACCCGACGTAATTCACTCCTTCTGGATCCCGGCATTTTTAACCAAAATGGATGTTATCCCCGGAAGAATGAATGTTTTTGAGGTTACTCCAAATAAATCAGGTGATTATGCTGGCAAATGTGCTGAGCTTTGCGGGGTAGATCACTCAAGAATGCTCTTCAACGTAAAAGTTGTTTCGCAAGAAGAATTCGAAGCCCACATCTCCACCCTGCGGGCAAAGGGACAAGAAGGTAAATTAGATACCGGCAGAATTGTCACAAAAGGAAACACCGATTGTGCAGTAGATTCAAATCTTCCTGGCTGTAAGGAGGTCGCGTCATGACGATTTTAGAAGATAAGCCTCTATCAAAATCTGTGACGGAACCGGTTTTTCAACCCGAGGGCTATGGCCGCAAGGCGATTAAGTGGATGACCACAACAGATCCAAAAACCATTGGTTATATGTATATGGTTACCGCTTTTATTTTTTTTATGTTCGCTGGCGCGATGGCAATGATTATCCGTGCTGAGCTAGCACAACCTGGATTACAACTTGTCGGAAACGAACAGTACAACCAATTGTTCACTATGCATGGCACCATCATGTTGTTTTTGTTTGCTACTCCACTTTTTGTGGGATTTGCAAACGCTTTAGTTCCACTACAGATTGGTGCACCAGATGTAGCGTTCCCCCGTTTAAATTTGCTTGGCTATTACATGTTCCTCTTTGGAGGACTAATTGTGGTTTCTGGGTTTTTAACTCCAGATGGCGCTGCTAGTTTTGGATGGTTTGCCTACACTCCACTTTCCAATGTTGAAAACTCACCAACCTTGGGTGCAGATCTTTGGATTATGGGATTGGCTTTAGGTGGGCTGGGAACAATTCTCGGCGCAGTTAATTTCATTACAACTATTTTGACGATGCGCGCTCCGGGTATGACAATGTGGCGGATGTCAATTTTTGTCTGGACTATTTTGCTCACTAGCGTTTTGGTTTTGGTGGCTTTCCCAGTGCTAGCCGCCGCTTTGATTGTGCTCTCGATTGATAGAAACTTTGGTTCACAAGTATTCGCAGCTGAAAATGGTGGAGCGATTTTGTGGCAACATTTATTTTGGTTCTTCGGTCACCCTGAGGTCTACATTATTGCTTTGCCATTTTTTGGAATTGTTAGTGAAGTAATTCCTGTCTTTAGCCGAAAACCAATTTTTGGTTATAAAGGTCTAGTTTTTGCCACGATCGCAATCGCCGGTCTTTCGGTAGCGGTTTGGGCTCACCACATGTACGTGACGGGTGCTGTTTCCTTGCCGTTTTTTGCTCTGACGACTATGTTGATCGCGGTTCCAACCGGCGTTAAGTTTTTTAATTGGATTGGAACCATGTGGCGCGGGTCCTTATCTTTTGAAACACCGATGCTTTGGGTGATTGGGTTTTTGATCACTTTCTTGCTGGGTGGTTTGACTGGAGTTATGTTGGCAATGCCACCAATCAACTTCCCTGTTTCTGATAGCTACTTTGTCGTGGCGCATTTTCACTACACCGTTTTTGGAACAGTTGTGTTTGCCATGTTTGCTGGATTTTATTTTTGGTGGCCCAAGTGGACAGGCAAAATGCTGGATGAAGGATTGGGCAAGATTCATTTTTACTTGACCTTTATTGGATTTCAAATTACGTTTTTAGTTCAGCATTGGCTAGGTGGTATGGGTATGCCACGTCGTTACGCGGATTATCTAGCGAGTGACGGGTTTACCACACTAAATATGGTTTCTAGTGCAGGTGCATTTCTTTTAGGAGCCTCAACTTTGCCGTTTCTCTACAACGTTTATAAAACGTGGCGAGAAGCGCCAATGGTTAACGTCAATGACCCTTGGGGTTGGGGTATGAGCCTTGAGTGGGCCACCAGTTGTCCTCCACCTCGCCACAACTTCACTCGCATTCCACAGATTCGCTCAGAGCGCCCTGCATTTGACGAGGCGCATCCTGAATATGCAGATTTACCAAAGCACGGGGATCGCTTTTCAATTTCTAAAAAAACTCTTTATGGAATTGAGTAATTAGATGAAAATTGGTGGTTGGCTGTTTTTCTGGGGAGCTGCTTTCTATTTTGCCGTCGGAACAATTTATTACTTTTTTACTAAAGAACCAGTTGGCAGTACTGCAATCTTGTTAACTGGGGGATTATCACTGTTGGTCGCTTTTTATGTGCTTTTCACTGATAAAAGAATCGGATACCAACCAGAAGACAACTATGACGGTGAAATTTCTGAGGCAGAGAGTGATTACGGCTTTTACTCCCCACAATCTTGGTGGCCAATGTTGGTGGCGGGTGCTGCGGCTATAACCTTTGTAGGTTTTGTGGTTACCCCATGGATTTTTGTTATGGGTTTAGGTTTTGTAATTTTTAGTGTTACTGGTTGGTTATTTGAGTACTGGAAGTTTGAGCGTAACGAGCCTGTTCGGCACTAGATTGAGCCTCACAGCAAGCCGGCTATTTAAGTTAGCCCGAGGCCACCCCGCCTGTCACTTAGGTCACAGGGTATGAAATCCTATAAGGGTGTCACAGCAAATCATTATTAGCTAGAGCGCCCAAGGGCTCAAAAACCCTCGTGCGCTGACCCTTCGCGGATGCGAGGGGTTTTTTTATTTGAGAAGGGACGACCATCATGGATGTAAATGCTTTCCATGTTTATGACACCACTTTGCGAGATGGTGCTCAACAAGAGGGGTTAAACCTTTCGGTCGCTGACAAAATTACTATTGCCAAACATCTAGACAATTTGGGTGTGGGATTTATTGAAGGCGGGTTTCCTGGAGCAAACCCCCGTGATACAGAATTTTTTCGATTGGCACAAACCGAACTTGATTTGAAGTATGCAACTTTGGCAGCTTTTGGATCTACTCGTCGACCTAATAGCAAGGCGGCGGATGATCAACTAGTGCGAGCGTTAGTAGATTCGCAAGCTTCGGTGGTTACTTTGGTGGCTAAGTCTTTTGACCGTCACGTGGAATTAGCACTAAAAACAACCCTAGAAGAAAACCTTCTGATGATTAAAGAAACTATTGAGTATTTAAAGAGTGAAGGAAGACGAGTTTTTCTTGATGCCGAACATTTTTTTGATGGCTATATCAGTAATCCCGATTACGCTCTTGAGGTTGTGAGAACTTCTGCAGCAGCTGGTGCTGAAGTAGTTGCACTTTGTGACACCAACGGTGGAATGTTACCCGATCAAATGGGCGAAATTGTAAACAAAATCTTACAAGACTCAAATGCCAGGTTAGGAATTCATTGTCATGATGACACAAACTGCGCGGTTGCTAACACGCTTAGCGCAGTAGATGCTGGAGTCACCCACGTGCAAGGAACCGCTAATGGATATGGCGAAAGAAGTGGCAACGCAAATTTATTCAGTGTTGTCGCAAATCTACAATTAAAAAAGGGTATGCAAGTTGTTCCAGCAGAGGCTTTACGAGACATGACTCGCATCTCGCATGCAGTTAGTGAAATAACTAATGTCACTCCAAATCAACATCAGGCTTATGTGGGGCTTTCGGCATTTGCCCACAAAGCTGGTCTACATGCCAGTGCAGTAAAAATTGATCCGATGCTTTACCAGCACATCGATCCACAGCAGGTAGGAAACGATATGCGCACTTTAGTAAGTGATATGGCCGGTAGAGCGTCTATTGAACTAAAAGGTAGAGAGTTAGGAATAGATCTTTCTGAGCAAAAAGACGTTGTAGGAAGAGTAGTTAAAAAAGTAAAAGAATTAGAGAACCGGGGCTACACCTTTGAGGCAGCGGATGCTTCATTTGAGCTATTGCTGAGAAATGAACTAGGCAAAAATGATGAGAGATTTTTTACAGTTGAATCTTGGAGGGCCATTGTTGAACAGTTGCCCAACGGCGAGGTAATTAGTGAGGCGACTGTCAAGGTAAAGGCTGGGGAGGAGCGAATAGTTGAAGTGGGTGAAGGAAACGGCCCCGTTAATGCTTTAGATAAGGCGCTCAGAAGTGCCTTGGGAAAGATTTACCCAGAGCTTGAAAAACTCGAATTAATTGATTACAAAGTGAGAATCCTAGATGGAGATAAAGGCACTGGAGCTGTTACCAGGGTTTTGATTGAAACCACCGATGGTGAAACTGAATGGGACACAGTTGGTGTTCATGAAAATGTGATTGCCGCTAGTTGGAACGCAATTAGTGACGCAGTACTTTATGGATTATTGAGAAAAAATCCTTCCTAGTACGCTAAGGCGCAATGACTACCAATTCGAAAATAAGAGTTAGATTTTGCCCTTCCCCAACCGGGGATCCGCACGTGGGAATGATCCGCACTGCTTTATTTAACTGGGCGTTTGCTCGAAAAAATAACGGAACTTTTGTTTTTAGAATCGAAGATACTGATGCTGCTCGCGATAGTGAAGATTCCTTTAAAGCGTTACTAGCTGCCATGCGATGGTTAAACTTAGATTGGGACGAAGGGCCAGAAGTCGGTGGTCCGCATGGGCCTTATCGCCAAAGTGAACGCAAAGATATTTATTCCCCCATAGCAAAAGACTTACTGGAAAACGGTTTTGCTTACAACTGTTATTGCTCGCAAGAAGAAACCAGCGAGCGTAGCAAAGCGTTACAAGCTCAAGGAAAAGCTTCTGGTTATGACGGCTTTTGCAGAGAGCTAAGTGACGAGAAAATTGCTGAATTTAAATCGTTGCACCGAGTTCCGGTCATCAGATTTAGAATGCCTGATAAGCCGATTACCTTTACTGATTTAATTCGAGGTGAGATTACTTTTCAACCCGAACACGTACCCGATTATGTAATTGTGAGAGCTAATGGTGAGGCGCTGTATCCTTTAGTAAATCCAATTGATGACGCCTTGATGCAAATAACTCATGTTTTAAGAGGCGAAGACTTACTGTCTTCAACTCCGCGGCAAATCGCGCTGTACGAAGCATTTTCTAGCATCGGAGTAGGTAATGGGACTATTCCTGAATTTGGGCACTTGCCTTATGTAATGGGTGAACAAAATAAAAAACTTTCCAAGCGCGATCCACAATCGAGTCTTTCTCTTTATAAAAGCGAAGGATTTCTGCCAGAGGGGTTAATGAATTATTTAGGCCTCTTGGGCTGGTCTTTTGGTGAAGATCGTGAGTTTTTTTCAATGAAAGAAATGGCAGATAATTTTGACATAGCGCGAGTAAGTGCAAATCCAGCAAGATTTGATATTAAAAAATGCACCGCAATTAATGCAGATTGGATTAGAAGTCTTTCCACACAAGACTTAGCCGACCGGCTATTGCCTTTTTTGGTAGGTGCGGGATATTCAGTCGAGAACAAAGAAAGAGCCCTAATTTTACAAGCTATCCCATTGATACAAGAACGCATGGAAACTCTTTCTCAGGCCGTGGGAATGCTGAGATTTTTGCTTGAAAATGATGAAGAATTTGCTATCGAAAGTGCAGATTTACCCCAGGTACAGTCCGCTGAGAGCAAAACCGTTTTAACAAAAGTTATTGAGCAATTGACTGGCTTAGAAGATTGGGAAACACAAGTTTTACACGACAAATTAAATGAGCTTTTGGTACAAGAGATGGGATTAAAGCCGCGCTTAGCGTTTACCCCGATCCGGGTGGCAATTACCGGTAGAAGAGTTTCGCCTCCCTTATTTGAATCCATGGAACTACTAGGTAAGCAGTCCTGCCTATCGAGAATCAGCAAAGCCTTGATGGTCTAATCTTGATTTCTAAAGATGGGGTATGGGGTAATTGGCAGCCCGACAGTTTCTGGATCTGTTTGTCTAGGTTCGAGTCCTAGTACCCCAGCTTTCTTCAAAAAGGGAGTAAAAATAAATGGTTAAGAGAAGATTTCCACGTCCCAGCGAAATACTCCCGCTAATCGGATTCTCTTTACCCTCTTTAAAAAGAACAGAGATCAGACTCAGCAAAGCAGCTGATCTACAGGACATTAAAAGAATCGCTAGAAAAAGAACCCCACGAGCTGTTTTTGATTACACCGATGGTGCGGCTGGAAGTGAGTCAAGCCTCAATCGAGCTAGAGAGGTTTTTGCTTCGGTTGAATTTTCACCAAGAGTGTTACGCGATGTAACAGAGATTGATACCTCTATAGACCTTTTAGGAAAACCTAACGCGCTGCCTTTTGCCTTCGCCGCTACCGGATTTACCCGAATGATGAATTACCAAGGCGAAATTGCTGTTGCCAATGTAGCTAAAAAATATGGCTTGGCTTACGCCTTATCCACTTTGGGTACAACGTCGCCAGAGGATTTGGCAAACTCGGTACCCGGGGCCCGATTATGGTTTCAGTTTTATATGCGACGCGACACTGAATTGAATGAACAGTTAGTTGAGCGGGTACGCAAGATGGGTTATGAAACCATAATTTTGACAGTTGACACCGTAGTGGGTGGCTCACGATTTAGAGATGTGAGAAATGGTTTGACAATTCCACCAAAATTAAGTGGTAAAACCCTTTTAGACATGGCGCGACATCCCCACTGGTGGATGAACCTACTAACCACCGCACCTTTGGAGTTTGCTTCCTTGAAAAACAGTGGAGGCACAGTTCAAGAATTAATTAATAAAATTTTTGATCCTTCAATCACCGTAAAAGATATTGAGTGGTTAAGAGCAAACTGGGATGGCAAGATCTTAGTTAAGGGCGTACAAAGCGTTGAAGATGCAAAAATGCTCACTCAATCTGGCATTGACGGAATAATTCTTTCTACCCATGGTGGTCGGCAATTAGACAAAGCTCCGGTTCCTTTGGAGTTGCTACCAGAGGTTAAAAAAGCGGTTGGTAAAGAAATGAAGGTATTTTTAGATGGCGGAGTGATGAGTGGCTCTGACGTACTGGCGGCTATTGCTTTTGGGGCCGATGCAGTCTTTATCGGCAGAGCCTATCTTTATGGAATAATGGCGGGTGGTCAAAAAGGAGTCGAACGAGTAGTCGAAATCCTTAAAAATGAAATCGAAACCAACATGCGTTTGCTGGGGATCACATCTTTGGCTGAGCTAACTCCGGAGCGAATCAGGCTGCGTTAGCGGTGCGATATCCTTTCCGTTACGGTTCAACAGATGAGTTGCTAGGCCTTCAATTTAATTTGAGGGTGCTCGTCGCACGGCCCCGTTGTGTAGTGGCCTAGCACGCCGCCCTCTCAAGGCGGTAGCGCGGGTTCGAATCCCGTCGGGGCTACATTGTTGAAAATGCAGGAAGGTAAATAGTGGGACGCACGTTAGCAGAGAAAGTTTGGGACGCACACGTAATCAAGCGCGTGGAAGGCGAGCCCGACTTGCTCTACATAGATTTACATTTAGTACATGAAGTAACTAGCCCGCAAGCTTTCGACGGACTGAGAGCCGCTGGCAGAAAAGTACGTAGACCCGACTTAACGCTATTAACGGAAGATCATAATGTTCCAACAATTGATATAGACAAGCCAATTGCAGATCCTGTTTCTCGGGCCCAGATCGAGGCATTAAGAAACAATGCCAAAGAGTTTAATTTAAGAATTCATTCACTAGGCGACGTGGATCAAGGAATCGTTCACGTAGTTGGTCCCCAATTAGGATTAACCCAACCAGGAATGACAATTGTGTGCGGGGACAGTCATACCTCAACACATGGTGCTTTTGGAGCCCTAGCTTTTGGTATCGGAACTAGTGAAGTTGAGCATGTTTTAGCAACGCAAGCTTTACCGCTGAAGCCATTTAAAACTATGGCAATCACAGTTAACGGACAATTGCCAGAGGGTTCTACCGCAAAAGACATCATTTTGGCAACAATTGCAAAGATTTCAACAGGTGGTGGCCAAGGTTATGTTTTGGAATATCGAGGCGAAGCAATTCGTAGTCTTTCCATGGAAGGACGCATGACGATTTGCAATATGTCAATCGAAGCCGGTGCTCGGGCAGGAATGATTGCACCAGATGAAACAACTTTTGAATACATAAAAGGTAAGCCGCACGCACCGCAGGGTGAAGACTGGAACAAAGCAGTTCAATATTGGAAAACTTTAACTACAGACGCTGATGCAGTTTTTGATGCTGAGGTAATTATTGAAGCGAGTGAACTTTCACCCTTTGTAACTTGGGGAACAAATCCTGGACAAGGTGTATCTATTACCGCGAGCGTTCCAGATCCAAATAATTTTTCTGACCCAGTTGAAAGAAGTGCGGCTGAGCGAGCTTTGGAGTACATGGACCTTAAGCCTGGAACCAAAATAAAAGACATAAAAGTTGACACCGTATTTTTAGGCTCCTGCACAAATGGTCGAATAGAAGATCTAAGAGCAGCTGCCGCAATTCTAAAAGGTAAAAAGGTTGCCAGCACAGTTCGCTTAATGGTTGTCCCTGGTTCAGCACGAGTTGCCATACAGGCAGAAGCCGAAGGATTGGTAGAAATTTTTAAAGAAGCAGGCGCTGACTGGCGTAACGCCGGATGTTCAATGTGTTTAGGTATGAATCCTGACAAATTAACTCCAGGGGAACGGGCAGCTAGCACGTCAAATAGAAATTTTGAAGGACGCCAAGGCCCAGGCGGTAGAACTCATTTAGTTTCACCATTGGTTGCTGCAGCAACCGCGATTAGGGGAAAAATTTCAACCCCGGCGGACGTGTAACTCATGGAAAAATTCGTAACTCACACTGGATCAGCGGCACCACTTCGAAGAAGCAATGTTGATACCGATCAAATCATCCCGGCTGAGTTTCTCAAGCGAATCACTCGTCATGGCTTTGAGGACGGATTATTTAAAGCTTGGAAAAACGACCCAGAATTCGTGCTTAACAAGCCTGAATACCAAAAAGCTTCTATTTTGATTGCAGGTCCTGAGTTCGGTACTGGCTCATCTCGCGAGCATGCGGTTTGGGCTTTGCAAGATTTTGGATTTAAATGTGTTCTTTCCTCAAGATTTGCTGACATTTTTAGAGGAAACTCCGGTAAGGCAGGATTATTGACCGCACAAGTTGAGCAAGACGTGATTGATCAGCTTTGGAAAATTGTGGAAGAAGATCCAAGTACTCAAGTAACAGTCGATTTGCAGGCAAAGACTGTTTCGGCTGCTGGATTAGTGGCTGAATTTCAAATTGATGATTATGTACGGTGGAGACTTTTAGAAGGTTTAGACGATGTTGCACTCACGTTGCAAAAAATTGATTTTATTGACAACTTTGAATCTTCTCGTCCTAGCTTTTTGCCAGTAACTCAGGGCTAAAAACCCTGTTTTTTAGTCATTTTTAGGCTAAATACCCACTTTTATTGGATTTTTCGGCGTGGCGTTGCTAAAAACCCTTATTTATGGGCCTAACTTTTGATTAGCACTGGATGTCCCAATGCCTTAGTTAGTAAAAGCCCGGAGGGCCAAGTGAAGAAACCAGATCTCGCCGACATCGTGCAGGAGCGCTATGAAGGCAGTCGTCGTCAAGCTCTTGATTTGATTGACGCAATTTTCGATGCCATCACCACTGCCACAGCAAAAGGAGACAAAGTTTCTATTGCAGGCTTTGGAGTTTGGGAAAAGAAGACTCGTGCTGCACGCGTCGCTCGTAACCCAATGACTGGTGAACCGGTAAACGTTCCTGAAAAGACCGTTGCCAAATTCCGCCCAGCTAAAGACTTTAAAGATACCGTCTTGGGTGGCAAGAAATAGCAGTTATTTAGCAGAAACATCAGTAAGGCGCCCAATCGCTTAATGCGACTGGGCGCCTTACTGATTGAATTCACTGGTGACCCGAGTAACCAGAAACAGCGAAGCCGGCAAGAACTTAAAAGCCATCGCCAGTGTCGTTAGGCCTCCAGTCAACTTAGTCACCAAGCGTGATTATCGCGGAGTAGAGAATTTAGCAATTGATTCTGGAATAGTGGTTTCGCCAAACCATATCTCTTGGTTTGATCCGCTGGCGATTGCTCAATTTTTGTGGGACAACGATCGGCCACCAAGATTCTTAGGAAAAGCCTCAATCTTCAGGATTCCAATCTTGGGAAAGTTAATAAAGAACGCCGGGCAAATCCCGGTCTATAGAAATTCGCACGCTGCTGCGCAAAGTGTCAACTATTCAATCGCTAGCGTTAAGCGTGGTGAAGCTGTTGTGATTTATCCTGAGGGAACCATCACGCGCGACCCAAACCTGTGGCCGATGCATGGAAAGTCTGGTGCTGTGAATGTGGCGCTGAGTGCAAATGTTCCACTAATTCCAGTGGCACAGTGGGGAGCGCAAGAAATCATGGCGCCTTATCAAAAGAAATTAAAAATATTTCCCATAAAAACTATTAAAATTATTGCCGGAAAACCCTTAGACTTAGACGACTTAAGAGACAAACAATTAGATTCAACAATTCTAAAAATTGGCACCGAGAGACTAATGAGAGCAATCGCGGATTTGCTGGGTGAATTGCGAGAAGAAATTCCACCAGCTGAATTACTTAAATGGGGAAGACGCACATGACTAAGCCCTTGATAATTGGTGGTGGCTCTTGGGGTACTACTTTTGCGCAAGTGATCGCAGATGCGGATCATGATTGTTTAATTTGGGCTAGAGATAAAAAAATTGTGGACGAAATTAATCAAAATCACACAAACAATTCGTATCACTCAAATATCCAGTTGCCAAAAAGAATTACTGCTACCGGAGATATTGAACAAGCGTTAGCGAGTGCGAGCCATGTATTTCTAACCATTCCCTCACAAAGCCTGCGCCCGGCCTTGCGAGCTTGGAAAGGTTTTTTTAACCCTGATGTGCAGTTGATCAGCTTGATCAAAGGCTTAGAGCTAGAAACCGATATGAGAATGAGTGAAGTTATTCAAGGTGAACTACCAGTGCCCGATTCGCAAATTACCGTGATTAGCGGACCAAATTTGGCAGCTGAAATTATCCAAAGACAACCCACTGCCACTACCGTGGCCTGTACCGATATTAGAAATGCTGAAGAAATATCGCACTACTTTGCCAGCGAGTACTTTAGGCCGTTTTGGGGTTCTGATGTGATTGGCACTGAAATAGCGGGTGCAACGAAAAATGTTATTGCTATCGCAAACGGCATCGCAGTGGGCTTAGGGCTTGGTGAAAACACCCAATCATCGGTTATTACTCGCGGCTTAGCTGAAATGACTCGCTTGGGTTTAGCAATGGGCGCGCAGATCGAAACCTTTTTAGGGCTAGCTGGAATAGGCGATTTAATTGCCACAAGTCAATCGCCGCTTTCAAGAAACAGAACTTTCGGTCAGTTGCTTGGTGAAGGGATGAATGTTGCGCAAGCACAAAATGCGGTACAACGAACGGTAGAGGGCTCTAAGTCAGCTAGCCCCTTAGTGGATCTAGCTAGGCGACTAAATATCGAAATCCCAATTAGTGAGCAAATTGCCAAAGTAGTGAAAGAAGAAGTGAAGCCCGCTACTGCGATTTCTAGCCTATTGTCACAAGCCTTGACCAAAGAACATTAAGCCTTAGAGCACTACGCTGTTGCCATGACAAAGACCAACGTTGCAATCCTTTTTGGGGGAATTTCTAATGAGCACGAGATTTCTTGTCTCTCAGCCAAATCAATTTTGCAAGAAATAGATAGAACTAAATTTGAGATTACTCCGATAGGAATTACCAAAAGTGGGGAATGGGTAGTTTTTAAAGACCCAATAGATTTTTCGACCCAAGCAAAACTGCCCCAAATTGATAGAGAATTAATTGAAAAGTTTGCAAAAGATAAGCCAAGCCAAAATCCACCTTTAGAGCTAATTCAGGCAGATGTTGTGTTTCCTATTTTGCATGGAGCTTGGGGTGAGGATGGCACCGTTCAAGGTCTTCTGGAATTACATAAGGTGGCTTATGTAGGAAGTGGTGTCTTAGCGTCGTCAATCGGAATGCACAAACCTCTAACGAAACTACTTTTTAGACAAGCTGGTTTGTTAGTAAGTAATTGGAAAACCTTTACCCAAAAAGATTGGGAACAAGATCGCTCACAGGTATTAAATGAAATTGCGGACTTAAATTACCCACTTTTTGTGAAACCAGCGCGTGGGGGTTCTAGCGTTGGAATATCCAAGGTAGAGAGAGAGGCTGATTTGATTGGCGCAATCGAAGAAGCACTTAAGCACGATGCAATTGTTTTGGTAGAAGAGGGAATAACCCAAGCCAGAGAAATTGAATGCGGTGTGCTGGATGGGGCTAGGCGAATTGTCAGCGTTCCTGCTGAAATTAAAGTCAATCCCCAGCATGAATTTTATGATTATCAAGCCAAATATTTAGAGGAGGGAGCAGAATTAGTTGTTCCAGCAGACTTAACTTCAAGTCAAGTAAAAGAAATTTCAGAACTTGCTCTACTAGCATTCAAAAGTCTTGGCTGTGAAGGACTAGCGCGGGTTGACTTTTTTTTAAGAGCGAATGGTGAGCTTTTCTTAAATGAAATTAACACCATGCCAGGGTTTACTCCGATTTCTATGTACCCACGAACTTTTGCTGCCAGCGGAATTGGGTTTAAAGAATTAATAACGCAACTTTTGGTAGAAGCGTTATCACGCAAAAGAGGCCTTAGGTAACAAGTGTCCAAAGCAACCTTGGCTGAAATTGGTGAGTTTGGCTTAATCGAGCTTATCCAAAAACGGCTAGTGGATCCGGGCTTTTTAAGAGTGGGCATTGGCGATGACGCCGCCATCTTAGATTTGGCTAAACCCGAAGTTGTAACTTGTGTTGATATTTTAGTGGAGGATCAACATTTTAAAAAAGAATTTTCATCCGCCAAAGATATTGGGCACCGCGCAGCTGCAGCAAATTTGGCAGATTTAGTTGCGATGGGTGCGCAGCCCTTAGCTTTGTTATTAGCGTTGGCGGCACCGAGTGAAACCGAAGTTGAATGGTTAATTGAGCTAGTTGATGGGATTGTTGAAGAAGCAAATCAATTAGGAGCCGCATTAATTGGTGGTGACACTACGCGTTCTGACAAAATAATTGTCTCTATTACCGCAATTGGTCAGTTAGAAAATAAACCTACTTTACGCAGCGGTGCTAAGTCGAGTGATTTGGTAATTGCTGCCGGAAGATTTGGTTGGGCACAGGGTGGATTGCGAGTCTTACAAAAAGGATTCAAAAGCCCAAACCTTTTGGTGCAAGCCCATCAGCGGCCACTGATTGATTATCAAGCTGCCTTAACTGCGGCTAATCAGCTGAATTCTATGATTGATGTAAGTGATGGCTTAGCGCAAGATGCGCTTCATATCGCTAAAGCTTCAGGTGTTCAAATAGATTTGAAATCACAAAACTTAATCCCAGATGACTTACTGATCGAAGCAGCAATGGCAATAGGTGATGATCCGTTGGATTGGGTGCTCACTGGTGGGGACGACCATGCTTTTTTAGCAACAATTGCTCCAGACAAAGCAATACCGGTTGGGTTTCGCATAATTGGTGAAGTTTTTAAAGGTGAGGCAAAAATAACGTTAGATGGTAAGGAGTTATTGGGGCGCCTAGGCCATGATCACTTTGCTAATTAATTAAGCGCGTGCAACTTTGCCAGCGCTGAGGCAACCGGTGCAAACATTAACTCGCTTGGAAGTACCAGAGATTTTGGCACGTACCCGCTGAATGTTTGGATTAAAGCGTCGCTTGGTTTTTCTCTGGGAGTGAGAAACCGAGTGTCCAAAGCCTGGACCCTTGCCACAAATGTCACACTTGGCACTCATTGAAATTTCCCTTTCAAAACCCGCCCGTTTTTGGGCCAAGTCATAGGCTACTAGAAGGACAATAATTGACCACAATTACCCCGAAGTCGGATAAAACCCAAGGAGCGAGATGGCTAAATTAACCGACTTGCTCACCGAGGTTTTAGGAGGTCGTAGCGCCAAGACAATTCAAACCGCATTTGGGTATAAGACTGTGGCTGACCTGCTTTCGCATTATCCGCGTCGCTACGCCCAACGCGGGGAGCTAACAGATTTAGCATCTTTGAAAGTCGACGAACATGCAACAGTTTTGGCTGAAATCGCAAGTTGCAAAGAAATACCCATGCGCCAGCGTGGCAAAAAACGCTTAGAAGTCGTTGTCACTGATGGACGGCAAACTTTGGATTTAGCTTTTTTTCATCTCACCCAAGTTCACAAAAAAAAGTTAATACCAGGTACCCAAGGTTTATTTTCAGGCAAAGTAGGTGAGTTTAGAGGCAGAAAACAACTAGCCCACCCTGAGTATGTCTTAACGGCACAGCTGGGTGAAGAAACCGATCCCGAGGCGGCTGAAGCTTTTGCTAACGCGGTAATTCCGGTTTATCCGGCAACTGGTTCAATTCCTTCTTGGCGGGTAGCTAAAGCCATAAAATTTGTCTTGTCCACTTTGGATTTAACTGATGAAGACGAAGTTATCCCTGCAGAAATAAGAGAAAAAGAAAATTTAGTTTCACTGGCTGAGGCCTATCAAGGGATCCATAATCCTGAAACTATTGAGGAAGCAAATCAAGGCATTTATCGAATGATGTTTGAAGAAGCATTTGTACTACAAGCAGTACTGGTTAACAGAAGGATGCTCAACGATTTACAAAAATCTCAAATCTTTAAAACAACAACGGAAGGAATTTTAAACACTTTTGATAAAAAACTTCCGTTTGAGTTGACAGAAGGGCAAAAAGAGATTGGCTTACAGCTTGAGCAAGAACTTAGCCAAGCGAAACCAATGCACCGTCTTTTGCAAGGCGAAGTTGGCAGCGGAAAAACTATTGTGGCGTTACGCGCCATGCTTGTGGTAATCGACGGGGGAGCACAAGCTGCCCTCTTGGCACCCACTGAAGTTTTAGCCCAGCAGCATGCTCGCACTATCAGAAGCATGCTGGGTGATTTAGCCCAAGTTGTACTTTTAACAGGTTCGGTTATTGGAAAACAACGAAGTGAAGTTATGGATCAAATTGCCAGCGGTGAAGCAGCAATTGTGATTGGAACTCATGCGCTAATTCAAGAGGGCGTTGTGTTTTCAAATTTAGGTTTTGTGGTGGTAGATGAGCAACATCGCTTTGGCGTTGAACAGCGGGCAGCCTTGGCAGCAAAAGCAAATGACGATTTAAAACCACACGTATTAGTCATGACAGCAACGCCGATACCTAGAACAGTGGCGATGACCGTTTTTGGTGATTTAGATATTTCAACTTTGAGCCAATTACCAAAAGGAAGAGCAGAAATAAAAACTCATGTAGTGCCATCGCTTGAAAAACCTGGCCACTTAGAACGCGTTTGGAAGCGGGCAGTGGAAGAAGTTAAGGCAGGCCACCAGGTTTATTTAGTAGCCCCGCGAATCGGTGGGGATGTTGCTGAAGAAGACATCGTTGATAATGCGGAGGCAAAGCGGGCGCCACTGGCAGTATTAGAAGTTGCACCGATGCTGGCCGCAGGTCCACTGAAAGAAGTAAGAGTCGGGGTTTTGCACGGAAGAATGTCAAGTCTTGAAAAAGATCAAATTATGTCACGATTTAACAAAGGACCAGCCAGCGAAGATGGAATTGACGTTTTAGTTTCTACCACGGTAATTGAAGTTGGCGTAGATATTCCTAATGCCACCATGATGGCAATTTTGGATGCAGATCGATTTGGGGTAAGTCAACTTCATCAATTACGCGGAAGAATTGGTCGCGGAAAATTTCCAGGGCTTTGTGTACTGATCAGTGAAGCAGAGGTCGATAGTCCAGCTCGCGAGCGGTTAGAGCAGGTAGCCAGCACTTTAGATGGATTTGAATTAGCACGAATTGATCTTCAGCAGCGACGTGAAGGAAACGTATTGGGCACTCAGCAATCAGGTAGACGAAGCTCTTTGCGCTTATTGCAAGTTGTGAGAGATGAAGAAATTGTCATAAAGTCAAGAGCTGCAGCTATGGAATGCTTTGAGAAGGACTCAACATTAGAAATATTTGCTCCTTTGAAAAACACCATTGATGAGATTGAAGAGCTGCAAAGTACAGAATTTTTAGAAAAGAATTGACATGACCCGAATTATTTCTGGCAAATATGGGGGGCGAAAGTTAATCGTTCCCGACTCTGCTCGCCCTACCACTGAAATGGTGAGAGAGGCAATGTTTTCAACGCTAAATGGTTGGGATGCTTTGAGTGAGAAGAATGTTTTAGATCTCTATTCAGGTTCTGGCGGATTAGGATTTGAAGCACTTTCGCGTGGCGCCAAGGCTGCTGTTTTTGTGGAGTCAGACTTTAAAGCGGTTGAGACCTTAAAAAAGAATGCTGAAAACCTCGAAATACAAGTCAGCATAAAAAAGCAGAGCGCAAAAAATTTTTCTCAATTACCCCACCAAGGTGAACAGTTTGACTTGGTGTTGATTGATCCGCCTTATCGAGTAGCTAACAGTGAAATTGAAGAGATCATCCAGAACTTGCTAGTTCATGATTTTTTAAGCTCGCAGGCAATACTGGTGGTGGAGCGACCCTCACGAGATATATTCAGCTGGCCTGAGAGCATAGAAGAATTAAAAACAAAGCGATATGGGGATAACACCCTGTATTACGGCTCGGTAGCCTAATCACATGCGCAAGTTAGTTTGTCCTGGCTCATTTGACCCCGTCACTAATGGACACGTGGATGTCTTCGAACGCGCGGCCGCTTTGGCAGATGAGGTAGTGGTAGCAGTTCTTATAAATTCAAGTAAAAAGGGACTCTTCTCAATTGAAGAAAGAGTTGAATTACTTCAAGCTGTTACTAAAGATTTAAAAAATGTAAGGATAGATACCTTTAGAGGCTTATTAGTGGATTTTTGTAAATCTATCCAGGCGCAAGCAATTGTCAAAGGACTAAGAGCGGTTAGTGACTTTGACTATGAATTACAAATGTCTCAAATGAATTATCAAGCCGGTGGCGTTGACACTATTTTTGTAGCAACTAATCCAGCACACTCGTTTTTGTCGTCAAGTCTGGTTAAAGAATTTGCTTCTTTAAATGGGGATGTTTCACAATGGGTTCCACAAGTAGTGCTGAGTGCCCTAGAGAAGAAATTTAGAAAGTAAAAATGAAATCAATTGAAATAATAAAAGATTTAATAAATCATGTGAAAGAAGCTCGCTCGGTGCCGTTAAGTCGTGATGGAGCTTTGGTAAACAGGCAAGAGGTAATTGAATTACTAGAAAAACTACAAGAACAATTACCAGATGATGTACAGGTCGCTAACGAAATTTTGGATGCTAAAGAAGCAGTTATTGACGAAGGTCGTAGAGCTGCCGAAGCTTTGTTGGAAAAAGCTAAAGATCAGGCTCGTAGGTTAATTAGTGAGCACTCGGTCTTGGCGCAGGCGCAAAGAGAAGCGCAAGCTTTACTACAAATGGCAGAGGCTGAAGTTGAAAAAATGCGGCTAGAAACAAACAAATATATTGACGCCCGGCTAGCTAATTTTGAAGTTTCCCTTCATAAAACCTTAGATGCGGTCAAGCGGGGAAGAGAAAAAATGGTTGGCAAAGGTCAGGTAGAAGATTAAAATGAATACTCTTGATCCAGTTTCTAAGTATGTAATTGATACCCATGAACTAAATCGCGCTGCTGGCAATAGTAAGCAATACGAATTAATGCTTGATCCATTAGCTGATTTCACAAACGGAGCGGTAGAAATCGCCGCCGCCGACCAAATAAAAGTTTTGATTTTGCTAGAAAGTGTTATTGATGGAATTTTGGTCACCGGTAACGCCGCCGCAATAGCTTCAGGTGAGTGCTCTCGCTGTTTAGACCCAGTCCGGCTAGAAATTTCTGGAGAATTAACCGACCTTTATGCCTACTCCGATAAAGATATTCGCACCGATGAAGCAGATGAAGTGCGTATTTTGGAGGGCGACCTTTTAGATTTAGAGCCAGCTGTGCGAGATGCCCTAGTCCTTGCAATGCCGTTGAGACCTCTCTGCAACGATATGTGTCTGGGGCTTTGTGGCCAATGCGGAATTCGCTTGGATGAAGAGCCAGATCACGTTCACGAAGTAGTGGACCCGAGGTGGGCCCGGCTCACCGAATTAAAGAAAGAGAATTAAAAGTGCCAGTTCCAAAGCGAAAGATGTCTCGCTCCAACACTCGTAATCGCCGTTCACAATGGAAGGGCAAGCTTCCTCAGATCAATAAGACCGTTGTCAATGGACGCACGGTTTTCACAGTTAGCCACCGAGTCGACGAAGATGGACGCTACGACGGTCGTCAAGTTACCAATCCTTAAGTCAAGGCTTTAAATGCGCGAATTACCCGCGCGAGTTGGCGTTGATTTATCTGAGGAAATACTGGTTCTTTGCTTAACTCATCGTTCTTTTGCGTACGAAAATAACTTAAGCGAAAATAATGAACGCCTTGAATTTTTAGGTGATGCAGTTTTAGGTGTAATAGTTACAGATGAACTTTACCGCAAACATCCACAGGCAGCTGAAGGTGAATTAGCAAAACTTCGCTCAGCGATAGTCAATTCACGAGCACTAGCAGAGGTAGCTCGCGCAATTGGTCTAGGTGAATTTTTATTACTCGGCAACGGCGAAGAAATAACCGGAGGCAGAGATAAGTCATCGATACTTGCTGACGCTTTAGAAGCTTTACTTGGGGCAATTTATCTAGAGCACGGCTTGGCAAAAACTAGCGAAGTAATATTAAAATTATTTGCACCCATCATTGAAAATTCTTTTGACTTAGGTGCCGCCTTAGATTGGAAGACATCTTTAAGTGAAGTAGTATTTAGCAAAAAAATGGGCAGTATTGATTATCAAATTTCAGAATCTGGCCCTGATCATGATAAAGACTTTACTGCACAGGTAATAATTAAAAAAGAAATATTTGGTACCGGAAGCGGTAAGAGCAAAAAAACTGCAGAACAAAATGCAGCAAAAGTTGCTTTTGATAAATTAAAAGAATTGTAAAAATGCCCGAATTACCCGAAGTTGAAGTTGTTCGCAGCGGTTTAGCGAGTCAGCTGATAGGTAAGACAATTTCTCAGGTTGAGACTTTTCATAGTAGAACTTTAAGAAATTTTAAAGGCACAAAGAAGCAATTTAGCCAGCAACTCATAGGAAGAACTATCAAAGACGTTCGCCGTCGCGGTAAATTTTTGTGGTTGGTGCTAGCGGATGAGGATTGGGTACTCTCAGCTCACCTAGGTATGAGTGGGCAATTTTTGTTTCAAAATACCGCTGATAAGCGACCGAATCACTCAAGAGCAATTTTTGGGTTCTCTAACTTGAGTCAAAATTTAATTTTTACTGACCAGCGCACTTTTGGATGGATAAATATTGAGCCAGTAATTTTTGATCTAAATCAAAAGCCCATTCCAGTTTCGGTTAAAAAGATAAAGCCAGATTTGTTCGCAAAAGAATTTAATGAAAGCCAAACGATAAAAGAGCTACAACGCCGAAAAACTTGTGTAAAAAATGCCATTTTAAATCAAGAAATTATCAGCGGAGTTGGAAACATCTACGCCGATGAGGCACTTTGGTATGCCAAATTAGATTGGAAAACCCCCGCTGACCAAGTGAGCCAGCTTGAGTACCAAGAGCTGATTGCCGCTCTACAACAGGTGATGAAACAAGCTTTACGCGATGGCGGTACTTCGTTCGATGCACTTTATGTAAATGTGAATGGAGAGAGCGGATATTTTGAGCAGAGTCTGCGCGCCTATGGTCGAGCTGGTCAGTTGTGTTACAGATGTAAATCTAAGTTAATTAGAGAGGCGTTTGGGGTAGGACGCGGCAGCACTCGTTGTCCTCAGTGCCAAAAGAGAAAAACAGCGGCTAGATAGAGTTAGCACCGCTACCAATTTCCATTTTCTAGGAGTGCGACTTTGCATTTAAAGAGCCTAACTTTGCGAGGCTTTAAGTCGTTTGCTTCAGCCACCACGCTTAATTTCGAAGAGGGAATCACCGCGGTAGTTGGCCCGAATGGCTCTGGCAAATCCAATGTGGTTGATGCCATCGCTTGGGTAATGGGTGAACAAGGCGCAAAATCACTGCGTGGCGGCAAGATGGACGATGTAATTTTCTCGGGAACCACTAGTCGCGCCCCATTGGGTCGTGCTGAAGTCGTGCTAACTATTGATAACTCTGATGGCGCTTTACCAATTGAGTATGCAGAGGTAACAATTTCTCGCACGCTATTTCGAAATGGTGGAAGTGAATACGCCATTAATGGCAATTTAGCTCGACTTTTAGATGTACAAGAACTCTTAAGTGATTCTGGAATTGGCCGCGAGATGCACGTAATCGTTGGGCAGGGTCAATTACAGCAAGTTTTGTTATCTACCCCAGAGGGTAGAAGAGGTTTTATTGAAGAAGCCGCTGGTGTTCTGAAACATCGCAAACGTAAAGAAAAAGCTGAGAGAAAACTCGAAGCCACTCAAGCAAACATGTTGAGATTACAAGACTTAACAACAGAATTACGCAGACAACTAAAACCATTAGCACGGCAAGCAGATGTGGCGCGAAAAGCGCAAACTATTCAAGCCGACTTGCGTGATGCCAAATTACGCTTACTCGCGGATGATTTAAAAAAGATGCGTGAAGCTATGGATCGAGAAGTTGCTGATGAAACTGCGCTAAAAGAGCGCCAAGCGATTGTTGAAGCTGAAATTGCGAAACACAAAACTCGTGAAGCAGAATTAGAAGTATTGCTTTCTCAAGCAAACCCAAAACTTTCCAATGCACAAGCCGATTGGTTTAATTTAGCTTCTTTACGCGAGCGATTTTTAGGCTCACGTTCACTCGCTTCGGAAAGGGCCAAACTAGCTGAGGAAGATGAGCAAGATCAAGTTTCTGCCTTAGACCCTGAAGCCTTAGAGGCAGAAGCGCGAGAAGTTAGAAAGCAAGCTAATGATTTAGACGTTGAATTAAATAGAGTTAAAAGTGAGTTAGCTCAAATTACTGCACAGAGAGAAAGCTCAGAAACAGCATTTAACAAAGAGCAAACAAGATTTCAAGCAGCCCAGCAACGTGCTGCTGACTTCAAAGACGGGATTGCCAGTCTTAATTCACAAATCATGGCAGCTAAATCGAGAATTGAGGCTCGCGATGCTGAAACTGAGAGACTTCGCTTAAAGATCGCCGAAGCTACCGATCGTGCTGAATTAGCCAAGCAAGAGTATTTATCCTTAGAAACAAAAATTGCTGGATTAAATACTGGAGAAGCTAATTTAGATTCTCAATACGAGTCAGTCGCAAAAGAGTTAGCTGAAAAAGAAAAAATTGTTGCTGATCTTGAAATGAAGATGCAAGAAGTTTCAAGACAAAAAGCAGGACTAATTGCTAGAGCTGAAGCCTTGGCGCAGGCGGCCCACGAAGAGATTGATGCCGCCGATGAGTTGTTGGCTAGTGGGGATGAATCCTTAATTGGATCTTTAGCTACTTTGCTCAGAATCGAAAAAGGCTGGGAAACCGCTATCGCTACCGGATTAGGCAGAGCTGCCAATGCGATTGCCGCAAAAGATTCGTTAACCGCAATTCGCGCGGTTGAAAAGCTCAAGCGTGATGACCGAGGTCGCGCCACCATGTTGTTGGCAGACGCCCTAGGGGACCAATCAGCTAAACCAAGTGTTCCTGATTTCGCAAGGAGCGCACTTGATGTAGTTAGTGCTCCCTACGAGTTAGCGAATGCACTCAATGTTTTGTTAAAAGAAGTTGTACTGGTTGAAAATTTGCAAGATGCGCAATTAGCAGTTAGAAACCACCCAAGACTTTTAGCAGTTACTCGAGATGGCGATGCAGTTTCTTCGTCTTACATTATTGGTGGATCGGGTCGCACTACCTCAAAGATCGAGGCGAAAGCAAAGGCAGAAGTTGCCGCAGTCGAAAGAGACGAAATTGCAAAAGAGCTAGACCAAGTCAAATTTCAGTTACAAGGCGCAAAAGAAGACCGAAACCGCACTAACGAAAAGGTTGAAGCTGCCCTTTCATTGCTACATGCTTCTGACGCCGAAATGTCCGCAGTTGCCGAAAAGCTTGGCGCGCTGGGTGAACAAAAGCGAAGTGCAGAAGCTGAAACCAAAAGACTTGAGAATTTTTTAGAAGAAATAAAATTAGCCCGCCTTGACGATGAACGAGTTCTGAGTGAATTAGAAAATCGATTAAATAACTCAGAGGGTGCGCCCAGCGAAACTGAGCTGGATCCAACCTTAAGAGATGAACTAATCAAGCAAGCCGAAGAAAAGCGACAATTAGAAATCGAAGCAAAGTTAGCTGTCAGAACCGCAGAAGAACGTCATTCAGCAGTACTGGAGCGAGCTATGCAATTAGAGCGCCAGGCTGAAACTGAGCGGACGGCTCGCATCCGGGCGCAAGAGAGACGAGAGCAACGTCGCCGAGCTGCCGCTACTGCTAGTGCAGTGTTGATCGGAATCGATACCGCTTTGAGTTACTTAGAGAGTTCTTTAGCAAAAGCTGAAATTGCTCGCGATGAAGCGCAAAAGCAACAAAAGCAGATGGACGAAGAATTACTAGAGGTTCGTAAAAGTTTACGCGCGCTGGGATCCGACTTAGACCGCTTGGTTGACTCGGTGCATCGCGATGAAGTGGCAAGAACCGAACAAAGATTAAGAATTGAACAAATGGAAGATCGCGCCTTAGAGGATTACGGGGTCGACGCGGAAACCTTGCAGCGCGAATATGGGCCAGAGCAATTGGTGCCAGTTTTTGAATTTTTAGAAGAGGGCGAAGCTCGCGATCCACAACTGCCTGCCGCTGAACCGATCGCGTATGTGCGAGAACAGCAAGAAAAACGGGCGCAGCAAGCTGAAAAACAACTTAATCTACTGGGCCGAGTTAACCCCTTGGCTTTAGAAGAATTTGCTGCGCTAGAAGAACGTAACCAATTTTTGACTGAGCAATTAGAAGATGTAAAGAAAACTCGAAAAGATCTTTTAGACGTAATTAGTGAAGTTGAGCAAAGAGTTCAACAGATCTTCTTAGAAGCCTATCGAGATGTTTCGCGAGAATTTGAAGATATTTTCCCCCGCCTTTTTCCTGGCGGTAAAGGCAAGATCGTGCTCACTGACCCACATAATTTACGTGAAGCAGGTGTGGAGGTAGAAGCAAGTCCTGCCGGCAAAAAGGTTAAGCGCTTAACCTTGCTCTCTGGCGGTGAGCAATCATTAGCTGCAGTCGCCTTTTTAGTTGCACTATTTAAAGCCCGCCCAAGCCCGTTTTATATTTTGGATGAGGTTGAAGCAGCACTAGATGACGTAAACTTAGGAAGGCTCTTGCAGATTTACGAAGAATTAAGAGAGAAAAGCCAATTAATTATTGTTACTCACCAAAAACGCACCATGGAAATCGCCGATGCACTTTATGGGGTCAGCATGCGTAATGACGGAGTTTCAGCGGTAGTAAGTCAGCGGATTCGTGATGCCAGAGAGCATGAACCCGTTTAATCGTGGCCTTATTTAATTTTGATTTTGGTAAGAAATTAGTAAACGCCTTTTCGCGAGAAAAATTAACAGAAGAAGTTTGGCAAGAAATTCACGATGCATTAATACTTGGTGATTTGGGACCAACCACCACAAAAGCCATTATTGAAAAATTAAAGAAACACCAAAATATAAAAAAAGCAACTGAAATCACACAGGCAAAAGAGATTTTAAGTGAAGTATTAGTTGAAACTCTACAAGTTAAAGGTAAACCAACCACAATTCAATTCAACCCAGGTGAGCTGAATGTAATTTTGATAGTTGGGGTAAACGGCACCGGAAAAACTACCAGTGTTGGAAAACTTGCTAATCTATTTGCACATGCGGGTAAAAAAGTAGTGTTAGCAGCAGCAGATACCTTTAGAGCCGCCGCAGCAAATCAACTTCAAACTTGGGCCGAACGAGCCAAGGTGGAATTTGTTCGCGGTGAAGATAATGCAGAGCCAGCGAGCGTGGCTTTTAAAGCTACCCAAAAAGCGAAAGAAGTTTCAGCAGATGTTTTAGTAGTTGATACGGCCGGGCGCCTTCACACCAAAGCTGGCTTAATGGATGAATTGGGCAAAATTAAAAGAGTTATAGAAAAACAGAGCCCATTAAGCGAAGTATTGCTAGTTATTGATGCCACTACTGGTCAAAATGGTTTAATTCAGGCAAAGGTATTTACCGAAGCAGTAGAAGTTACTGGGGTAGTGCTAACTAAACTAGACGGTTCGGCAAAAGGTGGAATCGTGGTCGCGATAGCCCAAGAATTACAGGTTCCGGTGAAATTTGTTGGTTTGGGCGAAGAAATCGATGATTTAAAGGCTTTTGATCCCGTTGACTTTGTGAGCGATCTTCTCAATTAACCAACTTGTAACAAAAACCCGACAATTGATACACGATGGCAACAAGTTTTGCTATCAGGGTTTACATCACTAGTAGATAGTTCGAGTACTTCTTCGCAATGGCGCGAAATTTAACTTATTTAGAGGGGATGGGTTCATGCCTGAAATCAACGCAGGAGACACTGCGTTCATAATGATCGCCACCGCCATGGTGCTGTTAATGACAGTTCCAGGCTTAGCGATGTTTTACGGCGGTATGGTTCGCGCAAAAAGCACCTTGAACATGATCATGATGTCTTTTGGTGCGATGGTTGTTGTTTCATTAGTTTGGGTGACGTACGGATATTCCGTGACTTTTGGTCCAGCAATTGGGTCAGGTGACTGGAGTCTTCTAGGAAATCCCGCAACTTATTGGGGACTAGGTTCAATTATGAACCCCGAATCGATGGCCATAAATGGTGGGTACTACCCAATTCCGGCACTGTCTTTTGTGGCCTTTCAGGGAGTGTTTGCGGTAATTACCGTAGCGCTAATTTCTGGTGCAATTGCAGATCGTGTTCGCTTTGGTCCTTGGTTATTATTCGCTGCTATCTGGGGCACTGTCGTTTATCTTCCCGTTTCTCGTGCTGTTTTCTACTTTGGTGACGAAAATGGGGAACAGGGTGGCTTTATCGGAGCAACTCTGGGAGCGATCGACTTTGCTGGTGGAACAGCAGTGCATATTAATTCTGGGATAGCCGCTCTGGCACTAGTCATTGTTTTGGGCAAACGAGTCGGCTTTGGAAAGACTCCAATGCGTCCAAGCAACTTGCCACTGGTAATGATCGGAGCCGGTCTGCTTTGGTTTGGCTGGTTTGGATTCAATGCGGGAAGCGCTCTCGGTGCAAACGGTGTGGCAGCAATTGCCTTCATCAACACCATTACCGCCACCAGTGCAGCTGTGCTCGCTTGGCTGTTAACCGAGAAAATCCGCGACGGTCACGCCACCAGTTTGGGTGCCGCTTCGGGAGTAGTTGCAGGCTTGGTTGCAATCACACCAGCTTGTGCTTCGGTTGATACTTGGGGAGCAATTGCGATTGGCCTCATTGCCGGTGTACTTTGTGCGCTTGCAGTTGGGCTTAAGTACAGATTTGGTTACGACGATTCACTCGATGTAGTGGGAGTCCACTTAGTTGGTGGAATCGTAGGAACCATTTTGATCGGATTCTTCGAAGCCTTTAATGGTGCAGGTATCTTCTACGGTGGAGATGCTTCCCAATTAATTGCTCAAATTCAAGGCGTAGCAATCGTAATGGTGTACACCTTTGTAATGACATTGATTATTGGTGGCTTGCTAGTTAAGTTTGCTGGCTTCAGAGCTTCTAATGAGCAAGAATTACAAGGAGTGGATTTAGCCTTACAGGCAGAATCGGCATACGATTTTTCTGATGCAGGCAGTAAAGGAGTAAGCGCATGAAGTTAGTAGTAGCGATAGTCAAGCCCTTCAAAGTAGACGATGTCAAAACTGCGCTTCAAGCTAATGGAGTAGCAGGGATGACAGTTTCTGATGCTGCCGGCTTTGGACGCCAAGGCGGTCACACCGAGGTTTACCGCGGTGCGGAATACACCGTCGATCTCGTTCCAAAGGTACGCATCGAAGCCTTAATTGAAGACGGTGACGTTGCCAAAGTGGTTGACGCAGTTGTAGCAGCCGCGCAAACCGGAAAGATCGGCGACGGAAAAGTCTGGGTAATTCCAGTCGATGAAGTGGTTCGAGTCCGTACTGGCGAACGCGGAGCAGAAGCCATTTAGTCAAATGAGCCAAATAGCTCGCACAAATGCGCGCGCTCTACCAATTGGTAGAGCGCGTCGTTTGGCGTTAGCCCAAGAAACAGATCGCTGGCTAAAAGATCTATTTGCCAATGTTGTCAAAAAAGACTCTCAGAAATATGCCCTTGTTGCTATCGGTGGATACGGAAGGTCTGAGTTAACGCTAGGTAGTGATTTAGATTTACTGCTACTTCATGAAAATGGAGTAGAGATAAAAAAGATTGCTGAAGCAATTTGGTACCCGATCTGGGATGAAAATATCAAGCTCGATCATTCAGTAAGGACAATCTCAGAATCACGAAATATGGCAGCAAATGATTTGGCTGTTTTTATGGGATTGCTTGATGCTCGATGTGTAGCGGGAAACGATAACTTAATTCAAAAACTTACCTCCTTGACTTTGACAGATTGGCGATCGATGAGCAAGAAACGCTTGCCTGAATTAAAAGCAACTGTTGAAAAAAGAATCCTTAATTTCGGCCAACTCTCTCACTTAATTGAACCAAATCTAAAAGAGAGTTACGGGGGATTGCGAGAAGTTGTAATTCTAAATGCGATCGCCGCTAGTTGGATCACAGATGTGGATAGAAAAGTACTATTTGAATGTAAAGAAGTTTTATTGCAGGTAAGAGATGCATTACATCAAGTAACAAATTCAAAGAACGACGTATTAATTAGGCAAGAACAGCCAGAAATTGCAAAGCTATTGGGATACCGTAATTCGGAATTCTTATTGCGAGATGTGGCAGCAGCGGCTAAGTCCATCGCTCACCTTTCTGATTTAACCTGGCATCGAGTTGAGGCCAGCCAAGCCGCAAGCGGCCTCTTGAAAAGACTTAAGCCACAGCGCACGCCCTTAGCTGATGGAGTCGTGGTGCAAGACAATGAAGTGTTGCTCGCGAAAGAAGTAAATGTAAAAGCTGATCCAAATTTATTACTCAGGGCCGCCGCCGCAACTGCCCAAGCTGGTTTGATCTTTGCCCCTTTTACCTTAGATAGATTTAAAGCTGAAATTGCCGACTTCAACTTTCCTTTAAATCAAAACGCTCAAAATTCCCTAATCTCTCTCTTGGGTAGCGGTAAGTCGTTAATTCCAATTTGGGACTCTTTAGATGAAAACGGGTTGATTGAAAAATTTTTACCAATTTGGCAAAGAGTAAGAAGTCTTCCGCAATCGAGCCCAGTGCACATTTGGACTGTAGATCGGCATTTATTAGAAACAGTTGTAAGTTCCACCACGCACAGTAGAGATGTGGCAAGACCTGACTTACTTTTTATTGCCTGTCTACTTCACGATATAGGTAAGGGTGAAGCGCGTGATCACACCGAAGTAGGGGTCGAGTTAGCGCTCGAGGTATTGACAGATCTTGGTTTTAATCAAATAGACACTGCAATAGTTATCAAGTTGATTCAGCACCACTTGCTATTAGCTGAGATTGCAACCAAGAGAGATTTGCAAGACCCCGCCACTATTGAATTTGTAAAAATTAAAGTTGAGAACTCTGATTTTTTAGAGCTGCTTTATGCACTTACGCTTTCTGATGCAGCAGCGACAGGGCCTTTAGTAAATACTCAATGGCGCAATAACTTAATTACTCAATTGTATGAAAAAGTAAAATTACAACTGACTCCCGATCAACAGGTGCAACCTACAAGCGTTATTTTTGATGAAGAACTAAATCTTCAAAGTGAGACTGATTTATTTGTAGACATTAAAAATCAAGGTGTTAGTACTCAAATTACAGTCGCAGTTAACGATCAAAATGGTCTCTTATCAAAAATAGCTGCTGCGCTATCTCTCAATCACTTAGAAATTAGATCAGCTAAAACTAAAACAATAAACAATAAAGCCATTACTATTTGGCAAGTTAATCCAGTTTACGGAGACTTACCTGATATTAAAATTATTGAAGCAGATATCAGAAATTCATTAAGCGGAAGTATGGATACTTTTGAAAAGCTCGAAAGCCGAGCTAGCTATCAAAGAATAAACCCTGAATTAAGCCAAACACGGATAGACGAAATTAGAGATATTCAAATTGATCAAACTTTGCTAGAGGTTCGTACCCATGACCGAGTGGGATTACTGGCAACTTTGGCTCAAGTCATTAGTCAAAAAGATATCGTGATTCAGGCAACCATTGTTCAAACATTAGGCTCTGAAGCCATAGATGTTTTTTATTTAACAGAGCAAAATGGTGAGAAGTTACGCCCCCAGCGGGTAGCAGAGTTAATCGAGGCACTTGACTACGCTTGTACTCATGTTCGCTCAGCTCTCTGAAAAACTCAATAACACCCTAAAGAACCTTCGCGGCAAAGGTCGCTTGAGTGAAGCTGATATCGATGAGGCCTTAGCTGAAATCCGAATCGCGCTACTTGAGGGCGATGTCGCACTCCCAGTTGCCACTGATTTTGTAGGCAGAATCCGCGAACAAGCCATTGGCGAGAGTGTTTCTAAATCAATAAATCCAGGACAACAGGTCACCAAGATTGTCCACGCTGAATTAATGAGAATTCTGGGATCAGAGACCAGACGCCCTCGTTTTGCTAAAAATCCCCCAACTGTATTTATGCTGCTGGGTTTGCAAGGTGCTGGTAAAACCACTTTGGCGGGAAAGCTGGCAAAGCATTTTGCTCGCGAAGGTCACACTCCTTTGTTGGTAGCAGCCGATCTACAACGCCCTAATGCGGTTGATCAATTAAAGATTGTGGGCGAGCAAGCCCAGGTTCCAGTTTTTGCGCCCGAGCCCGGCAATGGCGTTGGCGATCCAGTTAGTGTTTCAAAGCGAGCGATCGATGAAGCTAAAAAAAGTTTGCACGATATCGTGATTATTGATACTGCTGGTCGCTTAGCTATTGATGATGACTTAACCCAGCAAGCGCATGCTATTAAAAAAGCAGTAAATCCAGATGAAACCTTTTTGGTTATTGACGCGATGATTGGTCAAGATTCTGTCAATACTGCTGAACAATTTTTAAACAAAGTTGGATTTGATGGAATTGTCTTAACCAAGCTAGATGGTGATGCTCGTGGTGGTGCAGCTTTATCGTTAGTCGAAACTACAAAACTTCCTATTTTTTATGCTTCAACTGGTGAAAAATTAGATGATTTTGATTTATTTCACCCTGACCGTTTAGCAAATCGTATTCTTGACATGGGGGATGTGCTCTCATTAATCGAGCAAGCTGAAAGAGCATTTGACACTAGTCAACAAGAACGCTTTGCCCAAAAAATTTCAAGCGGTGAAGAATTCACTTTAGAAGATTTTCTGGAGCAATTGCAAGGCTTAAAAAATATGGGCTCCCTTTCAAAAATGCTCACCATGATGCCAGGAATGGCGCAAGCTAAAAAACAAATTGAAGCTATAGATGATAAAGAATTAGTTCGCACTGAAGCAATAATTCAATCAATGAAACCCGAAGAGCGTAAAGATCCAAAATTATTAGATGGCAATCGCAGAGCAAAAATCGCGCAAGGTGCTGGTGTTGAGGTAAGTGAAGTAAACAACCTTATAAAAAGATTTAGTGAAGCTCAAAAATTAATGCGCAGGGCCCAAACCACTGGCAGCATTCCTGGCGTGCCAAATAGTGGTTTTTCAAAACAAAAATCTCAAAAACAAAAACCTAAAAAAGGTGCCAGAAAAAGTGGTAATCCAGCCAAGCGCGCTTTAGAAGAAAAGGGAATCCAAACCCCTAAAGAAGAATATGGTTCGGGTTTTAAGCTTTAATTTAAATTGATTTCTAGTCTGTTTGATTTATGCAAGGCAAAAGCTTCTAAGTCCATTTCTAAAGCCCTGAGATAACGCTGCAGAGTTGATAATTGAATATCGTCTCCGTTTTCAATCGCAGAAACTCTTCTTTGGGACACACCCATTCGTTCTGCTACCTCGGTTTGAGTCAATCGCGCACGCAACCTGAGGCTTTCTAGGTTTAAAAACACTCTAGAATAGTATCATTCTATTAAATGGGTCTGGCTGGTGTTAGCACTGGATACCTCTGAAAGACTATGTCTCCTCGGAAAACAAGCGTGAAGGAACAATGTGGCTGTAAGAATCAAACTAAAGCGTCTAGGCAAAATCCATACCCCTATGTACAGAATTGTGATTGCCGATCAAAGAGCTGCCCGAAACAGCCGTTCCATAGAAGAGGTTGGTGTTTACCAACCCAAGCAAAACCCATCAATTATCGAAGTCAATTCGGAAAGAATTCAATACTGGTTAGGTGTTGGTGCTCAACCAACCGATCCAGTAAAAGCCCTATTAAAACTAACTGGTGACTGGCAAAAATACACCGGTGAAGGTGACACCACAAACAGAGTTCAAGTGGCTCCGCCAAAAGCTGACCGTAAGGCACTTTACGAAGCAGCCGTAAAAGATGCTTTCAAAGTCAAAGAAGAAGAGGCCAAAAATCCTCCAAAGCCAAAAGTAGAAGAGCCTAAAAAAGAAGAAGTTAAGGCCGAAGAAGTTGCTGCACCCGTAGAAGAAGTTAAAACAGAAGAAGCCCCAGTAGCTGAAGAAGCCCCAGTAACTGAAGAAGCCCCAGCAGTTGAAGAGACCCCAGCAATTGAAGAGACACCAGAGGTTGAAGAAGTTAAAGCCGAAGAGCCAGCCGTTGCTGAAGAGCCAGCCGCTGAAGTTGAAGAAAACAAAGAGGCTTAAGCATGATTGAGGATGCACTCGAGCACTTGGTTAAAGGAATCGTTGATCATCCTGATGAGGTTGAAGTTGCTCCTCGCACTACCAAGCGCGGCGTTACTTTAGAAGTTGCCGTTAATGGTGAAGATCTCGGAAGAGTAATCGGACGCAATGGTCGCACAGCTACTGCCATCAGAACTGTGATTAATGCTTTGCAACCAGGGCGACCAACTCGTATCGATTTTGTGGATATCGACGGCGAATAGTCAATGCAAGTAGTAGTTGGCCGTCTTGGTCGACCACACGGTGTAAAAGGCGAGATAAACGTCGAAGTCTTAACCGATAAACCTGAAATCAGATTTGCCGTTGGTAACAAATTAAAGCTCGAAAAAAAAGATGAATTTATCACCGTTAAAACATTAAGAATCGGAAACAAAAAGCTTTTAGTAAATTTTGTAGAAATAACAGATAGAACCCAAGCCGAAGAATATAAGGGTAATTACTTAACGCTGGAACTTGATGAATCAGAAATACCACAGACAGGTGATGAGTTTTACGACGAACAACTAGTCGGCCTCACAGCTATAAATAACAGTAGTACACCTCTAGGAGTAGTTGTAGATATTATCCATGGCACCGTTCAAGATCTCATAGTTATAAAAACTATTGAAGGTAAAGAAGTTTTGGTTCCTTTTGTGGATGAAATTGTCCCTGAAATAAACCTAGAGCAGAAACACATTCTCATCACCCCGCCTAAGGGCTTGTTTGATGATGAAGCAATTGAGGCACGATGAGAATAGATATCATCTCAATTTTTCCTGATTTTTTTGAACCTTTAAAACTTTCACTAATCGGTAAAGCTCAAGAAAAAAACTTAGTAGAAATTAACATTCATGATCTTCGAGATTTCACTCACGATAAACACAAAACAGTCGACGATGCCCCGTACGGTGGGGGGCCAGGCATGGTTATGTCACCCACGCCTTGGGGTGATGCAATAGATTCAATTCTTAATACAACCGAGCAAGCAACGCTGATAATCCCTACCCCTTCAGGCGAAGCTTTCATCCAAAAAACTGCTAATCAACTAACTACAGAAGAACACTTGATCTTTGCCTGCGGTCGCTACGAAGGTATCGATGCCAGAGTCGCCCAGCACTATATAAATAGTGAAAAAATAAAAGAGGTTAAAGAAATCTCTTTAGGCAATTACGTATTAAACGGCGGGGAAGTAGCGTCAATCGCAATTATCGAAGCAGTAACTCGCCTAATCCCCGGGGTATTGGGCAACGAAGAGTCAGCGATAGATGACTCTTTCGCCCCAGGTGAAATGGAAGACCGCACAGAAGGCCCTATTTTCACTCGTCCACCCGTCTGGCGAGATCTTGAAGTACCAGAAATTTTGCTCTCAGGGGACCACAAAAAAATAGCTGATTGGCGTAAATCTCAACAGTCCTCAGCTACACCAAAAAGCAGTTAGCTTGACCCGCCATAGAACCCAAGGTGGGCAAAGTGGCAGAATACAAAACCTGTTCCGAGTAAGAGTTAGTTCCGCCTCAGGGGAACAAAACCAGCAAGACTCGGCCACGAAAACAAGATTCATCTGACCTGGGGCACGTTGAATCAGGAGTAAAAAATGAAACGTTTAGACGCGCTCGACGCCTTATCAATCAAAAAAAATCTTCCTAAGCTTCGTTCAGGTGACACCGTTAAGGTTCACGTAAAAGTTGTTGAAGGTACCCGCTCACGTATCCAGATATTTCAGGGTGTTGTTACCCGTATTCAAGGAAGCGGTATTGGCGAGAGTTTTACTGTTCGCAAAATTAGCTTTGGAACCGGAGTTGAAAGAACCTTCCCGTTCCATTCACCAATTATTGACAAGATCGAATTACTTTCTATGGGTGAAGTAAGTCGCGCCAAGCTTTATTACCTACGCGACTTGACTGGTAAAGCTGCCAAGATTAAAGAACGTCGTGGGGATTTAAGTGCCGCCTACGGTGCAGAAGAAGAAGTTGAAATATTAGCTACAGAATCAATCGAAGAAGCAAACCAAGAAGTCGAAGCACCAGTCGAAACACCAGCTGAAGAAGTGAGCGCTGTTGAAGAAGTAGCAGAAACTCCAGCTGAAGAAGTTGCTGAGCCAGCTCCAGTAGAAGAAGCAAAAGTTGAAGAAGTAGTTGCGTCAGAAGAGGCTCCAGCCGAAGCCGCTGAAGAAGAAACCAAAGAAAGCAACTAGTTCATTACCTTGCGTGCTCTCTGGGCTGCGGTCAAAGAATTAGCAATAGTTTTAACAATTGCCCTGGTTTTATCTTCGCTAGTTAGGGCATTCTTTTTTCAAGCTTTTTATGTGCCAAGCGCTTCTATGGAAGATACTTTGCAATTGCAAGACCGGATCGTTGCCTCAAAAATTTCAAAGCTTTTCTCACCCGTTGAACGAGGAGAGGTTGTTGTCTTTCGCGACCCAGGTGGTTGGCTACCGGATAATCAAGGAAGTGCTAATCCACTAATTCGTACCTTGATATTTGTTGGGCTTTTGCCAAGCGATGAGGGCAAAGATTTAGTTAAAAGAGTAATAGCTGTGGGTGGCGATGAAGTAATTTGTTGTGATAGCAATGGACAAATTACTGTCAATGGATATCCCTTGCAAGAAGATTACTTAAAGCCAGAAACAACGACTGATCAAGTTAGTTTTGAAATAGTGGTACCCAAAGATAGATACTTCATGCTGGGTGACAACCGTCCCAATTCAAGAGATTCGCGCTATCACCTACAAACCGCCTATGGGACCATCCCTAAAAGCCATATCGTCGGAAAAGTCCCATTTAGAATTTGGCCTTTCGACCGGTTTGCTCGTTTGACGACTCCAGAAACTTTTAGCAAAATCCCAAACAACAACTAACAAAATGGCACCTACGCTCGAACTTGAGAATTCATTATTCGATCAAGGCTTTGACTTGGTGGCAGGAATCGACGAAGTTGGTCGTGGATGCTTAGCAGGACCAGTTTCAATCGGAATCTGCTTAGTTGATGCGAAGGTAAATCAAATCCCTAAAAACTTAAACGATAGTAAATTATTAACGGCCCAAAAACGAGACGATTTAATCCCCAAGATCGAGCAATGGGCTAAAGATTATGCGGTAGGCCATAGTTCAAATGAAGAAATTGATCATTTCGGGCTGGCTATAGCTTTACAATTGGCGGCAACAAGGGCAATCATGAAATTAAGTAAAAAACCGCAGGCAATCATCTTGGATGGAAAGCACAACTGGTTAAAAACTAAGAACTTTGATTTATTTTCAACCCCACCAAAAAAAGTGGCAGAGGAATTAGATTTTCTCTCACAAGTGACTGGCGCCTCATATACCATCGCCCAAACTAAGGCCGATCAAACTTGTGCCTCAGTTTCAGCCGCTAGCGTGCTAGCAAAGGTCGAGAGAGATCAAATTATTACGAATTTGGGCACCCAATTCGAACAATATGGTTGGGCCACGAATAAAGGTTACGCCTCACCAGATCATCTGGCTGCCATAAAAAATTATGGACCAACTAAGTATCACCGAATTTCTTGGAAGCCATTTATCTAGAGCTGCTTATCATTTAGACCTGACAAATTTGGGCTTTAAGAATTTTTACGACATTTAACTTTTAATTCAGCTTTTTCTCAAAACCAAACCCGGGGTCTATTTCTTATAAAAGTTAGTCGTTTTTAGAGGTATCGTTACCTGTCGTTACTTTTGAGAGAATACTCGATAAAAAGCTTAATATTAAATAAAAATGAGAATTTAAAAAAATTAGGGTTTTACAGCTCATGGCCCAGCCAGGACTTATCCAGAGCCCATGCTTATCCACAGTTATCAAAAATTTCACACAACAAGACTAAATTTCTTCATTATGTAATACATGACAAAAAGATCAAAGTTATTAGGCGATTGGGGTGAGGGCATAGCCCAAGCTCACTTAAAGACCGATGGTTACCAAATACTGGATACCAATTGGCGATGCTCTATTGGCGAGCTAGACATCGTTGCCAAAGATGGGCAAACAGTAGTTGCTTGTGAGGTAAAGACCAGAACTTCGGCCAGGTTTGGTACCCCGCTAGAGGCAATAAGTCCTGAAAAAATTCGAAGACTGCGGCAGTTACTTTATGCATATTTACTAGCTAATTCGTTAAAAGCCAATTCAATTCGAGTTGACGTAATCGGCGTTACTGGGATTCCCGAGACAGACCCAACCATTGATCATTTGAAAGGGATAGAACTATGAAACACGCAATTATCAAATCAGCGATAGTTATCGGCGTGACTGGGCACTTAATTGATGTCGAAGTAGATGTGGGCGAAGGTTTGCCGGGATTCTCGATTGTGGGTCTACCAGATACGGCAGTGGGCGAAGCAAGAGATCGAGTGAAGGCAGCCGTTCGAAATAGTGGCCTAGTTTGGCCCAATCGAAAAGTTACTGTCTCACTCTCTCCAGCAGGATTACCAAAAAGTGGAGCCGGAATCGATTTAGCAATTGCGGTAGCAGTTTTGACTGCTACTAGTCAATTAAAAATTGAAGACTTCAAAAACTTTGCAATTTTAGGGGAGCTTGGTTTAGATGGAGCCGTAAAAGAAGTAAGAGGGGCACTGCCAGCAGCTATTGCCGCAGCCGAGAGTCTGGGTAACTTTTTAACAGCTGAAAATTGCGCTGCGCAATGCACTTTGGTTGAGAATTTAAATGTGGTTCCAGTATCAAGCTTAAAAGAATTAGTAGCGATATTTAAGGGTCAGGTTAAGCCAAGAAGTGTGCAAGTCAAATCGCAAGCCAAAGTAAAACAGGGCAGTGATATGAGTGAAGTAGCGGGACATGTCACCGCAAAGTGGGGGTTGGAGTGCGCAGCAGCGGGGGGTCATCATGTAGCGATGGTTGGTCCGCCAGGAGTTGGTAAAACTCTTTTGGCAGAAAGATTCACAGGGATCTTGCCACCACTTTCTAAAACTCAAGCTTTAAATGTGAGCGCAATTAGGTCTAGTGCCGGCTTATTAAATGATGAGTACGCACTTGATTTAACGCCTCCTTTTGTGGCTCCGCATCACACGGCAACTCACGTGGCCGTAATTGGAGGCGGTTATAAATCAGCTGCCACCGTCGGGTTGATAACTCAAGCTCATAACGGAGTTTTGTTTTTAGATGAAGCACCTGAGTTTTCACGAAATGTTTTAGAGTCATTAAGACAACCTTTAGAATCTGGAAGAGTAGTAATTGCCAGAGCAAACTTTGTCTCGCAAATGCCAGCCTCATTTCAATTGGTAATTGCTTCAAACCTTTGTCCCTGTGGGCCGACAGTAGGTCAAAAGTGCAATTGCAGCATGCAGGCAAAGATTCGATATCTAAATAAGCTATCTGGTCCCTTAATGGATCGAGTTGATATTCGATTAAGACTTTATGTTCCAACTCAAGCTGAGATTGCAATAGAGATGCATGAAGTTGAATCCAGTCAAGTTATCGCCGAAAGAGTTTTGTTGGCCCGAGAGCGAATGAAGCAGAGGTTTAAAGATCAGGACTTCGACGTTAATGCGCGCATGACTCCTAAATCTTTGAGAACAGATTTTCGACTTAATGAATCGGGCGAAGTACTTCAAGATTCCTTGCGTAGAGGGATTATTTCAATTCGCGGAGCAGACCGAGTAGCACGGCTTGCCTGGACTGCGAGTGATTTAAGAGGACACGATCGTCCAACTAAAGAAGATGTATTGGCAGCACTCTCATTAAGAGATGCAGAAGGAAAATGGGCAGCATGAAAATTCAAGAAATAAGTTCTTTAACTGAAGCTGATGCAAGATTGGTCTTGAGTTGGATTTCAGATCACATCGACCCACAACTCGCTCGCGCTATTGATTCTCGTGGCGCTAAAGGCGCACTAGAAGTTATTACTACTAGTTCTGCTGCCCGACCCAGCGAACGGCGCAGAATCGCAAGGTTAAACCAAATTAATTCGATTGCTGAATTAAAGATGCAGCTTGAAAGAAACAAAATCGAGTACCTCACCCCGCAAAGCGAATTTTGGCCAGAGCAATTAAACGATTTAGAGTTACATTCACCAATCGGGTTATTTCTGCGAGGGGATAAAAGAGCGCTGCTTGATACCTCAGTAGCAATAGTTGGCACTCGCAATGCCACAAGTTATGGATCTCGTATTACTCAAGAGTTAGCGTATGAATTAGCTACTTTTGGTTTCACAATAGTTTCGGGCGGAGCATTTGGTATAGATGTAATTGCTCATCACAGCACTCTTTTAGCAAAAGGTGCAACGATTTGTGTGCAGGCAAATGGCTTAGATAACTTTTATCCAAAAGCAAATAGTGAATTGATCACACGCATTACCCAAAATGGCGCTGTAGTGAGTGAATATCCTCCTGGTAGAACTCCAAACAAATCACAATTTCTCGATCGCAATCGAATTATTGCCGCTTTAGCCGGCGGGGTAGTTGTAGTTGAGGCACCTAAGATTTCAGGCTCTCTTTCCACGGCAAATCATGCCAACAAACTCTCTCGAATGGTTATGGCGTTCCCCGGTGAAGTAACCAGTGAAAACTCACTTGGCACTAATGAGTTAATCAAAACCAAACAAGCTGAGATCATTACTGGTTATCAAGACGTGGTTGAACTACTCTCACCACTTGGACAAGCCCCAATCCCTATTGAAGAGATAGCTAACTCTTCAATTTTTGATTCGCTGAGCGATAAATCAAAGTTGGTATTTGAAACCCTACCTTTGAGAGGTGGTTTTGAAATACCTGAAATTGTCAATCGATCTGGGCTCGATCGAATTGAGGTTATTTCAGCTATAACTGAATTACAAATTAATTCAGCAATCCGAAAGTCTCTAACTGGCTGGGTGATAGACCCTAAAGCAAATACCAGACAACCCGCCCTTGAAGACGCTTGCTAAATATTTCAAAACCTGTGAACCTTAGAGGGTGGGTATTAAATGGCAAGAAATAGTCGATGACTTCATTGACTATCTGCACCATGAAAAAAACCGCTCACCCAACACCCTCCGCACCTATAGAACCGACATTGAATCACTCTTGGAATACTCCGAATCAAAAAACCTTAAGAACATTCAAGAATTAGACCTAACAACTATCCGCAGTTGGATCGCTGTGCAAAGTACCAACGGGGCAGCCGCAGCATCCCTTGCTCGCCGCACCAGCTCGGTAAGAGTCTTCACTAAATGGCTTGCTGAAAACAACATTACAAAAACCGACCCAGGGGCCCGGCTTTTAACACCAAAAGTCCCTAAGTCATTACCGCGGGTGCTCGGCAAAGCACAAGCCGAAAAACTTATGGATGAATCTGCAGTTTTAGAAGATGAAAACCAATCAACAGTTGTCAGAATCAGAGATCACGCAATATTGGAATTGCTCTACGCCTCAGCTATTCGAGTGAGCGAATTAACCAACCTTGATCTTAAAGATATCGATTTTGAACGCCTAACCATAAGAGTCTTGGGTAAAGGAAGCAAAGAAAGAGTGGCTCCATTTGGTATCCCAGCTCAAAAAGCACTCACCAACTACTTAAACCAATCAAGACCTGAACTAGCTAACGACAAATCACAAAATGCATTCTTTCTAGGTGATCGTGGTAAAAGATTAGATGTACGTCAAGTACGCCGCATTGTCACAAGAGCCATAAACAGAGTCGAAGATTCACCAAATATCTCACCCCACGACCTCAGACACACTGCCGCAACTCATCTATTAGAAGGTGGCGCTGACCTACGCATCGTGCAAGAACTTCTCGGACACGCCTCGCCACCACCCAGAAATACACCCATATAACAGTCGAAAGACTCAAGAAATCATTTGATCAAGCCCACCCCAGGGCATAAACGACATATAAAAATCAACTTGCGCACTAGTTAAGTAACAAATAAAGTGTTGCTTAATTACAACACAAGTGGAGTTGCTTTGAAGAAAATCATCATTCTTGCTATTAGTTCATTAATATTCGCCTTGATGTCATCGCCCGCGATGGCCTCTAGCCATAAGTTAGTTGTCTTGCATCATCCAGCAGGTGCCAAATAACGTGGAGTTCAATACCCAACCAATAGTTCAAATTCATGCATCTGAATGGAGATGTTGTAAATAACAGATAACACTACTGTCGTAACTGTTGCCATAAAAACGGGAACTGGAGCACTCGGGGAATATGACCGCAACTGCATCTAGTGGTGTTGCTACATTCACCGGTTTGAAAATCGGGGAAGTGGTGACCACACACTTGAGTTCACATCTTCTCTCCTCTACCTGCGGTTGACTCAGGCTCATTTTTTGTTACTGATCAGACCCCTTGTAGTCAGTAATGCAAACGCCAAGTGTCGTTATAAGTGGAACCAATGATGACAGTTACTTCTTGTAGATAATACTTTGGGTAGCGGGGTCAGTAACGGCCACTAGTGCAGACCACTGGTAAAGCAACTGTAGACTTCCTGTATATGCATTTAGTGGTGTTGCCACATTCACCATTACTGGCGTAGCGGCTGGAAACTTCACTTATAACCTTCCGAGTTGCCGGTTACACCGACGTGACAGCAACAGTTACAAAGCTACCGTCTCCAGGCTTAGTGGTCAGTAATGCAACGCCAAGTGTCGTAGTAGGGGACACCGTTGAAGTATCTATAACATCAACTGAACTTGACTTAGAACAGATTCTGTAACGGCCAATTAGTGCACACTGATGTAGCAACTGTTTCACCGATTAGTTGCTGATGTTGCTGAGTAGGAAACAGCAACCTTTACCATTACAGGCTTAGAGGCTGGAACATCAGAAATAATCCCCGCCTACTGGTTATACCGGCATAACAGCATTATTACCGTTCCAGCAGCATCTACACCCTCAACATCAGTAGACGATGGGTGCCTGGAAGCAAAATCTTCAGACAATTTCACCAGTCCCAGGGTTCTTTAGTGACAGAAGTGGACTACTAAAGATGCTGGATGGGGATAGTACGGTGAAGATTAACTTAAATTTAAGTCTCAGGCGGGTAAGACTTCAAGATTTACAAGAGAACTATTAAGGGCAACTTATTTTAGTGAAGCAGACCTTAGGCAAGAACGGAAACACTACTGTTGAGACTGATAAGCCACTAAGAACAGGGCAAAAGTTCGGGTGCAGGTTGATGGCACCTTAGATCAACTGCACGATGCCTTAATCTAAGAAAGAATTTGTAATAAGGGACCACCTTCGGGGTGGTCCTTATTTTTGTGTGAATGGTGGTCTGGGGGGGGGGTTGAAATTTACTGCTGAGCGTTGTCCCTTGGGTTAGGAAGAGCTTGTCCAAAGCCTCAGTTGACTGGGATGAGTCGGGCCTGTTTCTTTTTTATTCTGAAACCTTTAAGTTGATTTCTGAGAATTAATTCAATCATTATTTCCCTATGCGTATTGTGAAATCAGATAACAATATGTCCGCATCAGGTTAAAAATCTATTCCAGTCATAATTACAGCAACACTCAAATAACCACACATTAGGCGGCTAAGGTGCCTTTGACCTCAGAGCATAAATGACTTATGAAAATCAACTTGTGTTGTAATTAAGCAACAGATAGAGTGTTGATTAATTAGAACACATTTGGAGTCGCTTTGAAGAAATCATTACTAATACGAATTTTCAGTTCATTGTTAGTCACTTCTTGGCTGCTGTAGGTCCTGTCACCCCGCGCAAGCAAGTGGCTCATTCCGGAGTAGAGAGACCGGCGCGATGACAAATTTCGGCGTAGCCCGAACATTTGCTGCTATTACTGCTACTCTTTGGACGGAAAGACTCCCATTCCAAATTATTCTATATCAGTGACGCTTTCATCAACGGATGATGATGTGGAATTTGGCACTCTTAGTCCTTTTTGACCCAACCACAGGGGTTGGGTAACAGTTGATGTAACTTTAGTGCAGCAGGTATTTTTACCGTTACTGCATCAACAACGGATCCCTCAGCGTTAGTTGGAACTAGCGCATCTATAGGTGTTGCCGGTTTCGACATTGAAACTACCGGCACGGTAACAAGCTGGCGTAGCCCGAACATTTGCTATTACTGCTACTTCTGACGGAACGACTCCCATTCCAAATTATTCTATATCAGTGACGCTTTCATCAACGGATGATGATGTGGAATTTGGCACTCTTAGTCCTTTTGACCCAACCACAGGGGTTGCAACAGTTGATGTAACTTTTAGTGCAGCAGGTAGTTTTACCGTCACTGCTACAGAAACTGGTGGAGCATTATTAGTTGGAACTAGTCAGTCGATAAGTGTTGCAGCAATAAATCAAGTTGCGCTCTTTGCTGCCGTTGATGCATATGTAGATGCAGACATAGGTACACCTACTACTGCGAATGTTACTGCTGCAAATAATTTGAGAGTCACTGTACAAGGTTTATTGAATGAACTAGTTGAGGGTGGAATGGCACTTGAAGACATTGGAGAAGTCCAGCATCCAGTAAATGTTAAAACTGCCGTCGTAGCGCAAGCTGCGGCGATCCTTTATCAAGCTTTGCCTTTAAGCACTCTCGCTGAGGTGACTGCCGCAGAAACCTTTGGATTAGTAACACAAGATGTAGTTACCGCTATATTAACCTTTGGATTTGGAACACAAGTTGAGGTTAGCGCTAAATTAGACTCTCAAACAAAAGTTGATACTAAAGATGGTCTTGTTGCGGCTGCACGATTAGCCTTAACACCTGCAGCATCTGCACCCTCTAGGCCAGTTGATGATGGCGCTTGGCAGCAAAATCTTCAGACAATTCCCACCCCTGTCCCAGGGTTTTTTAGTGGACAGAAGTGGACTATTACTAAGGATGATGATGGGGTTAGTACGGTGTGGATTAGTTTAGCTGAGTCTCAAGCGGGTAAGACTGCCAAGATTTATAAAAGAACTATTAAGGGCAAATTATTTCTCTTAGGTGAGCAGAGATTAGGCAAGATAGGTGAGAACGCAAGAACTGTTCTTGAGACTGATAAGCCACTAAGAACAGGGCAAAAGGTTCGGGTGCAGGTTGATGGAACGTTTAGATCAACTGTAACGATGCCTTAATCTCAGAAAGAAGTTGTAATAAGGACCACCTTCGGGTGGTCCTTATTTTTTATAAATGTGTGTGAGAAATCTTTCGGGATGAGAGTAATTGTCCTATACTGCTGAGCGTTGTCTATTGAGTTAGGAAGCGGTGTCATTGTGAAGTCTCAGAAGTTGACTGGGATGAGTTGGTTGCGCGCTCGAATGGATGACTTAGGTTATACAAGCTTGGACGATGTTGCTGTAAAGGTGGGAATTAATAGAGGTAATCTTTTTAGGTATTTCACTCTTGAAACTGTGCCGAGTATGGCTTTGCTACCGGACTTATGTCGAGTATTAGATGTTAGCCCTGAAGAGTTACTTATGGCCTTAGAGATTATTGGTAGCAGGGACCGAATTTAGAATTGCCGTGATAACCGCCTCTGATCCATTGCGAGCACTCATAGACCTTAATGGGGCGTCTTGAGCGCTATAGAGTTGCGATAGGTACCAACGGATACCACCCAAGAGTTGAACTTCATTGCGTTCTAAATGCGTTTCGAGTGAAGTTTTTGAATCTATCATTATTTGAAGAGTCGGACCTGGTTCTTTTTTTATTCCGAAACCTTTAAGTTGATTACTGAGAATTAATTCAATCATTGTTTTCCTATGCGTATTGTGAAATCAGATAACAATATGTCCGCATCAGGTTGAAAATCTATTCCAGTAATAATCACAGTAACACTCAAATAACCGTATATCAAGCGGCTAAGCTCTATATTCCTTTATTTAAATTGTGCAAGGCAGTGAGATAATTTAATCAAAGAGAATTGGTAACAATATAGGATAAGTCTTAGTAAGTATCGATAAAGGATTTAAATAGCGCTTTTCTTCTATTAAGCCCCAATGTAAACAGGTATTCGGTATGCAATGAGAGCCTTCTACAGCTACGTAGCCAATGATTTGATTTCTTTTAACGGCTTGGCCTGCTACGACTATTGAGTCAATTGGTTGAAAGGTAGTTTTTAAGTGGTTGTGATTTATAGATACGATTCCGATTTTGCCGATTCTTCCTGAGAAATGAACTACTCCATCTTGCGGAGCTCTGATTGGAGTTTGTGGTTCAGTTCTAATGTCAACACCTCGATTGCCGGCGGCGTAAGGAGTGGGTGGTGGTTCGAAATATCGCTCGATCACCATGGGCTGAATGGGTGGAACCCAAGGATCAGAGATTGGGAGGATTAGTAATTCAAGCATTTAACTATTTAATGCTTTTTAGGTTTGTTTTGGGAAATTCGGTGTTCGCTTGTTGATGAATAAGGGCTGGGGATAAGCAAATAAAGGGTTCTATTAGCATGGGGCCAGCACCAACTTTGGTTGGTGACTTCGCACATTCGGTCTCTGGTTAGCCAGACCGTTGTGGGCTAGGTCTGACTATATATATAGACAGTGCTCATAAACGGCGAATGTCAGGAGCAAGAGTCAACCGACTTTTGCTACAAACCGAGCGCAGCTACGTGCTGCAAAGAAGGAGTGCGGCCATGGCCGTTGTAACAATGCGTCAGTTGCTTGAATCTGGCGTTCATTTCGGGCATCAGACCCGTCGTTGGAATCCAAAAATGAAGCGTTTCATTATGACTGAGCGCAATGGAATTTATGTGATTGATTTAAATCAGTCATTGACTTTCATTGACCGGGCATATGAATACGTAAAAGAAACCGTGGCACGCGGTGGCACCATCATGTTTGTTGGTACCAAGCGTCAAGCTCACGAACCAATCCAGCAGCAAGCTCGTCGAGTTGGAATGCCATTTGTTACTGAGCGTTGGCTTGGTGGAATGTTAACCAACTTTGGAACAATTCAAAAGCGTTTAACACGCCTTAAAGAATTAGAAGCCATTAGCTTTGAAGATACCAGCAGTGGTTATACCAAAAAAGAACTTTTAATGATGCGTCGTGAAAAAGAAAAATTAGAACGCATATTGGGTGGGGTGCGCGAAATGCACAAGTTACCTAACGTGCTTTGGATTGTAGACACAAAGAAAGAACAAATTGCGGTTGATGAAGCACGCAAACTAGGAATCCCAGTGGTTGCGATCTTAGATACCAACTGCGATCCAGATGAAGTTGATTTTCCGATCCCGGGTAATGATGATGCGATTAGATCAATTGGACTATTAACTCGAGTGATTGCTGATGCAACTGCTGAAGGTTTGATGGCGAGATCGTCAAGAAATGCAAACGCAGATTCACCAGTAGCTGAGCCGTTAGCTGAATGGGAAAAAGAATTACTAGAGGGTTCTTCACCAGAAGTTCCTGCTACAGCCCAAGCTGCAACTGCTACTGAAACACCTGCCGAACAGGCTTAATTAATTTACAAGTTGAGTGCCGAGATTAGTCTCGGCACTTTTAATGAAAAGGAATAGAAAACAATGGCGAATTACACCGCCCAAGATGTGAAGACACTGCGCGAGGCAACTGGCGCAGGAATGATGGATTGCAAAAAAGCTTTAGATGAAACTGATGGCGACTTTAATGCTGCAGTTGAATTATTGCGCGTAAAAGGCGCAAAAGATGTCAACAAAAGAGAAGGTCGTGTTGCTTCAAGTGGTTTGGTAGCCGGGCTAGTTGAGGGTGACACAAAGGGTGCTTTAGTTGAAGTGAACTGTGAAACCGACTTTGTTGCAAAAACTCCAGATTTTATTGCCTTAGCTGACAAAGTTGCAAAGCATATTTTGGATAGTAATCCAAGCGATGTTGCTACTTTGCTGGCAAGTGAACTAGAAGCAGGTAAGTCAGTTCAACAAGCGCTTGACGAAGCAAATAGCGTGATGGGTGAAAAAGTTGAGATTAAAAAGTTCTCACGTTTAGAAGGTGGATACATTCATATTTACCTGCACAAGCCAGATCCAGCGTTGCCAGCAGGTGTTGGCGCGATCGTGCAACTTGATTCAGCGAATGAGCAAGTAGCTAAAGATCTTGCACAGCAAATCGCGGCGATGGCACCTTTGTACCTAACTCGCGAGGATGTTCCAGCGGAAGTAATTGATACCGAAAAGCGTGTGGCCGAGCAAACCGCTAAAGAAGAAGGCAAGCCCGAGGCAGCGATTGAAAGAATCGTTGAAGGTCGGGTTGGCTCCTATTTCAAGGATTTTTGCTTAGTTGAGCAGGCCTGGGTAAGAGACAATAAAAAGACCATCAAGAATCTGTTAGAAGAGAATAAAGTCCAAGTAAACGGCTTTGCCAGATACAAGGTGGGACAAGCGTAAATGAGTGAGCGAGCCTACAAAAGGGTGCTGCTAAAACTCTCGGGCGAAGCATTCGCCGGCGGTGGAGGTTTGGGAGTTGATCCTGATGTGGTGGCCGACATTGCTCAACAAGTTGCGAACGTAGTAAAAAACGGAACTCAAGTTGCTGTCGTGATTGGCGGTGGCAATTATTTTCGTGGCGCACAGTTGTCAGAGCGGGGAATGGAACGCTCTCGTGCTGACTACATCGGAATGCTAGGTACAGTCATGAACTGTTTAGCCTTGCAAGACTTCTTAGAAAAAATTAGTGTTGACACTAGAGTGCAAACCGCAATCACAATGGGACAAGTTGCTGAAGCTTATGTTCCGCGCCGGGCAGTGCGGCATTTAGAAAAGGGCAGAGTCGTAATTTTTGGAGCAGGACTGGGTGTTCCATTCTTTTCAACTGATACCACTGCTGCGCAGCGAGCATTGGAGATCGGTGCTGAAGTTGTTTTGATGGCTAAGGGTGTTGATGGAGTTTATTCCGATGACCCAAGAAAGAATCCAAAAGCCGAAAAGTATGAAAAATTGACTTACGATGAAGTGTTACAAAAAGATTTGAAAGTCGCGGATGCTACCGCCATTAGCTTATGCAGAGATAACAATTTGCCTATTTTAGTTTTTAATTTGTTAGAAAACGGAAATATTAAACGGGCAGTAAATGGTGAAAAAATTGGCACCATTATTCAGGGAGCGTAACAATGATTGAGCAGGTTTTACAAGAAGCGCAAACCAAAATGGATAAAGCTTTAGAGGTTGCCAAAGAAGATTTCACCACAATCAGAACTGGCAGAGCTAATCCTTCGATGTTTAATAAAATAAATGCCGACTATTACGGCACCATGACACCCTTAAATCAAATGGCTTCAATTCAAATTCCGGAAGCCAGAATGGTGATTATTACTCCTTTTGATAAGGGTGCAATGAGCGCAATTGAAAAGGCAATTCAAGAAAGCGATTTAGGGGTTAACCCCAGCAATGATGGAAATATTATTCGCATTCCGCTGCCCCAGCTAACCGAAGAACGCCGTAAAGAGTACATAAAAGTAGCGAAGACCAAAGCAGAAGATTCAAAGATATCAATTAGAAATATTCGTCGTCATGCTAAAGAAACTTTGGAAAAATTGAAAAAAGACGGGGAAGTTGGCGAGGATGATGTTAAGCGTGCTGAGAAGAGTTTGGATGAAGGTACTAAAAAACACGAAGCGCAGATTGACGAATTGTTAAAGCACAAAGAAGCCGAATTACTCGAGGTCTAAATGACAGACTCAGTTGAGCAAAAAACAGGGCGCAACCTTCCGGTAGCAATAGGGGTGGGACTATTTTTGCTATTTATTGTTTTCTTTTCGCTCACTTACATTAAAGAATTCTTCTTTTTTATTGCACTA
>JAGYJD010000008.1 GCA_018402365.1 Candidatus Nanopelagicales bacterium | reverse complement strand
ATTGGTATTTGAAAACCCAGGATGCGCAGAAGTAACTGTTTGGGTTAGTCCAGTGGCTTTAAGCTTTTTATTTAGTTGGTAAGTGAAAAGAAGATTTGCTAACTTGCTGTTTCCATAAACAGACCAAGCGCGGTAATTTGCCTTTGACATATTTATTTCATCTTCATTTGCGGTGCGAAGTTTGCCAAATTTATGAGCAGATGAAGAAACGTTCACGATTCTTGCCTTAGGCGATTTGGCTAAAGCCGGCCATAGCAAAGCGGTTAGCGCAAAGTGACCCAAATGGTTGGTACCCATTTGTGCTTCAAAACCATCTACAGTTTGAGCGTAAGGGGTGGCCATGATTCCGGCGTTATTTATCAAAATATCTAGCGGTTCATCAAGGTGATTTTCAGCAAAAACTTTAACTGAAGTTAAATCTGACAAGTCTAAAAAACTAACAGAAATTTGCGACTCGGGATATTCTAGCTTTATCGATTGCGCTGCTTGTTCGCATTTTTCAACATTGCGTCCGGTAAGAATTACCATTGCACCATTCGCAGCTAGTGCCTTTGCTGTTTCATAACCAAGTCCCGAGTTGGCCCCTGTGACTATTGCTTTGATTCCAGTTAGATCTTTGATCTGACTAATTGTCCATCCGCTCAAGTTAAGCCCCTTTTGCCTCTTCAGGTATTCTCATACATCGCGGCTTAGCGCTCTTTCACTAGGCACTATTGCCCCGATAGCTCAGTTGGTAGAGCATCTCCATGGTAAGGAGAAGGTCACGGGTTCGAATCCCGTTTGGGGCTCGAACGATTAAGGCGGGGTAGCTCAGGTGGTAGAGCAAGCGGCTCATAATCGCTGTGTCGCGGGTTCGACTCCCGCCCTCGCTACAGGACTTAAGGTAAGAAGAGAGGTAACAAAATGGCAAAGAGTGATGTTCGTCCGAAGATCACCTTGGCATGCGTAGATTGCAAAGAACGCAACTACATCACCAAGAAGAACCGTCGTAACGATCCCGATCGTTTAGCGGTAAATAAATATTGTGCTCGTTGCAATAAGCACACCGAACACCGCGAGACTCGTTAATAACTGCTAGTGGCAGTTAATAAAGACTTCGTCGGAAGGCCTATTTTCTTTCCGGACAAGTTCGAGACTTATCAGGTGGGGCGGGAAAAAATAAAAGAGTTTGCTCGCGCCCTAGGCGAGACTGATCCTATTTACTTTAATAGCGAGCACGCAAAAAGTTTGGGCTACAAAGATATTGTTGCGCCTACAACATTTTTAATAACTATGGCGATGGAAGCCATGAATAAAATTTTGTTTGATCCAGAATTTAATTTAGATTACAGCCGGATAGTCCACGGAGAGCAAGGCTTTACTTTACGCCAGCCAGTAGTGGCAGGAATGGACTTAGCACTTAATGCTGAATTAGAAAGTGTAGTTGAAAAAGTAGGAAATGAATTTTTAACCTTTAATGTTCATTTTGGTGAGCCGGATGGAGTAGTAGGTAGTTTGAGGTCTGTTTTGATAGCGCGAGGTGAATCGTGAGTATTGAAGTGGGATTTGAATTGCCAAGTAAAACTTTTGGGGTAACAAGAGCAGACTTAATTAAATATGCTGGTGCCTCGCTAGATTTTAATTTAATTCATTGGAACGAACGCGTGGCAAAAGCGGTAGGGCTACCAGATGTTATTGCTCATGGGATGCTAACAATGGGAAGGTGCCTACAAATTGTCACCGACTGGATTGATGATCCTGCAAAAGTTGTTGATTATCAAGTGCGCTTTGCTGCACCGGTGGTTGTGCCAGATGACGGGGTGGGTGCAAAGGTAGAAGTAAGCGCGAAAGTTGTAGAAGTTAACGCCGAAAATATAAAAATAGATATTCAAGCCAGATCAGAAGGTGCCAAGGTGCTGGGCAAAGCGGTAGTGATAGTTCAGTTGTGAGTGAAATCCCCCAAGCGGTTATTGAGCTAGCTGAAAAAAGAAAAACAGCTAAAGCCGAAAAAAACTACGCGCTCAGCGACTCATTGCGTGAAGAAATCGTCGAGCTGGGTTGGTTAGTAAAAGATGTAGCCACTGGATATGAATTAAGCCAAAAGCCACCATTTACTCAATTACCGCGAGTAAGCGATTTGGCCAATGCAGAAAAATTACCTAAGGCTGCTGCGACGGTGGGCTTGTTAGCTGATGGCTGGGCAGATGATTTAGAGAGTTGTGCGCGCGGGATTTTAGAAAATACCACAGCAAACTTGGTGATTTTGGATTTAGCCAATATTGATCAAGTGGGGATTAGAGCTGAGAAAATAAAAAAAGAGTTTCCAGATCGAGTAACGGTGTTTCATGTGGCGCAAGAACTCTCTCAAGCCGGCTGGGCCACTTGTCAAAATTCACTCATAAATTTAGTAACCTCACCGATTTATCTGGTGATGGATTTATCTACCAAAACAACTGGCGATTTTTTAACACCTTTACTCGAAAAAATTAATTCAGGTTTTACCGCGGTGGGCTGGAAGGGTGCCTTAGTAGATCTTTCAGATAATTGGCGCAGCGTGGTGGATAAAGGCAGCGGTGAAGTTGATGTCTTGATGAGTTATTTGCTTGCCGTCAAAACAGAGATTGCTCGCGAAATCGGCCCCGATGAAAAAGCTAAGTTTTACCGCAACGCGGATATGGAATGGTCTTTGATGTTGCGAGCTGAAGGTCATCTGCTTTATGCGATTGATGAGCTGCCAGTTTCACAAGCACGTCACCATGGGTACCACGACTCGGATGAAAAATATCGAGAAAGTCAGTCAAAGAAAACTTATGATCGATTGCTTCAAAAATTTAGAGGTAAAGATCCCATCCTGAGCCCGCGTCGTTAAGGCTAGGCTAAGGCGTTATGCAGGTTAAAGAAAATCAATCTTTTAAAGACTTAACAACCTTGAGATTGGGTGGCAAAATTTCAACGTTAGTTGAGATTGAAACCCCAAGTGAAATTCAAGAATTTATCGATCAGTATTACGACGATGAAAAATTTATATTAGGCGGCGGAAGCAACTTGGTTGTTTCTGATGAGGGGTTTGATGGGGTAGTAGCAAAAATTAATCTCAAAAATTCTTCTATCGCTGCGAGAGAGCTAGACCGGTTGGTAAAAGTAGAAGCCGGGGTAGTTTGGGACGATTTTGTGGCAGAAATGGTTGATAACGGATTTTCTGGGCTAGAAACCCTCGCTGGAATCCCAGGATTAGTTGGGGCGACACCGATTCAAAACATTGGTGCTTATGGGCAAGAAATTTCAAATTTAATTGAGTTTGTAAATGTGGTTGATCTCAATACTGGCAAGTGGCGCAAGCTTGAAAAGAAGGATTTAAATTTTGGCTATCGCACTAGCGCAATAAAGCAAAAAGAATTTAATGTAATTGTGGAATCGGTTGAATTAAGATTGAAAGCCACCAAAGTTTCAAACCTAACTAACTATAAAGATGTGGCAGACCACCTCGAAATAGAACTTGGAGCGTCAGCTCCAATAAGTGAGATTCGTGAAGCGGTACTAGAAATTAGAAAAGCCAAGGGAATGGTTAGTGATTATTTTGATCAAGACACCTGGAGTGTTGGCTCATTTTTTACCAATCCAATAGTTGAAATAGAGAAAGTACCGCCTGGAGCAAAGAGTTTTTCGTTTAATGAATCTCACCAAAAGGTGAGTGCGGCTTGGTTAATTGAAAACGCAGGTTTTGTTAAGGGCCATAAACATAATTCAGTTGCGATTTCTTCGAAACATTCTTTAGCGCTTATTAATGACGGTAACGGCACTACAAAAGAACTAATCGAATTAGCCAAGTTGATTCAAGATCAAGTGATCGCCAAATACGGAATTCATCTTGAAGTTGAGCCGACTTTAATTGGTGTAGAACTTTAAGCAAAAAGTTTTTGCAAGCGGCTAACGCCTTCGACTAAATCATCATCACCTAGTGCGTAACTCATGCGTACGTATCCGGGCGTACCAAAAGCCTCACCTGGTACTACTGCAACGTTTGCTTCATCAAGCGCAATTTCGGCAAATTCCATAGAGGAGTTGACGGTTTTACCGTTGATTGATTTTCCGATCAATCCTTTGACCGAGGGGTAGACATAAAAAGCTCCACCAGGCATTGGGCAAGAGACGCCTTGAATTTCGTTTAACATTTTTACCATGGTTTGTCTGCGCTTATCAAAAGCTTGCAACATTGCACCAACAACTTCTTGCGAGCCAGTAATCGCGGCAATGGCTGCATGTTGCGCGACATTGCTGACGTTGCTGGTCATGTGTGATTGCAAGTTAATTGAAGCTTTAGTGAAATTTTTTGGCCCAATAGTCCAGCCCACCCGCCAACCAGTCATGGCATAAGTTTTCGCAACACCAGAAACAATTACGCAGCGTTCTGCTAAATCTGGTACCAAATTTAAAATAGAAGCAAATTCGTTTCCAGGGTAAATCAAATGTTGATAAATTTCATCCGTCATTACCCAAATCTCATGCTTGAGCGCCCATTTACCTATTGCTTGAATTTCTTCGGGTGTGTAAACCGCACCAGTTGGATTTGAAGGGGAGGCAAAAATTAACATTTTTGTTTTTAAAGTGCGAGCTTTTTCTAATTCTTTCACTGTTACTTTATAGCCGGTGGTTTCATCACTCATTACAATTTTTGCAACTCCACCAAAAACTTGCACGACTTCTGGATAAGTAACCCAGTAAGGAGCTTGAATGATTACTTCATCACCAGGATTTATCAAAGTAGCCATAGTGTTAAAGATGGCTTGCTTTCCACCATTAGTTACTACAACTTGCTCTGGAGTAACTTCAATTTTGTCATCACGACTAGTTGCTTGGGCAATCGCTTTTCGTAAATCAGGTAATCCACTGGCTGGGGTGTAGCGATGACTAGCGGGATTGGCGGCGGCAACTTTTGCGGCTTCAACAACGTGGGCAGGGGTGGGAAAGTCTGGCTCTCCAGCACCAAAGCCAATTACTGGCTTACCTTCAGCTTTTAAAGCTTTTGCTTTTGCATCAACTGCCAAAGTGGCAGATTCGGCTATCTTGGCTACCCGGGATGAAATATCGCTCATGGGGACAATATTGTCACTATGTATATAGTCATTTGAAGATAGGTCGGAACCCGACCTAAATACTCAAAATCCCTTACGCGTAAACTCTTACGAGCGCTAAAGACGCTGTGCGTGAGCATGCCTTAGACCAGGCATAGGGGTGTGGCGCAATTGGTAGCGCACCGGTCTCCAAAACCGGCGGTTGCAGGTTCAAGTCCTGTCGCCCCTGCCAATAAAGCAAAAAAAAAGGAAAAAAGTGAGCGAAGCGACTCCAACCACGGTTGAGGGAAAGAACTTCATTCAGCGCGCCATAAATTTTGTACGCCAAGTTATTGCTGAACTAAAAAAAGTAGTTTGGCCAACTCGTTTTCAACTTTTCAATTACACTGTGGTGGTTTTGGTATTTGTGGTCATTGTGGCCCTCATCATTTCGGCATTTGATTTTATTTTCACTCAAGTAGCAATTTTTATTTTCGGATCATAGGCAAAGGAATTAATAATAGTGACTGAATCACCGTTCTCACATAGCCAAGACGCTCAGACCGCGCTGGAAGCACCTGAGGTAGAAGCTGCAGCAATAACCGAAGAGACTGCCGCGCCCGCTGTGGAAGCAGAAATTGAAGAAGCAGCAGTAGTTGTAACAGAAGAGCCAAATGCAGAAACTGACGTTGAAGCAACTGAGCCAATCGAAGAAGAAGTCGATCCAGTAACTGCTTTTGCTGAGAAAATGAGAATTTTGCCAGGTGAGTGGTACGTGGTGCACTCATATGCTGGTCTAGAAAACCGCGTGAAGAGTAACGTAGAAAACCGTATTAATTCATTAAATATGGAAGATTACATTTATCAAGTTGAAGTTCCAATCGAAGAAGTTACAGAAATTAAGCAAGGTCAAAGAAAACAAATTAAGAGAAATAAATTCCCAGGCTATGTCTTAGTACGCATGGACTTAACTGATGAATCATGGGGAGCGGTAAGACATACGCCAGGTGTAACTGGATTTGTTGGTCATGCACACACACCCGCACCGTTAAGTTTGCCTGAAGTTGTTGCAATTTTGGCACCGAAACCTGAAAAGAAAATTGTTACTGGTGCTGGCGGACAAACCACCACTATTAAAGAAGTTAGTGTGGTTGATTTCTCAGTTGGCGATTCGGTAACCGTGATTGACGGGCCATTTGCGACTTTGCAAGCAACCATTAGTGAAATAAATGCAGATTCTCAGAAAGTTGTCGGCCTAGTAGAAATCTTTGGTCGCGAGACTCCTGTGGAACTTAGCTTTAACCAAGTGCAAAAGAACTAGTAGAGGAAGAAACAGAAATGGCACCCAAGAAAAAGGCCGTAGGTCTTATCAAGTTACAAATTCAAGCTGGCGGAGCAAATCCAGCACCTCCAGTTGGTCCAGCGCTTGGTCAACATGGCGTAAACATCATGGATTTTTGCAAGGCCTATAACGCAGCAACTGAATCACAAAAAGGGCAAATTGTTCCGGTAGAAATTACCGTTTACGAAGATCGCTCATTTGATTTCATTACCAAGACTCCTCCTGCTTCGAGACTTTTATTAAAAGCAGCCGGAATCGAAAAAGGCACCGACAATCCGCTAAAGAACAAGGTTGGAAAAGTGACCTCAGCCCAAGTTCGTGAAATTGCTGAGGCCAAAATTAAAGATCTCAATGCCAATGACGTAGATGCCGCAATGAAAATTGTTGCCGGTACCGCACGTTCCATGGGCATTGTGGTTGAAGGTTAAGTAAAGAAAAGAAAGCGTGGGAGGGCCGAACTGCGGCTCGCTAACCACTAACTGCAAAAGGAGCAGCTATGAAACGCAGTAAGAATTACAACAAGGCAGCAGAGTTAATTGAAGTAGATAAGGCATATGCGCCGCTAGAGGCAGCCAAATTAGCCAAAGCAACTTCTAGTGTGAAGTTTGATGCAACAGTAGTTGTAGCAATCGGATTGGGTGTTGACCCGAAAAAAGCAGACCAACTAGTTCGCGGAACTGTTAATTTGCCACACGGAACCGGTAAGACCGCTCGCGTAATCGTTTTTGCGGGAGGCGAAAAAGCTGAAGAAGCTCGCCAAGCTGGTGCTGATGAAGTTGGCTCAGATGATTTAATTGAAAAAGTTGCGGGTGGTTACACAAACTACGACGCAGTGGTGGCAACACCAGATTTAATGGGCAAAGTTGGTCGACTAGGTAAGGTGCTAGGCCCAAGAGGTTTAATGCCTAACCCGAAGACCGGAACTGTAACTATGGATGTTGCCAAAGCCGTTACCGATATCAAGGGCGGAAAGATCGAGTTCAGAACTGATAAGCAAGCTAATTTGCACTTTCCAATTGGAAGAGTTTCATTTACCGAAGACCAGTTGGCTGAGAACTTTAATGCGGCTTACGACGAAATCTTGCGAGCAAAGCCATCCTCATCAAAAGGTCGCTATGTAAAGAAGATCACGATGTCTAGTGCCATGGGCCCTGGAATCTTGGTTGAATCTGTACGCGCTGGAGCAAACGACTCCCAATAAGAATTACCCCGCTGGATGACCAACCCCATCCAGCGGGTAATCTCAGTACCCCAGTAAGCCAAAGACCGCTGGTCTTTCAAAGGAAACTTTGAAAGTTAAGGTTGCCAACCGCAACGCCCGCGCAGGTGAGAATTAGGTAAGTATTTTTTTACCCGACACCTTGCGTGATCGGGTTTTGTTGTTTAAGTAGCCGATCCAGCTCCAAAAATGAAGGAGTCTGATGTCACGGGCTGATAAGTCAGCAACCTTGGCCGAGGTTACGGATAAATTTCGTAACGCCGCCGCCACTGTGTTGACCGAATACCGTGGACTCACCGTTACCCAATTAAAAGAATTGCGTCGCGCGTTGGGCCCAAAGACTACTTACTCGGTAGTCAAGAACACCATTTCTCGTTTGGCTGCAAAAGATGCTGGCGTCGAAGGTCTAGATGAAATGTTGAAAGGCCCTAGCGCCTTGGCATTCGTCGAAGGCGATCCGGTAGAAACCGCTAAAGGATTAAAAAACTTCGCTAAAGAAAACCCCACCTTGGTTATCAAGGGCGCTTATATGGACGGCAAAGTTTTGTCTGCCAAAGAAATTTTGCGCCTAGCCGATTTGGAATCTCGCGAAGTGCTTTTAGCAAAACTGGCCGGAGCCATGAACGCATCGCTAACGCAAGCGGTGTATTTGTTTGCCGCCCCGCTTTCACAAGCGGCGAGAGCATTTGGAGCCTTGCAAGCTAAAGCCCAAGCTGATTCTTCAGTTTTGGCAGCAAGCGCACCTGCAACCCAAACTGAAACTGCCGAGGCACCAGTTGCCGAAGCTCCAGAAACTGAAGCAGCAGAAGCTGCTGAAGAAGTAACCACAGAAACCGTAACGGAAGGAAGCGCCCAAAATGGCGAAGATGAGTAACGACGAATTGCTTGCATCATTCAAGGAAATGTCTCTAATCGAATTAGCAGACTTTGTAAAACTTTTTGAAGACACCTTCGGCGTAACTGCCGCAGCTCCAGTAGCAGTTGCTGCTGCTCCTGCTGCCGGTGGCGCTGGCGATGGTGCCGCTGCTGACCAAGATGAATTTGATGTTGTCTTGGAAGATGGCGGAGACAAGAAGATTCAAGTTATTAAAGAAGTTCGCACCCTAACCAATCTTGGCTTAAAAGAAGCTAAAGATTTGGTGGAAGCAGCTCCAAAGGCAGTTTTGGAAAAGGTCAACAAAGAGACCGCCCAAAAGGCTAAAGAAGTTATTGAAGCTGCCGGTGGCAAGGTCACCATTAAGTAAGTTTCAAGTAATTTTTAAAAAAGGCCCCCAAAAGGGGCTTTTTTTATGTTATGAAATTAGTTTAAATTTCAACTAACTATGCTACGATTTGAGGTGTTATTCAAAGTGAATAGCAAAAATCTAAACTAAATAGAAAGAGATAAATGGAAATCATTTTCTTAGTGGGACGAATATTATTCGCGGTTATTTTCGTTGCTTCCGCCCTTGGACACTTAACCGCCACCTCGGCCATGGCCGGATATGCCAAAAGCAAGGGAGTGCCTGCTGCTAAAGCCGCCACCATTCTTTCAGGCATTGTGATGCTAGTGGGAGCACTTTTGGTTGCGACTGGTTATTACGGAGACTTAGGCGCATTATTACTAGTGGCATTTTTGCTTCCAACTGCGTTTCTAATGCACGCTTATTGGAAAGAGACTGACCCAATGACAAAAATGAATGAACAAATTTCCTTCAACAAAGATATCTCTTTGGCTGGAGCAGCTTTGATAATCTTCTATGTTTTTGCCAAGTTCGGCAACGACCTAGGTCTAGTGCTGGGAACCCCATCATTGTTTGGAATGTAATTGAAGTAGCCATTAGTAAAACTCGAGTAGTTATGGCCACTCGGCCATAAGAATTACACCAAAAGCAGCTAACGGCAGTAAAACACTCACGACATGGATTGTTAGTGGTTAAAGGGGTACAGTCTAATTAAAAGATAGGACCACCTTGAAAATTTTTGTCACGATTACTCTTGCCTTGCTGCTTTCGGGTTGTGGGCTCACGCAATCTACACTTGCGACCTCCTCGTTGAGTTCACTTGAAATTGAACAGGACGTACCCGTACTTGTAGATCACCCCGATCTGGACTCTGAACCCAACTCCACAGGAGCGGTTTTGTTTTTTGCTGCTGATCTGCGAGACGAAACGGGAACAAAGATCGGAGAGTTGATAGGACAGGTCACCACTTTCGACGTGACAATCGACGGCGTCGACGAAGTCGATAACTTCCGCGAGATGGTGTTCAACATGGAAGATGGCATGATCGTGGTTCTTGGAGCTGCCCAGTATGTAGCAGGTACAGAGCCAGATTTTGCTGATGACAACGCACCGGTAACTGCGGTTATTGTGGGAGGTACGGACACCTTTGTGGGAGTGCGAGGAACTGTGACCACCACAAAGAGAGCTAACGGAACATTTCTTCACAAATTCACATTTGTGGACTAATCACCCACCAGAAATAATAGTTTCACCTCGTTGAACGGCCAGGGGTTTTACTAATTGCAACTGATATTGTTCTTATTCGATGAGTCGCACTGATAGACAAAAAATAATCCCGACAAAACCCAATGAGTTGGGCTGGCGCGATGCTGTTTTAGTAGAGGGCGACGCTCACATTGGTGAAAAACCTAAAGGTGAAGCGCTTGCCGTTTTGGTCCATTTAAGTGACTTGCACGTGTGTGACGCCGAATCACCGTCGCGGATTGAGTATTTAGATCGCTACGCAGATGCGGATAGCCCTTACCGTGGCGAGCTTGGACACATTGGTACCTATCGGGCCAACGAAATTCTTACCACTCAAGTTCTAACTGCCATGGTTGATTCCATAAACGAAATTGAGAGTGCTCCTTTAACGGGTGCAAAAATTGATGCGGTGGTTATCACAGGAGATATGACCGATAACGCACAAGTGAACGAAACCGAATGGTATTTAAATGTTTTAAACGGCGGAGAAGTACAAGCAGCTAGCGGTAATGCAGAAAAAAGCGAGTGGGTGGGCTCAAGCCATGTTCCTTTTGACAAGAAATACTGGCATCCTGACGGTGCACCTAATGGAATAGAAGAAGACGATCCAATCCGCCTCTTTGGTTTTCCTAAAGTTCCAGGGCTAGCAGAAGCGGCAAAAGTCAAATTTGTCTCTCAAGGATTAAACCTGCCTTGGTATGCAATTTATGGCAACCACGATCTTTTGCTGCAAGGAACAGTTGCCGCTAATGAAAATTTATTAGCACTATCAACTGGAGATGAACGAATTGTGGGTTTACCGGCGGACTTTGAAATAGCAAAGATAAAACCATCCTTTGCTGAGGTCGGGCCAGTTTGGTATCCAGCAAGCGAAACTGCACCAAAGCAAAAAATTACTTCTGACAAGAAGAGAAGATTTAACGATGCCAGCGAATTTGCTAAAGCACACCTAGCAACTGGTGATCATGGATTTACTGAGTGGAATGTGCAAACCAATCGAGCGTACTGGACCAAAGATCTTGATCAAATAACTTTGATCTCTTTAGATACTGTGAATCCTTGGGGTGGTTGGCAGGGATCAATCGATGAGCAGCAATTGCTTTGGGTTGAAGAATTGTTAAAGAAAAATAAAGATCGCTACGTGGTAATTCTTTCTCATCACCCATCCTTTACTTGGATTAACGACTTTTCACCCGAGGGGGCTTCACGAAGAGTTTTGTTTGATGAATTTATGCAGCTATTAGAGCAACATAAAAACGTAATCGCCTGGATTGCTGGACACGTTCATTATCACTGGGCTAAATTTTTGGATCGATCCGATGGTTCGAAAATTCTTCATCTAACAACTTCATCGCAAATTGATTGGCCACAACAAGCAAGAGTTATTGAATTTGTAAAAGAAGCTGACGGACAAATTGCGATTGCAGCTACCGCAATTGACCATAAAGGAGAGGTTGATTGGCACAATAAAGAATTGAATTATTTGACAATGGCGGGTCTCTCGAGAGTGCTAGCGGGCAATGATTGGCAATATAGAGATGATTTTTTTGCCAAACCGGATGTTGAATTTGAGACCAGTGTGAAGAATGTTATCTGGAGAGTTTCAGATCCTTTAGTTTGATTTAAGTTAACTTGATTTTCATCTCGGAATATATGTTTAGTTACAACTTTGATCGAGGTGAGGGAGTAGCCTTTGCTCGTCAATACTTAATCGGAGGTCTAAATGTCCAAATTCAGAACACTTGCAGCCTTAGGATTAGTTCTTGCGGTTGCACTTGCAGGTTGTTCTTCAGGAACCTCTTCATCAAATGGTTCCAGCATCGATTGCGGAACCACTATTGAAGAGATAGCTGCTAACGCAAAAGAAGAAGGAATGGTTAATCTAATTGCCCTTCCAGATACTTGGGCAAACTACGCGGGAATCCTTGCATCATTTCGCGATAAGTATGGAATCGAAGCACCAGTTCAAAATCCAGACGCTTCAAGTGCGGATGAATTAACTGCAATCGATACCTTACGTGGTCAATCAGGCATGCCAGAAGCTGTGGATATTGGCCCAGCATTTAATGAAGAAATGCGCACCAAGGGATACTCAGAGTTATACAAGCCAATTGTTTGGGATGAAATCCCAGCAGCTCTGAAGGATCCAGAAGGTTATTGGGTTGCTGCTTACTACGGAGTTTTGGCAATTGCCAGCAACACCACCTTGGTACCAGACGCTCCAAAAACTTGGGCAGATTTGAAGAAACCTGCTTACAAGGGAATGGTTACCATCAATGGTGATCCTCGTGAAGCTGGTGCAGCTTTTGCTGCAGTATTTGCAGCGGCATTAGGTAACGGTGGTTCTTTTGACGACGTAATGCCAGGCATTGAGTATTACGCCGAACTAAAAGAGCTCGGTAACTTGCAAACCATCGATGTAACTCCAGCTGGTATTTTGTCTGGCGAAGTTCCAATTGCTTTGGATTGGACCTACAACTTCCCAGGTCTACAGCCACAAATTGCTGAAGCTGGCTTCGAGTTTCAAATTAACGTTCCAGCAGATGGTGTTTACGGTGCTTACTACTCACAATCAGTAGTAACTGAAGTTGAGCACCCATGTGCAGCACGCTTGTGGTTAGAGCACATCGTTTCTGACGACGGTGCCCTTGGCTACTTAGAAGGCGGAGCTGTTCCAGCTCGTTTTGGATCGCTACTAGAGCGCGGATTAGTTTCAGATGAATTGGCAGCAACTTTGCCACCAGCTGAAATTTTAGACGCAATCTCATTCCCAACACCGGATCAAGTGACTGCAGCCAGAGAGCTCATCACTGAAAACTGGGGACCAATGGTTGCTGATAAATAAATCAGCAAAGTAGGTAAGTAATAATTGACTAGGCATTAAGTTGTGATTACAACTTGGTGCCTAGTCCAATTTACAGGGAGGTGAAACTACATCAAGGCCCTAAAAGCTTTTCGTAAAAATCAGGTTCTTTTGTTAGTCGGAGCACCCTTTGTAATTTTTATTGGTGTTTTCTTAGTTTGGCCAACTCTCACCGTGCTTTGGAATTCGGTTTGGATTGATGGCCAACTATCGGCTTCGCAATTACTTCGCGCCATGAGCGGAACTTACCGCCGCTCTTTTGTACTTAGCACTCAGCTAGGAATTTTGACTTCTTTAATTGGTGGCACTGTCGGAATTATCTTGGCAATCGTCGCCACGAATATAAAAAGACCAAAGTGGTTACGCTCATTTTTGGATGCCTGGAGTGCGGTGGCTTCGCAACTAGGTGGCATCCCGCTCGCCTTTGCCTTTATCGCTTTACTAGGAACCCAAGGTATTTTGACTGCGATCTTGAAATTTGCTGGAATCGATATTATTTCGTACGGATTTTCACTGGCAGCATTTTCTGGATGGGTAGTTGTTTATTTGTACTTTCAAATTCCTCTGATGTTTTTGGTGGTATCACCAGCAGTTGAAGGATTAAAACCAGAGTGGCGTGAGGCAGCAACAATATTGGGCTCAAGCGCTGGAAGATTTTGGCGCTCTGTGGGAATCCCAGTTTTATTACCATCAATTGTTGCTGGATATTTATTACTTTTTGTTAATTCATTCGCGGCTTACGCCACCGCTTATGCCTTAAGTAGTGGGGCAGGGCAGTTAGTTCCGTTGCAAATTAGGTTTATTTTGCAAGGAAATGTAATTACCGGTGAAGATAATCTTGGCTTCAGTTTGGTCACCTGGACAATTGTTATTTTGCTAGTTAGTTTGATTTTGATTAATAGACTTCAAAAACGAGTTTCTAAATGGACCAGCTCATGAAAATAATTTCATTGGGCAATGTATTTAAATACTTATTTTTAATTTTACTGGCCGCTTTCTTTTTTCTACCACTAATAGCGATGGCAAGATTTGCCTTTCAAACAATTCCGGTAGTTAGCCTTGGGTTGGATAACTTTTTGCAGGGCTGGACGCTGGGCGCCTTATGGGCAGCGCTTACCGATCCGGGCGCTATTGCTACCACCCGATTGAGTTTGACCTTGGCATTTTTAACTATTTTGGTGACCTTTGTAATTCTGTTGCCCATTGCAACTTACGTTGAAATTTTTGCCCAAAAATACAAGCCAGCCTTAACCGCTATCACGCTTTTACCGTGGTTAGTGCCACCAGTAGCGCTAGTAGTGGGAGTAGCGGCAACGTTTCGCCCCACTGTTCCTTGGTTTTTATCTAATCCGTTGAGCTTGGTTCCGTTTTACGTGCTTTGGACACTGCCATTTAGTTATCGAGCACTTGACGCCGGTTTAAGAATGATGGGAGCCAGAACTCAGTACGAGGCAGCAACCAGCATGGGTGCCAGCTGGATGAAATTCTTTTTACGCGTGATAATCCCTAACTTGAAGACTGCGATGTTAGTGGCAGCGGTACTTTCATTTGCGTTAGTGATGGGTGAATTTGCCTTTGCTTCACTTTTGCTAAAACAAACTTTGCCAACTTATCTAGTAGTAATTCAAGGAAGCCAACCGAGAGTGGGATTTGCTTTAGCTTTGTTAGTAATGCTCATTAGTGCACTGTTCTTAGGACTGCTGGTTAATTATCTAAGAAGACGAGGGGTCAAGTTAAATGCGACAGGAATATAAAAATGGCTGAAATTAAATTTGTAGGCGTAACAAAACGTTACGACGAAACCACGGCGTTAGACAGTTTTGACCTCACCATCGGCTCAGGTGAACTAGTTAGTTTGTTAGGGCCATCTGGTTGTGGCAAGACCACAGCGCTGCGTGCGGTAGCTGGTTTTATTGGAGTCAATGAAGGTGACATTTTGCTCGATGGAAAATCAATAAAAGATATTCCACCCGCCAAGCGTGGTTTTGGAATGGTGTTTCAAGCCTACTCGCTGTTTCCGAACATGACGGCAGAAGAAAATATTAATTTTGCTTTGGAATTAAAAAAAGTAAAATCAGAAGCTCGCAAAAAACGAGTTGAAGAATTACTAGATGTTATTAACTTGCAACAACACCGAAGCAAATTTCCGCACCAATTATCAGGAGGCCAACAACAGCGGGTTGCTTTAGCTCGCGCCTTGGCAACCGAGCCACCAGTATTACTTTTAGATGAACCGCTGTCAGCACTAGATGCAAACGTAAGAGATCAGTTGCGTGACGAAATTCGTGACGTCCAGAAAAAATTAGGAATCACTACAATTTTTGTAACACATGATCAGAATGAAGCGATGTATATTTCTGATCGGGTAGCAGTGATGCGTAACGGAAGTTTGCAGCAAATCGATATTCCAACCATTCTTTACCAGAACCCAACAAATCCATTTGTAGCAGAATTTGTTGGTTTGATTAATAAAATTCCGGCAAAGCGAATTTCAAAAAATCAGTGGTCGGTTGCGGGAAGAGAATTTATTGCTCGCAACGATTTAGTAGCAGATGAGGGGTTAGCGTTAATTCGCCCAGAAGCAATTGCGGTAACTCCAGATCCGCAAGGGGAATATTCGATCGAAGCGGTCTCATTTTTAGGGGTAGTAACCCGCCTGCAGATGCAAGTCGCGGGAGCCAAAGTAATCGCCGATTTAATTTCTGATCAAGCGACTGGCTTTCGGATCGGAGATAGGGTGAAATTAGCACTTTCAACACAAGACGCATTTGTTGAAAAGCGCTAAAACAGTGGTTTTTTTAAAAAAACCTAAAAATCAGTGAATTTTGGGTGGGGGTGTGACTTGACATTCAATACGGAGTATGCTGAAGGTTTGCACACCCAAAAAACTGAGCCTCCACAGGCTTGTCCGCGTGTGTGAAAAAAAAGCTTTGTAAGTAAGTAGTGCAATCAGAAAGGATGCCACTTGGCCCCGTCCGCCAAAATAAACCAAAATGCTAAACGACTTTCTTTCGGAAAAATTAAGGAACCAATAGACGTTCCTAATTTGCTCGATCTTCAGATCGAATCTTTCGATTGGTTGATGGGTAACGAAAAATGGCAAGCTCGCGTTCAGGCCGCGGTAGATAGCGGAAATACTGACGTTCCTACCACTGCTGGATTAAGTGAAATCTTTGACGAGATCTCTCCGATTGAAGATTTAGCGGGAATGATGTCACTTTCGTTTCGCGATCATAGATTTGAGCCACCTAAATATACAGTGCCAGAATGTCGCGAACGTGATTTAACTTATTCGCAACCTCTGTTTGTCACAGCTGAATTCATGAATAACGAAACTGGTGAAATTAAGAGTCAGACTGTATTTATGGGTGACTTTCCGATCATGACAGATAAGGGAACTTTTGTAATTAACGGAACCGAAAGAGTTGTGGTTTCACAATTAGTTCGTTCACCAGGTGTTTATTTTGAAAGGTCCATTGATAAAGCAACCGATAAAGATTTATTCAGTAATAAATTCATCCCGAGCCGTGGTGCTTGGTTAGAGTTTGAAATTGATAAGAAAGATTTAGTTGCAGTTCGACTAGACAGAAAGCGCAAGCAATCTGCCACAATCTTTTTGAAAGCTTTGGGACTATCTAACGATCAAATTCGTGAACGTTTTAAGGGCTATCAAACAATTTTAGATACTCTAGAAAAAGATTCAGTTCATACTCAAGAAGAAGCCTTAGTTGACGTTTATCGCAAGATGCGTCCGGGTGAACCTCCAACAGTAGAAGCCGGTCGCAACTTAATTGAAAATTACTATTTCAATCCAAAGCGTTATGACTTGGCAAAAGTTGGTCGTTACAAAATTGGTCGCAAGCTAGGCTCACGCCTTCCTTTAGAAACCAGCGTTTTAACTATTGACGATATTTGCGATGCCGTTGAATACATTGTGGCCTTACACGCAGGCGTTGAAACTCTTAAAAAAGAACGCGGTGTGATGCCAGTTGAGGTTGACGATATCGATCACTTTGGTAACCGTCGTTTGCGTACCGTGGGCGAATTAGTGCAAAATCAAATTCGTACCGGACTTTCCAGAATGGAAAGAGTAGTTCGCGAAAGAATGACAACACAAGATGTTGAGGCGATTACGCCGCAAACCTTGATCAATATTCGTCCAGTAGTTGCGGCGATTAAAGAATTCTTTGGTACCAGCCAACTCTCACAATTTATGGATCAAACTAATCCTTTAGCTGGTTTGACTCACAAACGTCGTCTTTCTGCTTTAGGACCAGGCGGTCTTTCTCGTGAACGCGCAGGCTTCGAAGTTCGAGATGTACACCCATCTCACTATGGCCGGATGTGTCCGATTGAAACTCCAGAAGGTCCGAATATCGGATTGATTGGCTCCCTCTCCACTTTTGCCAGAGTCAATGCTTTTGGTTTTATTGAAACCCCTTACCGCAAAGTTTCAAAAGGTAAAGCTTCAAATGCCGTGGTTTATTTGACCGCTGACGAAGAAGATCGTCACGTTATTGCTCAAGCTAACACTCCATTAAGTAGCGACAACACCTTCGCGGAAGAGCGGATTTTGGTTCGTCGTCGCGGTGGTGAAGTTGATTATGTAACAGCAGATGAAGTTGACTTCATGGACGTTTCCCCTCGCCAAATTTGGTCAGTGGCAACAGGCATGATTCCGTTCTTGGAACACGACGATGCAAACCGGGCCCTAATGGGTGCAAACATGCAACGTCAATCTGTCCCATTAGTGAAATCTGAATCACCGCTAGTTGGTACCGGTATGGAATACCGCGCCGCTGTTGATGCTGGTGACGTTGTGGTTTCTGAAAAATCAGGCGTAGTTACTGAAGTAAGCGCTGATTCAATCGAAATTAAAAACGAAGATGGAACAGATTCTTTTTACCAGGTTTTGAAGTTTTACCGCTCTAACCAAGGTACTTCTTTTAATCAACGCCCAATTGTCAAGGCCGGCGATAAAGTTAAAGCTAGCCAAGTAATTGCTGACGGTCCTTGTACCGAAGATGGCGAAATGGCGCTTGGTAAAAACTTGTTGGTGGCTTTCATGTCATGGGAAGGCCAAAACTACGAAGATGCCATTATTTTGTCATCTCGTTTGGTACAAGACGACATTTTGACTTCTATTCACATTGAGGAATATGAACTTGATGCTCGCGATACCAAGCTGGGCCCAGAAGAAATTACTCGCGATCTTCCTAACGTTGGCGAAGAAGTATTAGCCGATTTAGACGACCGCGGAATCATTCGGGTAGGAGCAGAAGTCTTACCAGGCGATATTTTGGTTGGAAAAGTTACCCCAAAGGGTGAGACCGAACTAACCCCAGAAGAGCGCTTATTAAGAGCAATCTTTGGTGAAAAAGCGCGTGAAGTTCGCGATACTTCAATGAAGGTGCCTCACGGCGAAACCGGAACAGTTATTGATGTAAAGGTATTTGATCGCGAAGCAGGCGATGAAGAGATGCCTGCCGGAGTAAACCAAATTGTAAGAGTGTGGATTGCTCAAAAACGTAAAATCACCATTGGTGACAAATTGGCCGGCCGTCATGGAAACAAAGGCGTAATCTCAAAGATTCTTCCGGTTGAAGATATGCCTTTCTTGGAAGATGGAACTCCAGTTGACATTGTGCTTAACCCACTCGGTGTGCCAAGTCGCATGAACTTAGGCCAAGTTTTAGAAACTCACTTAGGTTGGATTGCAAAAGCCGGTTGGGAAGTTAAGGGAACCCCAAAGTGGGCTGAAAACTTAGCTGACAACATGCGCAAAGTTGCACCAGGTACCAAATTAGCCACTCCAGTTTTTGACGGTGCTAAAGAATCTGAAATTACTGGCTTGCTTGAATCGACTTCAGACTCAGCAACTGGTCAAAGATTAATTGGCAAAGATGGCAAAGCTCGTTTGTTTGACGGACGCAGCGGTGAACCATTCCCAGAACCAGTAGCAGTTGGTTACAAATACATCTTGAAGCTTCACCACTTGGTAGATGACAAGATTCACGCTCGTTCCACCGGGCCTTACAGCATGATTACTCAGCAACCATTGGGTGGTAAAGCTCAATTCGGTGGTCAGCGCTTTGGCGAAATGGAAGTTTGGGCACTGGAAGCTTACGGTGCTGCTTATGCCCTTCAAGAACTTTTGACTATTAAGTCAGATGACGTACTTGGACGGGTAAAGGTTTACGAGTCAATCGTTAAAGGCGAGAACGTGCCAGAGCCAGGCATTCCCGAATCCTTCAAGGTTTTAGTGAAAGAAATGCAATCACTCGGACTAAATGTTGAAGTGCTCTCTGGCGATGGTGAAGCGATCGAATTACGCGACACCGATGAAGATGTTTTCAGAACTGCAGAAGAACTTGGTATCGATCTTTCTCGGCGAGAGCCAGCAAGTGTCGAAGAAGTTTAAAGAACTTAAAAGCTAACTAGAAAAAGAGGCGGAATAACTAGTGCTAGATGTAAATTACTTTGATGACTTGCGAATCGGCTTAGCAACAGCGGACGATATTCGTGGTTGGTCGAATGGTGAAGTAAAGAAGCCAGAGACCATCAATTACCGCACACTCAAGCCAGAGAAAGATGGCTTGTTCTGCGAAAAGATTTTTGGACCAACTCGTGACTGGGAATGTTACTGCGGTAAGTACAAGCGAGTTCGTTTCAAGGGAATTATTTGCGAGCGTTGCGGTGTTGAAGTAACTCGCGCCAAAGTTCGTCGCGAAAGAATGGGTCACATTGAATTAGCAGCACCTGTTACTCACATTTGGTTTTTCAAAGGAGTACCTAGCCGCCTTGGTTACTTGCTTGATCTTGCACCAAAAGATTTAGAAAAAGTTATTTACTTTGCCGCTTATATGATCACCGATGTTGACGTGGATGCTCGTCACGAAGATCTACCTAAGCTAGAAAAGAAGCTAGATCAAGATCGTAAAAATGTTGAAAAGCGTCGCGATCTAGATGTGGCTGCCAGACAGCAAAAACTTGAAGAAGATTTAAAAGTAATGGAAAAAGAAGGCGCTAAGCCTGAAGCCATGAAAAAGGTTAAAGAAGGCGCCGATCGCGAAGTTGCTCAAATGCGCAAAAAAGCAACTCAAGAAATAGATCGCCTCGGAAAAGTATTTGAACGTTTCAAGAGCCTTAAGGTGCAAGATCTTGAAGGTGACGAAATGTTGTACCGCGCGCTGCGCGATAACTACGGTCGCTATTTCACCGGTGGCATGGGTGCTGCTGCGGTTAAGCGTCGCTTAGAAACTTTTGATTTAGTAGCCGAAGCTGCCCGCTTGCGTGAAATTATTGCAACTGGCAAGGGACAAAAGAAAACCCGTGCGCTAAAGCGTCTAAAAGTCATTAATGCCTTTTCAACTACTACCAATCGTCCAGAAGCAATGGTGCTAGATGCAATTCCGGTGATCCCACCAGATTTGCGCCCCATGGTTCAGCTTGATGGTGGAAGATTCGCCACTAGCGATCTAAATGATTTGTACCGTCGCGTCATTAACCGTAACAATCGCTTAAAGCGTTTGCTTGATCTTGGTGCTCCAGAAATTATTGTTAACAACGAACGCCGCATGATGCAAGAAGCAGTAGATGCCCTCTTCGACAATGGTCGTCGTGGTCGCCCGGTAACAGGCCCCGGAAACCGTCCTTTGAAATCACTTAGCGACATGTTGAAAGGTAAGCAAGGACGCTTTCGTCAGAACTTGCTAGGAAAGCGCGTTGACTACTCAGGTCGTTCAGTAATTGTGGTTGGTCCACAGTTGAAATTGCACCAGTGTGGATTACCCAAGCAAATGGCGCTTGAACTCTTTAAGCCTTTCGTAATGAAGCGCTTAGTAGACCTAAACCATGCCCAAAATATTAAATCTGCCAAGCGCATGGTTGAACGCTCTCGTCCTGTTGTTTGGGATGTACTTGAAGAAGTAATCAACGAGCATCCAGTAATGCTTAACCGCGCACCAACGCTGCACCGTTTAGGTATTCAAGCTTTCGAACCAGTGTTGATCGAAGGTAAAGCCATTCAGATTCACCCGCTAGTTTGTACTGCTTTTAACGCAGACTTTGATGGTGACCAAATGGCGGTCCACGTTCCACTTTCCCCTGAAGCACAGGCAGAAGCCAGAGTCTTGATGCTTTCGAGTAACAATATTTTGTCCCCCGGTAGCGGTAAACCAATTACCACTCCAACTCAAGACATGGTGTTGGGTATTTATCACATGACTCGTAAGACTGTTGGCGCTAAGGGTGAAGGCAGAAGCTTCTCTTCTCTAGGTGAAGCCATCATGGCTTATGACAAGCATGAATTAAGTATTCAATCGCAAATCAAGATTCGTTTACAAAACGTGTTTCCGGGTGCCTCAGATGAATCACCAGAAGGTTGGACCTTTGGTAATCCTTTGATTTTAGAAACCACTTTAGGTAGGGCGATATTTAATGAAGCGCTACCAAACAACTATCCATTTGTAAACTCTGATGTAGATAAAAAGCGTCTTGGAAACTTGATTACTGATCTCACCGAAAAGTATCCAAAAATTCAGGTTGCTCAAACCTTGGATGAATTAAAAGACGTTGGTTTCTATTGGGCTACCAGAAGCGGTGTAACCATTTCTATTGCTGATGTGATTCCACCTCCAGAAAAAGAAGCCTTGATGAAGAAGTCTGAAGATTTGGCCGCCAAGGTTCAAAAGAATTTTGAGCGAGGCATGGTTTCTGATCTAGAGCGACGTCAAGAATTAATTGATATTTGGACTAAGGCTACCGACGAAATTGCAGAAGCAATGGAAAAGAACTTTCCTATCGATAACCCAGTTTGGATTATGGCCAACTCAGGTGCTCGTGGAAACATGATGCAGATTCGTCAGCTTGCCGGTATGCGCGGTTTGGTATCTAACCCTAAGGGTGAAATCATTCCTCGTCCGATTAAGGCAAACTTTCGTGAAGGCTTAACCGTGTTGGAGTACTTCATTTCAACACATGGTGCTCGTAAAGGTTTGGCCGATACCGCACTTAGAACTGCAGACTCTGGTTATTTGACTCGTCGTTTGGTGGATGTCTCGCAAGACGTAATCATTCGTGAGATTGATTGCGGTACCGAAAGAGGCATTAAAGAAACAATTGCTAATCCAGGCTCGGATGGCAAGTTGATTGCAATTGACACCATCGATACCACAGTCACCTCATGTGTTTTGGCAGATGACGTAATGCTTGGTAAAGATACTTTGGCCCACCGAGGGGATGAATTATCAATCAGTTTGCTACAAGAGTTGATTGAAGATGGCGTAAGCGAAGTTAAAGTGCGTTCAGTTTTGACTTGTGAAAGCAAAGTTGGAACTTGCGCGATGTGCTACGGCCGTTCAATGGCGACTAGCAAGTTAGTTGATGTGGGTGAAGCGGTGGGAATTATCGCGGCTCAATCAATTGGTGAACCAGGAACCCAGCTCACAATGCGTACCTTCCACACCGGTGGTGTGGCTGGTGAAGATATCACTCACGGACTACCTCGCGTGGTTGAATTATTTGAAGCTCGCACCCCCAAGGGTGTTGCGCCGATTAGTGAAGTTTCAGGTCGAGTCAAAATCGACGAAACTGACAAACTTCGCAAGATCACAGTGATTCCTGATGATGGTTCTGAAGAAGTTGTTTATAGCGTTTCAAAGCGTGCTCGTTTGTTAATAGAAGATGGTGGCAAAGTTGAAGTAGGAGAGAAACTGACTTTGGGTGCAGAAGATCCAAAGCAAGTTCTTCGAATCTTGGGGCCACGTCGTGCGCAGCAATACTTAGTGCAGTCGGTACAAGAGGTTTACCGCTCACAAGGTGTAAGCATTCACGATAAGCACATCGAAGTGATTGTGCGCCAAATGCTCAAGCGGGTAACTATTTTGGAAAGTGGCGAAACCAATTTACTACCAGGTGAATTAGTTGATCGAGCAATCTTCGAAGCAGAAAACCGTCGAGTAGTGCAAGAGGGTAAGCGACCAGCTGCAGGACGCCCAGAATTAATGGGTATCACCAAAGCTTCATTAGCTACTGAATCTTGGCTAAGTGCGGCTTCGTTCCAAGAAACCACCAGAGTCTTAACCGACGCTGCCATCAACGTGAAGAAAGACTCACTGCTTGGTCTGAAAGAAAATGTAATTATCGGTAAGTTGATTCCCGCTGGAACAGGATTGCCGATTTACCGCAATGTCCGGGTTGAGCCCACCGAAGAAGCTAAGGCCGCAATGTATGCCTCAATGGCAAGCTATGACGATCTTGACTACACCGCATTTACTGCGGGCGGCGGAGCAGCCATTCCATTAGAAGATTACGACTCACAAAATAGATAATAAGGAGAAAAGTTGAAGTATCAACTTCAAGATATCTCTGGCCAAGTTGTCGTTATCACTGGTGCTACCAGTGGTATCGGGGCGGCTGCCGCCAGACAATTTGTTGCTGAAGGTGCAAAAGTAGTACTAAATGCACGTAACCAAGAACGCCTTGCTGGCATCGTTGCAGAACTTGGGGCTGATAATGCCCTTGCAGTTGCCGGGGACACCGCTGATCCAAATGTGTGCCGTGAAGTAGTTAAGCAAGCAGTAGCAAAATTTGGAAAAATTGATGTAGTAGTTCCAAACGCTGGTATCGGAAAATACGGTTCAGTTTTGGATTACTCCGATGAAGAAGTTAATGAAATGATGCGCACCAACTTTGAAGGTACCGTGCACATCGTTCGCGCTGCTCTTCCAGAAATACTCAAGACGGGCGCTGGAGATGTGGTAATTGTTTCTTCAGTAGCTGGCTTTAGAGGTGGCGGAGTTGAATCAATTTATGCAGGCACTAAGCATGCCCAGGTTGGATTTGCTGGCGGTTTGGATCGCGAATTAAGAGAAAAAAATGTTCGCGTGGCTTTAGTTTGTCCAGCAGGAACTGAAACCGAATTTGCGCTGGGCGCCGGTCGCACCACAGACAATCCGATCATGAAGGAATACTTACGCCCTGACGACGTAGCCTTTCAAATAGTTGCGATAGTTAAACAGCCCAGAAGTGTTCGAACTCATATTTGGACGCTCTGGTCAAATAAATCAACAGTCATAAATATTTTAACCTGAATCAAACCCCAGCCCCTCCGGGGGCTTTTTTTATTTGCAATTAATCAATGATGGTGCGACGCGGGCCAATACCCCACGCTAAGTAATTCCACATCCAGTCCGCTACCACGCTAACTCTGTTACGGCCGCCGGCTAAATAAGCCACATGTAAAGCTAACCAAGTTAACCAGGCCAAAGTGCCTGAAAGTCTGATTCCATTAGGCATTTCCACAACCGCCCGCCGTCTACCGATAGTTGCCATCTGACCCTTATCGGTATAACTGAAGGGCTTTAAAGGTTTATTTTGTTGCAAATTTTTAATTTGCTTTGCTACGTGTTTACCCATTTGCAGTGCTACTGGAGCCACCATTGGGAGTGCGACGCCTTTAACCTCTAAGTTAGCACCATCACCGATCACCCAGATATTTTCTTTTAATTGTAAAAATTCATTTACCTTAAGGCGATTAGATTTATCTGTTTCACCGAGCGAGTTCCACTGCGAATAGGCGGCAACTCCAGCAGCCCAAATAAAAGTGCCTCCACTAAGTATTTTTCCGTTTTTGAGATGGATATCGCTTTCGTACATGCGATCTACCACCGAATCAAGATAAACATTAACGCCAAGTTCAGTTAAATCTTTTTTAGCTTTTTTTGAAGATTTTTCGGTAAACATTGGCAGCAAGCGGGGACCTGCTTCTACCAAGGAGACTTCACCAAATTGAGCTAGGTCAGAAAATTCTTTTTTCATTGATTTTTGTAATTCAGCAACTGCGCCAGCAACCTCAACTCCGGTCGGCCCGCCACCAATTACTACCACCTTTAATGTTTCTTTCGCTTTGCGTGCGGCAGCAACTTCTTCATAAGTATTTAACAATTGATTTTTTATAGCTCTAGCTTGTTGAATAGACTTCATTTGCAGGGCAAATTCTTCAACCCCTGGAATATTAAAAGTGGTACCAGTTGATCCGGTAGCTAAGACCAAATGATCAAAGTCCATTATTCGATTGTCAGCAAATTGAATTTGGTTTTTTTCAGAATCAATTCTTTTTACTTCACTTTTAATAAAGTCTAAATTATTAATCGCGGCTCGCACCGGGTAAGCAATATCATCTTCAGGTAATCCACCGGTGGCAACTTGATAGAGCAGTGGTGAAAAAAGTTGATAAGGGTGTTTATCTACCAAAGTTACTGAAACTGATTCTGATTTAGCAAGATGCTTGGCGCAAGCGAGTCCGCCGAATCCGGCACCCACTACTACTATCTTCATTGCCACATTGTGTTCCATATCTATAAAAATCGCACTATTTAAATTCAGTTACAGGTAATTCAAAAATTTCTTCTAAAACTCCATTAACTGGTTGAGAGTAGATCATGTTTAGTTTACTGTAGATCAGTCGTCCTTGATTTTCAGTTAAGTCCGAAAGCGTGACATCGACAGCAACAGCAGCAAAATTGCCCTCGGCACAATTGGGCTGGCAGGTATTAGCAACAGACCTTCCCACCCCGCGGGCGGTAGCTCCGCCCCAAGACTCCCAGGTGATGCCGGTCAAAATTTGGCCAGCATCTGCGCAATAGAGCACTAACTCATTGGGCTCTTTGACGGCCTCTATGCAGTTGATCACATAAGCCTCTTGGGAGGCTGAATTTAAGGCTATTTCTTCGTCAGCACAGCTAATTAATAAAAAACTCAATAAAAATAGGGGTAATATTCGTTTCACACGCGATAACTTACTACCTAGACACGCGAAGAAAGTACCCCCGCTGTTACCCCTTGTGAGGTATACGCGTAAATTTGTGCTTCGCGTCTCTTAGACAACACGCCCGACCGCGTGGGTCCGAGAAATGCCTCAAAAACCATACTTAAAAAGAACTGGAGTAGTGCGTGCCCACAATTCAACAACTCGTTCGTAAAGGACGCAGCGAAAAGTCGGCGAAGAGTAAAACTCCGGCGTTGAAAGGTTCACCACAACGTCGCGGAGTCTGCACTCGCGTTTACACCACCACTCCAAAAAAACCTAACTCAGCTTTACGAAAAGTTGCTCGTGTGCGTTTGTCATCGGGCATTGAAGTTACGGCTTACATCCCAGGAGTAGGTCATAACTTGCAAGAACACTCAATTGTTTTAGTTCGTGGTGGAAGAGTTAAAGATTTGCCTGGTGTGCGATACAAAATTGTTCGCGGTGCTTTAGATACCCAAGGTGTCAAGGATCGTAAACAAGCACGCAGTCGTTATGGCGCGAAGAGAGAGAAGAAGTAATGCCACGTAAGGGACCGGCCGCTAAGCGTCCGCTAATTGCGGATCCTGTATTCAGCTCACCACTTGTAACTCAATTGGTGAATAAAGTTTTATCTCGCGGTAAAAAATCAACTGCTGAGTCAATTGTTTATGGTGCTCTAGAAGGTACCCGTGAAAAAACTGGTAGCGATCCAATTATTACTTTGAAGCGTGCGCTTGACAATGTAAAGCCAACACTAGAGGTTCGCTCACGTCGTGTGGGTGGAGCAACTTATCAAGTTCCAGTGGAAGTAAAAAGTACTCGCGCAACTACTTTGGCCTTGCGTTGGTTAGTTGATTACTCACGAGCCAGAAGAGAAAAATCAATGACTGAACGCTTGATGAATGAAATTTTAGATGCTTCTAATGGCTTAGGTGCAGCTGTTAAAAAACGCGAAGATACTCACAAGATGGCTGAAGCTAACAAGGCTTTTGCCCACTATCGCTGGTAAGAAAAAAAAAGAAAAAGAGGAAATAGATAACCGTGGCCGTTGAAGTACAAAGCGACTTAACAAAGGTTCGCAATATTGGCATCATGGCCCATATTGACGCCGGTAAAACTACTACTACTGAACGAATTCTTTTTTACACAGGTGTCACTTACAAAATTGGTGAAGTACACGATGGCGCAGCCACTATGGACTGGATGGAACAAGAACAAGAGCGCGGAATCACAATTACTTCTGCTGCCACTACTTGCACGTGGGACGGTCATACCATCAACATCATTGATACTCCGGGACACGTAGATTTCACTGTTGAAGTCGAACGCTCTTTACGGGTGCTAGATGGAGCGGTTGCAGTTTTTGACGGAGTTGCTGGAGTTGAGCCACAATCAGAGACAGTTTGGCGTCAAGCCGATCGTTATGAAGTTCCGCGTATCGCTTTCATTAACAAGTTAGATCGCACCGGCGCGGTTTACAACAGAACCGTTGAAATGCTAATCGATCGACTAAAAGCCCCAGTATTGCTTTTGCAACTTCCAATTGGCACCGAAGGTGACTTCATTGGAATCGTTGACTTAATCGCTATGAATGCCAAAGTTTGGGCAGATAAAGAAGGCAAAGGAATTGAATTTGAAATTCAAGAAATTCCTGCAGACTTATTAGAAGAAGCTAAAGCTAAGCGTGAAGAATTAATCGAAAAATTATCTGAAGCCGATGATGAACTTATGGAAATGTATCTGGAAGGCAAAGCGCCAACTGAAGAGCAAATTCATGATGGCATTCGTCGTGCCACAATCGCCTTTAAAGTTGTACCAGTCTTGATGGGCTCGGCTTTCAAAAATAAGGGCGTTCAACCAATGTTGGATGCGGTAGTTCGTTACTTACCTAATCCTTTAAACGTTGGAGCCATCAAGGGCTTTAAGCAAGGCAGTGAAGAAACTGAAATTGAGCGTAAGCCTGATGCTAGCGAGCCATTCTCTGCTTTAGCTTTCAAAATTATGAGTGACCCTCATTTAGGAAAGCTCACCTACATTCGTATTTATTCAGGATCCTTAGAAGCTGGTACCCAAGTTCTCAACAGCTCAAAAGATCGCAAAGAAAGAATTGGAAAGATTTACCAAATGCACGCCAACAAGCGTGAAGAAATTTCAAAAGCTTCGGCCGGTCACATCGTGGCGGTCATGGGCTTAAAGGACACCACTACAGGTGAAACCCTTTGTGATTCAGATAAGACAGTGGTACTGGAAAGCATGAACTTTCCAGATCCAGTTATCTCAGTGGCAATTGAGCCAAAGACCAAAGCCGACCAAGATAAATTGGCAACCGCTATTCAAAGACTTGCAGAAGAAGATCCAACTTTTAAAGTTTCTTCAAACGAAGAAACTGGTCAAACTATCATCGCTGGTATGGGCGAATTGCACCTTGAAGTTTTGGTAGACAGAATGAAACGCGAATTTAAAGTTGAAGCAAATGTGGGTCGCCCACAGGTTGCTTACCGTGAAACCATTACCAAACTCGTAGAAAAAATCGACTACACCCACAAGAAGCAATCTGGTGGTGCTGGCCAGTTTGCTCGCGTAATCGTTAACTTAGAACCAATTGGCACCGAAGCAGGTGGCTACGAGTTCGTTAACAAGATCACTGGTGGTCGCATCCCTCGCGAATATATTCCTTCAGTTGACGCGGGTGCACAAGAAGCAATGCATACCGGCGTACTTGCTGGTTATCCAATGGTGGATATGAAATTAACTTTGACTGACGGTGCTTACCATGATGTTGACTCATCAGAACTTGCTTTCAAGATCGCTGGCTCAATGGCGTTCAAAGAAGCTGCTCGCAGAGCTAATCCAGTTTTGCTCGAGCCCATGATGGAAGTTGAAGTTGTCACCCCAGAAGATTTCATGGGGGATGTAATTGGAGATTTGAATTCACGTCGTGGACAAATTCAAAGCATGGACGATCGCGCGGGAGCAAAAGTCGTTCGTGGCTTGGTACCACTTAGTGAAATGTTTGGCTATGTGGGGGATTTGCGTTCTAAGACGCAAGGTCGCGCTAGCTACACCATGCAATTTCATTCATACGCACAAGTGCCAGAAGCAGTTTCGAAAGAAATTATTGCCAAGGTACGCGGCGAGTAAGTAAATAAAAAGTAAGACTCTCAAAGCGGGCAGAGTGCACGACTTGAGGAAAAAGAAAGGTCAGGAGGACCAAAGTGGCGAAGGCTAAATTCGAGCGGACTAAGCCGCACGTAAATATCGGCACCATCGGCCACATCGACCACGGCAAGACCACCTTGACCGCGGCGATTAGCAAGGTGCTGCACGATAAGTATCCGGATATCAATCCGTTTACTCCATTTGATGAGATCGATAAGGCTCCAGAAGAGCGCCAACGCGGTATCACCATTTCTATTGCTCACGTCGAATACCAGACCGAAGGACGCCACTATGCACACGTGGACTGCCCAGGTCACGCTGACTACATCAAAAACATGATCACTGGTGCAGCACAAATGGACGGCGCCATCTTGGTGGTTGCCGGAACCGACGGACCAATGCCTCAAACAAAAGAACACGTACTACTTGCTCGTCAGGTAGGTGTTCCTGCAATCGTGGTAGCGCTAAACAAGTGCGACATGGTTGACGATGAAGATTTGCTAGAACTTGTTGAAGTTGAAGTTCGCGATCTTCTCAACAAATACGAGTTCCCAGGCGATGACACCCCAGTGGTGCGCATCAGTGCTTTGAAAGCTTTGGAAGGCGATGCTAAGTGGTCAGAATCTATCGGAGCATTGATGGATGCAGTAGATACTTTCATTCCAACCCCAGCTCGCGAAATCGAGAAGCCATTCTTGATGCCAGTTGAAGACGTCTTCACCATTACTGGTCGAGGAACTGTAATCACCGGTCGTATTGAACGCGGAATTGTGAAAGTCAACGAAGAAGTTGAAATCGTTGGTATTCGCGAAACCTCACAAAAATCAATCGTGACTGGTATCGAAATGTTCCGCAAGTTGCTTGATGAAGGTCAAGCTGGCGAGAACGTTGGTCTTTTGCTTCGTGGTACCAAGCGTGAAGATGTTGAGCGCGGCATGGTTGTTATCAAGCCAGGTTCAACTACTCCTCACACCAACTTTGAAGCTCAGGTTTATATCTTGAGTAAAGATGAAGGTGGACGTCACACTCCATTCTTTAACAACTACCGTCCGCAGTTTTACTTCCGTACTACTGACGTAACCGGTGTAGTAACACTTCCAGGTGGAGTCGAAATGGTTATGCCAGGCGACAACACCGAGATGAGCGTTGAATTAATTCAACCAATCGCAATGGAAGACGGTCTACGTTTCGCAATTCGCGAAGGTGGACGCACCGTCGGCGCCGGACGCGTCACCAAGATTCTTAAGTAATTAAGGATCAAAGAAGACTTTCGGTTGGGGAGCCAAAAGCTCCTCAGTCGAAAACAAAACCAAGCGGCACTAATTAAAAGAAAGACAAGGTAACGAAGACCATGGCCGGACAAAAAATCCGCATCAGGTTAAAAGCCTATGACCATGAGGTAATTGATTCGTCAGCGCGCAAAATCGTTGACACTGTTACCAAAACTGGCGCAAAGGTTGCTGGCCCGGTGCCGCTACCTACCGAGAAGAATGTTTATGTAGTGATTCGCTCACCTCACAAATACAAAGACTCACGCGAGCACTTTGAGATGCGCACTCACAAGCGCCTAATTGACATTCTCGACCCAACTCCAAAAACTGTTGACAGCTTGATGAGGCTTGATTTGCCTGCCGGCGTCGACATTGAGATCAAGTTGTAGGCGAGGAATTTACAAAATGGAAAAAGTCGTTAAGGGAGTTCTCGGCGAAAAGCTGGGAATGACACAAGTTTGGGATGAAAACAACAAGGTTATTCCGGTAACCGTGATCAAGGCTGGTCCTTGCGTTGTTACACAAATCCGTACTCCAGAGGTTGATGGTTACTCGGCAATTCAAATTGCCTTTGGCGCAATCGACCCCCGCAAGGTTAATAAGCCTGACGCTGGTCACTTTGCCAAAGCCGCAGTAACTCCACGTCGCTATATAACTGAACTTCGCACCAGTAATGCTGCGGATTTCACTTTGGGTCAAGAAATTACTGCTGAAACTTTTGCCGCTGGTGAAATGGTTGACGTAACAGGCACTAGCAAGGGTAAAGGTTTTGCTGGCGTTATGAAGCGTCACGGTTTTCATGGTCTTCGCGCTTCGCATGGTGTAAAACGCAAACACCGCAGCCCTGGTTCTATCGGAGCTTGCGCTACTCCGGGTCGAGTTTTCAAAGGTATCAAGATGGCTGGCCGTATGGGATCAGACCGCATCACCACACAAAACTTGAAAGTACAGAGCGTAGATGCTGAAAGTGGTTTGTTATTAATTAAGGGATCAGTACCAGGCCCGCAAGGTGCTTTGGTTTTGGTTCGCTCAGCAGCTAAAGCGGAGGTGAACGTCTAAATGGCCTCAGTAGAAGTTAAAGATCTAAATGGTAAAGCCACTAAAAGCGTGGAGTTACCTAGTGAAATTTTTGAAGTACAGGTAAATATTCCTTTAATGCACCAGGTAGTAACCGCACAACTTGCGGCCGCTCGCGGTGGAAACGCCCACACAAAAACTCGTGCTGAAGTTTCTGGTGGAGGAAGAAAGCCTTACAAGCAAAAAGGAACCGGACGTGCCCGTCAAGGTTCGATTCGTGCCCCTCATTACGCCGGCGGCGGTGTGGCTCATGGCCCACGTCATCGTGATTACGACGAGCGCACTCCTAAAAAAATGAAAGCTGCAGCTTTACGCTCTGCCTTAAGTGACAGAGCAAAAGATCAAAGAATTCATGTTTTGTCACAAATAGTAGAAGGCGAAAAACCTTCGACTAAAGCAGCTCTAGCTGCGTTAGCCAACGTAGTTACTGGCAAAAAAGTTTTGGTAGTCCTTACTCGCCAAGATCCTGCTGGTTGGTATTCGCTTCGTAACGTGTCAGGTGTTCACACCATCGCTTACGACCAGGTTAATACCTACGACGTAATTGTGGCTGATGACATAGTTTTTTCAGAAGCAGCTTTAGAGCTCTTTTTGAAGCAGAACAATAAAGAGGTGAGCGTCTAATGAGTGAATTACATGCCCGCGACGTTTTGATCGCGCCAGTAGTCTCTGAAAAGAGTTACAGCTTGTTAGATGAAAACAAGTACACCTTTTTGGTTCGCAAAGATGCTAACAAGAGTGAGATCAAATTAGCTATTGAAGAACTTTTTAAAGTAAAAGTTTTAAACGTCAATACCTCAAACCGGATTGGCAAAAAATACCGTACTCGCTATGGAGCTGGCTCACGTCCAGATTCAAAGCGGGCGATCGTAAGCCTGGCGCAAGGCGACCGTATCGACATCTTCAATGCGCCGAGCGCGTAAGGGATCAACATGGGAATTCGTAAATACAAACCAACCACTCCTGGTCGTCGTGGATCCAGTGTTTCTGACTTTGTTGAGGTAACTCGCTCTTCCCCAGAAAAGTCGTTATTGGTTCCAGTAAAGAACAAAGGCGGACGTAATAACCAAGGACGCATAACTATTCGCCATCAAGGTGGCGGACACAAGCGTGCCTACCGAATCATTGACTTTAAGCGCGCTGATAAAGATGGAGTTCCAGCCAAGGTTGCTCATATTGAGTACGACCCAAATAGAACTTCTCGAATTGCACTTTTGCATTTTGCAGATGGTGAAAAGCGCTACATCTTGGCCCCGGCCAAGTTAAAGCAAGGCGACAAAGTTGAAACTGGTCCAACTGCGGATATTAAGCCTGGCAATAACTTGCCGCTAAGAAACATTCCCGTCGGTACCGTAATTCATGCAGTTGAACTTAAGCCTGGGGGTGGAGCCAAAATTGCTCGCTCAGCTGGCTCTTCAATTCAACTTGTGGCAAAAGAAGGAGCCTTCGCTCAACTTCGTTTACCTTCTGGTGAAATTCGCAACATAGATGTACGTTCTCGCGCCACCATTGGCGAAGTTGGAAACGCTGAACAATCCAACATCAATTGGGGTAAAGCCGGACGTATGCGTTGGAAGGGCAAGCGCCCAACCGTTCGCGGTGTTGTTATGAACCCAGTTGATCACCCACACGGTGGTGGAGAAGGTAGAACTTCCGGTGGACGTCACCCGGTTAACCCCAGCGGTAAGCCAGAGGGTCGTACCCGTAACAAGAACAAAGCGAGCTCGAAGTTCATCGTGCGTCGTCGTCCGAAGAACAAGAATCGATAGGAGCCCAATCTCATGCCACGTAGTTTGAAAAAAGGTCCTTTCATTGATCATCACTTAGAAAAAAAAGTGAACGAGCAAAATGAAAAGAACACCAAAAATGTGATTAAGACTTGGTCCCGCCGTTCGATGATCACACCAGACATGATCGGTCACACCATTGCGGTTCACGACGGACGCAAGCACATCCCAGTTTTCATTACCGAAAACATGATCGGACATAAGTTGGGCGAATTTGCCCCAACTCGTACCTTCAAAGGTCACATCAAGTCAGATCAAAAAGCTAAAAAGTAATTAAGAAAAAGGAACGAGGACAAACATGGAAGCCAGGGCATCGGCACGATTCGTGCGAGTAACGCCCATGAAGGCACGCCGCGTAGTCAATATGATTCGCGGAATGTCAGCACCCGAGGCGCAAGCAGTATTGCGTTTCGCCGAACAAGGCGCCAGCGAACCGGTTGGCAAGTTGTTACAAAGTGCCATGAGCAATGCATCCAATAACTTAAATTTAGATCCTACAAACTTGTTTGTTGCTGAAGCTTTTGTTGACGAAGGTCCCACCATGAAGCGCATACGTCCTCGTGCGCAAGGTCGCGCCTTTCGTATTAATAAGCGCACCAGCCACATCACTTTGATTTTGGAAGAACAAGGTTCCGAGCCTCGTCGCAAACCGGGACGTCGTAGCCAAAAACCAAAACCACAAGAAGTTGTTCAACCAAAAGTAGTTGCTGCCCCTAAGGCAGAACCAGAAGCAGAAAAAGAGATAAAAAAAGCGCCAGCTAAAAAAGCGGTAGCGAAGAAAGCTCCTGCTAAAAAAGCGGCAGCGAAGAAAGCTCCCGCCAAGAAAGCACCAGCTAAAAAAGCTCCCGCCAAAAAAGCAGCCCCTAAAAAGAAGGCAGAGGATAAATAATGGGTCAAAAAGTTAATCCCCATGGGTTCCGCCTGGGCTATACCTCCGAGTACACCAGCAAGTGGTTTGCCGATTCAACCAAAAAAGGTGAGCGCTACAAGGATTACATTAAAGAAGACATTTCAATTCGTCGCTTGCTCACTAAAGGTATGCAAAGAGCTGGCATTAGCCGAGTTGATATTGAACGCACCCGCGAAAGAGTGAGAGTTGATATTCACACCGCGCGTCCGGGAATTGTGATTGGCCGACGTGGGCAAGAAGCAGATCGCATCAGAATTGATTTAGAAAAAATGACTGGAAAGCAAGTTCAGTTAAATATTTTAGAAGTAAAAAATCCTGAGATTGACGCTCAGCTGGTGGCGCAAGGAATCGCTGAACAATTAGCTAGCCGAGTTTCGTTTCGTCGCGCTATGCGTAAAGGAATGCAATCAGCACTTAAGGGCGGCGCTAAAGGAATCAGAGTGCAAGTTTCAGGTCGCTTAGGTGGAGCTGAAATGAGCCGTACTGAGTTTTATCGTGAAGGTCGGGTACCTTTGCACACTTTGCGTGCCAATATTGATTACGGTTTTTATGAATCTCACACCACTTTCGGAAGAATTGGTGTAAAGGTTTGGATTTTCAAGGGCGACGCCCCAGTAACTCAAGCTGAAAAAGAAGCAAAAGTAGCCGCGGAGCGCGCTGCCGCCCAAGCTTCGGCTAGACCAAAGCCGGCTCGAAAGACTAAAAAAGCTGAAGGCGAAGCAGCAGCACCTGAAGCAGCAGCACCTGAAGAAGTAGCCGCAGAGGTAACTGCAGTTGTTAGTGAAGAGGTGAGTGAATAAATGTTGATCCCTAAAAGAGTTGCTCACCGCAAGCAACATCACCCAACCCGTAGAGGTAAGTCAAAAGGTGGCACCAACGTAACTTATGGTGACTATGGGCTGCAGGCAGTGACTGCTGCTTATGTAACAAACCGTCAAATTGAAGCTGCTCGTATTGCTATGACTCGACACTTAAAGCGTGGCGGAAAAGTTTGGATCAATATCTATCCAGACCGCCCCTTAACTAAAAAACCTGCCGAAACTCGTATGGGTTCAGGTAAGGGTTCACCTGAGTTTTGGATAGCGAACGTAAAACCAGGCCGCGTAATGTTTGAAATCACTTTCCCTGACGAAAAAGTCGCCTTAACCGCGCTCACTCGTGCCATGCACAAGTTGCCGATGAAGTGCCGCATCGTCCGTCGTGAAGTAACGGAAGGGTAGGCAAAAATGGCCATTAAAAAAGCTCCAGAATTCAGAGGTTTTTCAAACGAAGAATTGAATACCAAACTGATCGAAGCAAAAGAGGAGTTGTTTAACTTGCGTTTTCAAGCCGCAACCGGACAACTTGAATCTCACGGTCGCTTAAAAGCTGTACGTGGAGAGATCGCTCGCATCTATACCGTGCTGAGAGAAAGAGAACTAGGAATTACCCCAGTTGAAGAAGGTGTTGCATGAGCGAATTATCTCGTAACTATCGCAAAGTTCGTGAAGGTGTTGTGGTTAGTGACAAAATGGATAAAACCATCGTGGTACAAATCGAAGACCGCACCAAGCACTCTTTGTATGGAAAGGTTGTTTCAAGCCGTTCCAAGTTAAAAGCGCACGATGAAAACAATGAAGCCGGAATTGGTGACCGCGTTGAGATTGCCGAGACTCGACCACTTTCCGCAAGTAAGCGCTGGCGTTTAGTCAACGTGATCGAGAAGGCGAAATAAATAATGATTCAACAAGAGTCCCGAGTACGGGTCGCTGATAACAGCGGAGCAAAGGAATTACTTTGCATCCGAGTATTGGGCGGATCGCAAAGACGATACGCCGGAATCGGCGATGTAATTGTGGCTACCGTAAAGGATGCAATTCCTGGCGGCGGTGTCAAGAAGGGTGAAGTGGTGAAAGCGGTAATAGTGCGCACCACCAAGCATCTTCGTCGTCCAGATGGTTCATACATTCGTTTTGATGAAAATGCTGCCGTGATTTTAAAAGCTGATGGCGAGCCAAGAGGAACTCGTATTTTTGGACCAGTTGGTCGCGAATTGCGTGATAAGAAATTTATGAAGATTATTTCGCTAGCACCGGAGGTGTTGTAATGGCTGCGTTGCACGTTAAAAAAGGTGACCTAGTGCAAGTTATCTCAGGTAAAGACAAAGGTGTTACCGGAAAAGTTTTGAAGGTAGACCCTAGCAAGAGCTTGGTAACAGTAGAGGGCGTTAATCGCGTCAAGAAACATACCAAAGTTACCCAAGCTGAGCGAGGCGCCAAAGCTGGTGGAATTTTGACAGTTGAAGCACCAATTGATTCCAGCAATGTGATGCCGATAGTCGAATCAGACAATCGCGCCACTCGCGTTGGCTACAAAAGAGAAAAAACAGACAAGCGTCGCGCCGATGGCACTACTTACTCGGCTACCCGCTCAGTACGAATTTCTCGTCGCACAGGGGAGGATTTGTAAATGAATGCCACTACTACCACCACTCCAAGATTAAAAACTAAATATAAAGAAGAAGTGGTTTCGGTATTACAAAAAGAATTGCAACTTAAGAACGTGAATCAAGTTCCGCGCTTTACCAAAATTGTTGTAAATATGGGTGTAGGCGAAGCTGCTAAAGATTCAAAAGTTCTTGAAGGAGCAATAAGAGATTTAACGTTAATTGCTGGACAAAAGCCTTCAATTAATAAAGCTACTGTCTCGATCGCTAACTTCAAATTACGTGAGGGTCAGCCAATTGGAGCTCACGTAACTTTGCGCGGGGACAGAATGTGGGAATTCTTTGACCGCTTACTTTCGGTTGCCATCCCACGTATCAGAGACTTTCGTGGATTATCACCAAAGCAATTTGATGGTCACGGAAACTACACCTTCGGAATAACCGAGCAATCAGTTTTTCTTGAGATTCCACAAGATTCCATTGATCGCCCCCGCGGCATGGATATCACCTTCGTAACAACCGCCAAAAACAACGCAGAAGGCAAAGCACTCATGAGTGCCTTTGGCTTTCCGTTCAAGGAGGCATAAGTCAAATGGCTAAAACATCACAAGTAATTAGACAACAGCGTCCCGCAAAGTTTTCGTCCCGCGCTTATACCCGTTGTGGTTCATGCGGACGTGCCCGAGCGGTTTATCGCAAGTTCAATTTGTGCCGTATTTGCTTTCGCAAAATGGCACATGCAGGTGAGCTACCCGGCATCACCAAATCGAGTTGGTAGTAACTAGCGTGAAAGGTCCAATTAATTTGGAAACCATTGCGAGAAAGGCCAAGCGGCCATGACAATGACAGATCCGATAGCGGACATGTTGGCAAGACTTAGAAATGCCAATACCGCGCATCACGACACAGTAATGATGCCTTTTTCAAAAATTAAGGCCAACATTGCAGATATTCTAAAAAGTGAGGGCTATATCGCTGGCTGGAAAGCCGAGCCAGCAAAAGTAGGCCAAAGTTTAATTTTAGATTTGAAATACGGACCAAACCGCGAGCGAGCAATTGCCGGCTTAAGACGAGTTTCTAAGCCAGGTTTACGTGTTTACGCGAAGAGCGAGGGCTTACCCAGAGTGTTGGGTGGTTTGGGTATCGCGATCATTTCTACCTCCTCAGGTTTATTGACAGACAGACAAGCTCACAAGAAAGGTGTAGGCGGAGAAGTCCTCGCCTACGTCTGGTAGGGGTCGATATGTCACGCGTTGGAAAAAAACTAATTTCTCTGCCTAGTGGAGTAGAGCTCAATATTGCAGGATCACAGGTGAATGTGAAAGGACCCAAAGGTCAGCTTTCACTTGCCTTACCCGAAAAGATTTCGATTGCCAAAAATGACGACGGCACCGTTGAGTTAAAGCGCCCTGATGAAGAGCGCGATAGCAAAGCGTTGCATGGTCTTTCTCGTTCTTTGGTTAACAACATGGTGGTGGGAGTGAGTGAAGGTTTTTCAAAAACCCTCACGATCACAGGTACCGGTTATCGCGTAGCCTTAAAAGGAAACGACTTGGAATTCTCACTTGGTTTTAGTCATCCGGTGCTTTACAAAGCACCTAGTGGCATAACTTTTAGAGTTGAGAGCCCAACTAAATTTCATGTTGAAGGAATCGACAAGCAATTGGTCGGAGAGGTCACCGCAAATGTGATCAAGATCCGCAAGCAGGATCCTTACAAAGGTAAAGGTGTACGTATTGAAGGCGAAAGAGTCATTCGTAAAGCTGGAAAGGCTGGTAAGTAATCGTGGGTAATTTCACTAAGCCGGCCAAGCATCTAAGCAAGAAAGAAGCTTTACGCCGCCGCCGTCACATCAGAGTTAGAAAGAACATCTTCGGATCTGCTGAGCGTCCTCGCTTGGTAGTGTCACGTAGTTTGCGTAATTTAACTGCTCAACTAATTGATGATAATTCAGGAGTTACCTTGGCCTATGCCTCCACTTTAGAAAAAGAATCAGCTCAAGGTGACAAAACCGCTCAAGCGAAAGCTACCGGAGAGCGCTTAGCAGAGAGAGCAAAAGCTAAGGGCATTAATGACGTAGTTTTCGATCGCGCCGGACGTAAGTACCACGGACGTGTTGCAGCATTAGCCGATGGTGCTCGGACGGGAGGGTTGAACTTCTAATGGCTCAAAAAACAGAAACAGAAGAACGCTCATCACGTCGTGATCGACGAGATGGACGTGAAGCCAAAGATCAAAGAGAAAAGTCGAACTTTATTGAAAGAGTGGTAAAGGTCAACCGAGTTGCCAAAGTGGTAAAGGGTGGACGTCGCTTCTCATTCACAGCTTTAGTAGTAGTCGGTGACGGCAATGGTCAGGTCGGGGTTGGATACGGAAAAGCCAAAGAAGTGCCGCAAGCAATTAGCAAAGCGGTAGAAGAAGCAAAGAAAAAATTCTTTAGCGTTCCCAGAATTGGTGGAACTATTCCGCACCCAGTAACCGGTGAAGATGCTGCTGGCGTTGTAATGCTGCGTCCCGCTTCTGCTGGTACCGGTGTTATCGCGGGTGGTGCGGTTCGTGCAGTGCTTGAAGCTGCCGGAATCCATGATGTTTTAACTAAGAGTCTTGGCTCACAAAACTCACTCAACATTGTGCACGCAACTGTTGCCGCGTTGAAGAAACTCGAGCGCCCAGAAGAAGTAGCAGCAAGACGTGGCTTATCACTGGAAGATGTTGCGCCAAAAGCCATGCTTAAAGCACAAGCTGCGGCAAAGATTCAGGCAGGTGCCTAACTATGGCTGAATTAAAAGTAACTCAAGTGAAATCCGATATCGGTGGATCTGAGCGACAAAGACAAAACTTGCGCTCGCTCGGTTTGAGAAAAATCGGTGACAGCGTAGTCAAGCCAGATACTCCAGTATTTCGTGGAATGGTAAGCCGAGTTTCACATTTGGTAAAGATTGAGGAGGTTAAGTAAATGCCGGTAAAAGCACATCATTTACGACCCGCCCCTGGAAGTAAAACTGCTAAAACTCGTAAGGGTCGCGGTGAAGCAAGTAAGGGTAAAACTTCTGGTCGCGGAACCAAAGGTTCTGGTGCTCGTCGCAACATCCCAGCCGCTTTTGAGGGTGGACAGATGCCTTTGCACATGCGTTTACCAAAACTAAAGGGTTTCAAAAATCCAAATAAGATCGAATTTCAAGTTGTCAACGTTTCTGACTTGCAAAGAGTTTTTCCTAGCGGAGGCGCAATTGCAATTCAAGATTTGATTAAAGCTGGATTGGTTCGAAAAGGTCAACCGGTTAAGGTTTTGGGATTTGGTGACATTAATGTCAAGGTAGAGGTTACTGCTCACAAATTCTCACAGTCAGCAACTAGCAAAATTACAGCTGCTGGCGGATCAATTAAGGTCTTTTAAGGAGCATGAAACTTAATTTTGCGTGGTTAACTGACGGCTTTCGTACGCCAGATTTAAGACGCAAATTACTTTTCACTTTGGGTATCTTGGCGCTTTATCGTTTGGGTACCCAAATTCCTACACCTGGAGTTGACTACACCGCAATTCAAGAGTGCGTAGCCTTGGTAGAAGGTGACTCTATTTATGGAGTTATTAACCTCTTTTCAGGCGGAGCGCTTTTACAACTTAGTGTTTTTGCACTCGGCATCATGCCTTACATCACTGCCAGCATCATCATGCAACTTTTGACGGTGGTAATTCCGAGACTTGAAATGTTAAAAAAAGAAGGACAATCAGGGCAAGCAAAAATTACGCAATACACCCGCTACACCACAATTGGTTTGGGTTTATTGCAAGCTACTAGCATCATTGCGTTAGCTAGAACCCCTGGACAACTTTTAAGAGGTTGCCCTAATCAACTTATTCCAAATCAATCCATCACCGTAATTTTGACCATGGTTATTACTATGACTGCAGGAACCGCCTTAATTATGTGGATGGGTGAATTAATTACTGAGCGCGGTGTGGGCAACGGTATGTCACTGCTTATTTTCGCTTCAATTATTTCTTCAATTCCAACTCAGTTTGCTGCGATTTTGACTATTAACGGTTTATTCACCTTCCTATTGGTGGTAGCGATAGGCATTCTGATCATCATGGGTGTGGTTTACGTTGAGCAAGCTCAACGCCGGATTCCGGTGCAGTACGCCAAACGCATGGTGGGACGTCAAATGTTTGGTGGCTCTTCCACTTATATTCCACTCAAAGTAAACATGGCCGGAATTATCCCGGTAATTTTTGCCTCTTCAATTTTGTATTTACCTTCACTTTTAGTTCAGCTAAGTCAAAGTCAAAATGCCATTGCGCAATGGATTAGCGCAAATTTTGCCAATGGAACTGAACCGGTTTACATCATTACTTATGCAGTTTTCATTATTTTCTTTGCTTATTTCTACGCCTCGATCACCTTCAACCCAGAAGAGGTCGCAGAGAATATGAAGAAATATGGTGGGTTCATTCCAGGCATTCGAGCTGGACGACCCACGGTTGAATACTTGCGCTACGTGCTAAGCAGACTGATGGCCGCTGGCTCCAGTTACTTAACAGTGGTAGCGGTCTTACCATTTATAGCCTTCGCCTTTTTAGGTGTTGGTGATCGCTTCTTGTTTGGTGGTACCAGTTTGTTAATTATGGTGGGCGTAGGCCTAGACACAGTTAAGCAAATCGAAAGCCAACTACAACAGCGCAGTTATGAAGGATTCTTAAAGACCAACCCTAATCAGTAAGTTAAAAATGAAACTTTTAATTATGGGCCCACCCGGCGCGGGTAAGGGTACACAAGCCAAATTTATCGCAGAAAAATTTGCAATCCCTCATATTTCTACAGGGGATATCTTTAGAGAGAATCTTAAAAAAGAAACCGCGATTGGACTTGAAGCCAAGAGTTACATGGATAAAGGCGAGTACGTTCCGGATGAGGTAACCAACCGAATTGTGGCAGATCGCTTAACTTGGGATGATGCGGCAAAAGGTTTTTTACTTGATGGCTACCCAAGAACGTTAGACCAAGTTAACTTTTTAGAGCAAGCGCTATCGCAGAAAAATCAACATTTAGATCGAGTCATTGAATTAGTAGCAGACATCAATACCTTAATCGCGAGATTGTTAAGTCGCGCTAAAGAGCAAAATCGAGCTGATGATACCGAAGAAGTTATTACAAAACGTTTAGAAGTTTACCTAGCGGAAACTGCACCTATAATCGAAACCTATAAAAACAAAAATCTAGTTATCCAAGTTGATGGCCTGGGTGAAATTGAAGAAGTTTCGCACCGAATAATTACGGCAATTGAAAATAAGTAAGTCTGAAAAGAGGATCAAATAATGTCCAAGGAACACGTAACTATGTACACCACCCCTTGGTGTGGATACTGTCAGCGATTAAAAAAGCAATTGGCAGCTGCCGAAGTAGATTTTTTAGAAATCAATATTGAAGAGAGTCCGCAATCAGTAGCAATTGTTGAAAAAGCCAATCAAGGCAATCAGACTGTCCCTACGCTAGTTTTTTCAGACGGTACCGCGATGAGTAACCCCTCAGCACAGCGGGTTATTTCAAAGCTTGATGAATTAATGAGTAAGTAATAAAAGAAATAAAATTTCTTTGCCCTTAGTCGGGCTGAGTTTTCCAGACGCCGCTAGCGATGTATCTGATGAAAACATTTACTAAGGCTAATAAGGGGACTGCAAATAAAGCACCTGGTATTCCTGCGAGAAAACCACCAGCAGTAACAGCAAGCACAACTGCCAGCGGATGAATCCTTACAGATTTGCCGATGATAAACGGTTGCAAGATCTGTCCTTCAAGTTGCTGTACTACGATTACCACGATCAACATAATTATCGCAGTAGTAAATCCTTGATAAACCAAAGCGATAAATACCGCAATGGCGCCGGTAACAAAAGCCCCAACAATCGGAACGAAACTACCTAAGAAAACAATCAAAGCGATTGGTAGCGCTAGCGGTAAGCCCAAAATCCAAGCCCCCAGCCCAATACCGATCGCGTCAATAAGTGCGACTAATACTTGAGCCTTTACAAACGTGGTAAAGGTAACCCAACCCGCTCTACCTGCGCCATCCACAGCAACTTGCGCGTTTCGGGGAAACAAGCGAGTTAAAAATCTCCATATTTGATCACCATCATGGATAAAAAAGATTAAAGTAAAAACTGCCAAGGTTAACCCAATTAGTAAAGTACCGAGCGAGCTTCCGATAGAAAGAGCTCCGCTAAGCAATAAAGAAGTATCAAAACTGCTGGTAAATTCTGAAAATACACCTTGAAGTTGCGCTTGAGAAACTTGTAGGGGCGAATTTAAAAGAAATTGTTCAAACTCTTCATAGGCTTCAAGGCTTTGCGCTTGCAAAGAAGGCCAACTGCGCCTTACCGCTGAAACAACTATCCAGATTATTCCAACCACTATGCCAATCAAAGAAACCACAGAGACAATGGTGGCAAGCCATTTAGGAACTCGACGCCTTACTAGCCAATTAAATAAGGGTGAAATAATTGCGGCTAAAAGCAAAGCAATCAATAAAGGGATCACGATAAAACTCAATTGAGCAATAATCAAAATCGAAAGCGCAACTGCTGTCGCTATTACGATTATCCGCCAAGACCAGTCGGTAGCGATTATTAAGCCAGCTGGGAGCGCACCTTGAGGGGTGCGAGTGCGAATATTTTTTATAAGTTTTGACATTTTTTAAAGTTTACTCTCTTACAGTGGTAATCTCTGGCCCGGACTTGGTTATCACGATGGTGTTTTCCCAGTGACTGGCTATTGCGCCTTCTGATGAAACTACCGTCCACTCATCTTCAAGTATGTGAACTTTAGGTGAGCCCAAGATAAACATTGGTTCAATAGCGATTGCCATTCCTTCAACCAGCTTTACGCCATTGCCGGGTGGTCCGTAATTGGGAACACTCGGCGCCATATGCATTTGCGAGCCGATGCCATGACCGACATACTCTTGCACGATTCCAATATCTAATTCAGTTTGAGATCTAGCAACATTTTCAATTGCCTGGCCAATGTCAGAAATCCGATTTCCAACTTGAGCCGCGGCAATTCCTGCCATCAGAGCTTGGTGGGTAAGAGCACTGAGTTTCTTTAATTCAGGTTTTACTGTTCCAATCTCAATAGTAATTGCCGCATCACCGTGCCAACCTTCGACAATTGCCCCACAGTCAACACTCACTAAATCACCTTGTTGCAGTATTCGATCACGAGCTGGAATTCCGTGAACAACTTCGTGATTAATAGAAACACAAATATGTGCCGGAAACCCGTGGTAGCCCAAGAATGATGGTGTCGCGTTATTAGAAAAGATTACGTCCTTGGCAATGTCATCAAGCTCACCGCTGGAAACGCCAGGTTGGGCAGCCGCTTCAACAGCAGCTAACGCTTTACCGACCACCCGACCAGCTCGGTGCATTTTGCTTATTTGCTCGGGATTCTTAATCTCTATTTTGGGGCGATTAAACATATAGCCTTAATTTACCAATGTTTCACAAGCTCGAGAACTTGCCATTCTGGCAAGGCATAAGCACTGAGATTGTTCGCTTGAAAGAGTGTTTTTATTGAAAAAATTCAAAATTTAGTTAAGTGGGCTATGGTTTTGCCATGAGGGATAATTGGGACAAAATTTCATTCACATATCTAGCTTTGGCAATTGCAGGCTTAGTGGGGACTTGGTACTACAACCTACAAGCAATTTTGGCGGGTAGTAATTTTTTTGCTGATTGGTCAAGTACTCCAGCAGTACTTTCGGCCACCACAGATTTATTGGTGGTGGCATCGGTAGCAAGCATTTTTATTTTTATTGAAGGCAGAAGACTCAGCATGAAATATTGGTGGCTATATATTTTAGGATCCTTCATAACTGCCATCGCTTTTACTTTTCCATTATTTCTAGCAAATCGACAAAGAAAACTCAAAGCCCGTAAATAAATTTTAAATTGCTTTTTGCTTTTGTAAATAAGCAAAAGCAAACCAGCCCGGAATAACCGGTATCCAGAAAGTAACTACGCGATAAAGCAAAACTCCTGAAAGTGCGACACCTGAAGGAAGACCAGTCGCAGTTAAAGCGGCAATTAAAGTTGCTTCTACTGCACCAATACCTCCCGGCACAGGAGCCAGTTGACCAATACTTGCACCGGCTAAATAAACAAATGCGGCGGTGGCAAAAGTGATCTCGCCGCCAAACGCCTTGATAGAGGAATAGAAGGCAAAAATATAAGCCAAGTTTAGAACTAAGGCACTGAGTATTCCCAGCATTAAACGCTTTGGCTCTTGTATTACCACATTAATTGCCGGGGCAACTTGATCCAAGAAGGGCTTAATTTTTGCGAGCAACCAATTTCTAACTTTACTTACGGAAAGTAAACTCACGATAATAAGAATTAATAAAACTAAAATAACCAATAAATTTTCACTAGGTCTAAAAGTTAAGTCAGATTGTGAACCAGCAACTACCGCCATGATTAGTAAAAGTACGATGTGAACTAAGAAAGTAACCACTTGAACTACGCCCACAGTGGCACCAGCTTGACTTGCCTTAACACCGGCTTTCTGTAAAAAACGAACATTGATTGCGACTGTTCCTAAGGTTGGTGGGGCCACCAAGGTGGCAAATGAGGCGGATATTTGGGCGACAGTAGTTCGCACGAATGAAATCTTTTGTTTAACAAAAGCCAATAGATTAGTTGCTGAAACGCCATAAGACAGAACTTTGGCTAACACTGCCAAAAGCATCCAAGTCCAACTGGCTTGAGAGATAATCGCCGAGAAATCCACCTGGCTAAATTGTGGAATCAATAGATAAAGTGCCACAATGCTGACAGCAGCTAAAAATAGATTTCGATAATTTATTCTGCCAAATTGAATGTCTTCATAATTCATAGTGGGCTCGACTCGACCCAGTTCTTTTCTTAACTCTGGCAAAGTTTTTTTGTTATTTCTAAGGGTTTTTCGGGTATCTCTGCTCATTGCGACAGTTTGTAGGGCAGGCAAACTACTGGCAATTTTTTTATTTCCGAATACTTTTTGTGCAATGCTAATTACTCGTCGTGGCGAGGTAAGAACAGTTAGCGTGATTAAAATTTCTGCTAAGTCAACTCTTTTTTCTAGCAAGTTAGCGGCGATGTTGCCACCATAAGAATTGAGCAAATAGATCTCACCAGAGTCTGAAAGTAAAATATTAGCTGCAGATAAACTGCGATGTACAATATCGTTTTGATGCATCAAATTAACAGTTTCTAAGATTGTTTTTAGTGTCTCGTCTTTTATGTCACCATTAGCTGTTATGTATTCTGATAATCCAATGCCAGGGACTCTCTCATAAACTGACAAAATTGAATTGAATTCAATCTCGCGCACTAGTAGTAGTTTTGGGGTAAGAATCTTGGCGCTCTCAAGTGCAAAAGACATTAAGGCAGCTTGCTCGACTTTACGTCGAATATTTATGCCTCTAAATTCTTTACTAGAGTAAAAAAATAAAGATCTTAACCAAGAAAAAACAACCCCAGCACCATTACGGTCTCTATCTCGCACCAATACGCTCAGCGTTTGGTAATTTTTTGTGTGGGCAATAAATTTTCTTCCTTCACCTACCTCAACGACGTTGTCAATTTCTGCTACCTCGTAGCCAGCTTCTTTCAAAGCTTTATTTATTTGAGCAAGCGAAGGACGGATAGTCGGCGTACCAAGCAGGTATCGGATCAGTAAGCCAACGCTCCAACCGATGAGTAGCGCGGTACCTTGAGCGATCAAGGTAGTTCCGCCAGCAATTAACTCTGTAGCAATTAGTGCGATTACTGAAAAAATTGCAAAATATCCAGCATAGGGCCGTTCTACCACCCGGCTTACAGTTATGAATGCCACCAAGCTTGCCAAGAGTGGGTTGAGTAAGAGGCCTTGATCCTTTAATAATGAACCGGTAAATGTTAATAAAATCCGCGAATTTTCAAATTCTGTTAATAGTCGAGTTCCTGCGATTGCAGCTAGCACCGCTAAGCCGGCTGCTAAAAGACTCTCGAGAAACAGACGGCTTTGACTGGTAACTATTAAGCGCACTGCGGCAACTAGCGGAAGAATAAGAATGGCACTGGCACCAACTACATTCAGTAAAAAAATCACTAACACCGGCAATTGCCGGGTGGCGGTGGTCAGATCTGCTTCTATCCCAAATGAGGTTCTTACTGCGAAAACTCCAACTAAAACCACAATCCAGATGGCATTAGTGGCAATTAGTAACCTATTTAGGTCGGCGGGACGGCGAACCCTCTCACTAAGCGCATTGACCATAGTCCAATCGTTTCATGACTGTATATATAAAGAGCAATTGCTATGTCGGAGGTTCGTGATTAAGTAGAGGGCATGAGAGATGTGAAAGTTGAATTGGATTTTTCACTAAAATCCACACCTCACATTGAGTTAGACCCAGTGCAAGCGCAGGCGCTAGAGCTCAATTGCCCCAGCCTGCTAATTACTGGCGCCACCGGCACTGGAAAGTCTTTGCTACTAGAAGCTATGGCACTTGATGCCTTAGATAGGCAAAAAATTGCCCCAGAAAAGATTCTTTTTATCGCTTTTTCTCGGCAACAAGCCAAAGCGGTTAGAAGCAGATTAGCCGCACAAGCTAATTCTTATGTGTTACCAAAAATAACTACCTTTCATAGTTTCGCCTATGGAGTTGTGCAGCAGGTCGTTAATCAAGATCCTGAGTTAGCAATTTTTGAAAATCTTAAACTCCTCTCTGGACCAGAGCAAGAAGTACGACTTAATGAATTGCTGGTAAATGCAGTAAAAGATAAAGCAATTAATTGGCCAGAAGAATTAAAATCTGCGGTCGGTACTTACGGCTTAACACAGCAAGTAAGAAATCTCTTAGCACGAGTTAGAGCATTGGGCTTAGACCCAAGTGATTTAACAAAATTAGGTCAGTTGCATGATAATCCACTTTGGATTGAGCTTGGTAAATTTGGTGACATCTATCTTGACGTGTTAGACGCACAAAATATGCTCGATTATTCAGAAGTTGTGCATCGCGCCAGTCTCTATTTAGCACAAGAAAGTCTCGGACAAATATTAGAACCTAAACCAAAACTAGTTTTAGTAGACGAGTACCAAGATATTGATCCGGCGCAAGTTAGATTACTGAAGGCTCTCAACAGCTTAGGCTGCAAAATTGTTTGCGCCGGCGATAAAAATTCAAGTATCTATTCGTTTCGGGGTGCTGATGCCACAGCACTAGAGGGGTTTAATGAGGATTTTGTTAATTCACAAATTATTAACTTAGAAAAAAATCATAGAAAGCAAGAAGATTTCAGGCAAGAGATTAAAACCTTTGAAAACGCTGCTATCCAAGCTGCACAGATAGTTTCTCAAATTCGTGAGTTACGTAAAAATCATGAGCTGGCCTGGTCTGAGATCGCAATTATTGGACGAGGGAGTGAAACCCTAAGTGAAATTTATCGAGAATTAACACACTCAGAAATTCCAGCTGAGATGGATGAGATTGAAAATCCGGTTTATCAAGATTCAGCGGTCAAGGTAATTTTGGATCTAATTGAATTAGCGCTGACCGACTTTGAAGAAATTTCTGAAAGTCTTATTGAAAGAGTGCTCGAGGCACCGTTAATTGATTATCCAAAATCAGACCTTAGAAAAACCGTAAGTGAGATACGTGACTTGCTCAGTGGGCGTAACCAAGAAACCCCATCAACTGCTGAGGCGATAAAGCAGGCGTATTTGAATCCCCAGCTTTTACTGGAGCTGGGCCCGTCAGCCTGGGGATTGAGACAATTAAGTGGTTTGGTGTTAAGTGTTCAGCAATTAATTGCTACTCAGGCCTCGATTTATTCGGTGCTTTGGCAGGTATTTTCAGAGCGAGCCTTATCTGAATTCATTGAACAATTCCAAATTGAAATGCCCACCAAAACTTGGCAGGAGCGGTTATATCAATCAGCCCTGAGAGGGGAAAGAGAAACATATCTAGCTAACAAATCATTAGATTCAATTTTGGCACTCTTTGATATGGCGAGCCGCGAAGATGAGTCACAAGGATCAGCACGAGGTCTTGCCAGCTTTATTCAAGAATTAAAGGTTCAGCAATTCGCTCAAGAAACGATTGCACAAAAAGCACAACGCTCGGCGGTACAGCTTTTGACTGCCCACTCTACAAAAGGACGCGAATGGCAAGCAGTATTTATAGTTGATTTGCAAGAAGGGGTTTGGCCTAGCGACAAGTTAAGAAACACTCTTTTAGAGGCCGAACGAATCGAGCAAAAGGGATACTCAAGAAAATTCTCGAGAAATGATTTAATTAATGAAGAGCAACGTCTTTTTCAAGTGGCAGTGAGTCGAGCAAAGCAATTTTTGTATCTTTCATGCATTAAAAATGATTATGATGATAAATCTAATCCTTCACAATTTTTGTTTGAATTAGCTAACAACGCCGAAATCGAACATAGTGCTAACTATCCGCAAAGCTACTTATCTTTAACTGACCTGATTGTTCAACTAAGACAAACCTTAATTTCACAAACAACTAGTACCGAGCTAAAAAAAGTTGCCGCTTTAAGAATCAATAACTTATTAAATGCGCAAGATGGGTTCGGAAATTACATTGCACCCAATTTAGCGCCAAATAAATGGTGGGGCGTTAAAAGCTCGACTGCTAGTGAAGTCTCACTCAGAGATCCAAATTCACCAGTCACAATTTCAGCTAGTCAAATCAAGACGCTCTCAGATTGTTCACTGAAATGGTTTTTTGATAACGATGGGGGAGCCAGGTTACCAAAAGCTCAGTACATGAGCGTTGGTTCAATTGTGCACGCCTTAGCAAAAGCAATTGTCAAAGAAGAGGTTAAACCAGAAATAAATAGCATGACAAGCTATGTGGAAGCTATTTGGCCAAAAATAGAGTTCGACGCTGAGTGGGTGTCTCTAAAAGAAAAAGAGAGTGCACACGAAATGCTCAAGACTTTGATTAAATGGCACCAAGCGGATCGCAAAAGAGATGTAGTTGCAGTTGAAGAAACTATTAAGTATGTACATAAATTTGATGAACTTAATGATTCAATAAAAATTTCAGGGCGGATAGATCGCATTGAAGCAGATCAGGAAGATCCTGATTCAATTTATGTAGTTGATTTTAAGACCAGCAAAAAAGCACCCACTGGCCCAGAAGCAAAAAAGGACCCACAGTTGGGTGCATATCTTTTGGCAGTTGCCGGCGGCGGCTTAAAAGAAACCTTGCAGCGCGAGGTGAAGGCAACGGGGGCTGAGTTAGTTGAACTTCGAGATAGCAAGAAGGGCGAAGCCAGAGTGCTAGCCAGCGCCGATATTGAAACCAATGGAGTTTTAGAAGTTTTACAAGAAGGCTTGCGAGTTATTAGAAGCGAAGCGATCTCTGCTAATCGCTGTAGCGCGTGCAATACCTGCTCTTATAAAAAGATTTGCCCCGCGCAGAGCGAAGGGCGAGGTGTTATTTAAATGAAATTTTCAAAAGAGCAAAGATTGGCAATTGAAGCGCCGCTTGAGCCTGGTCTAATCGTGGCTGGTGCGGGCACTGGCAAAACCACTGTGATGGTAGAGCGAGTTTGCCATTTAGTACTGAGCGGGGAATTGAAGCCAGAAGAAATCTTAGGTTTAACTTTTACAAATAAAGCCGCAGGGGAATTTAAAGAACGCACCATAAAAAGATTAAGAGCTGAAAAACTACTAAGTGTTAATGTGGATATATCGACTTACCATTCTTTTGCGCATAATCTTTTATTAAATCATGGGCTTAGAATCGGGATTGATTCGTTAAAAAATATTTTATCTGATAGCGCTCGCGCTCAGTTTGCTTACAAAATAGTAAGAGATACTAAATTACCGCTAACTTACACAACAGATAGTTTGGCAACAGTTGTAAATAAAGTAGTTAAACTTGATAATGAACTTGCCGAACATGATATTGAAATTGAAACATTAATTCAAAAATCACAAGAGTTTATCGAGCGAGTAATCTCGCACGGTGGTAAGGCAGATATTGAAAAGATGGCGTCAGTAGCTCAATATCGGATGGACCTAGCGGGTCTAGTTGGGGAATTTCGAGAAGCTAAAGCCAGAATGGGCTACCTAGATTTTGCCGATCAGCTTCGCTACGCCCTACAAATTGTGAGAAATCATTCACAGGTAGTTCAAGAGTTGCGCGAAACATATCGTGCGGTGCTGCTTGATGAGTATCAAGATACTTCTGTAACTCAGCGAATCTTAATGACAAAGATTTTTGGGGAGGGTCATCCCGTTACCGCAGTTGGTGATCCGTTGCAAGCGATTTACGGATGGCGTGGGGCAGCGGTATCCAATATTGAACAATATAAAAATCATTTTAAAAAGTCTGATGGATCTTCGTCAAATATCTATTTTTTAACAACTAATTATCGAAGTGGTAACAATATTTTAAAAGTAGCAAACACCATAAGTGAGCCTTTAAAATCAAAAGAAGAAAAAGATCAAGAATTAGTTGCAGTAGAGAGTCGTCAAGATCAAGCTCTGGTAAAGGTGGCCCTTTTAGAGAAATCTTCTGATGAAATTTCTCAAATAGTCGAACATCTGAAAGTTCTTAGAAGATCACATGACCTATCAAAAGTTGCCATCTTAGGCAGAACCGCGGCTGTTTTACAACAAATTTATCAGGCATTAATTGACAATCAGATTCCAGCGACCTTTGCTGGAACGAGAGATCTTTTAAAAGTACCGATGGTGAGTGAACTTTTAGCTTATTTAAAAATTATTGAAGATCCATCTCATAACCCTTCTTTGATAAGGATTTTGACAGGGCCAAGATTTCAAGTAGCGCTTAGAGATTTAAAACTACTTGCAGATAGAGCTAAAAAACCAAGAACAGCGGGCGGTGAAGAAGATTTAGCAAGCTTATTACTAGAGGCAGTATCTGGTTTTGATCTCGCAGAGTTATCAATTTTGAGTGATGCCTTAGCAGACCCTGGAAGCGCAGCATATGGCAAAGGGGTAAAAGAAATATTCAAGCAATTGAATGATGAATTAAATAATTTGCGTAAGCATCAAAGCGAACCATTAGGTGAATTTATTTATCGAGTTTTGATTCAAACAAATCTTTTGGTGGAATTACGAATTGAAAGTCGTGAAGCTAATATATTTCGCCAGCAAGCTATTGAAGAAATACTCAGATTAGCTAACCACTTTTCGCGTACCAACGAAGATGTTTCTCTTTCCAACTTTTTATCATGGATTCAAACCAGCGAAGATTTGAATGAATCGATTAACTATCGAGTAATGCCCGCCAAAGATTCGGTAACGCTGATAACTGTGCACTCTGCCAAAGGACTCGAATGGCCGATTGTCTTCTTGCCCTCAATCGTTAAAGGTGCTTTTCCGATGAATCGCACAGATTCTTGGATCAAACAAGCGCAATTGTTGCCCTTTTGGATCAGACAAGATGCAGACACCTTAAATCAACTGACAGATTTAGCGAGTAAGTCTTTTGATGACTACGAGGCAGAATTAAAAAATGGCCAGCTATTAGAAGAGCGCCGCTTAATGTATGTAGCTATTACTCGCGCCCAAGATCAACTTTTTATAAGTGGACACAACTGGGGCCCTACTCAAAAAAACGTCCGTGGTGCCAGTCGATTTTTAGATGAAATTAAACCAGTTGTGGATGCTGGGGCTGGAATTATTGAGAAATGGCATCAGGTTGAAGTTGACGAAACAAATCCAAATTTAGAAGTACCAATTACCTACAGCTGGCCCGAGCAAATTAGTGATGAGAAGCAGCAGCAACGCTTGGCGGCTATAGATTTACTTGCGAATCTTGATAATTTTAATGAATCAGAGATTGAATTAACTGCCAGCGAAAAACAATTGGTAGCTTATTGGGATCAATCTACAGAATTTCTGCTAAAGCAAATTGCCGAGCAAACTAACCCTATTAAGCGGGTGTTGGTTCCTACAAATCTAAATGTAACTAAAACAATTGAACTGACAAAAGACAGCTCGCGCTTTGCAATGCGACTTTTGCGTCCCATGCCCAATCGACCTTTTGTGGAAACAAAACGAGGTACTCAATTTCATCTTTGGGTCGAAAATTATTACAAACATTTAAGCCTTTGGGATCCATTTGATCTACCGGGAAGTGAAGCGATGGGAGTGCTAACCGACGAAGATTTAGCAGAGATGCAAGATAATTTTCGCACCTCTCAATGGAGCAAGCTTTCCCCAGTTGGTTTGGAATGGGATTTTGATTTAAAAATTGCTAATCGTTACATTAAAGGAAGAATCGACGCTATCTTTAAAATTGAGAATCGAGTGGTAATTGTTGATTGGAAAACTGGCAAAAAAGAAAACTCTGATCAATTGCAATTAGCGATCTATCGAATAGCTTGGTCTTTAAGGCACCAGACTCCACTGAGTGAAATCGACGCCGCATTTGTCTATTTACCTTCAATGGAAATCCAGCAACCTACAAAATTGCCAGATTTAGCCGAGATTGAGCAGTTAATCCTTAACGCCTAGGCTTAGCCTCATGCCTGATCGCCGGTTGCTACAAAATTTAGCACTTTCACGAAATGTAATTGTGCACGACAGTAAAACTATAAGTAATTTGGCAGCCGAGAATTTAATGCTGGCGGTCTGGTCAGGAAACCTACCTGTTGAGATAAGTGAAAAAGGAATTAATTTAAAATTTTTGCAAAGTTTAGAAAACTCTGAGGGTATAGAAATATTTGTTGGTGAGTTTAAAGGTAAAAAATATTCGATAAAGATACTTGATGAACAAGTTCCTGAAATTTCTTCATGGAAGAATTTGCGCGAAATCGGTGCAGTGCTTGATGATTTAGAAGTCGGGATCGCTACCACAGCTGCGGCCTTAAGTATTTGGCATCAAAAAAGTAAGTTTTGCCCAGAGTGTGGCGAGCAGACTACGGTTGCAGCAAGTGGTTGGTCAAGAATCTGCGCTAACCAACATCATTCATTTCCGAGAACCGATCCCGCAGTGATTTGCTTGGTTAATGATGCCCAAGACAATGCACTGCTAGCAAGAAGGATTGATTGGCAAAAAGGTTGGATGAGCACCCTGGCAGGCTTTGTAGAAGCTGGCGAATCTGCCGAAGCTGCTTTAGCTCGCGAGATCAAAGAAGAGTCTGGCATCGATATTGATCCAGGATCAATCGAATATTTAGGAAGTCAGCCTTGGCCCTTTCCTAACTCCTTAATGCTGGGATACCGAGCACAAGCTAAAAATTTTGAAATCAAGGTGGATGGCGAAGAAATCGTCGAAGCACAATGGTTTTCTAAGGCAGAATTTAAAAGTGCTTGTGAGAGTGGGGCATTGAAACTTCCGCCGCCAATTTCGATTGCCAGTCGATTAATTGAAGATTGGTATGGATCAAAATTACAGTCTGATTGGTTTAGAAACTAGTTATGTCTGATTCACTCTTACTAGATTTAGACGAAGCGCAACTTGCCGCAGTAACCACCACCAGCGGGGCGGTGGCAATTTATGCCGGGGCTGGTTCGGGTAAGACTCGGGTATTAACAAGAAGAATCGCTTATGCAGTTTCAAAACAAGTGGTGAACCCAAAAAATGTCTTAGCCCTTACTTTCACAACTCGAGCCGCTGATGAAATGGCCTTACGTTTAGCCCAATTGGGAATACGTGATCTTGCGGTGAGAACTTTTCATTCAGCCGCTTTGCGTCAGCTGAAATTCTTTTGGCCAGATGTAATCGGGGGGCCATTACCAAAAATAACAACTGACAAATTTAATATAGTTAAAGCAATCTTAAAGCAAATTGGTGCCGGACAAGACGTGCAGACAATTCGAGATGTAATCAGTGAGATTGAAAAAGCTAAAGTTAATCGACTTGAACCAGAAAGTTTACCTGTTGAGAAAGTGCGCGAGGCTTATCGCCTCTACCTAGAAAAAAATGATGAATTAAATCAAATTGATTTTGAGGATGCTTTGCTTTTGCTAGTAGCGATTTTAGAAGAACATCCAAACATTGCGCGACGCGTTCAAAATACTTTTAGTTGGTTTTCGGTAGACGAATACCAGGATGTAAACCCCCTTCAACAAAATCTTTTAGATCTTTGGTTAGGCAACAGCCAAGAAATATGTGTGGTAGGTGATACCGCTCAAACTATTTATACTTTTGCTGGGGCGGACCCTGAAAACCTTTTAAATTTCACAGAGCGGTTTCCTAGAGCTAGCGTGTTTAAATTGAACAGAAATTATCGTTCGGCAGATAACATTGTGCAAACCGCCAACAAAGTGCTTTCAGCAATGGGCAGAACCCACGCTGCCGTTGGTGGATTGGTGGCAACTCGCGAATTACCTGGTGAAGTCAAGTTAGAACGTTTTAATTCAGACTGGAAAGAGGCGCAAGCGGTTTCTAAAAAAATCAAAGAAATGATTAATTCAGGAACCAATCCAGCTGAGATTGCAATTTTATATCGAATTAATTGGCAAGCTGAGATTTTAAAAACCGCCTTAACCTCTGACGGGGTAAATTTTTGGCTGCAATCTGAGGATCGCTACGAATTTAAACAGCGGGTTGAGCCGAGAATAAGTTTGGCAACCATGCATGCCACCAAAGGCCTGGAATGGGCAAATGTTTTCTTAATTGGCTTGAGTGAAGGCATTATGCCGATCTCACAAGCAGTTAGTGAAGAAGAAATTCTTGAAGAACAACGTTTGTTTTATGTAGCGGTGACTCGGGCGCGAGACTTTTTACAACTTTCTTGGGCAAAAGCTAAGGATGAAACCAGCCCTTTGAGGACAAAAAGCCGATTTTTAAAACTTTTGAATCTGGAAGCAGCAGCAGTCTCTGATCAAACTGACTTTTCAATCAATAAACCACAGTATCTAGCTCCAGTTAAAAAAGCAGCCGCTAAATGCAAAAAATGTCGAAGTGGCTTAATGACCGGTGCCGAAATAACTGTGGGTCGTTGCAATCGTTGCGCTTCTGACACACCACCAGAGCTTTATAAGACAGCATTTAAAACTCGAAATGAAATTGCCGCTAAAGAAAATATCCCAGAATTTTTAGTTTTGACAGACTCTATGCTGATTGCGCTGGTTGATGCTTGGTTTGAAAAAACTGACCCAAGCCTGATTTCAAGTGAAAAATGGGATTTATACCGAGCGGACTTAGAAAAAGCGTTAAGCCAGATCTAATTCTGGAATAAATCGTTGCAATTCACTACGCGAAGGAACCTTTGCGTTCAGTTGGCAAAGCACTCCAATGGTACCGATCCAAACTCTATGGATTAACAAATAAGAAGGTGGAAGGTTTAGCTTGAAGGCGATATTAAAGTTTGGATCTTTTGGATTATTTATTTTTGAAAATACTGACTGCAACCATTCGCGAGAATATTGAAATTCTGTGGTGGCAGCGGGTTCAGTAAAAGGAGCTAAATATTGCAAAATAGCTTCGGCATCAATTTTAATATTGGGTTTTAAGAAACCCTCTTCACGCATTGCTAAAACTACATTTTCGGCATCACCTTTGAAAGCTATGGAGAGCAATCTGGCGGTTGAGGTAGGAAATCCACCTGGCAGTTGAGCCACCGCACCAAAATCAAAAACACAAAGTTTTCCATCGGCCGTTATTCGGTAATTTCCAGGATGTGGGTCTGCATGCATTAAGCCAGCCCGACTTGGTCCAGTTAATAAAAATCTTTGGTATAGCAACCCTGCCCGATCTCTCTCTCTTTTTGTGCCGCTGGCAATTACTTTTGAGAGTGGGATGCCATCCACCCACTCGCTGACAATTACGTGAGCGGACGCTGAAACAACGTGGGGAATTACAAATTCATCATCACCCTCAAAGGCGGCTGCAAATTTTCGTTGAAAGTTTGCTTCTTGTAAATAATCTAATTCTTCTGCAACCCGCTCTTTAGCTTCAGCGATTAAGGGTTTTGTATCTAGTCCCGGAATCCAAACGCCAATTGCTCTTCCTAAAGCGCTAGCTTGATTAATGTCATTAAGTAATGCGGTATCGGCGCCGGGATACTGAATTTTTACCGCAACTTCACGACCATCGCGCCAAATTGCTTTATGTACCTGTCCGATCGAGGCAGCAGCAGCTGGAGTGTCGTTAAATTCCACAAAACGCTTACGCCAATCCTCGCCCAATTCATCTGAAATAACTTTATGTATAACTGCCGCCGACATAGGGGGAGCAGAATCTTGTAATTTGGTAAGTGCTTCGCGATACGGAGCCGCATATTCTTCAGGGAGTGCGGCTTCTAAAACACTTAGTGCCTGACCCATTTTCATGGCGCCACCTTTTAGCTCACCTAATACTTTAAAAATTTGCTCAGCAGCTCGGGCTTGCATCTCTTGGGCAACATAGTCGCCAGACTTTCCACCGATTCGCTTACCGAGGCCAATTGCAGCTCGACCAATGGCAGCCATTGGCAAGGCAGCTAACTTTGTGGTTCTAGAGAGACTGGATTGAGGGATTTCGTTCACAAAAGAATGCTCTCAAGTTTTTGATATTTACGCGAGTCGAAAATACTGTGGAAAATTCTAACGGCCAACTCAACTTTATTGCTTAATGGACTTCACAGCAAAAGGAGAATAACTTGCGACTTAAAAAGAATCCAGCGCTACCTATTGCCTGGGTCACACCCAGCAAGATTCAAGTTGGCATCGATACAGAACAGTCTTTTCAAGTGGAAAATGTCTCAGCTTTGACCCAGCTTGTTTTACAAGAGGCAGATGGTTTTAAAAAGTTTTCAGAGGTTGAGATTTCAGCGGTCGCTGATTTATTAAAAAACCAAGTTTTGCTCGACGCTGATAATAATAGGTCTGATTCTTTTGTAAACAATTTTAAGATTGGTATTTTTAGTAATAAAGAGTATGCCAATATTTTTGAAAGTATATTTATTAATTTAGGGTTTGACAGAGCAATCCTTAGAAAATCTGATCCCTCCTTTGCACAATTAGATTTTGCAGTGGTGTTTAATTTTATGCCCTTGATATTGAACTATAACCATTTGCTAATAAATTTTGTAGGGGATTCTATTTTGATAGGCCCATTAGTGGTGCCCGGCGAAACATCTTGCCTAAACTGCTTGTTTTTACATCGAACGGATATAAATAGCTTATGGCCAGCTATCGCCTTGAGTTTTGACTACGCAAAGGGTGGCACTAATTCGTTGAATGCTCAATTGGCAGCCAGCCACGCAGTAGCTGCGGTCCGCAATTTTTTAACCGGCCAAAGACAAGGACTACAAAATCAAATCTTAGAGATAAATCCCAAGAGTAATTTTTTTCAATTACGTGAACTTGTGCCTCATCCAAAATGTGGATGTAAATGGTGAAACCACTGAAGCCATTTTTATAGCTTCCCCAAACCATAAAAATCAGTTAGCTTCAGTGGTTTACTTAATTAGCACAGTAAACCCGCTAGTGCTGGCTGGTCAATCAAATTGAAAAAATATATTTTTACCCTGTTGGTAAACCTGTGTATTAACTGTTAATGAACCAGCAAATTCGGTTGAAAACCTTTGGGATAACCTGTGGGCAACTTTGGCAGTCTGGGCCTCAAACAAGGATTAATCGGCAAAACGCCATGAGTCAATTGTGGATAAAAGTTTAGTTGGACAGTTAACCTTTCTTTTGTGCCTAAAAAAATGAACTTGCCCCCCAACATGGAAGTTCGAAGAACCGCGCGAAGAAAAAAAACTGTGGCAGCGGTGCGAGAAGGAAGCCTTACTGTGCTTTATGCGCCCCTGCGCATGCCTATCTATGAAATTGAAGAAATGGCACTTGAGTTACAAGAGCGCTTAAACCGAATTGATCCTCGCGCCTATTACTCAGACCAAGAATTAATGGAGCGGGCTGAATACTTGAGCGGACTTTATCTTTTTTCAGCCGCGCAGCCTAAGAGCGTCTCTTGGAGCGAGAAATTAACTAGTGCTTGGGGGATTTGCAACCCATTGCACCAAACCATCAATCTTTCGCTCCGCTTAAAAGGATTACCGCAATACGTAATCGATTACGTGTTGCTGCATGAATTAGTGCATTTAATCTGCACAAATCACGGTAGAGATTTTGACAACTTTATGAAACTTTATGAAAAGAAAGAAAAAGCAGAAGGCTATTTAGATGCAGTAGATGAGTTGGGATTGTCAGAATCTGGATCATCCAACTTTGAAAGATCTAGCGGTATTTGCTGATTGATAAAAGATTCCACGGCTTCTAGCTGATCTTCACTCGGCAATAAATCCGGGTGCGACCACAATAAGTCTCTTTCTTGGCTTGATTTGAGTTCAGTAAATTTTTTAAAGAATTCCCCTGCCTCACGATTTAACTTTGGCCGTAACGCTAAACCCACCAAAGCTGAGAAGGTTTTTTCGGCGGGTCCACCGGCAGCTCGTCTTCTACGCATAGTTTCACTTAGTGGAATCAAGCTGGGTAATTTATCCTGCGCAGCATTTAAGGTTACTTGCTCAACCCAGCCTTCAATTAAAGCTAATAAAAACTCAATTCGATTCAAAGCGCTTTTTTGAGTGTCACTGAGCTCAACTTCAAAAACTCCGCCACCTAAAATTTGTTGCAAACTTTCAGGATTCATCGGATCAATCTCGCGCATGGCTTCACTAATTTTTTCGGTGTTAATACCTATTCCTTGCGAGTATTCCTCTATTGCGCCCAATAGCCTTGGACCTAACCAGCCGGTATTGGCAAAGAGTCGACTGGCCGCCACCTCTCGCAGACTTAAAAAAAGAATTACTTCAGATTCTTTTTGCTCAACTCCCGCAGCAAAAGTTTTGATATTTTTTGGTAATAAAGCAGGTACTAAAAAATTAGTTAAAGGTAAGCCAATCTCATTAGATGAGAGGACCTCTTTTGCTAATTCACCAATTCCGTTTCCAACTTGCATGGTGAACATTGCGCTGGACATTGGCTTGAGCGCATCCATCATGGGGCCCATCATTGCCATCATCTCTTCTGGTAACTGCTCGCTTTGCAGCATTCCTTGCAAATTGGCACCTAAGTTAGCTTGAACTTTTTTGGCAATGGGATCAACCAATCTTTGCCAGATAGGCATGGTGGTTTCGATCCATTCACTGCGCGACCAAGCAAAACTCTGAGTGGTGTGTGCCGGAAAGCTAGTAGCACCATCTAACCAAGTTTGAGCGAGTGATACCGCTTGTGAAATTGCATTCTTTTCATTCTCACTCACGCTTTCATCGCCAGCTTGAACAACTAGTGAGCGCGCGACTTGTTTCGCCCCATCCCAGCCCGCTGCGCCAGTTGAGCCGGTTTGCATCATGGCTCCGAGCTGACTTAAAAGTCGCCCGATTTCTTGTGGATCGATTTTTACCACCTTAATTGCTTTAAAGTTCCGAGGCCTTAGTCTTTACTCATGCAAACTTTGGCTTGGTTGCTTATCCCCTTATTAGCGGGTCTAATAGCAACTTTATACGTGCTCTGGATTGCTCGCCCCACAAAGCCCAACGATGGCCACCGCGGCATGGAGAGTTTGTACGAATTTCGTGCTGCCATGGAGCGACAACTGCCCCTTCGTACCTTTGATAAGTCCACTGAGCAAAAAAATAAATGAAGCCAAGCCTTCTTAGAAAAATATTTTTCACCATAGCTTTTTTTGCAATTTTAGCCCTGCTCCCAGTCCCTTTTGTGAGACTTTCCCCGGGCCCACTTTTTAATACCTTGGGGCAGATAAATGAAAAAGAATTAATTAAAATTTCAGGAACAGCTACCTACCCAACTACTGGTGAATTAAATATGACCACAGTTTCTGAAACTGGTGGACCATACGGGCAATTAGTTCTTTTTGATGCAGTGGTGGCATGGTTTCATCCCACCCAAACTGTGATTCCCACCAGTCAGCAATATCCAAACTTGGTGGATAGCGAACAGATTAGAGCTGAGAGCCGAAGAATGTTCACTTCCTCTCAAGCAAATGCAATTGCCGCAGCATTAAATTATCTAGAAATCCAAGCCGAGCAAACTGTCAGAGTTGACAGCGTAGTAGTGGGAGCCCCAGCCGATGGACTGGTTGATCCTGGGGATTTAGTACTAGCGGTGAATCAAAAGCCGGTTGAGACCAGTGAACAAGTGGTGGAGTTTGTGCAAGAGGAGGCTCCCGGGGCAAAAATCATTCTCACCCTTAAACGTGGTGAAGAAATATTTGAGGTCTCAATTACCAGCGAAGAATCAAAAGTAAAGCCAGGCTCAGCATCTATTGGAGTTGCCATCGGGCCAGCCATAGACCCTCCCTTTGACATTGAATTTGAATTAGACGACGTGGGTGGTCCAAGCGCCGGAATGATGTTCACTTTAGGAATCATCGACGAACTAACTGAAAACGAAATTACCTTCGGAAAAAAGATTGCCGGAACCGGAACCATTAATGTAAGTGGCGAAGTGGGGCCGGTGGGGGGAGTTTTTCAAAAGATTGCAGCCAGCGAAAAGGCAGCTGTTGATTTATTTTTGATTCCGGCGGTTAATTGCCCTTTATATAGCCAAGCTGAGTACAAAAATATGCCCATAGTCGCGGTTGAAAACATTGCCCAAGCAGTGCAAGCAATCGAGACTTATAGCCAAACCAACTCGACTACAGGGCTCAAAACCTGTAGTACTTGACCTCATTTTGCACGATGAGTAGAGATTTCGTATTGTGGAGGATATGACTACCCCAACCTTTAATCTTCCTCGCCGCTCGCAACGTCGCCCCGCAATTTTACTGGGAATTATTGCCGTAATTTTAATCAGTTTGACCTCGCTGGTTGGCTACTACACAGATTGGCTTTGGTTTAAGTCTGTGGGTGCAGATAGCGTTTATATAAAAATATTACTTTTTAGAATTGCTTTATTTTCAGCATTCTTCGCAATCACCGCTCTAGCTATTTGGAGCAGCTTGGCGATTGCCTATCGCTTGCGTCCACCATTTTCACCAATGGGTACAGATCAATTGGGACTGCAACGTTACAGAGAAAATCTAGATCCAATTCGCAAAGTGGTTTTTATTGGTCTGGCATTGGTATTGGGATTTTTGTCGGGAGCCTCGGCCTCTAGCGGATGGCAGATCTGGGTGCAGTATTTCAATGGACAGCCCTTTGGAGTTACCGATCCGCAATTTAATCGCGACATTGGGTTCTTTGCTTATGAGTTTCCGCTCTACCGCACCGTGGCTAGCTTTTTAGTAAGCACAATTGTTCTTTCATTAATAGCTGCCGCAGCAATTCATTACCTTTATGGCGGATTGCGTTTGCAGGGCCTTGGTCCGCGAGCTACTAAGGGTGCGCAAGTTCAATTCTCAATTTTGTTTGGCTTGTTATTTGTTATTAAGTCTTTTGCCTACTGGCTAGATCGCTACGAATTGGCTTTACAGCAAGACGGCTTAATTGTGGGGCTAAAGTACGTAGACGTTAACGCGATTTTGCCAGCTAAGACTTTGCTGATGTACCTCTCTTTAATCGTGGCTGTAATTTTCTTTATTAATGCAATTAGGCAAAACTGGCTGTTTCCAATTATTGGCGCCGGTGGGCTATTTGCAATTGCCATTTTGGTGGGTGGCGCTTACCCCGCTTTACTACAGCAATTTGTAGTGAGACCAACTGAAGCCGATCGCGAGGCGCCTTTTATTCAGCGCAATATTGATGCCACAGTGACCGCTTATGGAATAGGCGATATTCAACGTGAAGACTATGCGGCTAGCACCACGCCAGATCTAGAACTACTTGCTACCCAACAAGGAACTTTAGATGCGATTCGTTTGATGGATCCAGCATTGCTTTCACCAACCTATCGGCAGTTACAGCAAGTGAGAGGTTATTACTCTTTCGCTGATATTTTAGATATTGATCGCTACCCCTTAGGCAATGAAACTCGTGGCACAGTAATTGCTGCTCGCGAAATCAATGTGGGAGGACTCCCACCACAACAGCAAAACTGGATTAACCAACACGTGGTTTACACCCATGGTTACGGGGTGGTTGCGGCTTATGACAATGTTTCAACTGTTGAAGGTGAGCCGGCATTTTTTGCAACGGATATTCCACCAAAAGGCTTGTTAGATATTGAACAACCAAGAATTTATTTTGGTGAAAACTCACCCGACTATTCAGTGGTTGGTGCCCCAGCAGGTGCTGAGCCAAGAGAGTTAGATTTTCCGGACGACACTAGCCCAACTGGTCAGACCAACAACACCTACAGCGGTGCAGGCGGAATTCCGGTGGGAAGTCTAATTAACAAGATTTTATTTGCTATTAAATACCAAGAGCCAAATATTATTCTTTCTGATTTGGTAAATCCAGCTTCTAAAATATTAGAAAATCGCGACCCTCGTTTAAGAGTTTCATTGATTGCTCCTTGGTTGACCTTAGATGGCGATCCATACCCAGTAGTAGTTGACGGACGTATTAAATGGATGGTGGATGGCTACACCACAACCAATCTCTACCCTTATTCAGCTCGTACTTCTTTTGAAGCAGCGACGGTGGATTCAGTTACCAATCAGATAAGTCAATTTGGAATTGCCGCACGAAACATCAACTACGTAAGAAACTCAGTTAAGGCAACAGTTGATGCTTACGATGGAACTGTTGATATTTATGCGTGGGATGAAAACGAGCCATTATTAAAAACCTGGAGCAATGCCTTTCCTGGAATTATCAAACCCTTAAGTGAGATGCCAGAAGACATAAAGCTGCATGTTCGTTACCCTGAAGATCTATTTAAAATTCAACGCGAAACCCTCAGCCGCTATCACGTAACTGATGCTCTCAGTTTTTATAGCGGACAGGACTTCTGGGTAATCCCAGATGACCCAACTCGTCCTGGCTCGGTTGGAAAACAACCTCCTTACTATCTACAACTACAAATGCCAGGTGAGCCAGCTCCGGTGTTCTCATTAACTACCACTTTTGCGCCCACCAGAAGGCAGACTTTGGCTTCATTCATGGCGGTATCAAGTGACCCGAATAACAATTACGGTCAAATCAGATTGCTGCAATTGCCAAGAAACACTGTGATCCCCGGGCCAATTCAAGTTCAAAACAATTTTGAATCCGACCCAGACGTTGGTGCGCTTTTGAACCTGTTACGTCGTGGTGGCTCTGACGTTGAATTAGGTAACTTGTTATCACTACCGGTGGCAGGTGGATTGCTTTATGTTGAACCGGTTTATGTGCGTGCAGTTGCGGGGGATAGTTATCCGATTTTAAGAAGAGTTTTGGCCTCATTTGGACAGCGAGTTGTCTTTGAAGAGGACCTTGAGTCAGCTTTAGCGGCCCTGTTTGGACCACAAAGTGGATTTACTCCCTCTCAACCCGAAGCGGACGGTGAGGAAGGTGAAGCACCAGCTACCCCACCACCAACCTCCAGTGGAGACCCGGAAATTGACTTAGCTCTTGCTTTGGCAGATATGCGGGGAGCTCTTGAGCGCGGAAAGCAAGCCTTAGAGAACCAAGATTTTGCGGCTTATGGCCGAGCACAAGCTGATCTTGAAGCAGCGTTAGAGCGGGCTTTGGCCGCTCAGCGTGCTATTGATGGTTTGGATTCACCTGTGGTTGAACCAGAGGTTGATGAAGAATTAGACACCGGGACCCCTGCCTAACTAAAACTTCCTTTCGCCTAACATTTAAGCGATAGCGACGCGGGGTGGAGCAGCTCGGTAGCTCGCTGGGCTCATAACCCAGAGGTCACAGGTTCAAATCCTGTCCCCGCTACCATTTAAAGAAAAACCAATGTCAGGTTTTTCACCATTTTTACCGTACTTAAAATCGTTCCCCACCTTCTAAGGTTGAGTCATGACCACAAATTTTCAAGCCAAGCCCTTAGGCAAAATTATGCTAACGGCCCCTGGGCCCACTGTTGGTCAGATGTTTAGGTCGCTTGGCTATGCCAGAAAAAGTCCTGAGCAATTCTTAGTTGATATGAATCAAAAGTATGGCGATGTGGTGCAGTTTCCTTTGCCAATATTGCCGGTTTATTTAGTCGTTAACCCAGAAGATGTTGATCGAGTTTTAAGAGTTAATGCAAAAAATTACGGTAAACGAACTATTCAGTATGAAAATTTAGCTGAGGTTACTGGTGAAGGGTTGCTCGCAGCGGATACCGGACCTTGGAAGCGGCAACGAAAATTAATTCAGCCAGCTTTTCACCACGAAGCGATTATGCGAGTTGGGCCTGACACTGAATTGGTGACTGCTCGAATGCTTGAAAATTGGAAGCAAAAAAGTGACGGCACCATCGTGGATATTGATGATGACATGATGCACGCGGCATTAGAGATAGTTTCCCGCTCGTTGTTCGGGACAGATTTGGCGGGGGATGTTGAAAAGACTGCTGCGGCCACACTAGATGCACTAGATGTGATTGTGGCGAGAGCTAGAACACCAATTAAGTTTCCGGATTGGTTACCCACCCCTAACAATAGAAAAATGGCAAAGGCACTTAAGCAACTTAACGGCGCTGTTTCAAGAATATTAAAAGAGCGAGCAGCCAGTAATTTAGTACCCGGTGTTGAGCGCGAAGTAGACATGTTGGATTTATTGATTTCAGCTCACGATGAGGATGATGTATTAAGTGAATCAGAATTACGTGACCAAATAGTCACCTTTTTAGTTGCTGGACACGAAACTGTGGCTAGTTCTTTAACTTGGACTTGGTGGCTACTTGGGGCAAATCCAGAAAAACAAGTAGCAGTAATGGAAGAAGTAGATCGAGTATTACAAGGTAGAGCGCCAACCATAAAAGATGTAAATGATTTGCCGTACACCAAAGCGGTGGTGGATGAAGCTTTGCGAATCTTTCCGCCAGGTTGGGTAGTTTCTAGACGTTCGCTAGAGAGCGACGTGCTGGGAGGTTATGAAATTC
>JAGYJD010000007.1 GCA_018402365.1 Candidatus Nanopelagicales bacterium | reverse complement strand
AAATGCTCGCTCGTTTTTACGAAGTAATCCCAAAGCTATCAACCACATCAAAATTACAAAAACGGCATAGATAAAAATTTCTAAAACCAACGTAGTCCAGTTGTCAATCTCTCTAGTTGTTAACGCTCCATAAAGCGTTACCGAGGCAAAAGCCAAAATTCCTAGCGACTGAAAGCGAATTATTGCGGCGGCAATTTTTTGGTAACTAGTAGTCATCTTATTTGTGGGGAATATGGTCCAAGTGCATACCAAATGGTAACTCTAGCCGGTTGGCTTTCATAAGATTTTCATCTGACAATAATTCTCTGGTAGTGCCCCGTGCCACAATTTTTCCGTCGTTCAAAATTGCTGACTCAGGACAGATTTCTAAAGCGTAAGGAATATCATGCGTCACCATCATTATTGTCACATCCAAACTCAATAAAATTTCTGACAGTTCTCGGCGACTCGCTGGATCTAAATTACTACTTGGTTCATCGAGTACCAAAATATCTGGTTCCATCGCTAACACAGTTGCTACCGCTACCCGTCTGCGTTGACCAAAAGATAGATGGTGGGGAGGACGATCAGCAAAATCCTGCATCTTTACTTTTGTTAAGGCGGCCTCTACCTTTTCTTTAACTTCATTAGCCGTGAAGCCCAAATTAAGTGGTCCGAAAGCAACGTCATCAAAAACTGTTGGCATGAACAGTTGATCATCTGGATCTTGAAATACAATGCCAACTCTTCGCCTAACCTCTTTTAGATTTTCTTTAATAACCTTAATACCAGCTACCTCAACTGAGCCTGAAACAGTTTCTAAAATTCCATTTAGATGTAAAACCAAGGTGGTTTTACCAGCACCATTTGGGCCAAGCAACGCGAGGCGAGTATTAAATTCAATATCTAAATTCACCCCAAATAACGCTTGGTGACCATCTGGATAGGCAAACGCCAAATCTTTGAGTGATAACGCATACTTACTCAATACCAAAAACCTCCAAAAAGTAAAACGATTCCAGCGCTCACTGGTAGCGTTAAAGCAACAGCCCAATCTTTAGCACTAACTGTGACCGTTTGAGTTAGTGGAATCCTCCCAGAATAACCGCGAGAGAGCATTGCCAAATGAACTCGTTCGCCACGTTCATAACTCCGTATGAACAAAGCACCTAGACCCTTTGCTAAAACTGCCCAACTCTTAGGGCCCTTAGCTTCAAAACATCTCGATTCTCTCGCTACCGACATTCTTCTGAGTTCTTCGGCTACCACCACGGTGTAGCGAATCATGAAACTTGCAATTTGAACCAAAAGAGTTGGAACACGAAGTTTTTCAAGGCCTAGCAATAAATCTTTAGGTTTGGTGGTGCTTGAAGCACTACTGTAATTCAAGACTCCCCAAAGTTGCTTTTGCCAAATGTTCCAACCAACAGAAGTAGGCCTGCTTCAGAAAGCAGAGAGACCCAAAGTCAATTTTGGCCCAATTCAAGGGCAAAAATAGAGCAAAAAGTACAAAGGGATTTCGAGCAAGAGTCGAGTTCTCTGATATTCCAGGGAACACTTATATAAGAATTAATAGACCAATCACAATTGGTGCATAAATCCCAAATGCCAAAAACCAAGTTGTGGGGGTTAATACCACTAACGAAAACAAAACTAAAAATTTGCAACAATTTTAAATGAGCCGCCAGCTTGTGGATTCCTGGTCTGCCCTTGAACGTAGAGCATCAACGCCATGAGAATGGCCTTGCCCCACTTAGGTTTTTGCTTTGGTTTTAAAAATAATAAACATCAGCCCAAAAGCTATCAATGCTGTTACCATACACCGATTACGCCAGATAGGCCGGTTGATAAAGTCATTTTCTATGAAACTCCATAATCTGCCAGTGGCGGTGTGCCACTGCACTATCTTCAGCGGTTTCAATAAATCCAGTATCCTCTGCCCGCCGAGGCCGTCCGGACTACCGCTGGCAAAATTACTAATAATTCCTGCAAAGAAAGTGAAACTACTAATCCAACTAAAACAAAAGTAGATTTTTTTCATTTTTGCCCCCACTCATAGTCAAAGGTAGATAATGCTTCACGCAAACACTAAATCTGGGCACATTACCGCTACTACTGAAGAAACTGTTAAAACAGAAATTATGGCTCACCTATACCGATGAATAAATGCACTGAAACCATTCTTGCTGTTACGGTATTGCACTAATTGCCTCGGTACCGCCCAAAGCAAACTGCAAACTAAAGGCCAAAACACTAATAGGGACATAGAAACCACTAACTCCAGTAGCAATAAGTAATCTGTTTTAGTGCGAGGTAACCACTAACTTCAAAAGTAGAAAAATTCCCCAGGCTACAAAAACCGCCACGAATGCTAAATTGAAAACATTTAGCCTAAGCGCAATCAGCCACCATCTGCAAAAATAAAGCTTACCGCTAGCACGATAGTTAAAGCTAAAGGAAGTTTGCCGCCCACGGACCTATCAAAACTGCGGCAATAGCGGCACCGATCAAGTGGCCGCTGGTACCGGCCGCCACCGGAGAAAGTTAATCATCACCTGTAAAAATAAAGACCACGCGACCAGCCCAGCCATGAGGGCCACCGGTCATCGAGCTGAGCTTTTGCCGCTTCAAGGAAGAACGTCAAAGGATGGTTAAAAACCTTAAAAATTAGAGATGTCGAACATTTATAAATCCATCTGGAATATGCAAGGCGAATTAAAATCATCAATCTCCTCGGTTTCGAGCAATAACTGGAACTTACATCCCTTAGCGGTATCTTTTGCAATAGCAAAAGATATGCAATAAGCATTAGTGTGACCAATGTGACACATGTTTTCCAAAAGTATGCCTTTTCCTATTGTGACAGATTGAACAACCTGTCACCCTAGTAAGTAGCAAAAATATGCACCAAAGGATGCTCTTAAATGGCCTAAAATCCCTATATTTTGGAGTTTCCCTCAGCAAATTCATACCCAGAAAAAGGAGGATCGCATGGACTGGCGTCATAAAGCCGCTTACTTGCCGTGACAAGGGATCCCTGAATTGTTTTTTCCGATTGGCAACACTGGACCGGCCGTAAATCAAATTGACGCCGCCAAAGCCATATGTCGCATTGCACCGTCACAACTGAGTGCTTGCAATGGGCCATCGAGCCGGACAAGATTCAGGCGTCTGGGGCGGGTTAGAAAGCAGATGAACGTCGTGGCAGGAAGAAACCAGCTGTGGCAAATTCTGCTGTACTTTTTAAGTTGATCAATGAACACGGATATTTTCACAATTACTAGCCCTTGCGGCTGATTCTTAAGGTAGTGAATTTGTCCATTTAGTTCTTCTGTTATCAAGGTCGAAATTATTTCTAGCCCCAAACTATCTTTATTTTTCTCTTCAATCACTAATCCTGGACCAAAGTCTTTTACCTCGATGATTAATTCTTTACTATCGCTATTCAAATGTAGTTCTACATTTTGTTTAGTTGGCCGTCCATGCTCCAAAGCATTTTGTAAAACTTCTACTAGTGCCATTGCCAACGGAGTGGCAATTTCGGACTTTAAGTTACCAACTTTACCAAATTTTAAAATACTATTTTTTTCATTTTTATCTAAAGTCATATTTAATTCATTTAGCATCAAAATTATTTTTTGAACTATTTCATCAAAATCAACTTTTTCGTCCCCTGAATGAGACAAAGTTTCATGAACAATCGCAATGGTGCTTATTCTTCGATCTGCTTCTTTTAAAGATTTTTTAACTTCTTCATTGTTTGCTCTACGAGCTTGAATTCTTAATAAAGCCCCAACGGTTTGCAAATTATTTTTTACTCGATGATGGACCTCGCGAATTGTAGCCTCTTTGCCTAACAGAGCTTTGTCTTTTTTTCTTAATAACGTTATATCATGAACCAGAATCAATGCTCCAATATGACTTTGGTTTTCTAACAAAGAAATAGTTTTAACGGTTACGGTCGCAGATTTATTTTCAATCTCAATTTCACCATTCATTTTACCGCTGGTGATAAGCAGCAAAGACTCATCTGCTAGTCCAGATTTTTGAATTAATTTGTGACAAATTTGTGAAAAATTTTCGCCAGTCAAATCTTTTGTAAAACCTAGCCTTCTAAATGCAGATTGCGCATTAGGGCTTGTAAACATTACTTGACCCACTTCATCCAACTGAATAATTCCATCCCCTACTCGTGGGGTTCCAGTTATTTTTTCAGCCGAAGTCAAAAAAGGTTGTTTGCCTTGCTCCAGCATTTTGAAAACTGCCTCCGCTGCAGCTAAATACACCGCCTCCATTCGCCCCCCGCGCCCATCAGCCAACCAGGTGCGCTCTAAAAGTCCAATAACCTTATTTTCAAAAACTATGGGAATCACAGCTAAATTTTTTAGTTGCATATTTTTTTCTTGCAGGTTTATCTTTTTACTGGCAACTGCTTTATCTAAAAGTGCATTTCTGCCAACCGCTAGAAACTGACCAACCAAATCTTCTGGTACTTGAGAAGCCACGGTAGCGGGACGAATCTGACTCACCGCAAAATAACCTTTTTTATGCCAAGTCGGAATCCATAGCACCAAATCACTTAGTGCGAGATCGCTCAACAATCCCCAATCAGCTAAAAAATCAGCTAAATATTCAAGTGCCGCCGGCGAGAGTTCAATTTCTTCTTGATACTCAGCTAAAAATGAAGACATTAGCTGAGATCTTGCTCAATTTGCCAAGTTGATATTTCTTCTCTTAAGCGAATAACTAGCTCATGAGGTGCTGAAATTTCTACACTAGTTTGTGACAAGCGCTGTTTAATAAATAATTCAACTTTTAAAGTTTCTTCACAATCTGTGCAATTTACTAAATGTACTTCTATTGTTTGCTTTACTTCAAGCGGCAATTCTTCATCAATAAAAGCTGAAAGTTTTTCTGCCAACTCTGGGCAGCAATCGGGATTAATTTGAGTCATTTATTCACCGTCCTTTGCAAAATAGTCTGCTAACAGTTCTCGCAAAGTCTTGCGAGCCCTGTGTAAGCGAGACATGACGGTACCAATTGGAGTTTGCATAATTTCGCTAATTTCTTTATAACTAAAACCTTCTACGTCTGCTAGGTATACAACCATTCGAAATTCTTCTGGTAATTCTAATAAGGCATCCACAATTTTATTATCGGTAATTAAATCTAATGCTTCTATCTCAGCAGATTTTAAACCAACACTCGCGTTAGAGGATGCTCTAGTTAAATTCCAATCGACTAATTCATCGCTGCCACCTTTGTAAGGATCACGTTGCTTTTTTCGATAATTAGTAATAAAGGTATTTGTCAAAATTCTAAAAAGCCAAGCTTTTAAATTAGTTCCTTCTTCAAATCGATGAAAGGCTGCATAAGCTTTGGCGTAAGTTTCTTGAACTAGATCTTGTGCATCTGGAGCACTTCGCGTCATTCGCAGAGCGGTGCGATACAACATGTCAATAAAAACAAGCGCTTCTTCTTCAAACCGCAGTTTTAACTCAGGGCTTTGTGCTTTACTTGCTTGCTCACTCATTGATATTGAGTTTACTCTCTCAAATCTCAGGTCCGATTGGGTCAATCAAATTCTTTCCTTTGCTTCGTGAATTATTGACTGAAGAACTGACTGGATAGGCATCTAGAAAATCAAGTGGCGCGCTCGGTATCAAACTTTGGATTTGCCCCGGTTCGGTTATGGATTGATCTAACCAACTTTCCCAATTTCTAGGTGGAACCAATACTGGCATTCGATCATGAATCGCACTTAGTCTGGCGTTGGCACTAGTCGTTAAAATTGTCATTTCATCATCCAGGTAAATGCCAGCTACTGGTAAAAGTTTCATCTTTTTTGAATAAATGAAATACGCCTGGGTAGGTTTTTCGTTAACCCTGAACCATTCGTAATATCCATTTATAGGCACCAAGCATCTTCTATATAAATAAGAATCTTTAAAAGATGCCTTTTGCAAAATTGATTCGCTTCTAGCATTAGCAAGGCGTCGCTTCGTATCCCAAGTGGCAGTAAATCCCCACACCTTCGTGTTGAGCTCGATCACTGCCGCTTCTTGCTTATTGATCACAAAAGTGTTTTGAGAGGGGGACACGTTGTAATTTTCACCTAAGGCCAGACTGGGTGCGATCTTTGGGTTGAAGACCTCTTTTATTGTTTCTAATTCATTATTTGCCACAAAGCGACCGCACATAGTAATCCACGATGCTACGCGAACGCTACTCTTGGAATCACATGAATACTGCTAGTACCGCGTGGAATGCCCCCGTTGCCTCCTCACCTATCAATGGCACCGTCAGAATGCCCGGCTCTAAATCTCAAACTAATCGTGCCTTTGTTTTAGCTGCTTTGGGTAATAGTGAATCGGTCATTGAATTTCCACTGTTAGCTAGAGATACCGAATTAATGCTTAGCGCAATTACAGCACTTGGATCCAAGGTCTCAGCAGAGCAGGATCGTATCTTTATTGAACCTGGACTCACCGATAAAGAAGAAGTAGCGATAGATGTTGGTTTAGCTGGCACCGTAATGCGATTCGTTCCACCTTTAGCCGCACTAACTCATTCGAAAGTGCATTTTGACGGAGATTCAGCTGCTCGCGTAAGACCGATGAGCGTAATGCTAGCTGCGCTTTCTCAATTAGGTGTTGAGGTTGAAAATCAAAGTAATGGTTTTTTACCTTTCTCTATAAATGGTCGTGGGTCTGTTTCGGGTTCAGAAGTCACAATTGATGCTTCTTCCTCAAGTCAATTTGTTTCTGGTCTACTGTTGGCCGGCGCTAGATTTAATAATGGTTTGACTATTCATCATCAGGGGAAAGCGCTACCAAGTTTTCCTCATATCCAGATGACTATGCAAATGCTTAATCAACTAGGAATTTCCTGCCAGCACCAGTCGAGTAATTCCAAAAATCATTCTTGGATCATCAAGCCACAATTAGTGCCAGGGAATCACTGGCGAATTGAACCAGACCTCTCGAATGCTGGACCATTCTTAGCGGCCGCTATGGTCACAGCTGGCAAGGTAACTATTTCTGATTGGCCCGAAACTACTACTCAAGCTGGCGGACAGCTTCCAACAATTTTAAAAAAAATGGGCGCAGAAATTTCGTTTGACGAAAACGGATTAACTTTGCAAGGCCCAAACACTATTTCTGCGCTTTCTATAGATTTAGGCGAAGTTGGAGAACTAACACCCACAGTTGCCGCACTGCTGGCGCTGGCTGATGGCGAAAGTGAGATTTCGGGTATCGCTCATTTAAGAGGACATGAAACCGATCGAATTTCAGCGCTAGCGCACGATTTATCCCAAGTCGGAGTTGATGTTAAAACTACTAATGAGGGCTTAATAATTTCACCTCGTCAATTACACGGTGGGGCCTGGAAAAGTTTTGCCGATCACCGAATGGCTACCGCAGGGGCAATAATTGGTTTGAAGGTGTCAGGTGTAGTGATTGATGACATTACTTGTACTTCTAAAACCATGAAAAATTTTGAAGAGCTTTGGGTGAATTTAATCTCTTCATGAATTCAAGAAAAAACTTTTCAGAAGAAAATATTAAATCAAGACCCCAGCGCAATAAAACGCGTCCACGCACAAAAACCACGCCAACTTATCAAGATTTAATTTCTGGAATTGTGATAACCGTAGATCGCGGAAGATTTACTGTGGCGCTAGAAGCCCATGATTACCAGAATACCTTTGCCATAAAAGCGAGAGCGCTAGGACGAAAAGGTGTGGTGGTCGGTGATCGGGTTGGACTAACCGGAGTGAATTTAGAACGACCAACTGATCTGGCTCGAATTGTCGAAATCTATCAACGCAAGAATGTTCTCAGAAAAAGTGCTGATGACTCCGAATCAACTGAAAAAATCTTAGTAACCAATGCCTCACAAATTGGAATCGTAGTGTCAATTGCAAACCCAGAACCACAATTAAGATTCATTGACCGAGCACTGATGGCAGCCTTAGATGCTGACGCAACCCCGATTTTGATCATCACCAAAACTGATCTAGCGGACCCCACTTGGCTAATTGATTTATATAAAAGTTTTGAAATTAAGATATTAACCCTGAATAAAAATTCACCGTTAGATGAATTAGGGCAACTTCTTCTGGATAAAACAACGGTTTTGATTGGATCTTCTGGAGTTGGAAAATCAAGTTTGGTTAACAGGTTGGTTACTAATGCGCATCGCAGCACCGGTGAAGTTAGTGAATTAACTGGAAAAGGCAAGCACACCTCTACAAGTGCGTATGCGCTTTCTTATGCTCCCAATAGTTGGATTATTGATACCCCCGGACTAAGGAGTTTTGGCTTAGCCCACCTACCAATTGAAACAGCTTTAGCGTCCATGCAGGATTTAAACAATCTTGCCACTAGCTGCCCTAAAGCTTGCTCTCATGAAAACCCTGATTGTGCCATCGTAAAAGAATCTTTAACCGACGAAAGCGTCAAAAATAGGTTGGAATCACTTCAGCGAATTATTACTTCTATTAAATCAACTTATTAATACGAGCTATTGATTCACTTAATGGTGCATCATCTATTTTTTTAATTTTTAGTTCATCAATTGCAACCTTCAATTGATCACCCAAAGATTGTGGACCCAGATAATGAACAACCTGATCACTATTTGTCAACTTAAACACTTTGACAATTTCGAGATATATTTCAAATCCAACAACTTCGCCACTTGTAGCTTTACGTTCTAATTTAGATAAAGGGACCGAGCGTAACTTCTCAGAGAGTGCAACACCCTCTGAGAAGTTTTTAGTCAACTACTAATCCCGGTTTGCTGCCAAGATAGCAAACAGTCTCAAGAACTCTATATATAGCCAGACAAGAGTTAGCACTAATCCGAAAGCTAGTTTCCAAGATTCTCGCTCAGGCAAATTCATTGCCACTGCTTGATTAATTGCCTCAAAATCTAATGCCAAACTAAATGAGGCTAACCCCACTCCTGCTAACACTAAAAGAATTCCGAAACCGCCAACTCCGTAAAATCCCCAGCCACCACCAACGCCAGCAAAGGAAGAAAAGAAGCTAATAACGGCAATCACTAAGTAAGAAACTAAAGCCACCATCATTATTTTTATAAATCTGGCGTTAACTTTGATAATTCCAGTTCTATAAAGAGTTAGCATTACTGCGAATGCCACTACGGTTGCCATAACAGTGTTGCCAACTAAATTGGTCCCTTGGGCCGCAAAGGTATTTTGGAAAATAAAACTGATCGCACCCAAGAAAACTCCCTGGGCTGCTGCATATGCCAGTACCAAACCGGGTGAAACTTGCTTCTTAAATATGTTGACTAATCCAAGAACAAAGCCAATTCCCATGGCGACAAAGGCAATACCTGGGTTAGCTGGGGCAAGGCTCCAGCCAAAATAAGCGCCAACTAACAAAAGACCCAACATCATGGCCGACTTCATCACTACATCGTCAAGTGTGACCACTCTTTGTCCTGGCAAAGCAGCACCAGTAGTACTGGTTTGTTGCGGCTGTCCTAAAACGCTATCTGGCTCACGAAAATCTGCGTAATTGCGCATCACTGGATTTTTGGTCTGCACCTAGCTCACTCCTTGGTTGTTAGCTCTTTAATACATTAACAGTTAGACCCCATTCTAACAATTTGGACTCAACTCCTAAATTTCTCGCTACCCCTCTCAAGCCAAAAAAATCTCGGGGTCTTGACGTAAAATTATATATTTAATGCAAGAATAGAGAAAGAAATTTCCACCCCCGTATGGAGGATAAGTGCCAGTTAAAAAGAAAGCAGCCAAAAGGGCTCCGGCCAAGAAAAAGGTTGCCAAGAAAAAGGTAGCCAAGAAGGTTGCCAAAAGAGCAGTTAAGAAAAAGGCAACTAAAAAAGTTGCTAAGAAAAAGGTAGCTAAGAAGAAGGCCGCCAAGAAAAAGGTTGCTAAGAAAAAAGTAGCCAAAAGAGCAGTTAAGAAAAAGGCAACTAAAAAAGTTGCTAAGAAAAAGGTAGCCAAGAAAAAGGTTGCTAAGAAAAAGAAGACAACTAAAAAAGCTTCTGCAAAGAAAGCTGCTGCACCTGCGGCTCCAGTTGTCCCTTCACCAGCAACACCATCACCATTCAATCCGTTGAGCTGGTAAAGAAAAATATATTAACGCTAAGGCCACCTTCGCTGGTGGCCTTAGTTATTTAGAACTGAATCCAAATAATTTAAAAATTCTTCAGGTGTTCCAATCGGTCCATTAATCCTTGCTAAAAGTTTTCCTTTTTCATCGTAAATAAGCGTCACGGGTAATCCAGAAATTTGATAAAAACTTTGAAGTGAAGTGTCAGCATCAACGACTGAGGCAAATGGCAGTCGCCATTTTGCAGCACTAGCAATCGCTGCAGACTCTTTATCTTGATAATTGATTCCTATCAAATTTAAATTTTGAAATTTATTCTTAGCTGCTATAAATGCAGGTGCATCATCCTCACAAATCACACACCAGGAAGCCCACAAACTAACAATTAATGGTTTACCAGTGGGAAGACCCGCCAAGTTAACAAACTCATCATGACCCAAGCAGGGTAATGGCATTGCCGGTAAATCTGTTTCAGTAGAAGTGACGCTGCGGTCAGATTCAGGACACTTAGGCATTGGGTAATTTGTTGCTTGATTCAGCTCTGACCAATCTTTCGATTGTCTTTCACTTGCGCATCCTGCTATAAAGACCAAACCAAATATGAGTGGCAAAAATATTAATTTCTTCATCTTGTGCCCTCGGTGGGATTCGAACCCACACTGGACGGATTTTAAGTCCGCTGCCTCTGCCGGTTGGGCTACGAGGGCGCGTCGATAAGTCTACGAGTTGGCTATTTGCTTCTTGGCAAGTGTAAAGACTCGATCAAACATAGGCTCGGTAAGGCGTTTAGTAAAGGTATTTTGTTGGCTGGGGTGATAACTTGCCAAGACCAAAATTTCTTGTTTCTTCTTTATAAATTTCACAACCGCCTCATGCTTAAATTTAGGAACTTTACTTATTGCTTGGTACTCATCTGCTAATAAAAGTTTTGAAGTCTGTTGCCAAGCGAAGTTGCCTAAGGCAACTATGCAGCTCAAATCTTTTTTAATTGAATCCCATTCTTGAGTAAGCCAAGAATTGCAGTTATCTCTTTCTTCTGTCGAGGGCTTATTATCTGGCGGAACGCATCGAACTGCTGTTAATACTCGCGCATTTATTAACTTCAGTCCATCCTCAGCATCGATTGAAGTTGGTTGATTGGCAAACCCTGCCCGGTGAAGTGCTCGATACAGCCAATCACCACTTCGATCACCAGTAAAAATTCGACCAGTTCGATTTGCCCCATGCGCGCCGGGGGCAAGTCCTACCACTAATAATTTTGGCTTTGTCACCCCAAACCCAGGCACGGGTCGGCCCCAATAATTTTGGTCGTTATATGACTTTCTTTTTACAACCGCTACCTCTTCACGCCAAGCGGTTAAGCGAGGACACTTTCGGCAATTTGATATCTCTTCGCTAAGTACTTTTAAACTGCTCACGCGACTATTGACCACGCAACACCATCAAGAATATCTCGCTCGCTAGCAATTAACTTGTTGGCTTTTATTTCTTTAATTATTTCATCTAACACAATCGCACCCGCCGTAATTACTTCTACTCTTCCAGGATGCATATAAGGCAAAGCGGCCCTTTCTTCAAAACTAAGCTTAATAAAATCTGCCGCAGTTTGAGATACTTGCTGACTGCTAATTGCAGCACCGTGCAAAACGTTAGGGTCATATTTATCTATCTTTAAGGCATGCGCGGCAACTGTGGTAACTGTTCCAGCTACTCCAATCACGGTTTTGACATTTGATAAATCCACCTTTTCTCTTGCCGCTGCTAAAGCTGCTCTCACGTCAGCTCTAATGGCTTGCTCTTGCGAATCTGTTGGGTTGCCGCCGGGAGCGTGACGCTCTGTCATCCGCACACATCCCACGTTCATCGAATAAGCGGTGGTTGGGTTTTGCTGACCCACCACTAGTTCAGTAGAACCGCCCCCTAAATCAATTACCAAAAAAGGGCCCTCTAATTTACTTGCCAGTGATCGAGTAGCCCCGGCAAATGACAAGGCAGCTTCTTCTTCACCCGTAATTACTTCAGCCTCAATGCCTAAAGCTTTTTTTACTATCGCAAAAAAAATGTCTCTATTGTTGGCATCCCGCGTCGCGCTAGTAGCTACAAATCTAATTTTTTCAACTGAGTAATGCTCGATAAGTTTTGCATACTCCTCAATCGCTGCCTTAGTTCTAGTTAAGGCTGCTTCGCTAAAACTCTTAGTTTGATCAACCCCCTCCCCTAACCTAACAATTCTCATTTCACGAATTATCTCAGTCAGTGATTGATCTGCCTTCTGATAATCCATGATTAAAAGTCTGATGGAATTGGTTCCACAGTCGATAGCAGCAATTTTCAAATTAGATCCTCATCTTTAATGCAAGAATTCTGACACCATTCGCCAATTTTTTCTAATACTGCATCCCCAATTAAATTCTCGCCCCTACCTTTAGCTAACGAGTGGGCGGCGAGAGAGTGCAAACATTTAACTCGATTTGGCATACCACCTGCACTAACTTCAGAAATTTCCTCAACCTGTTCAATGTTCTCTCTTTCAAAAATATAATTCTGATGGGCATTTTGGTAATTATCTTTCAATTTTTGATCAGAATTTAATTGGGCTTCTAACTCTTTCATAAAACCAGTCGACTCTAATGTACCTAGCCGAGAATTTAATTGCGGACAGGTTAAGTAAAAAAGTGTTGGAAAGGGAGTGCCATCTGCCAGGCGTGGTTTAGTTTTAACAACTGCAGGGTTTCCACAGCTACCCCTAAAAGCTACTTCAACTAAATCTCTGGGTGGTCTGCCTAGCTGTACTTTTATTTTTTCTAGGTCTAATTGTGAAATGTTCACCGCGGTGCGTTAGCTCTAATTGGTTCAGGTTGGATCAATTCATCCAAATCTTCAATTCCTTTATCTGCTGCTTGCCAAGAAAGTAACAGTTTTTTATACCAAGTGTTTGCTTCAGGCTGCTGACCGAGCCAAGCGGTGGGCGACTCTTCGTCTTCAACTTCAGCTAGTTCGCCATCTAAGCCAATCACAGTAAAGGCGATCTCACCCGGCAGCACATAATGCAATCTTGCCCGCGCTTGCGCCGCAACGAATTGCTGATCGTTCCATTTAATTTTTGCAGCTTCTAGAATTTCTACTTGCTGGTTTGCGAGTTCAACTTGTGCCTTGAGTTTATTAATCTCTTCGCGCTGTGCCATTAAATTTCTAAAGGGAGCAGCCAACATCAATACCAAGACCATCAGCGCCACAATAAAGATCAAGGCTCGGGGTTGAAGGGAGGGTCCGCGAGAAGCCAAACTCTGCTAATCCTGCTTAAATCTTGGAAACGCTGCGGCACCAGCAAAGCGCGCAGCTTCACCTAATTCTTCTTCAATCCTTAACAGTTGGTTGTACTTGGCAACTCTTTCCCCTCTAGCCGGGGCTCCCGTTTTAATCTGACCGCAGTTAGTTGCCACTGCAAGGTCTGCAATCGTTGTATCTTCTGTCTCACCGGAACGATGGCTCATCATGGTGGCAAAACTATTTTTTTGCGCCAAGCTCACCGCATCTAAAGTTTCAGTTAGCGAGCCAATTTGATTTACTTTTACTAGTAATGCGTTTGCAGCATTTTCTTCAATTCCGCGAGCAAGTCTTACGGGATTTGTAACAAATAAATCGTCCCCTACTAATTGTGTCCTCTCACCAATCTTTGAGGTTAACAATTTCCAGCCATCCCAGTCCTCTTCATTCAAAGGATCTTCTATCGAAACTAGCGGGTAATCGTTAACTAACTGCGCATAATAATTTGCCATCCACTCAGCATCTTGTAAGTTTCCTTCAAACGAATATTTTCCTGATTTATAAAATTCAGTAGCTGCCACATCTAGCGCCAGTGCAATATCTTTTCCAGGTGTGAAGCCAGCTTTTTCTATTGCTAGCAGAATTAAATCTAAAGCTGATCGATTATTTGCTAATTCGGGAGCAAAGCCACCTTCATCGCCTAAACCTGTAGCTAAAGATTTAGATTTTAAAACTGCTTTTAGTGCGTGGTACACCTCAGTACCTTGACGCAATGCCTCACGAAAAGAATTTGCCCCAATTGGCGCAATCATAAATTCTTGAATATCAACACCAGTATCCGCGTGCGCTCCACCATTGAGAATATTCATCATCGGAACGGGCAAGAGGTGCGCGTTTGGTCCGCCTAAATATCTAAACAATGACAACTCGGCGCTAGCGGCAGCGGCCTTCGCCACTGCTAAAGAAACTCCCAAAATTGAGTTGGCACCTAAACGACTCTTAGTTGGCGTTCCATCTAAATCAATCATGATCGAATCGATCAAACGTTGCTCAGAAGCATCAAGATCCAAAATCTCAGGTGCAATTTCTAGCTCAATTCGGTCAACCGCTTGGCTGACCCCTTTGCCGCCGTATCGATTATCGCCATCGCGTAGTTCATGCGCTTCAAAAGCTCCGGTCGAAGCACCTGAAGGGACCGCGGCTCGCGCCACCGTTCCATCGGCTAATCCGACCTCAACCTCAACAGTTGGGTTTCCTCGAGAATCTAAGATTTCTCTGGCGATTACCGCATCAATTTCAGACACAAAACTCCTAGTTCGATTTACCCTTCATATCTTACCGAAGAAGAATTTATTACTTTTCTTGCGAATCCAACCTCAATACCGCGTTTCGCAAGGCTATTTCAGGCTCCAGCCCTAAGTCTTTACTCCTTTTGACAACTTCTAGCAAGATTTGCCCCAATTCGGCGTCGGTTGCATTCTCTTCAATCAATTCTTCAACTTTGCTCGAGACTTGAGTTGAAAAATCTGGTTGATATTTTTCTAATCTAACTAAAATTTTACTAGCAAATAAAAGTGCAGGAAGCTGTCTTGGCACCCCCTCAAAGGCATGAGTTCTATTTTTTTCTTTTGCTTTTAATTTTTCCCAATTATTTTTTACTGCTTCGGGCTTTAAATCTTGCTGTTTGTCAAAAACATGAGGGTGACGAGAAACTAATTTTGTTATTAAATCATTTGCTACCTGTTCTAAATCAAAACCAGCAACTTTATCTTCAGAAGCAATTCGAGCATGAAATACTACTTGTAATAATAAATCACCTAATTCTTCTTTTAGCGCTTCTTTATCTTTAGAACCAAGTACATCGAGTAGTTCATAGGTCTCTTCCAGTAAATATTCGCCAAGAGATTCATGAGTTTGCTCTGCGTCCCAAGGGCACCCTCCTGGACTTCGCAAAAGATCCATCAAACTAACTAAGCCTTCCAGCCCACGATTTTGAAAATCTTCAGCTTTAGGCATTTATTTTTAATTTAAACCAGAGTCAACTGTAAAAGCTGGTTCACTGAGAACATTTGCTGGCGGAGAAATCGACCCATCAGTTGAATTCCAAGAACCATAACGAGGGTTTACAGTTATCTCGATTTGCCCAGCTAAATCTAAAATATAAGCACTCGCTTCATTGTTCTGATCTGCCGGAGTTCCGTCTGGTGCAAGTAAGACACCGACCGCTTCGATTATTCGATTCTGCTCAAGGACTTTATAAATCAAGGATGGTGGCACATCTCTATTCGCTGCAAATAAATCAAGAGCTTCTTTGCCGCCCACATCTTGCTCTAAAGCTTGGTAATCCCCCGCAACTAGATTCTGATCCACCTGCGCCTCGGTATTGCGTTGTGCGGTTTCGATAATTTCACCAATAATTATTAGCGCTAAAATTGTCCTGATTTGAGTACTACCCTCATCGTTCGTTTCGATGGGAACAATCTCTCTTAATTCGATTAAATAAGTATCTAGCTCAGAGACGAGAATTCTTTTTTCACCAACATAGGCAGCGGTTCCTGGATTTTGCGTACTGCAACCAAGTAATAGAAAACCAATCAATAAGACTGACACTGCGCGGCTGAGAGATTTTTTCACTAATTTCCTTTTCAAATTATTGCTCTAATATTACTGAGGTTATTACCTCTTGCACCCATGGGATTATCGAGCCATTGCCTGGCGCAGGAACCAAAATTGCTCTAACCGCAGGACGAATGACTGAGCCTGGATATAGCCGCGATAAACGAACCGACCTTGAATCAGGCAACAAAACTGGAGCAAATTTTATCTTGTTATTAGTTAATATCACTTCAGACAAATTAGCTTTTCGCGCAAGAATTCTAAGGCTGGCGACCTCTATCAAGCGACCTACTTCTGGCGGATAGCTTCCGTAACGATCTGTTAATTGCTTTATAAAATCTGCTAACTCCTGAGTGCTTTGAATTTCTGAAAGTGACTTATAGGCCTCAAGTCGTAATCTTTCATGCGAGATAAAGCTTTCTGGAATATATGCTTCAATTCCTAATTCGATTCTTAATTCTTCGTGACTTACCTCTTCTTCACCTTTAGCTTTAGAAATTGCTTCAGAAATCAGCCGTACGTAAAGATCAAATCCCACCTCAGCAATATGACCGGACTGTTGTTGTCCCAAAATATTTCCGGCACCTCTAATCTCTAAATCTTTCATCGCTACTGCCATACCCGAGCCAAGCTCAGTATTTTGTGCAATCGTTTTTAATCTTTCATGAGCGGTTTCGGTAATTGTCTTTTTAGGATCAAATAAGAAATAAGCGTAAGCTCTGTCTCTTCCCCGACCTACTCTTCCTCTGATTTGGTGCAATTGCGAAAGGCCAAAAGTGTCAGCCCGATCTACTATCAATGTATTCGCATTTGGAATATCTAAGCCTGATTCAACTATGGTGGTCGAAACTAAGACATCAAATTTCTTTTCCCAAAAATCTAAAATAACTTGCTCTAACTGGACTTCATTCATTTTTCCGTGCGCTACGGCAACCCGAGCCTCAGGTACTAAATCTTTTAACTTACTAGCAAGTCGATCAATTGATTCAACTCGATTATGTACGTAGAAAACTTGTCCATCTCGAATTAGCTCTCGCCTAATTGCTGCCGCAATTTGGTGATCATTACTTGGCCCTACCGCAGTTAAAATCGGTAGTCGCTCTTCAGGGGGAGTTTGAATTACTGACATTTCACGAATGCCGGTAATTGCCATCTCTAAAGTACGCGGTATCGGTGTTGCGCTCATAGAAAGCACATCAACATTTGTTCTTAAAGCTTTCAAATGTTCTTTATGCTCCACACCAAATCTTTGCTCTTCGTCGACGACTACTAAACCTAAATCTTTAAATTTAACATCGTGAGTCAAAAGTCGATGGGTCCCAATAACAACATCCACTTTTCCCAAACTTATTTCTTCAAGCGTGAGAGTGATTTCTTTTTTAGTTTGAAATCTACTCAAAACTGCAGTTTTTATAGGAAAAGCCGCAAAACGGTCACTAAATGTTTGAAAGTGCTGTTGCGCTAACAAAGTAGTGGGCACTAATACCGCTACTTGCTTTCCATCTTGGGCCGCTTTAAAGGCAGCCCTCACTGCGATTTCTGTTTTTCCATAACCAACATCACCCGCAATTACCCGATCCATCGGAAAGGGCTTTTCCATATCTCTTTTTACTTCTTCAATTGAAGAGAGTTGATCCGGTGTTTCCACAAAGGCAAAGGCATCTTCTAATTCTTTTTGCCAAGGAGTGTCTTGCGAAAATGCAAAACCTTTACTTGTTTGTCTAATTGAATAAAGTCTGATTAATTCTGCGGCAATTTGTCTTACTGCCTTGCGAGCACGGCCCTTAGTTTTTTCCCAATCCGAACCCCCTAATTTACTTAGCGCCGGGGATTCACCACCCACATATTTTGTAATTTGATCAAGTTGATCCGTGGGTAAATACAGTCGATCAGCTGGCTGACCTCGCTTAGTGGCAGCAAATTCGATTACCAAATATTCTCTTTGCGCATTAGCTGTTTTACGATTTTGTAATTCTAAATATTTGCCGATTCCATGTTGTTCGTGCACCAAAAAATCACCTGGTGTGAGCGTTAAGATATCAATTTGTTTTCTTCTACGAGTGGGTAATTTATCTACCTCTTTATCTTTAGTTTTTTGTCCAAAAATCTCTTTTTCATTCAGTACTCTCAATCCACTCGGCAAATATTCAAACCCACTCATCAATTCTGCTTGATAAATATTCAGAATATTTTTGGTGAATTCATTTTCATTCTGAATTCCTGCCGGAATAGAAAGTTCGCTCGCTTGCTCTAATACTCTTTGCGCGAGACCTGCGCCAGCTACCACTACCGCTAAATTATTTTTTTCTCTTAATTGGATTTTAAGGTCTTCAAAATTTTCAAGTATATTTCTATGAACCTTAACACTTGGTTTAACCGATAAATCAATTGATTCAATTTCACTACTTTCATCAAAAATGGCCAAGCTGGTTGAGTAGATGATGCTACAGTTTTTACTCTCAAAATCTTGCTCTAATTCTTCAAACTCTAAAAGTTGAAGTTCATTAAGTTTGCTCATTTCAGTATTAGCTTCAGCTTGAGTTTGCCAAAAAACTTCGATAAATTCTTGGTCTGTCTTTATTACATCTTCTGCACGCCGCTTTAATTTTTCTGGATCAAAAAAGTAAATCCTAGTATTTTTGGTTAAATAACTACTGAAACTCTCATAAGATTCAGATTGGTAAATCAAGCTAGGAATCTCGACTTTCAATTTCACCACTTCGATCGTGCGCTGATCGCTGAGTGAGAAAAATCTTATTTCTTCAATTTCATCAGAGAAAAATTCTATTCTTATGGGATGGGCAAACTGTGGCGGAAAAATATCAATAATTCCACCTCGAACTGCAAAATCACCTCTTCCTTGAACTAATTCTTCACGCTGGTAACCCGCCTGAACCAGTTGTGTGACTAGTTTTAAAAAATCAATACTCTCGCCAGTTTCAATTGTCAAAAATTCAGTATTTTTTAATTCTTTAGGAATTGGCTGCATTAGAGCTGCGATAGAAGTAGCAATTACTAACTTTTCTTCAAAAGCAGAACTTAGCTTTTGTAAGACATAATTTCGCTTACCTACAACTTCTGCTGTCGGCTGAATGGTTTCGTGGGGCAGCGTCTCTAACGCTGGAAAAACCAGCGTTCTCAAAGTCGAATCCCAGCTATTGATTTCTTTAGTAAATCTCTCTGCCAACCGATCAGTTGAAAAAATTGCCATACTTATTTTTCTTTTTTCATCTGCCTTGGCAAGATCAGATACCAAAAAGCTATCGAATCCATTACTCGAATTCACATAGAGTTTTGTACTTTGTAAAATTTTGTCGCGGGAAGTCTGCCAATGCTGCGAATTTGCTATAAAGTCTTTTAAACCGCTAAGGCTCATTTCAAAGCTGCTAATAGAGTTTCAGTTAGGTCTGGATGACAAATCAAAACATTTTCAACTCGGGTATTTTCTTTGTTTAACTCAATTGGCAAATTTGAAATATCTGAAACGTGAAAACCATATTTAGCAGCTACTGCGAGTGGAGCCGCCACGTCCCACTCAAAAAAACCTGTGGTGTGCACATAAACATCTGCTTTGCCCATAATTAGTTGAGCTACCTTTGCACCCACTGAACCTAACGGAAGCGTCTCAACCCCGCCAAAGGTATTTTTCAAGGCATCTAAAATCGGACTCATAGTTTCTGGTGGACGAGTTCTAGAAATAACTACCTTCGGAAAACTCTTTAACTTTTCTAGATCGAAAGTTTCCCCTGTGTGAAAAACTTGCCCCGTTGCAGGTAGCGCCACCACTCCGACCGAGAGTTGGGAAGGAGCTTGGTCAAAAGTTTTTTCCCAAAGCGCAATGTGTACCGCAAAATCTTCACGATTTGATGAATACTCCCGAGTGCCATCAAGTGGATCAACGATCCAAACTCGCTCTGCTGAAAGTCGATTCAAATCATCTATTGCCTCTTCGCTCAGAATTGAATCTTGCGGCCGATGTATTTTTAATTGTGTAGAAATCAACTGCTCCGCAGCTTGATCTGCAAGATCTCCAATCTCACGAGTATTAATCAGATCTTGATTCTCGGCCCGAACTTGCATTAATAATTTACCTGCTGCTTGAGCTATTTCAATAGCGATCTCTAAATCATTCATTTTGATCAACTCTTTTATGGTAAAGATTTTGCGCTTGACTCAATCCATCCCTCATTAAAGTTTCAATCGCACTAGTGCTCTCAGCTAAAAATTCTTCAAGTTTAGAGGATTCACTTTGACTAAATTTTTCTAAGACAAAAGATGCTGGATCTTGTTGAGTCTTTGGTCGACCTATCCCTAATCTCACCCGATGAAATTCGCCATTACCAATTGCAGCTCTAATTGACTTAAGTCCGTTATGGCCATTGTCCCCGCCCGCAAACTTAATTCTTAAATTTTCAAAATCAAGATCTAACTCATCATGCAAAATAACTAAATGTTCTTCTGAGACATTAAAAAATTGCATTAGCGATTTAGTGGGGCCACCACTTTCGTTCATATAACAATCGAGATAAGCCATAAGAATTTTTTGTGATCCTTCTTTAGCTTGTGCTAAAAAAGAATTAGTCTTTTTATGTCTAGAAAACTTTTCATTAAAGCTTTCGGCCAAATGTCTAATGGCCATAACTCCAACATTGTGACGAGTTTTTTGATATTGCTCGTCTATGTTTCCCAGACCAACGACTAACCAAGTTGAGTCTGTCACTATTAACTACTCGCTGGCAGCGGGAGTTTCTTCGCCGGTCGCCGCTTCAGTTGCCTCGCTTGCTTCCACCGGCGCGATTTCACCGAGATCCATTTCATTTGAAGCTGCTGAAGCTAGACGTGCCGCAACTTCTGCGGCTGCCCGCTCTTCTGCGTGAGAGGCTTCTTCCATTCTCATCTTTACTTGTTCTTCATTTAGGACTACTAAGTCAACGTGCTTGATAGAGCGCTTGATTGGGTCTCTTTGCACTTCTCTTGGTGCGGTTAACAAGGTTTGGCCATCTAAATTAACTTCTAGTGTTACTAGCGGGATACGTAAAGCCAAAGTGGTGGCGTGGTCTTCTAAATTGATATGAAGTGGGGTTTGGCTCTTTCCGTAGATCACGGCAGGAATGTTTCCACTGCGTCTAGCTCTGCGTGAAGCACCTTTACCAAATTCATCACGCTTGACTGCATCAAGCTTTACTAAGGTCTCTTTTTTCGAACTCATTTTTCGACTCCTCGTCGATCACGGCAACCGCGATGGTTACCCTCGCCGAATTACCTTCAAAGATTAGCCAACCGGTTCTCAGCCGTCCACTAAAGGGGTACTAAAAGAGTGAAGGTTGCCTTTCATCAAAAAGACTAGTTACAGAGCCTTCTCTAAAGACCTCTAGCACCGCGGTAGCGAGTAAGGGTGCTACCGAAAGCACCGTGAGTTTTTCAAACTTTGACTCTTCTGCGATTGGCAATGTATCGGTAACTATCACCTCAGAGATACGAGAATTTTGAAGTCTGGTGTTGGCGTCATTTGACAAAATTCCGTGAGTAGCGGTGACGATAACGTCTTTTGCCCCATTGTCAAAAAGTGTTTCGGCTGCTTTTGCAATGGTGCCACCAGTATCAATCATGTCATCTACTAAGACACAAGTTCTTCCAGCAACGTCACCCACCACTTCAAACATCTTGACTTCGTTTGGCACATCAGGGTCACGGCGTTTGTGAATGATAGCTAGCGGACTACCCAAAATGTCTGTCCACTTTTCTGCAACTCTTACTCGGCCTGAGTCTGGTGAAACCACCGTAATGTTATTTCTTTCAGTTTTTGAATTTATGTAGTCTGCCAAAATTTTAATTGCCACCAAGTGATCTACCGGGCCATCAAAGAATCCTTGGATTTGAGCAGTGTGTAAATCAACAGTCATTATTCGGTCCGCCCCGGCAGTCTTTAACAAGTCAGCCATCAAACGAGCAGAAATCGGTTCGCGCCCTCTGTGCTTTTTATCTTGTCGCGCATAACCGTAGTAAGGCATGATCACAGTAATTCTTCTGGCAGAAGCTCGCCTTAACGCATCTACAATTAAAAGTTGTTCCATTATCCATTTGTTGATTGGCGCAGTGTGAGATTGAAGGACAAAGGCATCCGCACCACGAACCGATTCTTCAAAACGAACAAAAATTTCGCCATTGGCAAAGTCATAAGCTGAGAGTTTTGCAATTTCCACCCCTAGCTCGCGGCTAACCGCTTCCGCTAATTGAGGGTGAGACCTGCCCGCCACTAAAAGTAACCGTTTACTGGTTACAGTTTCGATATCTGCCAAAAGCTTCGCACCCTTTCGTAGACCGTGGCCTTATTCTGTCGGCTCACTTGTGGAATCTTGTTTTTGGGCGCGCTCTGCGGCCTCTGCCGCTTTGCTATTGGGTCTTTTTCTTTTTACCCAACCCAAAACATTTTTCTGTTTGCCACGAGCAACGCCCATCGCACCTGGCTCAACATCTTCAACGATCACACTGCCGGCGGCGGTATAGGCACCATCTCCAATAGTTACTGGCGCCACTAAAACGTTGTCGCTACCTATTTTTACAAAATCACCTACTACGGTTTGATCTTTTTTCTCACCGTCGTAATTAGCAAAAATGGTGCCAGCTCCTACGTTGCTGTTTTTTCCAATTTTGCCGTCGCCAATGTAAGAAAGGTGCGGAACTTTTGAACCTTCACCAATTTCACTATTTTTTACTTCTACGTAAGCGCCCACCTTTGTGGCTTTTGCTAACTTCGCTCCAGGTCTCAAAAAGGTATATGGACCAACCACACTCTCTTCACCAACCTCTGCCGCAACCAAGGTAGATGAAAAAACTTTCGCCCTTTGCCCAATTACTGAATTTGTAATAGAGGTATCTGGTCCGATAGCAGCACCTTCAGAAATACGAGTGTTTCCTAAAATAAATGTGTTGTTATCTAAGTAGCAATCACTTTCTAGATAAGCAGTCTTATCAATAAACACATTTGCGGGATTCCGCATTGAAACTCCTGAACTCATCCAGAAATTATTTATTCGCTTTTGCATAATTTCACCAGCTTGCGCTAATTGCTGACGATCATTTACCCCCAGCGCATTCTCAGCTTTTAGGCATTTGGTTTTTGCAACTTTTTCACCCTGTTGATTCAATATGGCAACTACGTCTGTCAGATAAAATTCATTTTGTTTATTATCTTGCTTAAGACTCGCCAGCGCTGCCTTCAATTTGTCGATTTCAAAAATATAAATACCCGTATTTATTTCTGTTATTTTTAAAGTTTTATCATCCGCATCTTTATCTTCAACAATGGCCAAGACCAAATCATTTTTTGATATCACCCGGCCATAACCGCTCGGCACTTCAACTTCAGCAGTCAAAACCGCACCAGCTTTATCAGCAGCAGCTAAAGCTAAGTTTGCTAAATCCTCGGACGTTATCAATGGCATATCTGCCGGAGCAATTAATACCTTGCCGCTCGCTTCAGCTAATTCTGACAAAGCGACCTTTACCGCATGGCCGGTACCGAGCTGTTCTTCTTGAATTACCGATTTAACTTTCGGGTGATTTGCTTTAAGCCAAGCTTCAACTTCTTCTCGCTGGTTACCCAAGACCGCTATGGTCTCACTTGGTTCGAGCGCAGAAACGGCATCCACCACATGTCCCACCAAAGGGGCACCGCAAATTTCATGCAAAACCTTGGGCCGCTTTGAGCGCATTCGTTTGCCCTCGCCCGCCGCGAGCACGATGGCAAGATTTATTTGGCTCACACAGACATGCTAACGGTGAGAGGCCCTATTTTTAGTCACGCTCCGGGACAGGGACTCGAACCCCGATTCTCGGCTCCAAAGGCCGGTGTCCTGCCAATTGGACGATCCCGGAATACATTTACTCGTGCCCGCATAGCCTAAGCGAGAGCGGTTGTAGCGTTGACACCATGCCTGTAAATCCTGCCGAGCAACCGACTCGAGAAGAACTCAAAGCCGCAAAGCGACTCTTGAAGGCACAAGAAAAAGCTCGCCACGAAACAGCGCGTGCTCGTGCTCGAGTTAGTAAAGCCGAAATCGAGGCTGACCGCGTTGCTAGCAAAGTGAGAATGAGTGGGCACGATCGGCGAGAACAACTAATTGCTATGGCTCGTCATCTATTCGCTGAAAAAGGTTATGAAGCTGTCAGCATTGAAGAAATAGCGCAACTAGCTGCTATTTCTAAACCAATAATTTATGAGCACTTTGCCAGCAAAGAAGGTTTATATGCGGTGGTGCTTGATCGTGAAACTCGCGCCCTCTTAGACACAGTCAGCTCTGGATTAACTTCTGGAAGACCCCGCCACATGTTAGAACAAGCCGTGATGGCTTTCTTTAATTACATTGAAGAACATCCAGATGGATATCGAGTTTTATTAAGAGATGCTCCTGCCTTTCAAGGGCCTAGCGCTTATTCAGGTTTAGTTAATGACATCGTCGATCGCTGCGAAGAAGTATTGAATCATGCCTTTGGTCGCTTTGGACTTCCTAAAAAAAGTGCGGCAGTCTACGCCAGAATGTTAGTCGGCTCTGTTGCGCTCGTTGGGCAATGGTGGGAAGAAGAAAGACCTATGGATAAAGAAGAAATAGTTGCCTTTGCTGTTAATAAAGTTTGGTTTGGATTGAGTGGATTAAGAAAAAACCCTACATTGCAATACTTAAATTAATCAGCCAAAATTTTTGCGCCAGGCACTGGACCACTTGCCACTAAGACGTTCTTACATAATCCGCTACTTGATAAATCTACCGCTAAATTCTGCGCAGCATTCTTAGTCTCTGACAAAAAAATACAGGTGGGGCCTGAACCAGATACTAAACTTGCTAAAGCTCCAAAATCTTCACCTGCTTGTAATAAATGTTTCAATTCTGGTTTTAATTTTAATGCCGCAATTTGTAAATCATTAGAAAGATTTTGCGCTACTTGATTAACGTTGCCACCGGCTAAAGCTTGCACTAAATTTTTATTTATCTCGGGGGCAGCCACTTCTTGATTTGCTCTTAATTCGTCGCAAACTTTATAAACTTCACTGGTTGATAGACCGCCACGATTAGTTGCGACAACCCAATTAAATTCCCCTCTGGTTAAAACCGGAGTTAGTTTTTCACCTCTTCCTAATCCCATTTGAGTATTACCAATCAATAAAAATGCCACATCAGATCCCACTTGACTGGCAATTTTTACTAATTGCTCACTATCTAGATTTAGCTTCCATAGGTAATTAACGGCTACCAATACCGCGGCCGCATCAGCGCTACCTCCGGCCATTCCTCCGGCAATCGGAATTGATTTGTCTATATGAATGCGAGCATTAATTGGATGTTCTACATATTTAGCAACTTCCCGGATTGCCTTATGCGCTAAATTATCTTGATTAACTGGTAATTCATTGGCGCCAACTCCTGAGATACTTAAGTGCTCACTACCTGACTTAACTTTTGAAACCGTTACTTCATCAAACAAACTGATTGAGTGAAAAATAGTAGCGATCTCGTGATAACCCGTATTTTTCAAGGGCCCCACCGATAATTGCAAATTGATCTTAGCTGGCACTCTTACAGTGACGTGAGGACTTTGAAAACTGCTAAGTGAAGACGTCATAACGATCCTAAAATTAGCGCAAGTTGCTGGGCCATATTTTGATAGTCGGCCACACTCAATTGTTCTGCACGTTTTTTAGGATCAATCGATGATTTTTCAAAAAGTTCGTTTAACTCATTTTCGGTTAATCCCAGTTGCTTCAAGGTAGAGCGCAGCATTTTACGTCGTTGACTAAAAGCAGCATCAACTATTTTGAAGAGTAAAACTTGTAAAGCAGCATCGAAATTTGTCTTTCTAGTTAATTGAACCAAGCTCGAATCTACATTAGGCTCTGGCCAAAAGACTTTTCGTGAAATTTCTGAAACTATTTTGGCTTCAGTTAAATACTGAATTTTGACCGAGGGAATCCCATAAATACGAGAATCTGGTGCAGCGCAAATTCTTGCCGCTACCTCACTTTGCACCATGATCAAAAAATTATTAATACTTGGTAATTTTAAAAGTGCCTGAAGTAAAATCGGTACTGACAAGTTATATGGAAGATTTGCCACCAACGCTGTTGGCTCGAGTTCAAGGTCGCTCAACTTTAAATCTAAAAAATCTTTGTTAATCACTGATAAATTTTCTGTAGACATTTTGGATTCAATGGTTATGGGCAGTTGCTCAGCTAGTCTTCTATCAACTTCAATTGCGTATAGCTTTTTAACTTTTGGCAATAATCCAACCGTTAAAGAACCCAAGCCTGGACCCACTTCAATAACTACCTCATTTTTATCAACTTTAGAAAGACGAACAATCTTTTCAATTGAATTTGGGTCCATCACAAAATTCTGACCAAGTTTTTTACTTGGTGTTAAGGCTAGCTTTTTAGCTAACTCTCTAATCTCACTTGCAGAAATAAAATTATTCAAAGCTTCCAAATATTCTTAAGAAGTTATCATGTACTTTTTGCGCTAGCTCGTCTTCATCTTTTTGTAATTGTGCTGCCATAAATCGTAAAGTTACGGGGATTAAATAAGAAGCATTCGTTTGTCCTCGATAAGGAGTCGGAGCTAAAAATGGGGCATCGGTCTCGACCAAAATATTATCTAGTGGTGTCACTTGCAGTGCTTCCCGTAAATTAGAGGCATTTTTAAAAGTAACGGTTCCGGCAAAAGACAAATACCAACCCAACTCACTCACGCGGCGAGCAAAATCAGCATCTGCTGAATAGCAATGAAAAACCACAGCCTTGGCTTGCTCTTGTATCAGGACTCTTAAAACATCCTCATGCGCATCTCGGTCGTGCACCATTACTGGTTTATTTAATTCATTGGCAATTTTTATGTGTTCTCTAAAGCTAAATTCTTGTGCTGCTAATCCTTGTTTAGCGGTGCGAAAAAAATCTAAACCAGTTTCGCCGATTGCCCGAACTCTAGAATCAATAGCCAAATCAGCAATATTTTCAATTGCAGCTATTAATCCCGCTCGGCCCAGTTTCTCTTCAATCACTGGCGCCTCATTGGGATGAATTGCCACGCTAGCTAATACTTTTGAGTTCTCTTGCGCAGTTTTTACGGCCCATTCAGAACTAGCAACATCACATCCCACCTGCATAATCCCGCAAACCCCTACTTGTTCCGCCTTAGACAAAGCTTCACTAACCGAAAAATTCTCAGTGATATCAAGGTGGCAATGAGAATCCATCACCGGTGAATTTAATTTATTTGGGACCGGTGGATATTGCTTAAAAGATTCACTCATCATCTGCCAACTGCGGGAACAGCGACTCGCCTTTACTGGTTTTAGCACCAACTGGCAGTAGGCCAAATTCAAAGGTGGTTGAAACTAACTGACCGGAAAGTTCACCTAAGACTTCAGCGGCCCCCAGCCCCTCCCAAAGTAGTTGTGAAGATTTTGGCATTACTGGGTGGTATAAAACTGCCACGATTCTAAGTAGTTCAGCCACAACATACAAAATTGTTGCTAAACGCTTTTCTTGAGTCGGATCTTTAGCAACCTTCCAAGGTTCTTGTTCTGTTATATATAGATTGGTTGCCTCAACAATGCCTCGAATTTGGTTTATTCCACTAGAAAAATCTAATTTGACCATAGCTTGATCGGCTGCTACCGCTGCATTTTTTGCTAGTTCAATAATTTTTTTATCTTCATCGTTATAAATATCTGGAGCTGGCAAGACATTCTCAAAATATTTACCTACCATCGCAGTAAGGCGAGAGGCAAGGTTTCCTAAGCCATTGGCTAATTCAGCCTTATAGCGCGCAGTCAAATCTTCCCATGAAAAGGACCCGTCTTGACCAAATTTTATTGCCGATAAAAAGTAGTACCTAAAAGCATCTGAGCCCACATAATCCACAATTTGATTAGGCGAAATTCCAGTTAATTTTGTTTTACTCATTTTTTCGCCACCTACTAAAAGCCAACCATGAGCGAACACGCATTTTGGTAAAGGTAATCCTGCAGCTAAAAGCATCGCCGGCCAATAAACCGCATGAAAGCGCAAAATATCTTTGCCAACTAAGTGCACATCTGCTGGCCAAGTTTTTTCAAATAAATCTTTGTCTGCTTCAAAACCACTTGCTGTAACATAATTTAAAAGTGCATCGAACCAAACATAAACAACTTGATTATCTTCCCAAGGTAATTTGATTCCCCATGAAACCGCAGAGCGCGACATAGAAATATCAACTAAGCCCTGCTTAATAAAAGAAACTACTTCGTTATAGGCACTCTCGGGTTGTACCGCTTCTGGATTTTTTTCATAATGCGCTAAAAGCTGCGGGCCAAATTCACTTAGTTTAAAAAACCAATTATTTTCAGACAAAATCTCTACTGGCTTACCGTGTACTGGACACAATTGCTCACCAGCTACTTCATTAAGATCCCCTGGCAATTTAAATTCTTCACACCCCACACAGTAAGGGCCTTGGTATTCGGCTTGATAAACAAATCCACGAGATTTAACAAGTTCCCAAAATTTTTGAACACCTTTAATATGCCGCTCTTCGGTGGTTCTCAAAAAATCATCGTTCACGGCATCAATTGTTTTTAATACTGGTTGCCACGCTTCTTTAACTAATTTGTCTACCCACATTTTTGGTGAAACATTGTTTGCTTCTGCTGCTCTTTGTACCTTTGTGCCGTGCTCGTCAGTTCCGGTGAGATACCAAACCTTTTCCCCCCGTTGGCGGCGCCAGCGGGTTAACACATCACCAGCAACTGTGGTGTAAGCGTGACCAATATGAGGCGCATCATTTACATAGTAAATAGGTGTAGAAAGAAAAAAAGTATCTTTATTACTCATGCGCTAATTCTAGAGTTGCTTGATACAGCGCCCGCTTGGCCAATCCCCTGCTTAATGCGACTTGATTTACTGCATCTTTATGGCTAACGCCAAGCCGAATTAAATTTAAGACCTCCCCAATTGCTGCCGGTAAATCTGCCTCAGGCTTTGCCTTAGCCCCGTCCACCACTACCGTAATCTCACCTAGCACTTCACCCTTCGCCCAAATTATCAATTCAGCTAAGTTTCCTCTAATAATTTCTTCATATGTTTTAGTAAGTTCTCTAGCAATTACTAATAATCGCTCGCTGGCTAAAAAATCATTTAATTCTTTTAAAGTACTTAAAATTCTTCTGGGTGATTCAAAAAAAATAAATGTCCTAGTTGCATTTCTGATTTCTAAATACTTCTGTTCTCTTAAAGATTTTTTTCTTGGCAAAAACCCAATAAAAGTAAATTCATCTGTGGCAAATCCAGAAAGCGTCAAAGCTGCAATCGGGGCAGATGCTCCTGGTAACACTTCTAATTGAATACCTTCGGCAACTGCCGCTTGAACCAATTTAAATCCAGGATCACTAATCGTCACAGTTCCAGCATCGCTAATGAGCAACACTTCTTTTCCAGCTCTAACTTCTGTTAGTAGGTAGCCAATTTTACTAATTTCATTCTCTTCAAAATAAGAGATAATTTTGGCCGAAGTTTTTATTGCTAAGTCACTGAGTAAACGCTTAAGTTTTCGGGTATCTTCGGCTGCTATCAGATCAGCACTCTTTAAGGCCGCTATTAAACGTAATGATGAGTCTTTGAAATTACCAATAGGTCTGGCCGCCAAAACCAACTTTCCCGGCTTTGTCACTTTTACTCTTTTCGTTGCTTGTGGATTACCCTATTGGGTATGAGTCATGCGCGAACCACGGTTAATCTACCGACCGCCTGGCAAATGCAAAACCCAAAATACTCTCTCAAAGTTTTAATAAGTCTATTTTTTGTTACCTCACTTGGGGGTCTTTTTAGATGGGTTCGACTTTCTGAGCCGCCGGCAGTTGTCTTTGATGAAATTTACTATGCAGTTGACGCCCAAGCCTTGCTTCAATCTGGTACTGAAAAAACAACAATCGAAAACGCAGAAGCAGAAATATTGAATGGCAACACCAATATTTTTCTTGACCAAGGTGCTTTTGTTGCTCACCCACCAACTGGTAAATGGCTAATAGCAATAGGTGAATATTTATTTGGCTTTAACACTTTTGGTTGGAGATTCAGTGCCGCGCTTTTTGGCACTTTACTTATTATTTTAACTTTTTTAGTCACTAGAAAATTACTTAAATCTAATTGGTTTGCCCTGTTAGCTGCCAGTTTGGTGGCACTAGATGGTTTGGCAATAGTAATGAGCCGCATCGCACTACTAGATGGATTTTTAATATTTTTTGTATTACTTTCTATTTTCTTTTTACTGATTGATGTCGAAAAATCAGTTGCAAGAATTGATCAGCGCTTAATTGTTGAAAGTCGATTTGGCTCTATCTATTACTGGCATTGGTACCGGTGGTTAGCTGGAGTATCACTCGGAGTGGCCGTGAGTATTAAGTGGTCTGGCCTATGGTTTTTGGCAGTAGTTGGGCTAATCGTAGTTTTGCTAGATATTTTCTTTCGGTCACAATTACATCCAAAGTACTTAATTTTGGGCCACGTATTAAAAGACTGGTGGTTAATTTTTATTCAATTACCTTTAACTGCATTTTTGGTCTACCTTGCCAGCTGGACCGGCTGGTTTTTATCTGATTTATCTTGGGGTAAAAACACCGCGAACTCCGCGCTTGAAAGCCTTCTTAATTACCATCAGCAGATTTGGAATTTTCACACGCAATTAACCGAATCTCACAACTACCAAAGTTATGCGGCAGGTTGGCCCATTTTATATAGACCGACTGCTTTTTATTATGAAGAAAGTAATTTAAATTGCGCAGCTGAATTATGTGCCAGTGAAATCTTGGCCATCGGAAATCCTGCGATTTGGTGGGTTGGAGTAATTGCACTCCTGGCGCTAGCTATTTGGTTTATTCGCAAGCCCAGTTTTGAAGTGGGCTTAGTGTTGATTCTTTTCTTAGTTGGTTGGTTACCTTGGCTTGCCTACCCAAACCGCCCAACTTTTTATTTTTACGCGATTGTGATGATGCCGTTTATTGCTATTGCTATCGCACTCTTATTTAGGCAACTAACTTGGATTTTTAAAACAAGTGGTTTTTCTAATTGGGCTGGTACTTCCCTAATCACCTTTTACTTATTTGTAGTTTTAGGTTTATCTGTTTTCTTTTTACCAGTATGGACCGCAATTTCAATCCCAAAGAATGAATGGCTCTGGCGAATTTGGTTTGATCTTTGGATTTAAAATGGTGGAGCTAAGGGGATTTGAACCCCTGACCCCCTCGATGCGAACGAGGTGCGCTACCGGACTGCGCTATAGCCCCAATAACTTTGTAGGGTATCGCAAGTTATGCTCCCTTAGCGCGTCGCCTTTCTTCTAGAACTACTTCGCTCGGTTTTCTCATATCTGGTCGGGGTCGTTCATCCATAATGATTTCTCGTCGTGGATCAACTTCATATTGGTATTGCAGCTGAGAAAGGTTAGGAAGAACTTTAAAGTTTCGTGGCGGTTCAGGAATTGTTTCTACAGCTTTACTAACAACTTGAATTTTCTGTGAGGCATTAAAAGCTAAGACTAGCCAAGTTAGGCCTAAAGCAAAAACAGATAAAAAGTACCAAAAACTAAAGCTGGTAAATGCAACTAAAATTCCAAAAGAAATATTGATCAAAGTTAAAGCTAGTGTCACTCGTTTTCTTCGCTCTCGAGCTGCTTCAACTTGCAAACTCACTCGACCTTGTACCGTAGCGGGGGCAGTACGACTAATCAAACTCATCGCATTCTTAAATCGATCTACTGATTTATTCTCAAATTGTTGACTATTTTTTTTCAACATTAAAGGGATCAAAACCATCGCCCACAAAGCAACCATGGCAATTAAAATTACTGAAGACCCCATGCGGTAAAGGTTATATTGCTTTTGTGAAGCATTTCTCAATCTCGGCGGCGTGTCAGCCTAACTACTTAGTTTTTCAACCTTTCCAGAAAGCTGGTGGTCACTTCGTCTTCCACCACTACAAAAACTTGATGATCCCTCCAGTCTCCATTTATATGAATGTAACTACGCCTGACACCTTCAAGTTCTAACTTAAGTTTTTCAACGACTCTTAAGCTGGCTGTGTTTTCGGGGCGAATTGCGATTTCAACTCGATGCAATTTCAACTCTTGAAAGATAAAATCTAAAACTAAAGCTACTGAAATTGGCATAATTCCCTGTCCTGCCTGACTTTTACTTAGCCAGTAACCGATGTAGCAATTTCGACTTGAACCAAGTGTGATGTTTCCAGCGGTGACAATTCCTATTAATTTCTTTTTGTATTCAATACCCCACATTAAATGAATTTTTTTTCTAGCATCTCGTTTGCCTTGCCAAACCATTTGAGAAAAGGTAGCGGGGTAATTTTCATCCGTTGGCGGAAGGGTAGCGTCCCATTCCCTTAACCATGCTTTATTTGTACTTCGCAGTTTTTTCCAAGTGGAGCCATCGCGATACCTAAGTGGACGAAGTTTAATTTCATCGTAATACAGAGTTGGTGGGTTGGTACGCAATTTTCTTTTCAATCTAATTTAGCTGAAAATGTTTTTAACCATTTTTTAAACTCTGGCCCTAAGTCTTTTCTCTCTATTGCCAATTGCACGACCGCTTGTAAATACGCTAATTTGTCGCCAGTGTCATAACGGCGTCCTTTAAAAATTACCCCGTACATTCCGCCACCCTCACTGGCTGAAACATCTTTTGCCAAAACCGTCATAGCATCGGTTAACTGAATTTCGCCACCCTTACCGGGTTTAGTTTTTTCTAAAATCTCAAATACTTTTGGTGAAAATATGTATCTGCCAATAACTGCATAATTACTCGGCGCTTTTTCAGCTTCAGGCTTCTCAATTAAATCAATTACCTTTACTACAGCTGGATCGTCGGTTGCACTTACTTTTGCACAGCCATATAGCGAGATTTCTGAATTAGGAACTTCCATAAGCAAAACTACTGAACCACCAAATTTATTTTGAGTTTCAATCATTTTTGGCAAAATATAATCTCTATCATCTATCAGATCATCACCCAATAAAACTACAAAAGGATGATTACCCACATGAGCTTTGCCATGTAAAACAGCGTCACCCAATCCGCGAGGAACGCCTTGTCGCACGTAATGTACTTTTGCTAAACCTGCGGGATGCCTTACAGCTTCTAGTAATTCAGGTTTGTCTTTACTGCCTAACGCTGCTTCTAATTCTGGATTGTCATCAAAGTGATCCTCTAAGGCTCTTTTAGTTCTACCGGTAACAAACAGTAAATCTAATAACCCAGCCGATACAGCTTCTTCCACTACGTATTGAATTGCAGGCTTATCAACAACTGGCAACATTTCTTTCGGGGTTGCTTTAGTCGCCGGTAAAAAGCGAGTGCCATAACCCGCTACTGGGATCACAGCTTTAAGAACTGATTGACTCATGCAAATAGCCTATCTTTTAGCGGTTGTTATTTGGTAAACCCTAAGTGGTCGACCATACTTATTTAATGCAATCTAAAGCAGAACTAAGAGCCGATTTATTAAAAGCCCGTAGAGCGCGTCCTGGTAACGCGGCAGCGGCATTTGCCAATGCAGTTTTTGGACTACTTACACCGACAGATCAAGACATCGCTCTCTACAACGCAACAAAATTAGAGCCCCCAACTAATGATTTAATTAAATTTACAGCTCTAAGACAATCTAGAGGAGTTTTCTGCCGATAGTTTCTGGCGATGATCTGCTTTGGGTAAAAATCCTAAAGAATGGTGATCGGGGCCTTTAATATTTTAGAAACCGCAAGGTCCACCGCAAATAAAAAGTTCCTGCAAAAATGCACCGATTAACAATTTTCCAGAAATCAGTGTGCTAGTGATTCCTGCCTTTGCAGTTTCCTCACTCGGGTATCAGGCTCGGCAAGGGCGGAGGATTTTACGACAGGTTACTGTCAAAGTTAGAAACTCAGGTAAAAAAAATTGTTTTAGTTTTTGACAACGAAATCTTTGAAGAAATTCCACATGAACCACATGATCAAAAAGTAGATTTTATAGTGAGCGAAAAAAGAGTTTTACCTACCGTTTAAAATGGTCCACTGGTACCGAGCCAAATACCTAGTACTAACGCCAAAATCCCTAGACCAATACTGACTGTTAAATAACCAAAGGTAGTAGCAATATTTTTTAAGCGGGTAATATTTTTAATTTCTAGCGCTACCGTGCTCATGGTTGAAATTGATCCCGCTAAGCCAATTGCGATTAAGGGATACAGAAGGGCAATCACGCCAGTATTGCTAAAAAATGCATCTGCATAGAGCGCAGTTGAAAGCCCCACCAAAAAACTTCCGAGCGTGTTGGCGAGCAGGGTGCCAATCGGCATGTGGTCATGCGTGGTGAAATGCGCAAGTCGCCAACGAATTAGTGCACCGACCGCACCGCCTATCGCAATCATAAAAATTGTGCTCATAGTTCACTCTTTTTCTCAGCACTCATGCCAACTGCCTTTCAGCAAAATGCAAAAAGATAGTAGAGAAAATATTTAAGGTAATAAACTCAGTAACGATCAAGGTAAAGCTAACAAGAATTCAAGATACAACTAGTCTGAAAGTATGAATCTCCAAAACTTCCAATGGGTCAAAGTTTTTCCATAATACACAACAACAAGGTAAATCCTGCTCAAACCTCCAGAATGAAACCACCATATTTTTATAAAAGTTACAGAAAAATAGTCAACCAAAACAATAAGCTGTCAAGTCAAATCACAGAAAGATTCTTTATACTTCAGTCCACTGGCTTAACGCTACCTATCGCTCCCTAACATGCGACCAATAGCCAAATAGGCATTTTCATGTTCCTAGATTAAGCCTGAGGCGGCAGTTTTTGCAGACCTTCGGCAAAATAGGAGTCATGCCTACTTATCAATATCGCTGCACTGAGTGTGATCATGACTTTGAGGTGGTTCAGTCCTTTACTGATGAAACTTTAAAGAATTGTCCAAAATGTGATGGCGAAGTGCGAAAGCAATTCTCAAATGTAGGGGTGGTCTTCAAAGGATCTGGCTTTTAATGCACCCTTCCTCTCGATTCTAAAGAGAATTAACAAATGGTTGATCAAATGCTGCTTTAACTAAGCCTTTAATGTGGATAAAAATCTCATAACTTAAGATCTTTGTAGTCTTTATAGAATGAAAAGTTACTTTTCTGATCTATTGGACTATTATAGAATGAATGCACTCTAAAATTGGCAAAGAGACACTCTTCATCTTAACATGCACCTTTGACATGGCTGAGTCTTCTTATAAATGGCCTGAAAACTGGTTTAAAGAATAGGTATCTTAAAGAAATGACTGCTAATGATTTTGAAACAGTTTCTATTCCGGCCAAATATAAAGCACCAAATGCTATTTCAGAATCAGAACTAACAGAATTGGTATTACATAGTGACTTACAAAAAGGTGAACAGTTAACTAGCAGTAGATTTATGGTGGCAAATTTTTCAGATAAAGACTTTGTTCCAGTTAGAATTGCTGACACTCAAATAACCAAGATTATTAAGCCTGGTCAAATTGTTGATATCGTTGCCAGCAGCGACGCCAATTCCCCAGCCAGACTGTTGGCGCAAAGAGTAAAAATTGTGGCGTTATATCCAGAGAGTCAATCTTTTACTAACTCCCAAGGGGTCTTAGTGTTAGTTGCAGCTGAACCACAAGAGGCGGTTGGCTTGGCTGGTAGTGGCAATCTAAAATTATCTTTAGTGATTCGTGGTCAATAGCAAATTGGCCCTCGTAGCTCAACGGATAGAGCAGTTGCGTCCTAAGCAATTGGTTGGGGGTTCAATTCCCTTCGAGGGCACAAAAGATTTAACTACTAATTTAATAATTTACGCGGCCGTACGAAACATTCTTTGCATAAATTGGAGTCTTGGCAGCACGTTGACCTGGTTGACGGGCATGCCAAATTTTGTTACCACCCGCGTAAATACCAACGTGGTAAACCACGCCTTTACGGTTGTGATAAAAAATTAAGTCGCCAACTTGTGCTTCAGCCTTACTTATTTTCTTGGTTTCTGCTCGCATATCTCTTGAGGTGCGGCCAAATGAAATCCCAACTGGTTTCATAGCATTTAAAATAAATCCTGAGCAATCAAGACCGCGACTGGGATCGGTGCCACCTCGACGATAAGGGGTACCAGCCATGCTGGCAGCTTTCGCAATTACCTTCTCAACTTTGGCATCTCGGTTGGCGTTTTCAGAATCAATCTTTTCTGTTTTTTTAGTTTTCTCGGTGGGGGCACTAACAGAACCTGCCTTGGCGCTTGCCGCGTCTCTAATCCGAGCCCAACCCTTTGGGCCCAAAGTTGCTCCGTCACTGGAGTTATTGATATCGGCATAAAATTTAGAAATTGCGGCAGTAGTTTGTGGACCGTAACGGCCATTAGCAACCGAGATTTCATAACCCAAACTTATTAACCATTTTTGAACTTCAGCTACATGCTGATTTTGTTGCCCGGTCACAAAATGTTGAGAACCAGGATAAGAATTTGCAAAACTTGGGGCAACTGTGGTTACTAACAATCCCATTACCAACACCAAGCTGGTAACTAGACGTTTTAAGTAACTCATTAGCTCCTCTTATATGCCTAAATCTGTAAAGATTTTAATTTAAACTAACACACTCACTTGGCGATAGGTCTCACCGTTCACACCGTTGAACAACTAAAGGTGAGCAGAATCTCATAAAAATCTAGTATTAGTGCCTATTTTGGTTTTTTCGCTTAATCTATGAGGCATGACAACCGTCTTTTGGTTTCGCCGAGACCTGCGACTAGGGGACAACCCTGCTTTGGCAAACGCCATTGAAGAGGCACTTACCACTGATGGTAAAAAAGTTGTAGCGCTATTTAATATTGATGCAAAAGTTTTCGATCCAGCCAGCGATAAACAAAAAGTTTATCAAAATTGCTCACTTACCCAATTAAATAAATCTCTCAATGGCAATTTACTTATAAAGTCTGGCGCCCCTGAAAAAGTAATTTTAGAAGTTGCTCAAAAAGCTAGAGCCACTTCGGTTCATATCAGTGAAGATTTTGAACCTTACGGAAGAGTGCGCGATGACAAAGTTGAAGCAATACTCAAAAAAAATGGTATTAAGTTAGTGAGAACTGGTTCGCCTTACGCGGTTTCACCACTCAGAGTCAGAAAAGACGACGGAACCCCTTACCGCGTGTACACCCCTTTTTATAGAGCATGGAGCGCTCACGGCTGGAGGAAGCCCGCAGTTTTGCCAAAAGAAAAACCTAATTGGTTTCTTCCGATGAAAAGTGAAGCACTCCCACAAGTTGCAGGTGAATTTGAGGTTATAAATTGTGGTGAAGAGCATGCTCTGAATATCTTTGAGGACTTCTCAAAAAAAGGCATGCGAGGCTACGGCGAAAACCGTAATAGACCTGACTTAACTGGCACCAGTAAATTGAGTTTTCCACTTCGCTTCGGTGAGATTCATCCAAGAACCATCTTGACCCAACTAGGTGATAGCGAGGATGAAGAAACATTTCGCAAAGAGATCTGTTGGCGAGAATTTTATGCAGATGTTTTAGCTCATAATCCTCACAGCGAAACTATTTCATTAAATTCTACTTGGGAAAAAATGGGTTGGGGTAATTCCAAAACTCATGCTTCAGAACTAACGAAATGGAAAAACGGACTAACTGGCTACCCAATTGTGGATGCGGGAATGCGTCAATTGATTGAAACTGGCTGGATGCACAATCGAGTGCGAATGATCGTCGGTAGTTTTTTGGTTAAAGATCTACATATTCATTGGCGTGAGGGTGCCGCCTGGTTTATGGAACATTTAATTGATGGTGACATTGCCAGCAATTCACATGGGTGGCAATGGGTCGCAGGTTGTGGCACAGATGCGGCACCATATTTCAGAATTTTTAATCCAATTACTCAAGCACTCAAGTTTGATCCTAAAGGTGACTACGTACGAACTTGGATCAAAGAATTAAGTCATATTACAGATGGCAGTGTGCACGAACCTTGGAAACATCCGCTCGGTCACGCGCACGGCTATCCCGAACCAATGGTAGATCATGCAACTGAAAGAGAACATGCCTTAGCGATGTATGAAAAAATTAAAAAGAATTAAGGTGCAATTCGATTTAATTTCCAAGTAGAATTTTTTGTTTCTTTTGTGTACCTAAAGCGATCATGCAGTCGGCTAGGTCTTCCTTGCCAGAATTCAATCAAATTTGGGTCAATTATGAATCCTCCCCAAAAATCTGGCATCGGAACTTGATCTTGAAATTTTTCGCTGAACTCCTGGGCTCGTTTTTCAAGCACTTCACGATTTTCTATTACCTCAGATTGTGGGCTGGTCCACGCTCCTAATTGTGAAGAGATGGGTCTGGTCTTGAAATAATCTTCAGAATCTTCACGAGAGATTTTTGTTGCAGTTCCTTCAATAATTACTTGGCGATGCAGCGGAAGCCAAAGAAAATTCATTACTACTTTTGGATTTAATTCAATACTCTTAGCTTTTTTTGAATTGTAATTTGAAAAGAAAACAAATCCTTTAGTGTCAAAAGACTTTAAGAGCACAGTTCTGCTAGATGGGGTGTGAGTTTGATCCACGGTAGACAAGACAAAAGCATTTGGTTCGGGCAACTGCTGGGTTGCTGCGGCTTCTAGCCAGATTCTAAATTGCTCAAATGGGTCGTGGTGTAAATCACCATCATTCAATTCGCCGATCTCATAAGAGATTCTTAATTTGTTAAACCAGTCTTGACTTTTTGCCATGACCCGATTCCACCAGAGAACTCGGAATCAGTAAGAATAAGGCTACAAAATTGAATAGAAGGGTCTTATGTCAGACTTTAAACCCGGTCTAGAGGGTGTTGTAGCTTTCGAAAGTGAAATTGCCGAACCCGATAAGGAAGGCAGCGCGCTTCGCTATCGCGGGGTGGATATTGAGGATTTAGTCGGAAAAGTCACCTACGCAAAAGTTTGGGGACTTTTAGTTGATAACGCTTTTGAACCAGGTTTGCCGCTAGAGAATCCTCCTTCTTTGCCGATACACACTGGCGATGTCAGAGTTGATGTGCAAGCAGCAATCGCCATGACCACCACCGAATTCAATTTCAAACCATTACTTGATATTTCAGATGAACAAGCACGCGAAGATTTAGCACATACTTCAGTGAACGCCATGGCTTACGTTGCACAATCTGCGCGGGGTGAGCAATTACCTAAAGTTCCAAATGAAAGCATCAATGAATCTAACAATTTAGTTGAAAGATTCATGAAGCGCTGGCGCGGAGAGCCCGATCCAAAGCACGTTAAAGCAGTCGATGCTTATTTTGTTTCAGCAGCCGAACATGGCATGAATGCTTCAACTTTTACCGGACGAGTTATTGCCTCAACAGGTGCAGATGTTGCCGCGTCAATCAGCGGTGCGATTGGCGCAATGAGCGGACCCTTACACGGTGGAGCTCCTAGTCGAGTACTTCACATGATTGAAGATATTGAAAAAAATGGTGATCCTGAAAAGTATGTAAAAAATCTTTTAGATTCTGGCGAAAGACTTATGGGATTTGGGCATCGGGTTTATCGGGCCGAAGATCCGCGGGCTCGTGTTTTAAGAAAAACTGCAAAAGAATTAGCTGCCCCTCGTTATGAAGTTGCAGAGGCGCTAGAAAAAGCTGCCTTAGCCGAATTAAAATCCCGCAGACCTGAACGCGTAATTGAAACAAACGTTGAATTTTGGGCTGCCATCGTGCTTGACTATGCGCAAGTGCCCGCCAGTATGTTCACTTCAATGTTCACCTGTGCCCGACTTGCTGGGTGGAGCGCTCATATTTTGGAGCAAAAGAAAACTGCCAGATTGGTGCGGCCAGCCGCTCTCTACATTGGTGAAAAGCCCCGTAAACCAGAATCTGTCACAGGTTTTTCTACAAGTCTTTATGAAAACTAAGGGCCACTTTGTCAATTGACCTTGAGCAGATAAAACTACCCTCAGATTTAATTCCTAAAGATGGCCGCTTTGGTGCGGGTCCCAGCAAAGTGCGCGACGAACAGCTCGTCGCACTCGCCCGACAAAATCGCCATTTTTTGGGTACCTCCCACCGGCAAAAACCTGTCAAAAATGAAGTAGCCAAATTAAGAGCTGGCTTGAGCGAGTTTTTTAATCTTCCCGCAGATTATGAAATTATTTTGGGAAATGGTGGCTCCACCTTATTTTGGGATGCCGCAGTCTTTTCCATTATTGAAGAAAATGCTCAATTTCTTTCATTTGGTGAATTTGGTTCAAAATTTGCTGCTAGCGCAAAAGCCGCCCCACATTTAAAAAATATTGAAATTATCAAATCCGAGCCGGGATCTGCTCCTGACTTTTTGCCACATGCGCAATTTGATGTTTATGCCACTCCTCATAACGAAACTAGTACCGGAGTGATGAAGCCTGTTAAAAGAGTTAGCCAGCAGGGTTTATTTCTATTTGATGCCACTAGCGCCGCCGGTGGAGCGTTGGTTGAAGCTAAAGATTTTGATTGTTACTACTTTGCTCCTCAAAAATCTTTTGGATCTGAAGGTGGATTATTTATAGCCCTTGTTAGCCCCCAGTTAGTAGCTCAAATTGAAAAAATTAAGTCTCAAAATCGGTTTATTCCACCAATTTTAGATTTATCTATTGCTTTAGAGAATTCTCGATTAGATCAGACCTATAACACTCCTAGCCTTTCCACAATCTTTTTAATGAGTGAACAAGTCGAATGGTTCAACAAAAATGGTGGGCTTTCGTGGGCGGCAGGTCGCAGTAAAGCTTCTTCTGAACATTTGTATCAATGGGCTGAAAAACAAGAGTATTTAACTCCATTTGTTCAAGACAAGAATCTAAGAAGCAGCGTTATTGCCACCATAGACTTTGATGAGAGCATTAATGCAGATTTAATTGCCAAAATACTGAGAAATAACGGAATTGTTGACGTTGAGCCTTATCGAAAATTGGGAAGAAACCAATTGAGAATTGCAACCTTTCCTGCAATTGAACTAAGTGATGTTCAAACTTTAACCGCTGCCATCGACTGGGTAGTAGCGAAAACTAAATAAGTCTGTACCATTTTTGGTACAGACTTATTTAGTTTTATGCATAAAAATCTGTCAATGGGACAAAGATCAAACTTCGAAATCCGAATTAAGCGTAGAGCATTCGGACGTGCGGTAAGAAATTATCGCTTGTTCAGAAATTTAACTCAAGAAGAACTAGCTGAACAAACTGAGCTAGATAGAAAAACTATCTCTCGATTAGAGAATGGTCTTTACTCTCCGTCTTTGGATAATATTTGGGCAATTGCTTACGCCTTAGAAGTTACTCCAGAAGATTTACTTAAACCAGACGCGCATTTATCTAAAGATAATTTTTAGATAGCTGCGACAAAAACTGATAAAACCATTCCAAAAAGTACTATTAAAGTAACGATTCTTCTTGTTCGTTGGGACATAGCTCAATGCTAGTGGGATAGCATTTGATTTGTGAAAGAGCTAAGCCCGCTGAAATTAGACGGAATCCGAGAAATCAAAGTCGGAACCTTGCTGTTCTTTTTATTTTTCTTGGTTTTTCTGTTTCGATTTTGGGTACTTAATGATGCCGCTGCCTTATTTTGGTTACAGGTTTGTTTAACTGGAGCCATTCTTGGCTTTATGGGGTATTTAATATTAAATAGAAGACGCGAAAAAAGTCTTTAGTTTTCTTCATTGTTGTTAAGCACTTCATCCAAAATTTCGAGTCGATGGGCTTCTTCTGCTAATTCAGCGCTGGCCTCGTCATCGTCTTCTTCTACCTCGACCCCGTCGTGGGCAAACTCATCAACTTCTTTTAAGTCAGCATCTTCCAACTCTTGCTCTTCGCGTAAGTCATCATCTATTTCTTCAGGAACTAAAAATCCTGAATCATCAATCACAGTCGTTCCCAACAAAACCGATTTAGTATCTGAAACAACTTCTGAGTGGCCGCCGCAACCGTGATCGAGCGAAACTACTTTTCCATCATCTTGCGCATAAGAATTTGCACAAACCCCAAACATTCTGCCCAGCACTCCGCTAAGCGGAACAAAAAATCCACAACTTTGACATTTATCGGTTGCTAATTCAGCCATTGGGGTGTCGGGGCCATGAGTTGATCCGTGCCACCGGTTTATCGCTTGCTCTCGTCCAATTTCTGATAAGACTCTTTTTCGACCTAATCCAACTTCCCAACCGAAGGGAGTGCTGGTCTCGTCAAACAAACCATCAACTTGCGTAAATCCCGCAACTAATCTGGCATCATCTGCTGCCGTTGGCAGAACATCGCCAACGCCTAAATCACCTGACTGCAATCTTTCTTGCCAAGGTATCCATTTAGGTGCGAGTAAAGCTTCAGGCCCAGGGATCAAAACTATTTCACTAAGTGAAATGTTCTCAGTACCGCTTACTGTGACCGCCCACATCCAACCTCGGTAACCCTTATCCAAAGTTGCAAAAAAGTGAGTTGCTGTATTTTCGGCTTCAGTCTTACTTTCGAGATAATTCCCCACCCGATCAACTTCAATTTCTGACAACAAGAAGTCTTTTGCAAGATCTTTTGCCTTCATTAAATTGACGCTCACCGCAAACTCCTAAGATTATTTTTTAGGCATCTAAATCATTAGCAACTGCTCGCAATACCGCAGCTACTTTTTGTGCAGTCTTATCATCGGGGTAGCGACCGCGACGAATTTGACTCGAAACACCATCCAGCAATTTAATAACATCTTCAATAATGGCTGCCATGTCATCGGTATCTTTTCTACCGGCTTTGGACAAGCTAGGTGGAGCTTCCAAAATCTTTACTTGTAAAGCTTGAATTCCTCGACGCCCCTCGGCAATGCCAAATTCCACTCGACTTCCGGGTTTGGGCAAAACTCCATCCGGAATCGCAGACGCGTGTACGAAAACATCTTCCCCGTCGTCGGTTTCAATAAATCCGAAGCCCTTTTCGACGTCGTACCACTTGATCTTTCCAAAAGGCACGTCAATCAACTCCTGTTTTCATCCTGCCGCGTATTTCGCTAAATATGAAAGTCCAAGATTACCTAAACCCTCATACTTCGTCATCGGCAAGGACTGCAAAGTGACCCCTAATGCGATACCTATTAAAATTGGCCAAATGCCTACTAAGACTCCCCCCAAGCCACGCAAGGTCAAGGCAGATGACCCAGGTGCCTTGGTTGACTGGTTTAAGTCGCAAGATGACGACCGCTTGAGGGACCTCTTAGTCCACCGGCCCGATTTGGTGCATCCAGTGCCCGCTGACATGGCCAAACTGGCAGCTCGTGCCGCAACAAATTCATCCATCACCAGAGTCTTAGATCAACTGGACGCTTGGGTGGTAGCAGTAGCCGAAGTTATCGCCTGCTTAGACGAACCCTTCGGTAAAAAAGAATTAGCTGTACTTTTAAATAACGATCCTGAATTAGATAGAGCACTCAGTGTTCTTAAAGCTCGCGGTGTTATCTGGGGAACCGATAAAGGGATGCGAGCAGTTCCTGTACTTAAAGAAGTAGTAGCCCCTCACCCCGCTGGGTTTGGTCCTTGCTTTATTGAAGAGCGTCCTGACTTAACCGCCGTAGCCTCTAAAGAACGTATTAAACAAATTTTCGACAAAGCTCCCAAAGGTGTTGATGACGTAATAGACAAAGTTCTATGGGGACCACCTGTTTTGGTAGTAGACAAACTGAACCGTGAAGCTACCACCTCAAGTGCGAAAACTCCTTATGAATACTTAATGGCGCAAGGGGTTCTTATTGCCACCGGCCGCCATGAATTAACTTTGCCAAGAGAAGTTGCCTTTGTATTGCGTGGCGAAAACTTATTGCCAGAAGGTCTTTCGACTTTGCCAGAAGTTTCAATTAAAAATACAAGAGACGCCCAGGCGGTTGATAAAGCAGCGGGTGGTGCGGGTTTGCATTTTGTACAAATGATGGAAGAACTTTTAGATATTTGGGGTGAAACCCCGCCAGCTGTTTTAAGAAATGGTGGACTCGCCCAAAGAGATTTAACTTTAGCTTCTCGCATCTGCGATGAAGACGAAAACATCGCGGCACTTTTAGCTGAAACCGCTTTAGCAGCAGGCTTGCTAGCAGCGGATGAATCAAATGAACCTTTATGGTTACCAACTCCAGCTTTTGATTTATGGCGCACCCGCACTGTGCAAGAGCGTTGGGCAACTTTGGCTGAAGCTTGGCTAACTTCAACTCGCGTTCCAAGTTTGGTTGGCAAAAACGAACAGGTAAGAATCAATGCGCTTTCGCCAGAAGTAGATAAACCTCTGGCACCTGAAATCAAATCAATATTGTTAAAAGCATTAGTCAGCCTGCCCTTAGGTGCCGAACCGAATGAAGATGATTTAGTAAAACATGTGAACTGGCAGCGGCCACGTCGTGAAGCTGAACTAGTAGAACTTTTAGTTCGCTCCTTTATGCAAGAAGCAAACTTGATTGGTGCTCGCGGTTTAGGTGTACTCGCAACTACCGGACGAGCCTTAGGCGAAATGCGCTACACAATGCCTTCCCCTGAAGCCCGCACCGCTGCTGCTCGCTCTGCCGTGGCCGATCCAAAAGGTCACGTAATCAAAACTGATCCTTTGCTAGTTGAAGCAATCGCACCACTTTTGCCCGAAGCGATTGATCACTTTTTATTGCAAGCCGACTTAACCGCAGTAATCCCAGGTCCCCCTGAATCTCACGTTGCCGCAGAATTACGTTTGCTTGGCTATCAAGAATCTCGCGGTGCTGCCCAGGTTTATCGATTTACTGAAAGTTCCCTCAAGCGCGCTTTAGAGCGTGGAAAATCCAAAGATGACATCATGGCATTTTTCACTAAATATTCTTCAACCGAAATCCCCCAACCTTTGGAATATTTATTAAATGATTTAGTTAGACAACTTGGAGATGTAAAAATCACAGACGACCCAATTGATGACACCGAACCTGCTCCCGGTGAAAAGCGCTCAACTGTGAAGTTACGCCCCCGTCCTGCTCCTGAAGGATCCCCACCGGATGCACCACTTTTAATCAGTGCCATCAAAGCACTACGACTCAGTGAAAACCCAAAGGCAAAAATCCCAGAAAATGGTTCAAACCCTCCAGAGCCAATGCCCGCTAGTGAATTAGTTTCATTTCTAAGCAAAGCAATTGACGAAAATCAATCCATCACCATCAGTTACGCCGAAGGGGACGGAACAGTCAAAGACCGCTTCACAGATCCAATCCGTGTGCAAGGCGGATTGTTAACAGGTTTCGATCACACCGAAACTCGAATTCGCGATTATGCGCTTTCACGAATTAGTGCCACTGTAATTACCAAAGCAAAAAAGAATGGAAAATAATATTAATGAATGACGGCCCTTTAATTGTCCAAAGTGACCGCACCCTACTTTTAGAAATCGACCACGAATTAGCCCAAGAAGCTAGAAGATCAATCGCCCCATTTGCTGAATTAGAACGCTCTCCCGAACACGTTCATACTTATCGCATTACCCCACTGGGGCTTTGGAACGCGAGAGCTGCTGGCTTAGATGCTGAATCTGTAGTTGACACACTCTTGAAGTACTCAAGATATGCCGTGCCTCATTCACTTCTAGTTGATGTAGCCGAACAAATGGATCGCTATGGTCGACTCAAACTCGAAAAAGATCCGGTTCACGGTTTAACTTTGCATTGCGCTGATTTACCAGTACTAGAAGAAGTATTAAAAAGCAAAAGAATTCAACCACTGGTGGGCAAAAGATTAGATGATGAAACAGTTGTAGTTCATCCATCTGAGCGTGGTCAACTTAAACAACAACTTCTTAAACTTGGTTGGCCTGCTGAAGACTTTGCTGGATATGTTGATGGCGAAGCTCATGAAATCGAATTAGTACAAAATGGCTGGGAACTTCGTAATTACCAAGAAATGGCAGCCGAATCTTTTTGGCACGGTGGCTCTGGCGTGGTAGTGCTGCCTTGCGGTGCCGGTAAAACCATTGTTGGTGCTGCAGCGATGTCTTTAGCGAAAGCCACAACTTTAATTTTGGTAACCAACACAGTATCTGCCAGACAATGGAAATCTGAATTACTAAAACGCACCACCCTCACCGAAGAAGAAATTGGCGAATACTCCGGCAGCAAAAAAGAAGTAAGACCTGTCACCATTGCCACTTATCAAGTTCTCACAACCAAAAAACAAGGTAACTACGCCCATCTTGAACTTTTTGACGCCAAAGACTGGGGCTTAATTATTTATGACGAAGTTCATTTATTACCAGCACCAGTATTTAGATTCACCGCAGACATTCAAGCTAGAAGAAGACTTGGTTTAACTGCAACCTTAGTTAGAGAAGACGGCCGCGAAGACGATGTCTTTTCTTTAATCGGACCAAAAAGATTTGACTCCCCTTGGAAGGACATGGCAGACCAAGGTTGGATTGCTCCAGCAGATTGTGTTGAAGTAAGAGTTACCCTGCCTGAACACGAACGTTTAATTTATGCCACAGCCGAAAAAGAAGATAAGTATCGCTTAGCTGCTGCCACCACCACAAAGAATCCTGTTGTTGAACGATTAGTCGCCAAACATTCAGACGATCGAGTTTTAGTCATTGGCCAATACCTAGATCAACTAGCCGAACTTGGCCAACACCTCGGCGCACCTGTCGTGGACGGCTCCACCCCGATTAAAGAGCGTGAAAAACTTTTTGAAAGATTCAGAAACGGCGACTTAAGGGTGTTAGTAGTAAGTAAAGTTGCTAACTTCTCACTCGACTTACCCGAAGCTGGTGTCGCAATTCAAGTCTCAGGCTCATTCGGATCTAGACAAGAAGAAGCCCAACGCCTCGGCCGCGTCTTAAGACCAAAAGCCGACAAAAGAACCGCGCGCTTCTATGCAGTAGTTTCGCGAGACACCCTCGATGCAGACTTCGCCGCCAACCGCCAAAGATTCCTAGCCGAACAAGGCTACGCCTATCGCATTGTTGATGCAGATGATGTTTTAGAAGGTAAAGACGTTTAATAATTAAAAATAAAAAAGGCGATCATTTCTGATCGCCTTTTTTTGTGAAGAACTTTTCTTAGAAGTCCATTCCTCCATGCCGCCCATTCCTCAAATCACACCATTGGGGCTGGGTGAATCTTTCTGGCCCATCGGCAGCAACGGCTGTGGTTGAGAGAGCTTGCGATAGGGCAGCGTTCTGAAGGGCAGGACGGTTACGCCAGCGGCTGGTCGATGATGCCGGTGTAATCATGTCTGCAATATTCACACCGGTAAACGCATTAAGACGCTACGCCAGCACCGTGAAACCGCACCGGCAGTGACCATGCTGTCCTGCGTTAACGGCAATTTTGCTGGCGGAAGCTTCGATAGCGACTCTGATGATATTGACAGTTCCTTCATCACCTGTGAGTTTCTAGATCTTTCAAGCGCTTCTTTACCGACGAATTAAACGGCGCCTCCGCAGCTGAATTCGCTATTCGCTTTGCTGCTTTGGCGTTGCGAACAGCATACTAATGCGCGTATTACATTGTCTTTAAATTCGCTTCGGTAACTGCACCAGCACGATTACGGCAGCGCCCTGGCAATTTGGCTGAAGCAGCCAGTTTTAACGATCGTAATCCAGAATCGCTTTTTCAATTTCGGCACGGTGACTTACTCGACCCTGCAATTTGCTCAGAGTCTCCGGCGCCTTCTGCACGATTGTAGTGTCGTGCTACAGGCTCACGATCTTTCTGGCTTTGCAAATGAATTCCCGATTGACGTTATGAGATTTCAAACCAACTTCTTCGCGATACGGGCGCAGTCAAAGTACCAATATCTTGCAACGTACTGCGGCAGTCTGCCAAAACCAGAACTGTAACAGCGGCTGACGAGATTCCGCGAATTTGGCCCACGGCAAATTTGCTGACGCTAGCACAGCATCTTCGGCGATAATAAAGGGTTTTCCTGATTATGGCTTTTCTCAGGGAAATAGGAACTTATATCTTTTACCGAGAAGAAATCTTTTGATTGGCACCTTGAATGTATGGATCTTCTAAGACGAATTTCCCATGCGATTCAGTGTCAGTACAAAAAATAGTGAAATAACCTTTATCGAAACGCGTACCTTCTGATAGCAAATTCGAGTCAAAATATTGCTGCTAAACAGTGATGCACCTTTGCTGCCAGCTTATCCGCCAGCTGGCAATCATGTTCCAACTTCATGCTCCGCCACCCGGCCGGATTGAGCGGTAGAGCAATTTGCTCTTTGGTTTCACCATCTTTAGCCATCTCTGTAACGGCTGGAATTTTTCTACGGCTCAATTTCACCTTTAATTGCCATTGGGTTAGCAACGCTGCTTTTCCATTCAAACCTTCGCGAACCATGGCGAACAAAACGATTGCGGTGGTGGTGCCGTCGCCAGCAGCATCATCGGTCTTCTTAACTGCTTCTTTGCAAATCGGCACCGTTTTTCGTGGATCTTCTATTCAATTCTTGCCAATCGAGACGCCCATCGTTATTGATGGTGGGAGCGCCACTTCTTTCCAGAAACCATTGCGACCTTTTTGGTCAGGGTCACACGAACGACGTCATTTTCCAGGAGATATTTCATGCCTCGCTCCGCCTTTTGGCAGGCACCTCATCCGGCACAATCTTGGCTTATATTTTATTGATTCCTCTTCAGTCTGAGTTCCCAGCACCAAAGTTTGTCACTCTGACCATAAAGTACTAACTAGCCACTGCTCTCTCGTGGCTCGGTGCAGGTACTTCCCAAAAAGCGAGTTTTGGGGGTTTTTGAATTTATCCTAACACGAAACAGAACGACTGCTGGTAACTGAAACTCCGCGGGCGTCTTGGGCACGCTTTATCGGCATGGGATCGACACTTCAAGCTCTTCATTATCAAATCAGCGTGGAACAGTGACGGTATCATTTGAACAGGTCACCGAATTGCTTGCTCTTTAACACCGGAATACTTCCACCATTGGCGCTCAGATTCTAAAATGCAAAATCTCTCAATTAATCGAACACACCGCTTTGTTTATATTAAATTGCCTAAATCAGCTGAAAAATAAATAAAAGTACTATTTAAAATCTATAAAGGCTATCAATATCAGGTTTTTATTATTTCATCAAAGACTTGACTATTTACTTAGTTTTTTTATTATGACGTGACATGTCACCGTAGCTATAATATCATTGAAACCGACCGAGACTCGAACCCCTAACGCTTGATACAAATCCAGAGTGCGCTTCCTGAATACGCCACATCCGGCAAATGAGCATGCCAATCATACTGCAATCGAATTGCTCTGATGGCACCTACCAAATGAATGCTTATAATGGCGCCACCGCAAGAAGCAATATAATTCGGCATAATGTGGGGTAAAATATGAATATCGCAGTACAACCACTAACACAGATACACGCACTTCTGAACAACAGCAACTTTGCTAAGGGTTTTTGAATAACTCTTGATCTAATTCTGGAAGTTGACGACCCTCTGCGGAAGAGTCACAAAACAGAAAGTATCCGCTTTCTTTAATCAATGATAATTGCGGGAGATATTTTGCTTTCAACAAACAGGTATGTACTAACGCACCAGCTGCTGTAAGCGGCATTAAGCCACGCTATATACTTACAACTGCTGCGCATTACAATTGCTGCTTTTTGAGCGAACAGTACGCACTAAGATTTCTTGGATCAGTAACGATCTAAAGTACGGCAATCACTAGCCCTATTTATTCAACTAAATTTTTGTCGATACTTCTGTATTCTGGGCAACACAAAAGACAGAGACCTTGATGCGGGCCGTGATCAGTAATTCGATCTAAATCACGTCTGTCTACTTGCACGATAGAAATATCGTTGTCGTTTGCAAATTTAATTGCTTCTTGAACTCTTTCATCAATATCGATGCCGTTTGCGATTCTTAAACTAAACGCGGGCACTTTATTTTTTAATGCTTCTAAGACTGGATTTCTACCAATGATTAAATCGTAGGATTTTCGCTGCGTTACAACTTTTTGGACGCGGACTTCTGACGAATACACTACATATCTACATTTACAAGAAGCAGGAGGAGTCAGGCCTTTTGGCTCTAAAAACTCTTCGCTTTCCGCCGAACAATAACTTCTTTTTGCATTTTATTATCTCGCGATGAAGAAGTCAGCACGGGCACCAAGTAACGACATCTTCTCAATTTGCAATCTTGAAGCGACTTCGATCATCTCTTGTGATCGCTAATCGTCAGCTATCGTGCGGCGGCACGGGTTTACGCTATTTTTCAACTAAAGCACAAAAATTTTTGGCTGTGTCAACTGTGCTGGATTGATTCACTGAGCTGAAAGTGGATCTAGACCGAGGATTTCCAGCATCTTTCGTAAAGACCCAGCAATAGTTTTTGCACCTACTGAATCTAATTGTCTAAACTTTAATTGCCCAGCATCACTAGTTCATGAATAACTACTATGTATGTAGGGGTGTTGAATCTTCATTCATAGCCTTTCAAATTCCAGACTTACTTTTGTGGCTCTATTTGGGAGCATTTGCAAAGATTTCGATTCGTCAGAACGATAGCAGCTCTTTTAGAATTTTCGGATATTCAAATTACTTTAAATATACTTACACTAGGTAAAAATAATACTTTTAAATAGGTAGGTTGAACTAACTTTAAAACTTCATTGATCTTGGTGGAGTTACCTAAGCTTTTACTCATCTTTTCGCCAGCTTGAGTTACCCAAGCATTATGCATCCAGCGGCGAGCAAACTTATGGTCAGCGGCATTTGATTGGGCGATTTCGTTTTCATGATGCGGAAACTGTAAATCGATCCCACCACCGTGAATGTCAAACTCTTCACCGAGATAGGCGTGCGCCATGGCGGAGCATTCGATATGCCATCCAGGACGTCCGGCACCCCAAGGAGTCTTCCAATGAGGTTCGTCTAATTTTGCTGCCTTCCAAAGTGCAAAGTCGTGCGGATCTTTTTTACCTTGATCTTTATCTTCTGCCGCCAGCATCTCATCAAGTTTTTGACCAGAGAGTTTTCCGTAATCTGGCCAAGACCTAACCGAAAACCAAACCGTGCCTTGAGATTCGTAAGCATAATTTTTTTCAATTAATTTACTAATTATTTCAATCATTTGCGGAATATGACCCGTAGCTCTGGGCTCTACTGTGGGTGGCAGGTTTCCTAAGGTGGTGTGAGCATTTGAAAACTCTTGTTCATACTTGTACGCCAACGCCCACCAAGGCATATCTTCGTGGTGAGCATTGTGAAGAATCTTGTCATCAATATCTGTCACATTACGAACCAAATTAACTTTTAGCCCTGAATAAACTAGCCAGCGACGCAATACATCAAAAACTACGCCTGATCTGAGATGACCGATATGTGGTGAACCTTGCACAGTGGCACCGCAAACATAAATACCAACTTCGTCTTTTTTGATTGGCTCAAAATCACTGACACTTCTAGTGAGAGTGTCGTAAAGTCTTAAGGTCAATTTTTATCCTGAAATATTAAGGCGTTAGCGATTGCCGCGATTCCTTCACCACGACCGGTTAAACCTAAACCATCGGTGGTGGTTGCAGAAAGACTTACCGGGGCTGCCACAATTTTGCTTAAGGTTTCTTCAGCTTCGTGGCGTCGCGTGCCTAACTTTGGTTCATTGCCAATTAACTGAACGCTAATATTTGAAATATTCCACCCGGCAGCGTTAACTAAGCGTTTTGCTTCGGTGAGCAATTTTTCACCACTAGCACTTTTGTACTCAGGCCGATCGGTTCCGAAGTTTGTACCCAAGTCACCCAAGCCCGCCGCAGAGAACAAGGCGTCGCAGCAAGCGTGCGCGATCACATCACCATCAGAGTGACCTGAAAGACCTGCATAATTTGGCCAATGAAGCCCGGCTAAATAAAGTGGTTTATTTGGATCTATTGGGTGAACATCCACGCCAACGCCAACCCTAAAGGTAGACATCTACTAACCACCTTTTCTAAAGGCTGTACTTAAGAAACTAAAACCTCATCAAGTAAAGCCTCGGCGTTATTCTCGTCGCAATGCTCTGCCAACGCTAATTCGCTAACCAAGATTTGACGGGCTTTTGCCAGCATTCGTTTCTCGCCTGCAGAAAGACCTCGATCTTGATCGCGGCGCCATAAATCTCTTACTACTTCAGCAACTTTAATTACGTCACCTGAAGCTAATTTTTCTAAGTTTGCTTTGTAACGACGGGACCAGTTAGTTGGTTCTTCAGTGAAAGGTTGACGTAATACATCAAAAACTCTTTCTAAACCTTCTGCGTTAACAACGTCGCGCACACCGACCATATCTACATTGTCCGCTGGCACTCTTACTGTTAAGTCACCTTGCTTAACTCTTAAGACCAAATACTTGCGTTCTACGCCTTTAATGGATCTTTTTTCGATTGCTTCAATTACTGCTGCACCGTGATGGGGATAAACAACTGTTTCGCCGACTTTAAAGGCCATACACGCACCTTCCAATAGACCCATAATTCTATCAGTGGGGGTTCAACCTGCTTAACTTGAGGTTAAATCCCTTACAGTATTCTTGAGTGTATGCGAAAATTTAAATTATTTGCTTTCTTATCTGCGACTTTATTAATTACTGGTTGCGGTGCTGGACCAAATGCTTTTACTAGTCTGCAAGGACCCACCGGTGATGGAACGTATGAAGAAATAAATAAGGTTTACGCACAAAACGTTGTAATTGTAATAGATCAAAATTCAAATGCGACACTAGTTGCAACTCTTATAAATAACTCCGGTCAGGCAGATGCTTTGATAGATGTAGTTATCAGCAATCCTTCCCCTCAAAGAATTAATTTCACGCCAGCTGGACCCCTTAATTTGCCGATGGGCCAAAGAGTCAATTTAGGGAACGCACCAGAGAGCGCGCATGTGGATTTACTGAATTTTCCAGCCAAAAATTCAAGCTATGTCTCTATTACTTTAGTTTTTGAAAAAGCTGGTGCCTTGCCACTAAACGTATTAACCGTTGAGCCCGCTGATATTTATGAAGGTATTGGACCTAAAACTACTCTGTAGCTTTATTCTCAAACTTATAGCCAACGCCTCGCACAGTTTGCAAGTATTTTGGTTTAGCAGGATCTTTTTCTACTCGGGCCCGTAATCGCTTAATGTGAACATCTAAAGTTTTAGTATCGCCAAAATAATCACTACCCCAAATCCGATCAATTAATTGATTTCGCGTTAAGACTCGACCAGAATTTTGGGTGAGATACAAAAGTAATTCAAACTCTTTTAATGGCATCGAAGTCTCTTGACCTCTAATCAACACTTGGTGTCGATCCTGGTCAATCTCTATTGGGCCCACCTTTAATCCACCATCGACCGAAATCACTTCACCAGTTCTTCGCAACAGTGCCTTAATTCGCGCCAGCAACTCTCTACCCGAAAATGGTTTTGTTACATAATCATCAGCACCAATTTCTAGCCCTAAAACCTTGTCTAATTCAGTGTCTTTAGCGGTAAGCATGATGATGGGTGTTTGTGATTTCTGACGAATCTTTTTAGTTATTTCAACTCCTGATAATCCTGGCAACATAATGTCAAGTAAAACTAAATCTGGATCAAACTTTTCAAACGCTTCAAATGCTTCACTGCCATTAATAATCGCTTGAACTTCATATCCTTCTTTTACTAATAAAAAAGCCAATGACTCTCTAATTGATTCTTCATCTTCAACTACCAAAATCCTTGTCATAAAACTTCTTTCACTTTTTCTGCTGCCTCTTCACTGCTTACTCGATCTGGAAACCGCATGGTAAAAGTAGAGCCTTCACCTGGAACCGACCATAAAGAAACTTCTCCGCCATGATTTTCACAAACATGTTTAACAATTGAAAGCCCTAGGCCACTGCCACCGGTATCGCGAGAGCGAGCTTGATCCACTCGAAAAAATCTCTCAAAAACTCTTGATTGATCCGCTATGGGAATTCCAATGCCTTGATCTGTCACAGTGATCTCTACTACCCCAGTCTTGCGAGTTGTCCCAATTGTGATTTGAGATTTTTCTGGGGAGTAATTAATAGCATTTACCAAAAGATTTCTTATCGCAGCAATTATCTGTTTTTCAACTCCTACCACAAAAAGTTGGTTGGATTTAACATGTACCACGGTAATCTTTTTTATTTCAGCTGCGATGTTTACCGAATCAAGTACTTCTAAGATCATTCTGTCAACTTCTATTTTTTGTGATTTTGCCAAAGGCTCATCCGCTTGCACTTGTGACAGGTCAATGATGTCGCGAATAACATTCGCTAAGCGCTCAGTTTCAATATTTATTCTGCCGGCAAATTTCTTTATCGATTCAACATCATCTTCTGCACTGGCAATCGCCTCTGCTAATAACGAGAGCGCCCCAACGGGAGTTTTTAGTTCATGACTAATGTTCGCAACAAAATCTCGCCTAACCGCTTCAACTCGGCGAAGTAAGCTCAAGTCTTGCGCGAATATTAAAGTGTGTTTTGGATTTATCGGAATGATGCAAACTTCTAAAGTAGTCTGTGACTTTCCTAATTTTTGTAAAATAGTGATTTGTAAATTTTTACTCTGTTGATCCAATCGACAATTTTTTGCTGCATCAATTAATTGCGCTACTTTTATTCGATTTTCGAGTACTAGCCCGAGATTTCTTGCTAAATCTGAGGCAAACAAAACTTGATAATTTTCATCAATTTTTATGACTACACCTGGCAAACTTTGAATTAACTGATCTAAACTTTTATCAGGAACTTCTTCTGCTGTGGCGGGTTGCGGTTGAGTTTTTGAGCCAACAAACCACCAGTACCCAAGTCCTGTACCGGCTACTATCCCAACGGCGAACCATAACCAAACTTCCATATTCACAGAATAAGCGGTTGCCCTCTTGATTTACCTTTTGCTCCTGCCTAATGGTTATCTTTAACTGTCCGTTCATCAAATATTCATCGAAATTCGTAACTTTCCAATTCAGCATCCTGACTTTTTTGCCCAATCAGCGTATTATCTTAAATAGAAGGGGTAAAGATGAGAAACAGTTTCGAAGAAGACTTAAAAGAAATCAGTAACGAGCTACAGCACATTACCAATTTGGTTTTAAAATCTGTTACCCAAGCTACTGAATCACTCTTATTTGCAGACCGAGAAATCGCTGAAAAAGTGATTGAGTCTGATGTATTAATTAATGACCTCACATCAGCGCTAGAAGAAAAGTGCATCTTGGTCACGGCTTTACAAAATCCAGTTGCTTCTGATTTGCGCACTGTCCTTGGGGCCTTAAAAATGGCTACCTCCCTTGAGCGAATGGGTGACTTAGCAGTTCATATCGCCAAAGCTGCAAGACTGCGCTATCCCTCAAAAGCAATTCCAGAAGAATTAGTAGACACATTTAGATCAATGGGGCACTACGCCGAAAAAATTGTGGAACAAACTCATAAAGTTTTAGCAACACATGAATTATCTGTCGCCAGAGAGATAGAAAATAGCGATGATAAGTTAGATGAAATTCACCGTGAACTATTTAGAATTGTGCTTTCAGTTGATTGGAATCACGGAGTTGAAGCTGCAGTAGATGTGACCTTACTTTCGCGATATTACGAACGCTTTGGTGATCATGCGGTGAGCATCGCTCGACGCGTGATTCATGTCGTCACCGGAGAGCCCTATCTTGACACCGTAATGCACTAAACAAAGAACTTTGGTGAATCAATTGCCCTTTGGGTAAACTATTACCTACATGGTCAACAAGCAAAAAGCCAAGCGCATTGCAGTGCTGTCAGTGCATACTTCCCCCTTAGATCAGCCCGGTACTGGCGATGCAGGTGGATTGAATGTTTATGTTGTTGAAACAGCAAAGCGTTTAGCAGAACGCGGAACCCAAGTAGATATTTTTACACGGCGAACTGCCAGCACTCCGGCAAACAAAGTTGAATTGTTTCCTGGAGTAAATGTAAAACATATTAATGCTGGTCCTTTTGAAGGTTTAGATAAAAATTCTTTGCCGGCACAACTTTGTGCTTTGACAGCTGGGATTTTAAGAGAAGAAGCTTTTAAGCCTGAAGGTTGGTACGACTTAATTCATTCGCATTACTGGTTGAGTGGGCAAGTTGGTTGGGTGGCTTCAGAAAGATGGAACGTTCCTTTAGTTCACACCATGCACACCATGGCAAGAGTTAAAAATTTAAATTTGGCAGCAGGCGATCTACCAGAACCAAAAGAGCGTGAAATTGGTGAACAGCAGGTTGTCAAAGCGGCAGATCAACTAGTAGCGAATACTCAAGAAGAAGCAAATGAACTTATTAATCTTTATGGGGCTAGTGCCCAACAAGTTTCAGTAGTGCATCCTGGAGTTGATTTAAATACTTTTTACCCAGCCGAGCAAGTAGAGGCTAGAAGTTACTTTGATATCAAACCCGATGCTTTTGTTTTGACTTTTGTTGGAAGAGTGCAACCCCTCAAGGCACCGGATCTATTACTGTTAGTTGGCGCAGAACTATTAAAAATGAATCCTGCCCTAAAGGATAAATTACAAATTGTAATTTGTGGTGGGCTCTCAGGTAGTGGGTTTGATAAACCAACTCAACTAATGGATCTTGCAAAATCTTTGGGTTTAGAAAATATCACTAAATTTCTTACGCCAGTAAGTCGTCAAAACCTAGCAAAGATTTACCAAGCTTCAGACTTAGTTGTTGTCCCCTCCTATTCAGAATCGTTTGGATTAGTTGCAGTTGAAGCACAAGCAGCAGGGGTACCGGTAGTTGCAGCCAGTGTTGGTGGATTAAAAACAGTGGTAGCTCATCAAGAGAGTGGGCTTTTAATTGAGAACCATGATCCACAAAATTGGGCTCGGCAAATTAGCGAGTTAATGAATAATCCAACTTTGCGCAGTAAATTATCGCAAGGGGCTGTGAAGCAAGCTAAAAAGTTCTCATGGGACAGCACCGTTGAAAATCTGCTTTCGGTGTATCAAACCGCTTTAGAGAATCCATCCCAAGCGCCAGTAAGAATTACTGCGGTATAAGGCAAAATAAAAATAATGAAGCAAACTTATGATTTGATATTAGTTCGACATGGTGAAAGTGAATGGAACGAAAAAAATCTTTTTACCGGTTGGGTTGATGTAGATCTAACTGAACAAGGTGTGCAAGAAGCTAAGCGCGCTGGCACCCTAATAAAAGAGTCGGGCCTAAAGCCAGATGTGCTTCATACTTCGGTACTAAAGCGGGCAATTAGAACCGCACAACTTGCCCTAGAAAGTGCGGATTTAATGTGGCTCCCAGTAGAGCGCAGTTGGCGCCTTAATGAAAGACACTACGGTGCCTTGCAAGGGCTAAATAAAAGTGAAACATTAGAAAAATATGGTGAAGAACAATTTATGCTCTGGCGTCGTTCATTTGAAGTACCTCCGCCAGAGATTGATCCTAAAAATGAATTTGCCCAAAATGCTGACGCCCGTTACCAACAGCTGCCGCCAGAAGCAATTCCACTAACGGAATGCTTAAAAGATGTAATTGCCAGAATGCTTCCTTATTGGTACGACAATGTTGTGCCACAGCTCCGTGAGGGAAAGCAGGTTTTGATTATTGCGCACGGTAACTCACTGAGAGCACTAATTAAGCATTTAGATGGTATTTCAGATTCTGATATTGCGAATTTAAACTTACCTACAGGGATTCCGTTGCACTATCGCCTTGATGAAAACTTCAAACCCCTCAATCCAGGGGGAACTTATTTAGACCCAGTCGCAGCTAAAGCCGCAATTGAAAAAGTCGCCAATCAAGGTAAAAAGTAATTACTCTTTAAGATCTTTAAGCCGTGGGCGCATATCGACTAAATAAATTATAGCCAAAATAAGGCCAACTAAATTCAATAGACCCGTAGGCGACCAGCCTAAGCTCACTGAAGCGAACTGAATTAATACTGCTAAACCTAAAAAGGAGAGCCAAAAGATTTTGTTCATTTTGCCAATAAACTCATAAGCGGCTTTTGAATGCGAGGCTGAATCAACTAAAGCCCAGATTTTTACGCCAGCAAATAAATAACCCAAAATAATATTTATCGAGGCAACGGTGGCTGGAAATCCCAAAACTACTCCTTTATGTCTCTCACTAGCGAAATTAACTCTTGCAAACTACCCGCAATAGAGTCTACTTCTATTTCAGCTCCCTCACTTATCTTACTTTTTACCAAAGCTAGCGCGATTGGTCCAAATTCATAGTGTCTTACCGCTGACCCCGATATTCCGATTGGTAGTTCTGCCAAATTCACTGCACTCCCCACTTTAGGTAAGCGTTCAGCAAATCCATCAAGGTGAAGTAAGGCTAATTTTCTAGGTGGTCTACCTAAGTTGTGAACTCTTGCTACCGTTTCTTGGCCGCGATAACAACCTTTTTCTAAATGAACCGCATTACCGATTAGCCCAACCTCATGCGGCAAAGTTTTGTGATCAAAATCAAGACCTTCACGTACCACGCCTGCTGCCACTCGAATTGCTTCAAGTGCCCAAGTGCCCACTAACTCATCTGCTTGATCAAGATAAAGATCTAGTTCATTCCTTTTAACGAGATACTCGCGACCTTCATATATTGCCGGACGGGTTTTTATATATTTATTGGGATCTCCACCCGCGCTAAATCCTGCATCAACAATTGGTTTATTGGCAAAATTGTCTGGAGTTAACCAAGTTGGTAAATCTTGGTGGACTTCGTGTTTTCCATCAAATAAAACTGCATACTCTTTTGAAACATCAAAGATTTCAATTTTTGACATAAAAATCATTGAGTTTAGGTATTTAATAATTAGCTCTTTAGCGCTTGGTTCTACGATCAACCAGATTTTTTCTTTGTCAATTATCACTTTTAATAAATGTTCAATATGCCCATGCGGAGAGAGAATTAGCGTAATAAAAGAGTCTTTTTCTTTAGCTCTTAAAAAATGAGCTGAAGTGAGCGAATGTAAAAAAGTAGCTCTATCTTCACCCGTAATTTGAAGCACTGAAAGATGTGAAAGGTCGACTAATCCCCTTTTCTCAATTAGATTTAATTGTTCTCGTAAAGGGTCGCCGTAATGCCAAGGCACTCCTTGGTCCAAGGAATTTTCTGGTGGAGCAATTGCACCTGGTTTTACAAAACTTGGGCTATTAGATATCAAATTCATTATCAATTATTAGTGTCCTGCCATCTGCACAGTTTTTACATAAACCATGCAAAGCTACGTGGGCGATATTTACCACAAACCCTTTTTGTGATTCCAACTTAGAGCTAAATTTTTCAAAGTCATCACTTTCAACTGATTCAACTGCTTGACACCTTGAGCAAACTAAGTGAATGTGTGGGGCCTCTTCAACCACATGGTAAGTGGGTGATCCGTGATCAATATGAGCATGAGTTACTAAGCCAACTTGTTCTAAAACTTCTAAAGTTCTATAAACAGTAGACAAATTAACTCCGCTAGCGGTTTGTTGAACTTCTAGCAAAATATCTTCTGGCGTTGAGTGACGAAGTGTGGTGACTGCCTCTAAAACCAATTGTCTTTGTGGAGTTATGCGGAAACCGGCTGACCTAAGTCGGCGGTCCCAAGCTTCTGTTTTTTGATTCACGCTTCCTGCCCTGGAGGTGTCGGTGCTTCGTAATTTCGAGCGGGTTTTTGAGTCTGTTGGCTTTCTTGATATTGACTATAGGTGATAGGCGAGAGACGTGCCCACAAGTAATTTCTTAATGGTGTTTCAAGTGTGCTTTTATCGTAAGTCCAAAGCAATTCATTATTTAGTAAGGCATAAAGCCGATCCCCTTGTTTTAATTCCAGTAGCAGAAGGAACACCAGCTGCCGATAAATCGGTAACAATGCAGGCGCGGGCAGGAGTTATTTGTGCATCGACAATTTGCAAAACCTCAACTACCCCGGTCCAAATTTCACTACTGCCCGAACTTTGTGAGAGTGCAACTTCGATTTTTTCATCTTGATTGAGTTTCCAAAAACCCAGTTCACTTTGAATTTTATTTTTAACTGAAAAGTCTGTCTCTAGCTTCCAAAAATTACTATAAACTTTAATACTGTTTGAGCCGTCAGTTTCAAACCTCAACTGTTGCACGAAATTAAGATCTTCTTCACCTGGGTAAGAGATTTGCCCACTGCCTTCCCAGTTACCTAATAACCATGAAAGTTTTAGGATCTCGGCAGGCAGTTGCGACGGTAGAAATTTTTGTTCAGCAAAATCTCTCATTTGCCCAACTTTACTTAACCGTTAGCCTGCAGGCTTCTTTGATGAGATATTCTTTATATTTAGCCGTAAGGGGTGTGATGTCAAGTTTAATTCTGATCACAAATGCCCCGGGCGCTTCCAGCGACATTCTTCCGGCTTTGGCCTTGCTTAATCATTCGGTAAAAATCCTGCCGGCCAACCCCACTGCTTTAATTGAAGCCCCCACTTGTGATGTAGTGATGATCGACGCCAGACGGGATTTGCCGGCAGCAAAATCCTTGTGCCGTTTGTTGCACTCAACTGGTTTAACTTGTGGTCTGATCTTGATTACTACTGAAGGCGGATTAATTGCTCTTAATCATGACTGGGGAATTGATGACGTGATCTTGGATTTAGCTGGTCCCGCAGAGGTAGATGCCCGAATTCGCCTAGTGGTTGGAAAATTGCAAGGTGAAACAATGGCTGACTCTGAAGAAATTCAACGTGGAGATTTAGTAATTGACGAAGCTTCTTATACGGTAAGGCTTCGTGGTGAAATTGTAGATTTAACTTTTAAAGAATTTGAATTACTTCGTTTTCTTGCTCAGCACCCAGGTCGCGTCTTTAGTCGGGCCCAACTCTTACAAGAGGTCTGGGGATTTGATTATTACGGTGGCACCAGAACGGTAGACGTTCACGTAAGAAGGCTAAGAGCCAAATTAGGTACCGAGTATGAAAACCTAATTGGAACTATTCGAAATGTTGGTTACAGATTTGTTCAAAACAAAAATGACTCCGAAACGAAAGTGAATAATCAGGTCAAGGCATGAAGGTAAAGGTGGAAATTTCCACAGTAGACTCGCTTACTGCAAAACAACAAGATCAAGTTTTTAAAATTATAGAAGATTCTTTTTTAGTTGATGACGTCAAGCCGCTGAGTGAACATGTCGAATTACACCTGAAGCACGGTGGAGATAAACCAATCACACATGTCTTGGCATTAATTGATGAGCAAATTGTTGGCTATGGGCATTTAGATCAAACAGATTTGGTGGCAGGCCCCAGTGCTGAATTAGTAGTGACACCTGATTTTAGAAACCAAGGTATCGCTAAATTAATTTTACAAAAAATTGAAAATGATTCAGCGGGTAAACCACTCAGACTTTGGGCGCATGGAAATATCAAATCTGCTCAAGATTTTGCTAAAAAACTCAACTACCATCCAGCTCGAGAGATTGTTCAACTTTGCCGCTCATTACTCGAGCCACTTGCAGATTTCTCGACACCGTCAGAATTTTTATTTGCAACTTATCAAGGCCCACAAGATAACGAAGTAATTCTTGAAATTAATAAAAAATCTTTTGTAAATTTACCTGATCAAGCGAGTTGGAATGAAGACGATTTATCTTTACGCCTAAATGAAGAGTGGTTTAACCCTAAAGGTTTGTTAATAATTAGAACCCAAACCAACCAACCAGTTGCTTTTTGCTGGACCAAAATTCATGGACATCACCACCACGTCCACCAGCCACTTGGTGAGATTTATGTGCTGGCGGTATTACCCGAGTTTCGCGGTCAGGGTCTAGGTAGACAATTAACCCTGTGGGGCCTACATCATTTACGAGGTCAAAAATTGGCTGAGGCAATGCTCTATGTGGACGCTAGCAACGAAAGCGCCAAACGAATTTACCTCGACTTAGGGTTTGTTCTCTCTGGTTCAGACACTCTTTACAAGTCGTTAACCTAAATCTGACATCCTTGAGCCATGCAATTAACTAGTCAAGATGAATTATTGTCAGACCGCTACCTAGAGCGTGAAATGTCTTGGTTGGCTTTCAATAAAAGAGTTTTAGAGTTAGCCCAAGATTCAGAAATTCCCTTACTTGAGCGAGCCCACTTTTTAGGGATTTTTTCAAATAATCTAGATGAGTTTTTTATGGTACGAGTTGCTGGTCTAAAGCGAAGAATTGCTGCTGGTATCGCAGTTCGTTCAAATAGTGGAATGTTACCTCGTGAAGTTCATAGTACTGTTTTAACAGAAGCAAGAAGTCTTCAAAATCTTCATAATGAAATATTTCATAAAGAAGTACTGCCCCTCTTAAAACAAAATGAAATTGAAATTTGTCGCTGGGATAATCTTAATGATGATGAAATTAAAAAATTAAATGACTTATACAACAACAATATATTCCCAGTCCTTACTCCTTTAGCGGTAGATCCTGCGCATCCCTTCCCTTATATCTCTGGTCTTTCTTTAAACTTGGCGATTTTGCTAAAAAACCCCAAAACCAATACCGAACTTTTTGCTCGGGTAAAAGTTCCACCGTCATTCCCACGCTTTTTAAATACCTGGGGCCAACGTTTTGTGCCACTAGAAGATGTAATTGCCGCAAACTTAGATGCTTTGTTCCCTGGGATGGAGGTTACTCAACACCACACCTTCAGAGTAACTCGAAATGAGGATGTAGAAGTTGAAGAGGACGATACTGAAAATTTGCTGGATGCAATGGAGCGCGAATTATCTAGGCGAAAATTTGGCCCAGCAGTAAGGCTGGAAATTGAAGAAACTATGGATGAAAAAGTACTGGAGCTGCTAAAAGAAGAGCTTGAAGTAAATGATGATGAAATCTTTAAGTTAACTTGGCCCTTAGATCTAAGAGGCTTAAGCAGTATTCATGATTTAGATCGCGATGATTTGAAGTATCCGAAATTTATTCCAAGAAGTATTCAAATTTATCAAGATGTTGAAACATCCTCGGCCGCAGACATTATGGAAGCAATTAGAAATAAAGATATTTTGCTGCACCATCCTTATGACTCTTTTTCAACTACGGTACAAAGATTTTTAGAGCAAGCCGCCGACGACCCAAAAGTACTAGCAATTAAGCAAACGCTGTATCGCACTTCTGGTGATTCGCCGATTGTTGATGCGCTAGTTGAAGCCGCTCAAAACGGTAAACAGGTTTTAGCAATCGTAGAAATCAAAGCGCGCTTTGATGAGCAAGCAAATATTCGTTGGGCTAGAAAGCTTGAAGAAGCTGGCGTCCACGTGGTTTATGGATTAGTGGGCTTAAAAACTCACGCCAAATTATCTTTAATTATTAGGCAAGAAGCAGAAGGAATTCGTCGCTACTGCCACATTGGCACTGGTAACTATCACCCAAAAACTGCTCGTGGGTATGAGGATCTTGGCCTTTTGACTGACGATCCTCAAATCGCTGATGATGTTGCTTACCTATTTAATCTACTCTCGGGTTATAGCGCTAACGAAGATTACGACCGTTTGTTGGTGGCTCCGCAAGGTATTCGCAAAGGATTAATTGAACGAATAGAAAGAGAAATTCAAAATCAAAAAATAGGATTACCCGCCCAGATTCGATTCAAATGTAATTCATTGGTAGATGAAGCAACTATTGATGCGCTTTATCATGCTTCCAATGCTGGGGTAAAAGTTGATTTATGGGTACGTGGAATGTGTGCACTCAAACCGAAAGTGGCCCAATTGAGTGAAAACATCAGCGTTAGAAGTATTTTAGGCAGATTTTTAGAACATTCAAGAATTTTTGAATTTAGTAATGCTGGTGATACTGAGATTTGGATTGGTAGCGCTGATTTGATGCATAGAAATTTAGACCGCAGAGTCGAGTCTTTGGTGCAATTGACCGAGCCGGAGCAAATTAAATACGTACAAGAGTTACTGGATTTAGGTCTCTCGCAAAAAATCAAAGCCTGGGAGTTACAACCTGATGGGCAGTGGATTTTAAATCAATACGACGAGCAAAATAATCTACTGGCAGACCTGCACGATGTTTTGATTCAAAGATCCCAAAAGAGAACGCAGCTAGATGGCTAAAGAAAAACCTAAAATTTTTGCAGCTGGAGTAGTACTTGTAAAAAAAACTAAAGTTGGCAAAAAAGTTGCCGTGATACATCGTCCTCATCGAGAGGATTGGACCTTACCTAAAGGCCATATCGAAATTGACGAACTTCCACAATTAGCTGCGGTTAGAGAACTACTTGAAGAAACTGGCTTAGCTTGCGAGCTCAGCCATCCATTACCAAGTCGCACTTACTTCAAAGATGAAGATTTAAAAAAAGTGTATTACTGGAAAGCGTCTTTAGTGGGTCAAGATACCTTCACTGAAAATGACGAAGTAGATGAACTGCTTTGGGCCTCAAAAACGCAATTAAAAAATATATTAACTTACCAAGAAGATGCTGAAATAGCAGCAACAGCTTTGGAGGCTATAGAAACAACTCCACTGATTTTACTTAGACATGCTCAAGCAGAGAAGCGAATAGAATGGTCCGATCGCTACCTAAAAAAGCCGCCAATTGATACAGTTCGCCCCCTAACAAAAATTGGATTTTCACAAGTAGATGAAATCTCACAACTACTGCACGCTTATGGTGTAAAGAAAGTAATTTCATCTGATGCCAGTCGCTGCATCTCTACCATCGCTAAATTCGCTACCGAGATCCAGCAGCCAATTCATGCTTATCAAACTCTCAATGAATTAGGTTGGGAAGCAAATCCTGCGCCAGCACTTGAGATAGTTGCTAAAGTATTAGCTGACCCGCTGCCGCAAGTAATCTGTGGACACCGCCCAGCCTTGCCAGAAATAGCTAGCTTTATTCAGTCTCAAATTGAGTCAGTGGATTTAGATGCCGCTTTGGCCCCTGGGTCCATGTTGGTGCTACATCGCACAATTCACAATGGCACCATCAGTATCAAAAATGCTGAGATAATTAATATTTAGTGATTAATTCACCTTTTATTTACCTTTAAAACACCTGCTGTGCACTCGAGTTTTCTAGGTTGTCCCTTGAAAGACTACCTACCTAAAAGGGGAAATTAAGTGAAAAAAAATCTAATTGCTTTAGTGGGCATTCTGTCCGCGAGCGCAATTTTATTGTCTGCTTGTGGAAGTGACAGCGACTCTTCATCTGAAGAATCTTCAACTTCAACTTCAACAAGCACAGAAGAAACAACCGAAGCAGCAGCCGCTCTTTCGGGAACAATCCGCATTGATGGATCTAGCACTGTGGCACCTTATTCAGAAGTTGCTGCCGAGCTATTCATGAATGAAAACTCAGGTGTGCAGGTTTCTGTAGCAACTTCAGGTACTGGCGGAGGTTTTGAAAAATTCTGCATTGGTGAAACTGACGGTAGCGATGCCTCACGTTTAATCAAAGATTCAGAAGCAGCTATCTGTGCTGAGAATGGAATCGTCTTTGAAAAGATTCAGGTGGCTAATGACGGTCTATCAGTAGTAGTAAATTCTGAAAACCCAATTGACTGCCTAACAACTGCACAACTTGAAGCCATTTGGACAGAGGGTGCTGCTTTGACAACTTGGGGCCAGATTCCCGGTTTAGAAGACAGCGCAGTAAAAGATGTTGCTCTTAAGTTGTACGGTCCAGGTACCGACTCGGGAACCTTTGGTTACTTCACTGAAGAAATCAATGGCGAAGATGGCAAAATCACTACTAACTTCGTGGACATCGGCGAGGATGACAACGCTTTAATCGTTGGTGTTGGTGGAGAACTTGGCTCAATGGGTTACGTAGGTTGGACTTACTACAACGAATCACGCGATAAAGTAAAAGCTCTTCAAGTTGATGGCGGTAACGGTTGCGTTGCTCCAGAACTTGAGAACGTAGCCAGCGGCGATTACTCGCCTCTAGGTCGTGGGCTTTATGTTTACGCAAGTGATACCTCAATTGCACGTCCAGAAGTATATAGTTTCTTCCAATTCTACTTAGATAACCAAGAA
>JAGYJD010000006.1 GCA_018402365.1 Candidatus Nanopelagicales bacterium | reverse complement strand
GACGTTCGCTAGAGAGCGACGTGCTGGGAGGATATGAAATTCCAAAAGATGCCGTAATCATTATTAGCCCTTGGGCGACCCATCGTCATCCAGCAGCTTGGGAAGACGGCATGAAGTTTGCGCCAGAGCGTTTTCTACCCGATGCTCCCACCGCTAAAAAAGGAACTTACCTACCCTTTGGGATTGGTCCGCGCCAGTGCATAGGTAAAGACTTTGCACTTTTAGAAAGCGCATTATTGATTGCTCAAGTTATGCAAAATTATCGCATCGAACCCACAACTGGTACTCCAGAAGTGCGGGCTGCAGTTATGGCCAGACCAAAAGGCGGTTTGCCAATGAGGATTTATTCGCGTTAGTTATTTAGTTTTTCTAAAACTGCTTGGTGCAACAAACCGTTACTGGCAACTAAATTACTACCTTGTAAAGGATTAGTGCCATCAATAGTGCTGACCTTACCGCCGGCTTCTTGCACAATCACTACCAAAGAAGCTAGATCCCACAAATTCAAAATTGGATCTGACGAACAATCGATCACACCCTCTGCCACCATTAGGTGAGTCCAAAAATCACCAAACCCACGAGTGCGCCAAACAGCATTTGTTAAATCAGAAAAATTCTTTTCTTTGCCAACTTCAACCCATTCATCATGACTCGAATAACCAAAGAAGGCATCCTTCAATACCCCAACACTAGAAACTTTTATTTGCTTCGGTTTATTCTCTTTAAATTGCACCCACGCCCCAGAATTTTTAGTTGCCCACCAACGTCGAGCTAAGGCAGGAGCACTCACAAAACCCAGCACCGCTTCACCATCTTCAATCAAGGCAATCAACGTAGCCCAAACCGGGACGCCTCGAACATAATTTTTTGTGCCATCGATTGGATCAACTACCCAGAGCCTCTTACTGTTTCCGGTAGTCCCATACTCTTCACCAATTACGGCATCAAGCGGATTAGATTTTTCAACTTCAGCTCTGATGGCCCGCTCAACTGCTTGGTCAGCATCGCTCACTGGCGACATATCTGGCTTGGTAGTAACGGCTAAATCCGCTGCCCCAAAGCGATCCAGCGTGATGGCGTCGGCTAAATCGGCGAGTCGGTGCGCTAAAGCTAAATCATTTTTAAGTTGTTCAGTATCCACCCCGTAAGGCTACCCGACTAAAGTTTGGGTATGAAGACTTATGACTCAGTAGTAGATCTGATTGGCAACACACCACTAGTTCGCCTCAAAAATGTTACTGAGGGTATCAAGGCACAAGTATTCGCCAAGGTGGAATACCTAAATCCAGGCGGATCAATCAAAGACCGGATAGCCATGAATTTAGTTTTAGCTGCCGAGGCAGAGGGCTTATTAAAACCCGGCGGCACCATTGTCGAGCCCACTAGCGGTAACACTGGTGTGGGTTTGGCGTTAGTCGCGCAACAGCGAGGTTACAAATGTGTTTTTGTGGTACCAGACAAAGTGAGCGAAGATAAGCAAAATGTTTTGCGAGCTTACGGTGCCGAAGTTGTAGTTTGTCCAACTGCGGTAGCTCCAGAAAGCCCAGACTCTTATTACAGCGTTTCAGATCGGTTAGTTAAAGAAATACCTGATGCTTGGAAACCAGATCAATATTCCAATTCAAATAATCCCCGCTCGCATTACGAGTCAACTGGGCCAGAAATTTGGAATCAAACCGATGGCAAAGTTACTCACTTTGTTGCCGGGATCGGCACCGGCGGAACCATCAGTGGCACCGGAAAATATTTAAAAGAAGTTAGTAATGGAAAGGTAAAGATAATTGGGGCAGATCCAGAGGGATCTATTTATTCTGGTGGAACTGGAAGACCTTATTTAGTGGAGGGCGTTGGTGAGGATTTTTGGCCAGCTGCTTATAACCCAAAAATTGTTGATGAAGTAATCGCAGTTAGTGATGCAGAATCATTTGAAATGACACGCAGACTTGCCAGAGAAGAAGGACTTTTGGTAGGTGGTTCTTGCGGGATGGCAACCGTGGCGGCGCTAAAAGCTGCAAAAGATTTAAGCGAAGACGATGTAGTGATCGTTATTTTGCCAGATAGTGGTCGCGGTTACTTATCTAAAATTTTTAACGATGCTTGGTTAGCGAAATACGGTTTTAGCGGCGAGTACAAAGGCGAAATAACAGTAGGAGAGGTGTTGGAAGCAAAAAGCAATAGCTTGCCTACCTTTGTGCACATTCATCCAGGTGAAACAGTGCAGCATGCGATTGAGATATTAAGAGAATTTAGCGTTTCACAAATCCCAGTAGTTAAAGAAGAGCCGCCGTTAATGGCGGCCGAAGTAGTGGGATCCATCAATGAAAAAGATTTACTGCAGCGACTAGCTAGCGGAAAAACCAGTAAGAGCGAATTAATTAGCGATTGCATGTCACCGGCACTGCCAGTAGTGGGTGCCAAAGAAAAACTCTCAACTGGTTTAAGTGCACTCGAAACAGCTGATGCCGTGGTGGTTCACTTGCAAGGAAAACCCGTTGGTGTGTTAACTCGTCAAGATGTCTTAGCGTTTTTGACTAAATAATCAAGCGGTGACACTGGCACCAGGAAACACAATCCCAGTGCGAGCATGGCAGTCATAACCATTGGGATTTTTAGCTAAATACTTTTGGTGGTATTGCTCAGCTGGGTAATAAGGGTGATCTGCCGCAGCAGTGATCTCGGTAGTGATCTTTCCAAAGCCAGCGTGAGTAATTGCGGCTTGGTAAATGTCTAAAGTTTCTTGGGCAGTTAGTTTTTGCTCTTCTGAGGTATAAAAAATAGCGCTGCGATACTGAGAGCCGATGTCATTACCTTGACGGTCGCCTTGTGTTGGGTCATGAATAGTCCAAAACATTTCTAATAAACTGCGGTAACTGACTTTTTCATTGTCAAAAATTACTTTCACAGCTTCAGTGTGATTGGTGCCACCGGTGCAAACTAATTCATAGCTAGGGTCTGGTACCGCTCCGCCCATATAACCAACAGAGGTCTCTACTACCCCCTCAGTTTGCCAAAATCTTCTCTCAGCACCCCAAAAGCAGCCCAAAGCAAAGTAAGCAGTCTCACTACTCATGAATTGTTCCTTTCGTGTGTTACCAGTATGTCCTAAAACTGGTGTCCTCTAAAGTCGAGGCATGAGCCAAAATTTTGAAACTGTTGCAATTCACGCTGGTCAAACTGCAGACCCACATACTGGTGCGGTGGTACCTGCGATTGTTAATGCCTCCACCTTTAAGCAAGACGGAGTCGGAAACTTGCGCGGGGGATTCGAATACGCCCGCAGTGGAAATCCAACTCGCAGCGCACTTGAGACGCTGTTGGCAGCGATCGAAGCAGTCGATCTGCCACAGAACGAACAGCGGTCAGTGCAGGCATTTGCTTTTGCCTCTGGCTTAGCGGCAGAAGACACTTTGTTGCATGCAGTGTTATCACCAGGGGATCACTTAGTCATTCCTGATGATGCTTATGGCGGTACTTATCGATTGGTTTCGAAAGTTTTAGCTAAGTGGGGAATCGAGCACACTCCCGCACCGGTCAATGACTTAGCCGCAATTGAAGCTGCTATTCAACCTGGAAAAACTAAATTAGTTTGGATTGAAACTCCAACTAATCCTTTACTTAATATTGGCGACATCGCAGCTATTAGCGAATTGGCGCATCGTCACGGCGCTTTAGTGGCGGTGGACAATACATTTGCCAGCTCTTTTTTGCAACAGCCTTTAGCGCTTGGAGCGGATGTGGTAGTTCACTCAACTACTAAATACCTTGGTGGCCATAGCGATGTAATTGGTGGCGCCTTAATTGTTAAAGATGCCAAATTAGCTGAAAGTATTAAATTTCATCAAAATGCCATGGGAGCAATCCCTGGGCCCAATGATTGCTGGTTAGTAATTCGTGGCATTAAAACTTTAAGCGTCAGAATGGAAAGACATGTTTCAAACGCTAAACAAATCGTAGATTTTTTAGTAAATCACAAAAAAGTAGCAGAGGTTTTCTACCCAGGACTCCCTTCACATCCAGGACATGAGGTAGCAGCCAAGCAAATGAAAGACTTTGGAGGCATGGTTTCTTTTCGTCACAAAGAGGGCGAACTAGCTGCCCTTAAAATGATTGAGCGAACCAAGGTGTTTACTTTGGCAGAAAGCCTGGGCGGTGTGGAATCCCTAATTGAGCATCCCGCACGGATGACTCATGCCAGTGCTGCCGGTAGTCCCTTAGAAGTTCCAAAAGATTTAATTCGCCTCAGCGTTGGCATCGAAAATATTGAAGACTTACTTGGGGATTTAAGTAACGCGCTTGGTTGATTCGCGAGTTTCCTTCATTTGTAGTGAGAGTATTAAGGCAAAAGTGGCAACCACTGCACCTGAAACAAACGCCCAATTAAATCCAGCGTAATCAACTAAGAAACCTGCAATTAACGGCCCAGCAATAGCTCCTAGATCAGTTGTCATTTGAAAGCCCGCAATTAGCGAACCACTTTTTTTATTTCCAATCACATCCCCAACTACTGCGGCCGGCGCTGCCCCCATAAAAGCGGCTGCCAACCCACCGATGGCCATCGAAATTAAAAATCCGAGCATGGTCGGAAGAATGATTAAAACTAAAACAGAAATTAAAATGCTGATAGTACCAATTACCATCGCAGGCTTGCGACCTCGATCGTCAGTAGTTCGTCCGGCGAGAGATAAAAAGATTGCTTGGGTAACGCTGGTAACAAGAAAACCTATTGCGATCCAACTCGGATTTTGCAACAACCCTTCGACCACAAAAATTGGCAAAATTGCCGAGCGCAATCCAAAAGAAATAAAACCAGTCGCCAAGTTCACAGAGAGAGCTGCTGCATAGGGTTGAATTTTTAAAGCTTTTATAAAAGCAAAAATTCCTTCTTTGTTAGCGGCTATTTCTTCTTTTTCAATATCGTTTAAAGGAGCATTCTTTAGCATGATGATTGCGGTGGCTGCGGCAAACATTAAAGAAATTGCATAAACAAAAAATGGTGCGCGCAATGAAATGCTAATAACGATTCCACCTACCGCCGGGCCTGCCAAGCCACCTATTAAAAAACCCCCATTAAAGGCTGAGACCGCACGGCCTCTTTGGTTTGGCTTCGCTAAGCGCAAGATCAAAGAAAACGCGGAAACGGTAAACATGGCAGAACCTAATCCGCCAGCACCCCTCCAAAGAATAAGCGCTAAAAAGTTATCAGCGATACCAGCTAGAAAACTTGAGATAGAAACAATTATCAAGCCTGTTGCTAAAACTTGTCGCTCACCAAATCGATTCACTAATTTTCCACTCAGCGGAGATGAAGCAAAGCGCATTAAAGCAAAAATGCTTACTACACTGCTGGCCGCAAAAGCTGTGACACCGAAAGAGCGAGCAAATATAGGAATCGCCGGGATCACAATCCCAAAGCCAATTGCCACAAAAAATGCAATGACAGTCAAAACTGCCACTTCGCGTGGAAGCCCTGCTAACCATTTACTGTTTCTGATTAGTCTTTTTAAGTACTGAGAGAGGCCCACAAATTCCCAGCCTAATTCTTACCTAGATTTTTTGTTTCTTTGACTAGGCTCTAATGAGAAAGTTAGAGGGGTTCTTATGAGTCAAGTCGATTTATCCCAAATCGAGCAAGCGGCAAATCGACTTGCTGGTGTAATTCGTGAGACCCAAATGGTTCACGCTGGTTGGCTAGAGCGAATGACTAAGCAACAAGTGCTTTTAAAACCTGAAAATCTACAAAGAGCCGGTAGTTTTAAAATTCGTGGTGCTTACAATTTAATAAGCCAATTAAGCGAAGCTGATAGAAAATTCGGCGTGGTGGCAGCTAGCGCAGGTAATCATGCACAAGGGGTTGCCTTAGCGGCGATGTTGTTAGGCATTAAATCTCGGGTCTATATGCCAGAAAGTGCTTCGATTGCCAAAGTAGAGGCAACAAAAAATTATGGAGCCGAAGTTAAGTTTTTTGGAGCAACGCTCGATGAGGCATTAAAAGAAGCAAAATCCGACTGTGAAAAATCAGGTGCGATATTTATTCCCCCCTTTGATCACGAAGACATCGTGGCGGGCCAAGGCACCATTGGTCTTGAAATTATGCAGCAGATGCCCGAAGTTAAAACTGTTTTAGTTTGCACCGGCGGCGGCGGACTTTTAGCTGGAGTGGCTTTGGCAATAAAAAGTTTAAATCCAAAAGTTAAAGTAATTGGAGTACAGGCTGAGCAAGCCGCGGCATACCCAGCATCACTAAAAGCTGGTAAGCCAGTTGCTTTAACTAGCATGAAAACAATGGCAGATGGGATTGCAGTTGGAAAGCCTGGTGAGATTCCTTTTGAAATAATAAAAAAATATGTCGATGAGGTAATTACTGTCACCGAAAGCGATTTAGCAATCGCGCTGTTACAAACACTTGAGCGCGGAAAGTTATTAGTCGAACCAGCTGGCGCCGCGGCTTGTGCTGCTTTAATAAAAAATCCAAATAATTTTGAGGGCCCAATTGCTGTTATTTTGTCAGGTGGAAACATTGACCCATTGCTCTTAGACCGAATAATGCGAAACGGTTTAGCAATTGCGAGTCGCTATTTAACTGTCGAAATTACTATTTCAGATAACCCTGGCTCGTTAGCTAATTTGCTAGCAGCAATCGGCAAGACCGGCTCAAGTGTGGTTGATGTTTTTCATTTAAGAACAGATCCTTCACTTACGGCCGATGAAGTATCGGTCAATCTAACTTTAGAAACTCGTGGGGATTCACATCGAAAGGTTGTCCTACAAGTACTTTCAGAACTGGGTTTAAGTTATGAAGTTAAGTAAGCGCTAGGCTGAAGGCTTACCAGGGGGAGTAGTTGTCTTTAGCAGTTGAAGCAAAAGGTTTAACAAAATCATATAAAGATGTAAAAGCATTAATAGGTGTTGATTTAGAAGTACCCACTGGAACAATTTTGGGTTTACTGGGGCCTAACGGTGCCGGAAAAACCACCACGGTTCGAATACTTTCGACATTATTGCAACCAGATGCTGGTAGTGCCTTGGTGGCTGGAATTGATATTTTAAAAAATCCCGCACAAGCTCGTGAGATTATTGGACTTTCTGGTCAATACGCGGCCGTTGATGAAAATTTAACTGGCCGAGAGAACTTAATAATGGTGGGCAGATTATTTCGGCTCCCGAAAAACACAGCAATTAAAAAATGCGATGAATTATTAGAAAAATTTAATTTAGTAGACGCCAGAGATCGAGTTGTAAAAACTTACTCGGGCGGCATGCGACGAAGGTTAGATTTAGCTTCTGCCTTGATTGGCAATCCAACTGTTTTATTTTTAGATGAGCCCACCACAGGGTTAGACCCTCGCTCTCGGCTTTTGATGTGGGGGATTATTAGAGATTTGGTACGCGACGGAACAACTGTGTTATTAACAACTCAATACCTAGAAGAGGCAGATCAATTAGCCGACAAAATCATGGTGATAGATCACGGGCGAGTGATTGCTGAAGGTACCGCTAATGAATTAAAGCGAAAAGTTGGCGGCGAAAGAATTGAAGTGAGAGTTCCTTTAGATCGCGTCTTGGAAACACAAAATTTATTACGGGCTATCGGTAGCGGTGAAGTTTCAACTGACGTTGATCACTTAACGGTGCCGGTAGTTGGAAAAGGTGGAACCAAGGTGGTAGAGGTAGTTAGAGCTTTAGATGCTGCAGGTATTGAAATTGAAGAAATTCAGTTGAGACAACCAACACTAGATGAAGTATTTTTAACTCTCACTGGCCATGCGGCAGAAGAGGTAACCGTATGAGCACTATCACCAAAAGCGTTTCTGCAGAGTATGCCGCTAAACATTCAAAAATTTATTGGTTAGCGCATGATTCGATTATTGTTGCTTGGCGAAATCTGCTGCAGTTTTATCGCAATATCGAAGCCTTATTTTTTGATGCAATTCAGCCAATTATTTTTATTTTGCTTTTTGCTTTTGTTTTTGGGGGAGCAATTGATGTTGGCGATTCAAGTTATCGATCCTTTTTAATTCCAGGGATTTTTGTACAAACCATTGCCTTTGCTGGTGCCAGCGCTTCAATTGGACTAAACGACGACATGGCAAAAGGCATAATCGATAGATTTCGCTCACTCCCCATGAATCCGGCAGCAGTGCTACTTGGCAGAACCTCTTCTGATCTTTCAAGAGGTGTTATTACTTTGATAATTATGACGATTACCGGCCTGGCTATTGGTTGGAGAATTACCGGCGGATTTTTTAACGCTGTTGCTGCTTATCTTTTACTTTTAGCTTTTGGCTTTGCTATGAGTTGGATTGGTGCCTTGATTGGTTTATCGGTATCTAATCCACAAATCGCCTCTACTGCCGGTTTTGCCTGGTTATTCCCCTTGACTTTTGTTTCTAACGCCTTTGTGCCAACAGAATCGATGCCAAGTTGGTTACAAGTTTTTGCTGAATGGAATCCCATCTCTTCAATTGTGGCAGCCTCGCGAATTTTGTTTGGGTATCCAATAGATACTTCAATTGGTTCATTCCCCATGCAAAATCCCGTATTAATGTCAGTGATTTGGATAGTGCTCATCTTGGCAATATTTATGCCGCTAGCGATAAGAAGATTTAAGGTAGCAACCTCACGCTGAGTAAATTTTTACTTCTTTAATTTTTACTTCAACGGTTTTGCCATTGGGTAGTTCAAAACCAGTTTGATCGCCGGCCTTTTTACCAAGCACTGCTTGACCCAAAGGGGATTCGGGTGAATAAACATCTATGGTCGCGTGTTGAGATTCTTCGCGAGAAGCTAGCCAAAAAGTTTCTTCATCACCATCAGCAAAGGCAACGGTAACCACGTGACCAATTGCAATTTTGCTGGTGTCACTAGGAGGAGTGCTGATTTCGGCATTTTCTATTATTTGTTTTAGTTGTCTAATGCGAGCTTCGTTTTTACCCTGCTCTTCTCGGGCTGCGTGGTAGCCACCATTTTCTTTAAGATCGCCTTCTTCTCGAGCAGTCTCTATTTTTTTCGTGATGTCAGCGCGGATTAAGCCTTGTCGCTCTTCAAATTCAGCAGCGAGACGATCGTAGGCTTCTTGGGTTAACCAAGTACTCTTGATTTCTGACATTTGACAAGTGTAGGACATTTGAAATGAGAAGGAAAATTGACTAATAAACTGAGGATAATTGCGGTTCACGCCCATCCAGATGATGAAGCTAGCAAGGGTGCCGCCACTGTTGCTAAATACGTAAAGCAAGGGCACGAAGTTTTAATTGTTACCTGCACTGGCGGCGAACGTGGGGACTTATTAAATCCAAATTTAGATAAAGCAGAATATGAAAAAAATATTGCAGAATTTAGAAAACAAGAAATGGCAGAATCTATAAAAATTTTAGGAGCCAAACATGCTTGGTTAGGGTTTGAAGATTCTGGCTGGGTAGAGAATGGACCTGTTCCCAAAGGTACATTTGCAGATTTACCAATCGAGCAAGTTGGTGAAAAGTTAATCAAAATTGTTAGAGCGTTTAAACCACAAGTTTTATTGACCTATGATGAAAATGGCGGGTATCCACATCCTGACCACATTCGTACTCATGAGATCTCTATGTACGCTTGGGAAAACTCGCGTGATTTAACATTTAAGCCTGAATTAGGTTTTGCCTGGTCGATTTCTAAACTCTATTACCATCAAACCTTTCATAGCAAAAAACTTGAAGTGTTTGATGAAGCCTTTACTAGATTGGGTATCAAAAATCCCTACGCTGCCTGGTTTGAAAATAGACCAGATAATTCTCATCTGGTAACTACCCAAATTGAATGCGCGGATTTTTTCTCAGTACGGTCAGCCGCCCTAAAAGCTCATCGCTCGCAAATTGATCCGGCTGGTGATTGGTTTGCCATGCCCCTAACTGAAGAGCAAAAGATTTGGCCCTTTGAAGATTATCAACTGGCTGCTACTCGAGTTAATTCCCAATTGCCAGAGACGGATCTGTTCGCTGGGCTGAGGTAGGCTCATCTTCATGCTGTATTTGCAAGAGGTGCTTGAGACCGTGCCTAGTCCTGGCCGCTACGCACTTATCGCTTTTACGCTCTTAGGAATAACGGTACTAATAATTTTCTACTTCATGAAAAAAAGTATCAAGAGAGCAAATAAACATTTTGGTGATTCTTCAGATTAAGGAAAGAAACTCTTATGAAATTTGTAGATCTGGTTTACCCACTCTACGAACGTCGACTCGTTAAAGAAATTGCGGAATTACCAAGACCAAAACACGTAGGTGTGATTTTAGATGGAAATCGTCGTTGGGCAAAAGAACAAGGTAGTAGCACCATTGACGGCCACAAAGTTGGCGCCAGCCGCATTGAACACTTTTTAGATTGGTGCGAAGAATCAAAAATTGGACATGTCACTCTTTGGTTATTGAGCACTGAAAACCTAACCCGAGATAGTGAAGAATTATCCTATTTATTTGAATTAATTGAAAGTACGGTTGAAAATCTTGGCTCAACAAATAAGTGGAGGATTGTTCCGGTGGGCGCTTTAGATTTATTGCCCGCCTCAACCGGCGTGGTGCTAAAAGAAGTTGCAGAAAAAACCAAAGCAGTAAACACAATGACAGTAAATATCGCAGTGGGATACGGCGGTAGGCGAGAAGTTATTGATGCGGTGCGAACCGTACTCTCTGATCATGCACAATTAGGAACTTCGTTAGAAGAATTGGCAAGAACTATTGATATTGAGCATATTTCTCAAAACCTCTATACAAAGGGACAGCCGGATCCAGATTTAGTAATCAGAACTTCGGGTGAGCAGCGGTTGAGCGGATTTTTACTTTGGCAAAGTGCCCATGCCGAGTTTTATTTTTGTGAAGCTTACTGGCCTGACTTTAGAAAAGTTGACTTCTTAAGAGCCTTGAGAGACTTTGGAGCTAGGCATAGAAGGTTCGGCGCCTAACCCCGCGGACGGCGTGTTGCGAGGCGCTGATGCTGACTAGCAATTAGCGTTGAGGCGATCAAAGCAATTCACTCAAGGGGGTGGGTTTGACTCCACATCGTCAAAATAAAAAGACTTTTGTGCTCGATACCAGCGTTTTACTCTCTGATCCAAAAGCCCCACTACGTTTTGACGAACACGATGTGGTTTTGCCTTTGGTAGTTATTGCAGAATTAGAAAGAAAGCGAACTCATCCTGAATTAGGTTTTTTTGCTCGCGAAGCTTTGCGCTTACTAGATGATTTAAGGGTTGAAAAAGGCGGCTTAGATAAACCAATTCCGCTTGGAGAATTGGGTGGAACTTTACGGGTAGACCTTTCTCAGATCGACTCCAATCAATTACCCGCAGCCTTTGGTCCGCTAGATAACGACGGAAGAATTTTGGCAACCGCTAAGCAGCTCTCTGAAGCTGGCGCTGAGGTAGTGGTGGTTAGCAAAGATTTACCGATGCGAGTTAAAGCATCTGCCTTAGGTTTAGAAGCCGAAGAATACTTTGCAGAATTTGTCGCGATTTCAGGATGGACTGGCACCAGTGAGCTCGATCTTGCCAGCGAAGAGCTGGACGAGCTTTATGCCAATCATTCAATCGAACATGAGGCAGCAAAAGAGTTACCTTGTAACACCGGTTTGATCCTGCTTTCAAATAAGGGTAGTGGCTTGGGTCGGGTGAGCGTTGACAAAAAAATCAAATTAGTACGCGGAGATATCGAAGCCTTTGGAATACATGGACGTAGCGCTGAACAACGGTTGGCGCTGGAATTTTTACTTGATGATGAAGTTGGAATTGTTTCTTTAGGTGGTCGGGCCGGTACCGGTAAAAGTGCCTTGGCAATTTGTGCGGGGCTAGAGCAAGTTTTGGAACGAGGTAGTCAACGCAAAGTTATGGTTTTCCGTCCCCTTTATGCAGTGGGTGGTCAAGAGTTGGGTTACCTACCAGGTAGCGAAAGTGAAAAAATGAGCCCGTGGGCACAAGCGGTTTTTGACACGTTAGGCGCCGTCACTGCCCCTGAAGTGATTGATGAAGTTTTAAGAAGAGGGCTAATCGAGGTTTTGCCACTGACTCATATTCGTGGACGTTCATTGCACGATGCTTTTGTGATTGTTGACGAAGCCCAAAGCTTAGAAAGAAATGTATTACTAACTGTGCTGTCTCGTTTAGGTAAAGGTTCAAAAGTTGTCTTAACGCACGATGTTGCCCAAAGAGATAATTTAAGAGTTGGCCGACACGACGGGGTAGCGGCAGTAGTAGAAAAACTTAAGGGTCATCCTTTGTTTGCTCACGTTACGCTCACCCGCTCAGAGCGATCACCGATTGCGGCATTAGTCACCGAACTATTAGAAGAGATTCCCACTTAGCCAGCGTCGGGGCCGACAGGGATTTTGTTAGCGATTGGACGCATGGTGTCCTCAAAAAAGTCATGACCTTTGTCATCCACCACAATAAAAGCCGGAAAATCTTTAACCTCAATCTTCCATACTGCTTCCATACCAAGATCTTCAAAATCTAAAACTTCTACTTTGACTATGCAGTCTTGCGCTAAGCGAGCAGCTGGCCCCCCAATTGAACCAAGATAAAAACCACCGTTTTCGCTGCAAGCTTTTGTTACCTGATTTGAGCGATTACCTTTTGCCAGCATCACTAAAGAGCCGCCTAATTTTTGAAATTGGTCAACGTAAGAATCCATTCGTCCGGCAGTGGTAGGACCGAAGGATCCTGAGGCAAAACCTTTTGGAGTTTTAGCGGGACCTGCGTAGTAAACCACAAAATCTTTAAAGTAATCAGGCATCGATTGACCAGCTGCCAGCTGCTCAGCCACTCGGGCATGGGCCAAGTCGCGTGCCACAATCATGGGTCCATTCAAAGAGACCCGACTTTTGATTGGAAGTTTTGAAAGTTGTTTTCTCACTTCACTCATCGGTTGGTTTAAATCAATTGCGACCACATCTTCTTCAAGCTTTTCTGAGGTCACATCTGGTAGAAATTTAGCTGGATCGGTTTCTAGTTTTTCTAAGAAGGCACCTTCGGGGGTTATCTTTGCCAAAATTTGGCGATCGGCTGAACATGAAACCGCAATCGCTACCGGTAGTGAGGCTCCATGACGCGGCAGGCGAATTACCCGCACATCGTGGCAAAAGTACTTACCACCAAACTGAGCGCCGATTCCGAATTGTTCAGTCAATTTTAAAACTTGGGCTTCCATTTCTATATCTCTAAAACCATGACCTAAGTCAGATCCCGCCAAAGGCAAATTATCTAATTCTCGAGCGGATGCCAACTTTGCAGTTTTAAGGGCAAACTCAGCGGTGGGCCCTCCGATCACAATTGCTAAGTGATACGGCGGACAAGCAGCCGTACCTAAACTTCGTAATTTTTCTTCTAAAAAAGCTTGCATTTTTTCAGGATTTAAAATGGCTTTGGTTTCTTGAAACATCAAAGATTTATTTGCACTACCGCCACCTTTAGCCATAAACAACAGTTTGTATTCCAACTCGTGACCTTGAGTGGTATCTGCATAAATTTCAATTTGGGCAGGCAGATTAGTACCAGTGTTTTTTTCAGTCCACATATCAAGCGGTGCCATTTGGCTGTAGCGAAGATTTAAATCTTGGTAAACATTAAAAATACCTTTGGCAATAACTGCCTCATCTTGACCTTCTGTTAAAACCCCAGCGCCGCGCTTGCCGCTTACCACCATGGTGCCGGTGTCTTGACACATCGGCAAAACTCCACCCGCCGAAATGTTGGCATTTTTTAATAGATCTAATGCAACATAACGATCGTTGGGGCTAGCTTCAGGGTCATCCAAAATTCTGCGCAGTGAGGCTAAGTGTTCTGTTCTTAAAAGATGCTGGGTGTCTTTAATCGCGGCGTAGGTAATTTGCTCAATTACTTCAGGTTTAATCGAAAGAAATTTACGCCCAGCTAAATCAACCACTTCGACGCCTTCGGTGGTAATTAGTCGATATTCTCTTTCGTCCGCACCGGTTGGTAAGAGTTCAGTATATTTAAAATCCACTTTTAATGGCATCCTTTCACTGTTTATATTGTATGGGTATGCGCAAAAACTGAAGATACGCAAAGATGTATGAGATGAGTTACAAGAAACCTAGCTACAAAAAGACCGTATTTGACATCACCATTTCGATGGGATTAGTGGGCTTATTTGTGGTTTTGTTGGCGGGGTTTATTAGTCAAACTCGAAAAGCTAATGAGATAGAAATTCGTGCAGTGGACTTAGCTGCCATTGCTCGTGGGGTAAGCCAGCGAACTGGAGCTATTGGTATGCATGCCAGCCGGTTTAGCTGAAACTTGGGTTGCAACCAGTGGAAGATTGGAGCAAATTCAAAACACTCCATTGTGGAGGTTTGGAATTGTTACTCCCAGCGGAGAATTTGCTGGAGTAAAGGTGAGCGAGTACGACGTTGTGAAAATGATAGAAGTTTCTGGCTATCAGATTACCGACAGCCAAGAAGTTACAGTTGAAAATCTCAAAGTCACTCAATGGCAAGATTCGTATACAAATGAACGTGGACTTTATTATCAAATTGATGATGAGAATATTTTAATTTATGGAACTGCAAGTTTCGAAGAACAATTTACTTTGCTCAATTCGCTAACTGTTGGCTCTTAATCCGTTTGCTCATCCTCATATTCGGCCTGAATCTCTTCAAGTCGAGCTTGAGCTTGATCAAGTATCTTTTGGCAGATTTCGGCTAACTTTTCGCCTTCTTCCCAAAGTTTTAGCGTATCTTCTAAACCTAAATTCCCTAAAGAGAGATTCTCAGTAATTTCAGTAAGGCGAGCACGCGCTTGTTCATAAGTTAATTCTTTTTTTTCTTTGGGCATTTGAAGATCCTATTCCACCTTTGCCTTAACACTATCTTTTGCCAATCTAATTCTTAATTGCTCACCCTTTTTAACATCTTTTGCCGATTTCACTAACGATCCGTTATCACGTTGTACGATCGCAAACCCTCGCTCTAAAGTGGCAAGTGGGGAAAGTGCTTTTAATTGCGCCTTAGTAGGTTCCAGCCAAAGTATCTCGCTTCGAACTTTTGATTGGGTGATTTCTCTGATTTGCAATCTGGCGTCGAATAATTGATCTAGGTACGGACTGAGAAAGTTCTCGACCGAATCAAGCGCTGAGTTTTCTAATAAGCGATCTAGCAACAGCTGTTCTCGTTCGATGGCATTTGCCACAAATCTACGTAAGTTTTCAAGAGTATTTTCAATTAAATCAAATTCATAATCAAAATCTGGTACTACCTTTCTGGCTGCGTCAGTGGGGGTAGAAGCTCGCACATCAGCAACTAAATCTAAAAGCGGAGAATCTTCTTCATGCCCAATTGCACTAACCACTGGTATTTGAGAAGCAGCTACCGCTCTAATTAAGTTTTCATCAGAAAACGGAAGTAAATCTTCAAAGGATCCGCCCCCGCGGGTAATAATTATTACATCGATGTCGCTACGGCTATTAAGTTTTTTTAACGCTTGCGTCACCTCACCGGCAGCTTTTGCACCTTGCACTGCAACTTCGAGTGTGACAAATTCAGCAATCGGCCAGCGACGTTGAGCGTTTTCAATTACATCACCCATGGCGGCGCTAGCTCTACCGCAAATTAAACCAATTTTTTTTGGTAAGAAGGGAAGGGTTCTTTTTCTGCTCTCAGCAAAGAGCCCTTCTAGGGCTAACTTTTGTTTTAACTCTTCTAGACGAAGCATCAGTTCGCCCAGCCCCAAAGTTTGAATTGCTTTGGCGCGAATTACTAGAGTTCCTCGGTTACTCCAAAATTCAGGTTTACCATTTATTACTACCCGCATTCCACTAGTCGGAACTAACGCAGAAATCTTGAGGGCGTTTTTACTTAGCATCACATTTAAGGTGGCTTCTTGTGCCACATCGCGTAAATCTAAAAAAACCCAATCACTATTTGGACGAATCTTGACTTGTGTGATTTCACCCTCAATCCAGATTGCTGGTAAGGGATTAATTAAATCGGCGAGCGAGCGAGCGGCATCGCGTACCTGCATGGGATTTTCGGGCGAATGACCTGGATACATGGGATAAGCGTAGGTCAAGATGTGAGCAATTCAATTGTTGCCTACGATATGAGAATATGTCGAATAAAAAAGTTTTATTAGCAGCTCCTCGTGGTTATTGTGCGGGCGTAGATCGGGCAGTCGTCACAGTCGAAAAAGCCCTACAGGTACATGGCGCACCTATTTATGTCCGAAAGCAGATTGTTCACAATAAGCATGTGGTCGAGACCCTTGAAGAAAAAGGCGTAGTTTTCGTCGAAGAAATCTCAGAAGTCCCTGCGGGTTCCATTGTGGTTTTCAGTGCCCATGGGGTTTCGCCCCTGATTCATCAACAGGCAGCGGAGCGCAATCTTAAAACTATCGACGCCACTTGCCCGCTAGTGACTAAGGTTCACAATGAAGCAAAGCGGTTTGCGAAAGATGATTATCAAATAGTTTTAATTGGCCATGAGGGTCATGAAGAGGTTGAAGGCACCATGGGTGAGGCACCAGACAATATGGTGTTAGTAGAAAATCCTGCAGAAGTTGAAAAATTAGAGTTAGACCCAAATAGAAAGATTGCTTGGCTCTCGCAAACTACGCTATCAGTAGATGAGACGTTAGAAACGGTTTATGCCTTAAAGCAAAAAATTCCACAACTAATTGACCCACCGAGTGATGACATTTGTTATGCCACTCAAAATCGTCAAGCTGCTGTTAAAGCTATTGCCCCAAATTGTGATGTGTTAATTACTGTTGGCTCTAGTAATAGTTCTAACTCGGTTCGACTAGTAGAGGTGGGGCTAGAGGCTGGGGCCAAAAAATCATATCGAGTCGATGGAGCCAAAGAATTAGATGAAGCTTGGTTTGAAGGTGCGCAAACAATTGGTCTTACCAGCGGCGCTTCGGTACCAGAAGTATTGGTAGAAGAAGTTTTAGAGTGGTTAAAACAAAAAGGGTTTTTAGATGTGGAAGAAGTTCACACCACTAGTGAGAGCGTTACTTTTGCTCTTCCTCCAGAACTTCGTAAGGATCTGAAAGCGGCGAAACAACAGTAGTTTTTTGGCCGTTCACCCTTAGGTAAGTTAAAGCAGCTGCTAAGACACTTGCCCCTAAAACCCAAGTGGCATTAAAAGCCAAGGTAGGCAGCAGCATGGTGCCTTGTTGCATAATTAATGACCCCACACCTGAAAGATTGAATTGTCCCGCAATTAATACCGAGACAAAATAGATTAGTGGACCCATCAAGACCGGATCCCAAGCATTTTTAATGCTAACTAGGTAAATAAAAGTTATTAGTAAGGTCGCGTAAACCACCCCAGAGAGAGTGCCGATCCCACCGCCTAAAAAAACATCTAATAACGAAGCAGCCAACATCACTATTAAAAAAATTGCCCCAGCTATTTTGCTGCTGAGGGGTAGTGAAAATCTTTCTGTGTCGCTAGCTTGAATTATCTCTTGCGGAGCGGTAGCGCCTTTAAAAAAACTTTCGACTTTTTCAGCTAGTTCTAAGGAGCCGATAAATTTATCTTGGTCGGCAGGTTCGCGTCTTCTAGCTAGTGCGGGGATTACATTTTCGTCAATAGTTGGACCCTCAGCGCCAACTGCTCGATAAAGAGTGCTGGAAAGTGTTTTAATTTCTTTATCGCTCACGCGTCTAATCTATCGAAGTAGCCAAAAATTGCTGTCATGACTCTTCCGTAAGTTCGAGTTTCTCATCTTCTCGATCTAGCCGTACTTGAGCCACTGAAATAGTAATTTCTTCGGGAGCATTGAGCGGTTTTGCCGCCGGTACACCCTTTTCTGCCAACCTTCTGGCTTGCGAAACCGCTTGGCGATCAAAGCTGGAGACAAAGCTGTTGTAACCGCCAACTGCTTTATTGAGACCATCACCTAACTTTTCAATGTGTTCGACCAAGGTGCCTAAGCGTTTTAGCATTTCGGCTCCCATCGCTCGAATTTCTTCGGCATTCGCGCTGAGGCTGCTTTGGTCCCAGCCAAAGGCAATAGTGCGTAAAAGCCCTAGCATCGTGGTGGGGCTGGCAGGAATTACATTTTTACTGAAAGCTTTTTCTAAAAGCAACCCATCCATGTCTAAGGCAGTTGAGAGTAAAGACTCAAAAGGCAAAAATAAAACTACAAAGTTTGGTGACTTATCGCTATTAGCTTGATACTGCTTTGAGGCAAGCTCGTTAATTCTTTTATTTAAATCTTTTGCGTGCTTGTCTAGCAAGATGTTTTTTTCTGCGACTGCTTCGCATCCCATCGCTTCAAAGAAGGCATCCCAAGGAAACTTTGCATCAACTAAAACCTCGCCACCCCCAGCTAACAAAATAGTTACATCTGGTCGGTGTACTCCCTCTGAAAAAGCGCGAGACTCTTGTCTGCGGTAATGAATCCCTTCAAGTAATCCCGCATGTTGTAGTAATTGCTCGAGTTGCATTTCACCGTACTGACCGCGAGATTGACCCTTTGCTAAGGCGGCAGCAATCTGGCGGGTAGCCGACTCTAAAGATTCGTTGCGCTCTTTTATATGAAGCATTTCGCGGGTGAGAGTATTCTCGGCGGCAATACGCCTGCGGTCTGCATCATCCGACTTTGACTTCAATTCTGCTAAGGCAGTCTGCACCGGCTTTATTACTTGGTCGATTGACTGATTTTGGCTAAGTATTTGTTCTAGGCTTTGATTGCGATCTTTCAACGCACCAACCTCACCTGAAAGTTTGATTGCCCTCCCACGCGCTAATAGCCAAACAATGGGCGCCGCTACCCCGATCCCTATCAATAAACCAATTAACAAACTCGCAATTTCCATTTCTATAGCCTGCAACATGAGGGTGACAATTGCACTTTCGACCCGCCACTAGACTCAAGTCATATGGCACTGGCAGTTGGAATCGTCGGGTTGCCCAACGTTGGAAAATCCACACTTTTTAACGCTTTAACGCGGAATAACGTGCTGGCCGCGAATTACCCATTCGCCACTATTGAACCGAACGTTGGGATTGTTGGCGTGCCCGATCCGAGACTTGAAAAACTCGCTGGCCTTTTTAATTCTGCTGAAATTTTACCGGCTACCGTCTCGTTTGTAGATATTGCTGGAATCGTGAAGGGTGCCAGCGAGGGAGCAGGCTTAGGTAATAAATTTTTGGCAAACATTCGTGAAACAGACGCGATTTGTCAAGTGATACGGGTGTTTGACGATCCAGATGTAGTGCATGTGGACGGAAGAATTGATCCTAAAGAAGACATTGAAACTATAAACACAGAATTAATCTTGGCTGATTTGCAGAGCATTGAAAAAGCTATTACCAGATTAGAAAAAGAAGCAAGAAACGATAAGTCAAAAGCACAAGTTTTAGCAGAAGCCAAAAAAGCTGAAGAATTTTTAAATAATGGTAAGACGATTTTTGCGGCGGGATTAGATTTAGATTTACTCAGAGAGCTATTTTTGCTAACAGCAAAACCATTTTTATATGTATTTAATGTTGATGAAACTGGACTTGGCAACGAGAGCTTTCAACAGCCATTAAAAGAACTAGTGGCGCCAGCAGAAGCTATATTTTTAAATGCAAAGTTAGAGTTCGAATTAGTAGAGCTATCAAACGAAGAGGCTCAAGAATTGTTAGCGAGTGTTGGTCAAAGCGAGTCGGGTTTAAGTCGCTTGGCAGGTGTGGCTTTTGACACCTTAGGATTGCAAACATATTTAACGGCGGGTCCTAAAGAAGCACGGGCTTGGACTATCCATAAAGGCGACACTGCACCAAAAGCAGCAGGTGTAATACATACTGATTTTGAAAAAGGTTTTATTAAGGCAGAAATAGTTTCATATCAAGATTTAATTCAAGCAGGATCAATGGCCGAAGCAAAGGCAAAGGGAAGAGTTCGCATGGAAGGTAAAGAGTACATAATGCAAGATGGAGACGTAGTGGAGTTTAGATTCAACGTATGAGTAACTTAAAAACAAGAGATGACATAAGAAATCTCGCAATTATCGCCCACGTAGATCACGGCAAGACCACTTTGGTGGATGCGATGCTTTGGCAATCTGGCGCCTTTAGATCTAACCAAGATGTTAATGAACGCGTTATGGACTCAATGGACTTAGAGCGAGAAAAAGGAATCACTATTCTCGCTAAAAACACGGCAGTGCTTTACAAGCATCCAGAATTAGCACCAAACGGGGTAACAATAAATATTATTGACACTCCTGGCCACGCGGATTTTGGTGGCGAGGTTGAACGCGGACTTGAAATGGTTGATGGAGTAGTGCTGTTAGTTGATGCTTCTGAAGGTCCGCTACCTCAAACTCGATTTGTTTTAAGAAAAGCAATGCAAAAACGATTGCCGGTTATTTTGGTAATTAACAAAACTGACCGCTCTGATGCCCGTATTGATGAAGTTGTTAATGAAACTTTTGACTTATTTGTGGACTTAGCCGATGATTCCATGCCGGACATCTTGGATTTTCCGATTATTTATGCGACTGCGCGTGATGGAAAAGCTTCTTTGACTAAGCCGAAAGATGGCACCGTACCTGAGGTAGCAGACTTGAAAGAATTGTTTGAAACAATTTTAAAAACAGTTCCCGCCCCCACCTATGAAGAGGGTGCCCCGCTGCAAGCCCACGTGACAAACTTGGATGCTTCTGCTTACTTAGGTCGCTTGGCACTGTGTCGGGTACGAAACGGTGTTATTCGTAAAGGTCAAACTGCTGCCTGGATGAGAACTAATGGCGAAATCGAAAAAGTTAAAATTGGTGAATTACTTATTACCAAAGCGTTAGAGCGAGTATCGGTTGATGAAGCAGGCCCGGGGGATCTAATTGCGGTTGCCGGAATCGGTGAAATCACAATTGGTGAAACTTTGGCTGATCCAGAAAACCCAGTTGCACTACCAGTAATCACAGTTGATGAGCCAAGTATCTCTATGTTTATTGGTACTAATACCTCTCCGCTTTCTGGTAGAAGTGGCACAAAAGTCACCGCTCGTTTGCTAAAGAACCGTTTGGACCAAGAACTAATTGGTAACGTCTCTTTGCGAGTTTTAGAAACCGAGAGACCTGACACTTGGGAAGTTCAAGGACGAGGCGAATTGCAGTTGGCGATCTTAGTTGAAATGATGCGCCGTGAAGGGTTTGAGTTAACGGTTGGTAAACCACAGGTGGTAACTCGAATGGTTGAGGGCAAATTACACGAGCCGGTAGAGCGGCTAACCATAGATGTTCCTGAAGATTTTGTCGGTGTCGTCACTCAATTGCTGGGCTTAAGAAAAGGTCGAATGGAGCAAATGACTAATCACGGTTCTGGTTGGGTAAGAATGGAATATTTAGTGCCAGCTCGCGGCTTAATTGGATTTAGAACCGAATTTTTAACTGAAACTCGTGGAACAGGATTAATGCATCACGTTTTTGAGCGTTATGAAGCATGGCATGGTGAGGTAAGGACTCGTGCTAACGGATCTTTGGTGGCAGATCGCGCTGGTTCAACTACCGCTTATGCGGCTTATAGCATTCAAGAGCGAGGCGCTTTATTTATTGGCCCTGGCGTTGAAGTGTACGAAGGCATGATCATTGGCGAAAATGCTCGCAATGAAGACATGGACGTAAACATCACAAAAGAAAAGAAGTTAACCAACATGCGAGCTTCAGGTTCAGACGACACCATAGCTTTAGTGCCACCGCGTGCGCTTTCTTTAGAGCAAGCTTTGGAGTTCTTGCGAGAGGATGAGTGTGTTGAAGTGACTCCCGAAACGGTGCGCTTGCGTAAACTAATTTTAAATTCTGGTGAACGAGCAAGAGCTAAAAGTAAAGCAAAACAAAACTAATTTTTTAGGTGTTGATTAAAAAAATCAACTTCAATTTTTAGTAAGTTTTCAACAGTACTATCACCACCTGTTATATGGCTAACCCCAGACAAACTTATAAAGTTATGCGATTTTGCTTTGGCAAAAAGTGCGCTAGAAAGTCTAAGTGAATGCATGGCTAAAACATTGTCATCTGCCAACCCATGAATGAGCAATAGGGGACTTTCTAAGTTTTCCACCTTATTTATCAATGAATTCTCTTCATAGGCGTCGTGATTTTTACTCACCTGCCCTAAATATCGTTCAGCATAAGCAGTGTCATACCAGCGCCAGTCTGTTACTGGCGCTCCAGCAATTGCTGCTTTGAAAAAATCTGATCGCTGCAAGACCGCATAGGCCGCTAGGTAGCCACCAAAAGACCAGCCTTTGATGCCAACCTGAGTGAGATCAAAATTTGCTGTCTCTTGTGCCGCTAATTCTGTCAGTGCATTCATTTGGTCAGCTAAGACTTTGCTAGCCCAATTAGTTTTTATCGCTTGCGCAAAATCTTTACCTCGCCCAGGAGTTCCACGCGAATCAATCACTACTACTAAAAATCCTTGCTCAGCTAAAAACTGTTCAGTCATAAAGCCGGTAGCAGAATTTAGAACCCGCTGGGCATGGGGTCCAGAATAAGGACTTAAGACGACAGGCAGTTTTTCATTTTGGTAATTGCTAGGAGCGATCAACGCCGCATAGAGATCGGTGTCTTTAAGGTACTCAATTGAAATATTGGGGGCAAAAGCTGGACTAGCAGCTAGGTTTTCAATTTGGAATGAGTCGTTACCCTTTAAAACTTTAAATTCAGGTTGCCATTTTTTGGCGCTGTGTTCGGCTATTAAAAGCGTATCCTTTTGTTTTATTCCGCTCACATACGAATCAGCCGGAGTAATCCAAGAGATTTCTTTTGTCTTAGCCAGCTCAACTATGGCTAAGTTTTGCGGCTCGACTGAGACCAAAGCGGTAATCGTTTGATCAGTCACCTCAAGGATTGAACGGACTTCAAAATTTTGATTTGCGAGCTCCTTACCATTTAAGACAATTTTTTGGTGCTCTTCACCTGTCAAATAGACGAATTGATCTTCGTAAAATTTGGGTAATGGTTGATATATCTCTACCCAAGGTTCTTCTTGTTGAGTAAAGTACACCCTTTCTTTTTCGCCAGCCAAATCATAAATTTTTACTTGTAAATGGTTTTGCTCACGATTAAGTAAAGTTAAAAATATTTCATCTTTACTCTTAAAACCTGCATTTATTAGATATTCGAATTCTTCGCTTAAGAACTTTAAATCTTTAGCCATCCCATGAAGACTTAGTAGCACCAAAGAAGAGATTGGATTATTACCCCCAGCAAAAGGGTAGCGATGAGTCCGCGGCGGCTTGGTTGGGTCAGTGGGATCGGCTAAGTAAATTTCAGAAACAGCACTCAAATCTACTTTTTCAATTAATAGTTGCTGGCTATCAGGTGACCACCAAAAACCGCTAATTCTTGAAAATTCTTCAGCAGCGATAAAGTTTGCTAAGCCATAACTAATACTCGCTTCAGTTGGACTTAGCAGACGGCGTACCGATAAGTCAGTTAAGTTAAATAAAGTAATACCATCATCAATTACCGCTGCCACAAACTTTGAATCTGGTGAAATTTTTGGATCAACAACGCCAGAAACTTCTGAAAACTTTATAAAGTCATGACTTTGCACTTGATAGATAAAAAGCATTCCTTGCAGCGCGAAGCAAATATTCTCACCCAAATCATCCAGTTGGTAAGAAGTAATTCCCACGCCTAACTCTCGCATTCTTTCTCTGCGAGCTAGTTCTGCTTGTGGAATTCCCACTTCTTTAGGGTTCAAAAGCAAATTAGGGTCAATTAACAGCTCTGTTTTTTGTGAATCGATTGAAAAAGAAAATAGCGCCAAAGTTGGGTCGGATTCGCTAATCGCCCTTAGAAAGTAAACATAATTCGAATCTTTGCTAACTGTGAAAGCCCGCGGACGGCCTAATGAGAATCTTTGAGTTTTTGCATAAAGTGAAATAAATTCCGCACTTTGGTACATAAAGAGTATTCTTCACCATTCGCGTAAAGTCAGTTACATGAGTCAAAAAAGCTTGTTGTTTGTTCACGCCCATCCTGATGACGAAACGATTTCAACCGGAGCCACCATGGCCAAATATGTTGCCTTGGGTTATCGAGTCACCTTGGTTACTTGCACTAGCGGTGAAGAGGGTGAAATCTTGGTTTCAGAACTTGCTGAGCTAGCAAGTGACAAATTAGACAAACTTGGTGAACACCGTCAGTTGGAATTAAAAAATGCCATGGAAAAACTGAAAGTAACCGATCATAGATTTTTAGGTTTTGCCGGAAAATATCGCGATTCGGGCATGGTGGGTACGTCAGCCAACGAGCACCCGCAGAGTTTTATGAAAGCTGATTTGCTCGCAGCTGCGAGTGACTTAGTAGCAGTAATTCGTGAAGTTAAGCCTGAAATTTTGATTACTTATGACGATTTCGGCGGTTATGGACATCCAGATCATATTCAAGCCAATCGAATATCACACTATGCAAAAGATTTGGCAAAAGTGGCGAGCTTTAAACCAGAGTTAGGTGAAGCTCACGAAATTTCAAAACTTTATTGGACTGCGATTCCTTATTCGCATGTCGAAAAAGGATTTGCCAAGGTAGCGCAAAGTGAAGGCTCAAAATTTTTTGGCGTAGAAAGTGCAGCCGAATTACCCTTTTTACAGAGTGATGAAATTGTTACCACATTAATTGATGGCACAGAATTTTTAAATCAAAAACTAGCTGCCCTTCGCGAACACAAAACTCAAGTTGATCTAGCAGGTGAATTCTTTCAGTTAGCACAAGCAGCTGGACCAGAAGCTTTTGGTTTTGAGTTTTATCGCCTAATCGAACCAATTGTAAAAAATTTAGCTGGAATTATTGAAAAGGATTTTTATGAATAAATTTTTAAAAAGCTTAGTGGCTTTACCTGCTGGATTTGCAATTGGTTTTTTGTCTGCCTTTATTCATCAAGCGAACTTTAAAATTGGTATAACGATTTATTGGGGTTTTGTATTTGCTTTATTTTTTCTTGGCCTGAGTTTAAGATTTATGAATAATTTTGCAAAAACCAAGGTTGCTGCAGTCTTTTTTATTCCAGGTTGGTTTTTGGCCACATTATTATTAGCAACTGTTAGTAGCGGTGGTGATATCGTGATAGCAAATGATTTAATTTCAAGAGTTTATTTAGTGGTAGCGGTGTTAACGCTAGGGGTAGTGGCGGTTTGGCCCGTTAAAGACTAAGACTTTTCTTGCAGACGTGAAAGCCGCTCGGTAGAGCCTTCAGCTTTTTGTTCAAGATCAGTTAGCCCGGCAACTGCTTCATCCAAAGAACCTTTTAGTGCGACTGCCGCGTTTGCTAGATCTCGACGAATTTTTGTGGCGTGATCTGCCGCTTTTTGTGCGGTTTCACGTTGTGATTCAAGTCGAGCCAGCACTCTCTTACGTTCAGTTTGAATGTCAGCCAAAATTCTTTCTTTTTCGTCCTCTGCATCTCTGAGGGCTCTAGTTAAAAGTTCTTTAGCGCGACGCTCTGCCTCACTTGAAATACGGGCAGCATCTGCTTTCGCTTTTTGTATGACTTTTTCACCTTCAAGTTTTAAAATTTCAATTTCTTGTTTCAAATTTTTCTTAACTAGCTCAGCTTCTGAGGTAGCTGACTTCACAATGCCGTTCGCAGTTTTTTTCGCCTTTTCTAACTCTTTTGCCGCTTCTTCCCGAAGTGTTTGTGAACTTTTTTCACCTTCTAGTAGTACTGACTGTGCTTTTGATTTAGCAGCTCTGATTAGAAGGGCAGCGTCTTCACCCGCAATTGCCATAATCTCAGCATCATCCAACTCAAAGACGTTAGGACGATTTGCCAGGATCTTTACTTGCTGTTCAAGTTCATTGATTTTACGGCTATTTGAATCGGTGTTGCGGGGAGTAATCCCACGCTTAAACCAGCTTCCGCCTGTCTCAGCAAGTTGTGAGCGCTCTACTTCGCCTACCAAATCAGTAACCACCTCGTCTGAAATGGTGGATTCATTGGCAGGGTTCGGGTTTTTGCTAGCCACGAGCCCCTCCTATAGAAATCTGGACTTAACTCTAGCCCCCGCGCGAAAATACTTAGAAACTGCTGGAGTCGGAAACTTGGCGTGTTAGACCGAATTTCTACCGCTTGCATATTATATGGGGCGTGAGTGAATTTGAGCCAGATCCGTACAGCGAAAAAGCTGAAGAATATCTGCAAGAGATCATTGCCGGGATTCCTGCTCGAACTCGTGCTCATAATCGCCGACAAAAAATTAAGAAGTTTTTCAGCTGGACAATTTTTTCTGTTGGTTTGACTCTTTTTACTGGCGCGATCGCCTACAGCTTTACCTATTTGCCACCGCGTGTCAGCATTTTAGGGGTCGAGGTCGGCGGATTACTACCACCACAGGCTTACGAAAAAGTCTTACCGCAAGTACAAGAGCAAACTAATTTACCCGTCTTGATTAATGGTAAAGCTGGGTCAGTTGAATTTGATGCCGATACTTTAGGTATTGAATTTAGTTTACCAAAAACAATTCAAGCGGCTTCAAAAAATCCATTCACTCATCTATTCTCACTAATTGCCCCCGTAAGTATTGACCCAGCAATAGAAATTGATGAAGAAAAGTTTAAGGCCGCACTCGCACCAATGGTGCGCGAATTAACAGTGCCACCACAAAATGCTCGTCTAATAACCGATGACGGTGATATTGAAATTTACCCGCATGCAACTGGACAAGAAATTAACTGGACCCGCTCGTTTGAAAACGTAAAAAAATCCTGGCTTAAAAAAGAATCTTCAGTAAGCCTTGCCCTAATTCCAACTGATCCTGCCATTACCGATGAGAAGATTGCCTTAACCGCAAAACAAGTCGAAAAGATATTAAGTACTCCAGTTCAAATTGTGGTAGCAGATAAATCAGTAAGTTTAAGTAGAAAAGAATTAGCAAACGCTCTTTTACTCACAAATCAACAAGATGAAACAAAAATTACAGTAAATGAAAACTATTTATGGAAATATCTCAATAAAGTGTTTCCGAATTTTGATCAACCCACCTCAAATGCCTATTTTGATGTTATTGACGATCTTCCTGTTATGGTTTCGGGTAATATTGAAATGCGCATCACACCAAGTAAATTTGCCAGTGAATTTGAGAAGGCACTTTTTGATTCTAAAGACAGAACCGTTAATTTATCAAGCTATGCCGTGTTACCCGAATTGGCGAACCAAGGTGTTGAGGACCTTGGCATTGTTGAAAAAATAAGTGAATATCGTCAGCTGTTTCCAGAAGCAGAATATAGGACAATAAATGTCACAACAGCTGCTAACTATCTTGAAGGCAAGATTTTGCTACCAGGTGAAATTTTTTCAATGAACGACACCATCAAGCAGCGCACAGCTGAAAATGGTTACGTATTGGGTCTTCGAATTGAAAACGGCAGATTTGTCGAAGATTTGGGTGGTGGAGTTTCTATTATTACTTCCGCTACCTGGGTCGCCGCTTTCTATGCAGGACTCGAGGCAATAGAACAAAGGGCTCACTCGATTTGGATTCCCCGCTATAGCGAAGGATTGGAGGCTACCGTGATGTGGGGGAGTTTGGATCTAAAATTCAAAAATACTCTCGATAGTGCAATCTTGATAAAAACCAAAGTGGAGCCAGACGCTGTTGTTGTTACTTTTTATGGTAAAAAAAAGTATGACCGAGTAACGGCTGAAGTGTCAGATCGCTTTGGTGTTACCCCCTACCGCACGGTTTATTCAAGTGCAAAAAACTGCATACCGCAGGAGGGGACGCCTGGCTTTGGAGTGAATGTGACTCGTAAATTGATAAAAAATTCAACTGTGGTGCAAGAAGATATCTATCGAACAAATTATCGAGTCGGAAATGAAGTTATTTGTGGACCAAACCCGAACAAGAAAAAACCTGAAGAAGACGTGGTGATTGACGTCGACTTGATTAAGGCAATTGATTAAGTTCTTGCCCCTTGGCGGTATCTAGCACTTCAACGCCTAGCGCACTTAATTGCTCACGTAGTTCATCGCTTTTCTTCCAGTCTTTATTGGCTCTCGCCACCTTGCGCTCAGCTGCCAAATTTAAAACTGCTTCGCTGAAATTTACCTCTTTTTCAATAAAATCCTGATCAAAGCCTAAGCCCAGCCATTTCTCTGCTGAAAGAAAAGTGTGTAACTTTACTTCATTAGAGATTGATGTTGATTTTTCAACTTCACGTAAAGTCAAAATTGCATTAACTGTGTCTAAATCGTTCTCTATAAAACCTTTAATTTGACTTAGGTATTCCTCATCGACTACTGGCTGGCAAACCTTTTTTAATTCAGCTATTAATCGATACCAGCGAGTAAGGGTTTTATCTGCAGCTTGCAGGGTATTCCAGGTCAAATCAAGTTGTTGGCGGTAACGATGCTCTAAAAAAACCAACCGCAGACTTAACGGATTTAAGCCCTTATTTATTAAGTCTTCAACCAGCACCACATTTTGAGAAGACTTGCTCATTTTTCTACCTTCAAAAAGCAGATGTTCAGCGTGTACCCAATGCTTTACTACTTCTTTTTCACTGGCAGCATTACTTTGCGCTCTTTCGTCTTCATGATGAGGAAACCTCAAGTCGATTCCGCCAGTATGAATATCGATTTCATCGCCTAACAAATCCAAACTCATCGCGCTACATTCGATATGCCACCCTGGAAAGCCGCTTCCCCAAGGGGTATCCCAAATAAGTTGAGTTCTAGTGGGTGGGGCAAGCTTCCAAAGCGCCCAATCTGCATGAAACTTTTTGTTGTCATCGACTTCAGTTTCAAACTTATGACCCGGCTTTAAATCCGCTAAACGATTTCCGCTAATTGCCCCATACTCAGAAAAACTTCTAGCATCAAAAAAAACACTGCCATCCGCTCCCTGATAGGCATGCTTTTTATCTATCAATTTTTGAATTAATTGCACCATCAAATCGATGGTCTCACTAGCTTTTGGGTAACTAGTGGCCGGAAGAATATTGAGACGGTTCAAATCCTGATGAAACTTTGCTTCATATTTTTTTGCTATTGCCAGAGCTGTGAGATCTTCTTTTTTGGATTGCTCCAGCATTTTGTCTTCTGTCCCTAAGTCGGTGTCATCAACCATGTGTCCAACGTCAGTAATATTTTGAATCAGTTTTACCTTCCAGCCTTTTGCCAGCGCGGTGCGATGTATCAGGTCATTTAATAAAAAAGTTCGCATGTTGCCAACGTGAGCATCACGATAAACAGTAGGGCCGCAGGCATAAACTTTTAAGGTTTCAGAGAGAGGTTGAATTTCAACTTTTTTTCTCATTTTTGTGTCGTAAAGAAACATAGGTTAAGACTAATCCCTTTCTGGTTTATATGCCCAGTATTGATATTGATGGTGCCTTTGATAACCAATTTTTTGATAAAGCCGTTGTGCGGCTTGATTGGTACTTAACACTTGCAACCAAGTTCTTTTAATTCCACTAGTTAGCGCTAAATTTTCGATTAATTTCATCATTTCACTAGCAATTGATTTTTGACGATGGTTTTCGGCGACCCATAAATTTGTAACCAGCGCAAAATCTTCAGCTATCGCCAAGCGAGCCGTGGCAATTATTTCATCGTCCTTAAATAAAGAAATAAACTTGACGACCTCACCGCTTACTAGCGTAACTGCGTCAAGCCTTCTCCCTTCACCATTATTTTTATTAACTGCCTCAAGCCAGGCATTTGAGAGGCTAGCTTCAACCAAGAATTCAAAAGTGACACTAGCAGTTACGTTTTCTTTTGAAAGAAAATCAATTAAATAAGTTTTTTTAAATCCGAAGTTTTTTAAATCCTCATCAAAAACCCCCGGGGCAGATAGATGGACTAGCGGAGCTAAATTTTTTTCTTTGTACCAAGTGACTATGTTTTGTAAAGCGTTTACAACTGGAACATTTGGTTGTCCCACTAAGAGACAAGAGTTAACTCGCGCGGTACCACCACCTGTTGCCTGCAGCGTCCAATCGCCCATTGCTTCAGTTTCACTTGCCCGCCACACCTTAAGTGCCATTGACAACACCCAGCCAGCCGCCGCCGCGGGGGGCACCACCTTGCTGGCAACTATTTGTGAGGTGGGGACTTTAATCAAGTCATCATGTTTATTTTTTACCAAGAACCAACCGGGTTTCCAGTCAACCAACTGGCCGAGTACATCGGTAAGTTGGGCTTCGTCCAAATATCGGATCGAAACCTTGCGTCCTAAATCTGCCGGTGTAACAAAAAGTCGGCCAAGAGCGGGCATAAGAAGAAGATTCTTTCGGGTTGGACTACGCTTTTGAGACGATCTTAATTAACTACCCAGGAGTAAATCGGTGACCTACGTAATTAGTGAGCCCTGCGTCGATATCAAAGACAAGTCATGCATCGAAGAGTGCCCAGTTGACTGTATATATGAGGGCGACAGAATGCTATACATTCATCCTGATGAATGCGTAGATTGTGGCGCTTGCGAACCAGTCTGCCCAGTGGAAGCTATTTATTACGAAGATGACGTGCCAGAACAATATTTGGATTACACGCAGGCAAACTCAGCCTTCTTTACCGAGCTGGGCTCACCTGGCGGAGCGGCGAAGATTGGTTTGACTTCAAATGACGTACCGCTAGTTAAAAATCTGCCAGCCAAGAGTGGAGAGTAAGAAAAATAATGTCTGATTCTACTTTGGTGTACTTGGGACCTCCGGGAACTTTTACCCATGCCGCTATCGATTTAATGACCATTCCGTGGAATGGTGAAATTAAATTTGAGAAGGAAGTAGCCGATGTAGTTTTTGCAGTAGAGAGTGGTCAAGCCCAGTCGGGCTTAGTCCCGTTGGAAAATTCAGTTGAAGGTGATGTGGCAAGCACTTTAGATGAATTAATTTTTAGAGCAGCGCAGTGCTTTATTAATGAAGAAATTGTGGTGCCAATATCTTTCGTACTTGCGGTTCCTAGTTCTACTAAGTCGGCTCCAGTAACAAAAGTACTTACCCATCCACACGCCGCCGCGCAATGCAAAGAGTTTTTACGTAACAACAACATCGAAGTTGAATACACCGCGTCTACTGCCGACGCCTGCCGAATTGTGGCAGAAAGAAAAGAAGCAGGACTAGGAGCAATCGCTGCTGCTAAGGGTGCCGATACTTTTGGTCTTTATGTAAAACAAACTCGGGTAGAAGATTTTTCTGGTGGCAAAACCCGGATGGCTTTGATCTCTCGCAAGCTTTCATCCGCTACTGGGCATGACAAAACTTCTTTAGTTATAACTCCGGTCGCTGACCGTAACGGATTATTAGCTGACATTCTGGGCTGTTTTGCTAAAAGAGATATTGGACTTACCTCTATTAGCTCGAGACCTTTAAAAACTCGTTTAGGGGAGTACGCCTTTTTAGTTTCAGCGCGTGGCCATATTGGGGATCCGACCTTAATGGCAGCAGTGTCTGACGTTGGCTCGATCGGAGCTGCAATAAAAGTATTGGGAAGTTACCCAATAAATCCAGAGATTTCTTCGGCGCGGCTTGGTGAATCACTACCACCTGGCAGCGTAACTTCTGACGTTTTGAATGAATGGGTCACTAGATTGGTAAAAGAATCTAGCGAAGCACCTCGATAAATTTTTAGGTAACTTATGAACATTGGCATTGTGGGTTTGGGTCTAATTGGTGGCTCATTAATAAAAAAACTTCACTCGAAATGCGATATTTTTGGATTTGATTCTGATGAGTCTGTAAGAATTAAAGTCAAGCAGTCAGGTTTTCGAATTCGAAATAGCTTGGCAGAGTTAACGCATAATAGCGACATCATCGTGATTGCAGCACCCACCAATGCGGCACTTGAGATTCTAAAAGAGTTAGCGGCTTCAAACTTTTCTGGACTAGTAAGCGATATTGGCTCAACAAAATCACTAATCCATAAGTCAGTTAATAAAAAAATAAATTTTGTTGGCACTCATCCAATGGCAGGATCTCATCTTGCTGGCTGGGATTCGGCCGACCCGACAATATTTCACCAAGCTCCTTGGGCGTTAACACTAGATCAGGCTAAAGAAGAAACCACACTTGCAAAATTGATTGAAGTCATTTTATTTACTGGAGCCTGGGTGGTCCCGACTTTTGCCAAACAACATGACGAGGCAGTAGTAGTTTCAAGCCATCTTTCACACCTTATTTCGGCAGGCTTTGGCTTGACGATTGAAAATGCTGAAAACCAAAAACTTATCGAAGCGTTGGTAGGGGGCTCTTACCGAGACTTGAGCCGTATCACGCTTTCCCCCAGTGAACGCACGGCTGAAATAGTTTGGCCTAATCGAGACGACTTGGTAATTGCGATTGATACCTTTATTGCAAATTTGCAAGGTTTGAAGAAAACTCTTAAAGCAGAAGAAGTTGACAACTTAGTAAAGCTGTTGACTCGGTCCGGGCAGTCTCGTGCGCGGGTAGAGGTCACCCAACAGTTAATACAAAAACAACAAACTCAAACCCTTTTAATAAAGAAAGGTGAATTAATTGGGGAGTTAAGAGAATTGGCTTTGGATCCGGCCTTGATAACTAGTTTTCAGATTCAAAATGGTGATTACCAAATCACTTTGGCACGATGAAAGAAATTGACCTTTCGATCGGTGCGCCCACAGAGCCGGTAAGTGACGCCGTTTTATCAGAATTAACCAAAGCTAGCTGGCAAGTTGGTTATCCGTTAGCGGCTGGCAGCGAAAGATTTAATTCAGCAGTAGTCACTTGGGCAAAAGAACTACTGGAACTAGAAATAACTCAGCAGCAAGTGATGCCAGTAGCAGGGGCAAAAGAATTTGTTGGCACCTTACCTTGGCTCTTGGGGTTAGATGAAACTTCTACTATTGCGATACCTGAATTGAGCTATCCAACTTATTTTGATGGGGCTAGCGCGACTAGCAGCCAAGTTCTGCGCTATCGCTCACCGGCAGAATTAGTTACAGCCACAAATATAGATTTACTGTGGATTAACTCCCCAAATAATCCCACCGGAAAAATTCTTAACGAGGCTGAGCTCACCGCGCTTTTGCAGGTAGCCAAAGAAAAACAAGCGGTGGTGGTGAGCGATGAGACCTATCTTGAAACTGCTATCGAAAACCAAGCTGTAAGTGCCTTACAACTTGGTTTTAAGTTGAATCACTCAAAAGTCATAGGGCTTTATTCACTTTCTAAAAGGAATTCATTGGCTGCTTTTCGCGTTGGCTATGCGATCGGAGATGAAAAGCTGATCTCTGAATTAATAAGCGCGCGACGAAAATTAGGTTTGTTACCAAATTCCCCTGCTACTGAGGTAGCTAGTGAGTTATTAAAAGATTTTTCATATCCTAAAAAAATTCGTGATCAATTTAATGAGCGCAGAGCAGCATTATTACCGAGTTTGCTTGAATTGGGTTTTACCAATTACTCACCCGGTGGAATGTTTTTGTGGCTCAGCAACGGAGAGCCTGGTCAAGCGGTAGTAGAAAGATTTGAGAAATTAAAAATTAAAGTTGCACCTGGCAGTTGGTATGGACCTACGGGTGAAAACTTTGTCAGAATTTCGCTTACCTTAGATCAAGAAACAACAATCGAAGTTACAAAACGATTAAAAGACTTTTAATCGTTTGAGTGTAAGGCAGTATTTAAGCCGCCCCACGAATCTGTTCGACTTACTACCTCAACTGCACCTGTTTGTGAATTTCTTCTAAATAATAAATTATCTTCGCCACTTAATGCTGCGGCTTTGGTGTTGCTGCCATCTGGAAGCTTGACTTTACTTCCGGCTGTTACATAGAGACCAGCTTCCACTACACAATTGTTTCCGATGCTGATACCAATTCCGGCGTTAGCGCCAATCAAGCTTTTTTCGCCGACACTAATTACTTCTTTACCGCCGCCTGAAAGCGTGCCCATAATAGAAGCGCCACCACCAATATCTGAGCCATCCCCGATTAAGACACCAGCGCTGATTCGTCCTTCAACCATAGAGGCACCTAAAGTTCCCGCGTTAAAGTTAACAAAACCTTCATGCATCACTGTGGTGCCACTAGCTAAGTAGGCGCCGAGCCGAACTCGATCCCCGTCAGCAATTCTCACTCCGCTGGGTATTACATAATCCACCATTCGGGGAAACTTATCTACACTTATTACAAAAAATGCAAGTCCATTAGTAATAGCACGAGCTCGAGTTTTATTAATTTCAGAAACAGCAACCGCGCCTAAATTGGTCCATACTAAGTTTGGCAAAATCGAAAAGATTCCATCCAGATTTATGGTACGGGGCTTCACCAATCGATGTGAAAGCAATTGCAGTCTCAAATAAGCATCAGCCACATCAGTGGGGGCTTGCGATAAATCTAAAATTGTGGTTTCAACTCGAACCCGCTTAACGCCTCTGATTTCATCCTCGCCAACCAAAGATTCGTAATCTTCAATCAGATTCGGGTTTAAGCCTAAATTAGGTTCTGGATAAAAAACTTCTAAAATTTCGCCCTCAAACTCGGTGGCGATTCCAATTGCGCAGGCAGAGAGAGTGTTCATAGGTAAAACTTAGTGCCTAACTGGGCGAAACCAGTAGCCAATTTGAGGGGTTTGAGAGAATAGAGGAGTGTTGCAAATAGATAAGAATTTGGCAGAGTTGACGGCTGATTTAATTAATATCCCCAGCGTCTCGTTGTCTGAAAAAGACTTAGCTGACCAAATCCAAACAGCCTTAGCCACCTTAGCGACCCTAGAAGTTACCCGAATTGAAAATACCTTAATTGCCAAAACTAACTTTAATTTTTCTAGTCGGGTCATTTTAGCTGGCCATTTAGATACGGTGCCGGCAAATCAGAATCAAGAGGCAATTATTTCGCAAGATTCTATCCTTGGCTTGGGTGCAGTTGATATGAAAAGTGGAATAGCGGTAATGCTTAAATTAGCTCAAGTTGTGCAAGAATTTAAAAAAGATGTCACGTTTCTGTTTTATGAGGCAGAAGAAATTGAATCTAAATATAACGGCTTAGAAAAAGTAGCCCAAAAAAATCCAGAATTTTTACTTGGGGACTTTGCAGTCTTGTTAGAACCTACTAACGCAATTTTAGAAATGGGTTGTCAAGGTTCTATTCGATTTAAAATTTCTATAAAAGGTAGTCGCGCCCACTCTGCTCGCTGGTGGAAGGGCGAAAATGCGATTCACAAAGCACAGACGATTTTAGAAATCGTTAATAATTATCAGCCCCGCACTCCCATAATTGAGCAACTAACGTTTCGCGAAGGTTTACAGATAGTCGCGATTAATGGTGGAATAGCCGGCAATGTTGTTCCCGATTTAGTAGAAATTTCACTGAACCACCGCTTTGCCCCTGACCGCACCGAAGCTCAAGCGATTGCACATTTAACAGAATTGTTTGCGGATTTTGAAATAGAAATTCTAGATGTTGCAATAGCTGCACCGGTTTCACTTGATAATCCATTAGTTAGCGAATTTGTTAAACAAATTGATTTGCCTTTAGCTCCAAAGTTTGGCTGGACCGATGTTGCAAGATTTTCAAAGTTAAACATTCCAGCAATCAATTTTGGCCCTGGTGATCCTAATTTGGCGCACCATCCCCAAGAGGCAGTAGAAATAACGCAACTAGACACCGTCTTTCAAAGGTTGAGTACTTGGCTGAAGAAATAGTAAAAACTATTTGTGTTTTTTGCGCCTCTAGTCAAGATATCGATGACAAATATTTACATTTAGCAAGCGAAGTTGGTGCTGAGATCGCCAAAAAGAAATATGCCCTAGTAACTGGTGGCGGCTCTATCTCGATGATGGGCGCGGTAGCCGAAAGCGCTAGAAAGTTTGGTGGAAAAACTATTGGAGTAATTCCAGAAGGATTATTGAAATTTGAAGTAGCCGATGAGGCAGCAGATGAATTAATAATTACAAAAGATATGCGCGCTCGTAAAGGCGTGATGGATTCCTACAGCGATGCTTTTATCGCTTTGCCAGGTGGGATCGGAACTTTAGAAGAATTGATTGAAGTCTGGACGGCTCGGAGTTTGGGAATGCACAACAAGCCAATCATTATTTTGGATCCGTGGAATGATTACGCTGGCCTTAAAGCTTTAATCGATGAACTTACAAAAAAACTCTTTATTCGCCAAGCAGCCACTTTGGTTCCATACTGGACTACCAGTGTCAAGCAAGCTCTCACAGCAATCGAGAATGAATGGAGCGAACCGCGCGAGATTATCGCCAGCGCTAGCGACCTACTAGAAGCGGAATTGGACGAGGTAAATGAAAGCTGATTTAAGCCTTACGCAAAGAGTTAAAGCCTCGCAAGAAAAAGTATTTGCAGAGATTGTTAATTGGCCAAGTCAGTCGGCTTGGATGCTCGGAACCAAAGTCTGGGTTACAAAAAATGACGGGGTAGGTGTAGGTGGTGAGTTTGCTGCTTTTACTGGAATTGGAAAGTTAGGTTTTATTGATCCGATGCAAATTACTAAATGGAACCCTCCTCAAGAAGTTTCAGTTGTACATCTTGGAAAATTTGTCCGAGGTACGGGCGAAATGAATGTAGAAAAAATCTCAGATGATGAATCTGATTTTATTTGGTCCGAAAGCCTTGAGCTACCTTTAGGAATCATTGGATTTGTGGGATACAAAATAATTGAACCATTTTTCAAAATTGCAATACAAAAATCTTTGAAAAAATTTGCGTTAATAGTTGAAAAAAATTCCTAATAAACAGGTGAATTTCTAAGATATAGGATTTTGTAGTAAGATGGGACTCATTAATTAAGCGATCGAAGGACACACACTTATGGCAGCAATGAAACCACGTACTGGTGATGGACCAATGGAAGTTACCAAAGAAGGACGCGGCGTAGTAGTGCGAATCCCACTTGAAGGTGGCGGCCGCTTAGTAGTGGAAATGTCATTCGATGAAGCAAAAGAACTTGATACGCAACTAGAAGTTTTAAGCGCCTAAGGTTGCTGCTCTTTCGGGGCGATAAATCGCTGCCAGCAAACCATCTGCGTTTGCTACTAATACTGAAATAAATCTTTCATCTTCTCTTATTTTTTCGCCAACATTTCTGATTGCTATTGTTTCGGCATCTTGTTGTCTTGGGTTTGAAACCCGATCTTGATTTAGCGCATTATCAAAAACTAAAATCCCCCCGGGTCGCAAAAGTCGAGTGCTCTCTTCCAGTAAGGATTCATATTCCAATTTGTCACCCGCTACCAAAATTAAGTCATACGCTTTATCGGTTAAGCGTGAAACAACTTCAAGTGCTTTACCAGTAATCAATCTTGTGCGAGTGGGCTCGATACCTGCTTTAAGAAAAGTTTCTTTGGCTATTCTTTGTGCTTGTGCATCTTGATCAATGCTAGTTAGCACACCTGCTGGATTCATTCCCCGCAATAACCAAACTCCGCTGATGCCAACTCCGGTTCCTACCTCGACAACATTGCTAGCGTCATTTGAACTTGCCAGAAATCTCAAAAAAGCCCCACCACCAGGACTTAATGCTGGTATCTTTTTCTCTTCGGCAGCTTCTCTAGCTTGGGTAAGTACTTGGTCCTCGCCAATTAGATTTTGAGCATAAGTCCAACTTTGCGCACTGGGCGGAATCACTAATTTACCTTCTTCATTCGATTATGGCCTATAGGCTAATTTAACCCGTCGAATTATTTAAGATGCGGGGCCGTAGCATGGTGATTAGATTAGGAGCAGAAATGACGCAATCACCATTCGACCCGATTGATCCGCCGGAGCGCTATCAGTCTTCGCTCCCTGGATACGGACTTACTTATACCTCTGCTTCAAATGAAAAACCAAAACGCAACACTCCGCTTTCAGCAGTAATCGTGGTGTCGCTATTAATTGGCTCTGTGGCAGGTGGGGTTAGCGGTTGGTTGGCTGCTGATACTTTAAATAACTTAGGTAGAAGCAATGCGCCAGTGGCACCCGCAGCCACTGAGAACAATAGCAATGGAAATTCTTCACTACCGCCCGTTAAACCCTTAGAAGGTTCGGTAGCGGCAATTGTGCAAGTTGTACAACCAAGTGTGGTTAGCATTTCTGCTACCGGTGTCAATGGAGCTGGAACTGGATCTGGGTTTATTTATAGCTCTGATGGCTACATTATTACTAACAACCATGTAATTGACACCGCTGTTACCACTGGCGACATCGAAGTCACTCTTTTTGATCGTAGTAGTTATCCAGCTACCTTGATTGGTAGAAATTCTTCATATGATTTAGCGGTTATCAAGATAGAGCGAAGTGGCTTAATCCCAATGAGAATCGGTAATTCAGATCAATTAAATGTTGGGGATACCACAATTGCCTTCGGCTCACCGTTGGGCTTAAGTGGCACGGTAACTTCAGGAATTGTTTCAGCTTTAAATCGCCCAGTCACCGCCGGTGGGGTGGGGGATCAATCTTATATTTCTGCGATTCAAACTGATGCGGCAATTAATCCTGGAAACTCAGGTGGCCCTTTAGTTAACGGGGCAGCAGAAGTTGTTGGCGTCAATTCTGCGATTGCGACTTTGGGAGTCGGGGCTAGCGGCAGCATTGGCTTAGGATTTGCAATTCCAATTAGCCAAGTGCAAAGAATCATTCAAGAAATAATTAGTACCGGAACTTCTAGTACCCCTATTGCAGGAATCAGTATTGATTCCTCATACGAAGGTGAAGGAGCTCGCATCGCCGAAGTGGTGGTGGGTGGTCCCAGCGAAAATTCTGGATTAGTGCAAGGTGATGTGATTACTAAAATGAACGGTGAAGTTGTGGCTGACTCAACTGAATTAATTGTGGCGATTCGCCGCAATGATCCTGGGGACACCGTAACTTTTCTCGTGGTTGAAGTTAGTGGACTTGAAAAAGAGGTTACGGTAACACTGGGTTCTCGCGAAGACGGTTAATTTGAGACGGGCGAGAGATTTAGAGATTTACCAGCTAAACCCTTTGGTCTTTTAATTAAATTCATCGCTATTTCTATTATGGCTTTACTAGCTGGTGCTTCGGGCTCAGATAAAACCAAAGGTTCTCCTGCGTCCCCGCCCTCGCGCAGTTTGTTATCAAACGGCACTTTACCTAAAAGCGGCACATCTTTTCCTAATTCTTTTTTCAAAGATTCAACTACCGCATCTCCACCACCAGAACCAAATAATTCCATTGGCTGATTGCAATGAGTGCAAGTTATTTCACTCATATTCTCAATAACTCCAGTTACTGTTTGGTGCGTTTGACTAGAAATTGTTCCGGCTCGCACCGCTACTTCTGAAGCGCTGATTTGCGGAGTAGTAATGACAATTATTTCGGCCTTTGGTAGCAGTTGCGCCACACTTATTGCAACATCGCCTGTTCCCGGTGGTAGGTCAAGCAGTAGAAAATCCAAATCACCCCACCAAACATCAGTCAAGAATTGCTCTAAGGCTTTGTGCAGCATGGGCCCTCTGAAAGCGATCGGTTGCGAAACACCTCCGGGTTTAAAGGGCAACATTGAAATTGCTCTTACTCCCCATTTGGCTGGCGGCATAATCATTCCTTCCACCATGGTGGGGGCGTGATCGATACCTAAGATTCGCGGGATGGAGTGTCCATAAACATCGGCATCCAATATTCCTACCGAAAATCCTTGTGCTGCCATCGCAGCCGCTAAGTTCACGGTAAGCGAAGATTTACCAACGCCGCCTTTTCCTGAAGCGATAGCAAAAACTTTTGTTAAAGAACCTTCTTGTGCAAAAGGATTAATTTTTTGAGGTCCACGTAGTTTTTCTCTAAGTTTTTTTCTTTGTTCATCATTCATCACATCAAAAACAACTTGGGTTTGCGCTAAAGGCAGTACTTTACTGACGGCTTGCTGAATTCGGCTCACAATTTCTTGCTTTAATGGACAGCCGACAACGGTAAGAAAAATCTCAATCACAACATTTTCGTTTTCAATGCTGACTGATTTGACCATATCCAATTCGGTTATTGGCTTTCTGATTTCAGGATCTTCAACCTCAGCTAAGGCTGTCATGATTAAATCTTGCTTCATTTCGGTACCTCTTCTACTAATTTTTCATAAAAATTAACAAGCGCAGCCGCAGTTTCAGCGGGAGTCTCCCGCGCTGGTGAATGACCAGCATCAGCTAAGACTAAGTAGTCTGCGGCGAAAACCTGTGCCATTTTTTGCTGGTCACTTAAGGGCCAAATATCATCGTGTTCGCCGGTTAACACCAAACAGGCAATTTGGTTTAACTTTAAAACTTCAGCTAAAGGTTCAGAAAAATCAGGAGTGTCTTGCAAAATAACGGCCATTTCATGCAGTGCTTGGGGGTTATTTTCAAGCCAGCGTTTTTTTCGAAAGGCCCATACTTCATCAGAAAATTTATTAGGGTCAATTCTTTTTTCTTCTGCTTCTATGAGTTTCCAAGCCGCTAAAAGTGGAGTTTGCGGAAACCCCTTTCTGATGGCACTGATGTTTCTCTGTCGAGTTATCGGGATTGCGCCAGGCCCTGAACAAAGCAAAGTAAGCGACGAAAATAGTTCAGGCTCACTCAAAACCGCACCAGCAGCTACTAAGCCCCCCATAGAATGCCCGATGAGGTGTATTGGCTTATTAAATTTCTTAGCTATCTCTGTCACATCCTGTGCCAGTGCTTCAACAGTAAATGAATTTTTGTCATTAGCAAACTTTGATTCAAATTGTCCGCGCTGATCAATCGAAATAACTTGGTAACCGGCTTGACTCAGTGGTGGCAAAATTGCCAAATAATCTTCTTTACTGCCAGTAAAGCCAGGCAAACACAAAACTAATTCAAGTTTACTAGCTGGCTCCTTTGTGGCGAGCGCAACTAAAGAGTGAGTAGTTAACTCAATCTCAATTTTTTCAACTCCTACTGGCAGCTCTAGTAAGAGTTGTTGAATTTCCGGCATCAGCCAGCAAAACCAACGCGACGCTCAACTGCAGAACCAATTTCGATAAAAGCAATACGATCACCTGGCACTAAAATCTGTCGGCCCTTGTCATCTGTCAAAGTTAAAAGCGATTGGTCTTTAATGGCTTGATTTACTGCTTTGCTGACTTCTTCAGCAGTTTGTCCGCTTTCAAAGGCAATTTCTCTCGCTGTGTGCTGTACGGCAATTCTTACTTCCATTGGGCCCAAGCCTTTCTTGTTAGTTATTATCTAAGGCTAACGCTTGATTTTGATTCTGCATTTGTGGAGTTGCCAGCGAGGGTTTAATCTTGAACCATGCTTGACGAACAGGTAAAAACCGGCAAAGGCAGTGTCAGAATTCGACGCCAACCCTCGCCAAATGGTGAGCCGGCAGTCCTGATTCATGGCTTAGGTGCTTCGGGACACAATTGGTTTCCTTTTATGAGTCACATCTCAGATCAACTAGATATGACGGCGCCTGATTTGCCCGGGTTTGGCCAATCTTTACCACCGAGCGATCAAGATCATTCCCCGAAAAATTTTGCTGAAATAATGGCTGAAGTAATTGAAAAGACTTATCCTGGGCAAAGTGTTCATTTATTAGGAAACTCCCTAGGCGGTGCAATTGCGGTACAACTTGCTGCTCGCCATCCAAAACTAGTTAAGAGCATGACATTGGTTTCACCGGCGTTACCAACTCTCTATCCCGACTTAAGTGCTGCTCCAGTAGTTTTGAGTGCTCTTCCAAAATTTGGTGAAAAATTAATGCAAAGATACTTCGAATTACCACCAGCAGAGCGAGCTAGTAACACAATTCAAAATACTTTTGCCGATCGCAGAAACGCTCCAGAAAATTGGCATGAGGCTATCACTCGTGAGTTAGCAGAAAGGGATATGCAGCCACACCAGCTTTCTAGTTTGTTGGCAACGTTACGTTCACTACTAGCAACCTTTTTTGATCGCTCTGAGCAAGCCCCTTGGAATTTAGTTAAAAGTATTAGCGCCCCTTCCTTATTTATGTACGGTGGCAAGGACAAATTGGTGCATCCCCGGGCAGCTAAAAAAGTTCCATATTTTGCGCCAATGGCTCAGGTGAGAGTGCTGGCAGAAACGGGACATGTTGCCCATATTGAGCACACTGCTTGGGTGGCAGAAGAATTTTCTGAGAATCATCTGCGAAACCGGATAGCTTACTAGTAGCGTCAGCCCTAGAGAGGGGCTGATTGTGAATTCACAAATTAAGCAAACAGATAAAGCACCATATAAATTTTCAGATTTAGCGGCAGATATAAAGTCCAAAAAAATTGATACAGTTTTAGTTGGCATAGTAGATATGCAAGGACGCTTACAAGGAAAGCGTGTTCATGGTGATTTCTTTCTCAAAGAAGTAGCAACCCACGCAACTGAAGGTTGCAATTATTTAATGGCCGTAGATGTAGATATGAATACTGTTCCAGGTTATGACATGAGTTCATGGGATCGCGGTTACAGCGATTTTATGATGAAACCCGATTGGGATACTTTGTGTAAAATCCCTTGGTTAGATGGAACCGCCTTGGTGATCGCAGATTCCCTTTGGCTGGACGAATCAGATGTGGTGGCGTCACCTCGCCAAATTTTAAAAAAGCAAATTGCCCGACTAGCTGAACATAACTTGGTTCCTTATACCGGAACCGAACTTGAGTTTATTGTTTTTAATGACACTTACGAGATGGCTTGGGAAAAGGGCTATAAAGATCTAATCCCAGCAAACCAATACAACATCGATTATTCACTTTTAGGTACCAGTCGAGTTGAAGGATTGTTAAGAGCAATTCGCTTAGGCATGGCGGGGGCTGGCTTGGAAGTTGAAAGCGCCAAAGGGGAGTGCAATTTAGGTCAGCATGAAATCGCTTTTAGATATTCAGATGCTCTCACCTCGGCTGATCGACACGTTATTTATAAACTTGGCGCAAAAGAAATCGCTTCTGAAATGGGTTACGCCTTAACTTTCATGGCTAAATTCAACGAACGCGAAGGTAATTCTTGTCATATCCATCTTTCAGTACGAGATAAATCTGGCAAAGCAGTGATGGCAGACGATAGCGATCAATATGGAATGAGCCCGTTAGCAAAATCATTTATTGCTGGGCAGCTTAAATATATGCAAGAGTTAACATTATTTTTTGCACCAAATATTAATTCTTACAAAAGATACATAGAAGGGTCATTTGCTCCAACTGCACTTAAGTGGGGGCCAGATAATAGAACTTGCGCTTTGCGCTTGGTAGGACACGGTGAATCTTTGCGTTTTGAAAACCGAGTACCCGGTGGGGATGTGAACCCTTACTTAGCCGAAGCTGCCATGATCGCCGCCGGAATAGCTGGAATGGAAGAGAAGTTGGAGTTAGAGCCGGCTTTCACCGGAAATGCTTATAAATCAGAGGCAGCTAGAGTGCCTGAAACTTTGGCAGCAGCCGCTGAGCTTTGGGCAAACAGTGCTTTTGTCAAAAAAATCTTTGGCGAAGAAGTGCAAGCGCATTATCTAAATATGGCAAACACTGAATTGAAGGCATTTAATAGCGCTGTTACTGATTGGGAGCGCATTAGAACCTTCGAACGCATGTAAAAAAATTTAATTAGGAGATCAAGGTAAAAAGTGTCAACTCATCAAGTAATTAATCCAGCCACCGAAGCCGTTATTGCCACAGTTCCAGCAGCTAGTGAGCAAGACACTAAAGATGCGATTGCTCGCAGTGCTGAAGCCTTTAAAACTTGGCGCAATGTCGCTCCGGGCGAGCGCGCGAGATTGCTAAGAAGCTTCGCACAAGTAGTAGAAGCCAACATCCCGCTACTGGCAAAATTAGAAGTAGAAAACTCAGGTCACACGATTTCTAACGCCACCTGGGAAGCCGGCAACGTGAGAGATGTTTTGAATTATTACGCCGGCGCCCCCGAGCGAAATTTTGGAAAACAAATCCCAGTTGCCAATGGGGTGGATATAACTTTTCGTGAAGCCATTGGCGTGGTGGGAATCATCGTGCCTTGGAACTTTCCGATGCCAATTGCTGGTTGGGGTTTTGCCCCGGCCTTAGCAGCCGGCTGCACCGTAGTTATGAAACCAGCAGAAGTAACTCCCTTAACCGCAATGAAGTTAGCTGAACTAGCTTTAGTGGCGGGGATTCCGCAAGATGTATTTCAAGTCGTAACTGGCTCGGGACGAGTAGTTGGCGAAACTTTGGTGCAAGATCCTCGCGTTGCAAAAATTGTCTTTACCGGCTCTACCGAAGTTGGTACCAGCATTATGGCTAAGTGCGCCCCAAATGTTAAGCGGGTAACACTAGAGCTTGGTGGAAAGTCAGCTAACGTAATTTTTGAAGATGCAGATTTAGCTAAAGCTGCCGCCAGCGCACCTTATGGCGTCTTTGATAACGCTGGTCAAGATTGTTGTGCTCGCAGTCGCATCTTGGTGCAAGAGAGTATTTATGAAAAATTCATGGAGCAATTTGAAGTTGCGGTAAAAAATGTAAAAGTAGCAGATCCAACACTTGATTCCACTGAAATGGGCCCGCTGATAACCGCAGCTCATAAAAAGAGTGTAGAAAGTTATATTGATGAATCATTAGTGGCATTTCGTGGTACTGCACCCACCGGAACAGGTTTTTGGATACCACCCACGGTATTGGCAATCACCGATCGCAAACACCGTGCGCTAAGTGAAGAAATCTTTGGCCCAGTAGTAGCCGTCACCACCTTTAAGGATGAAGCAGACGCAATTGAGTTGGCGAATGCTTCAGAATATGGTTTGAGTGGGTCCATCTGGACTAATAATTCTGCTCGAGCCTTTAGAGTTGCTCGCGGGATTGAGAGTGGAAACTTGTCAGTGAACTCTCATTCTTCAGTGCGCTACTGGACACCATTTGGCGGATTTAAAAAGTCTGGCTTGGGTCGCGAATTGGGTCCGGATGCGCTGCACGCGTTTACCGAAGAAAAGAATGTATTTTTTAACACCGATATTTAAGAAAGGAATATGGTGGAAAGACTAAAAGACCGCATCGCAACTATTACCGGTGGAGGAAGTGGCATCGGCAGAGCGACTGCGATTCGCTTTGCGCAAGAAGGCGCCAAAGTTGTAATTGCCGATTTAGATGAAGTAAACGGCAGAAAAGTTGCCGATGAAGTTAAGGGTCACTTCATTAAGTGCAACGTAACGGATAAGCAAAGCGTTGATGGGATGTTTAAAGAAGTTTATGAAAAATTTGGATCAATTGATATCGCATTTAACAATGCGGGCATCTCACCACCAGAAGATGATTCGATTCTAATTACTGAGTTAGAGGCTTGGGACAAAGTTCAACTGGTAAACCTAACCAGCGTTTATCTTTGCTGCAAAGCAGTTATTCCTTATATGCAAAAACAAGGTAAGGGCTCAATCATTAACACCGCTTCATTCGTAGCGACTTTAGCGGCTGCCACCAGTCAAATTTCTTATACTGCTTCAAAAGGTGGCGTCTTAGCGATGACTCGTGAATTAGGTGTGCAGTTTGCTCGTGAGGGAATTCGCGTTAATGCGCTAAGTCCAGGGCCCGTTAACACCCCACTTTTGCAAGAATTATTTGCTAAAGATCCAGAACGTGCACAAAGACGTTTAGTGCATATCCCGATGGGACGCTTTGGTGAAGCGGAAGAATTAGCAGCAGCGGTTGCATTTTTGGCTAGTGATGATTCTTCGTTTATCACCGCTGCCAACTTTTTAGTTGACGGTGGTATTACCGGGGCGTATGTAACGCCGCTTTAACAAGCGCTTCGAACAAACGCTTGTCGTGATGCATCTCAGGATGCCACTGCACCCCGATTACAAATTTGTGGTCGGGGTTTTCTAGTACTTCAATCGTGTCATCTTCTGCCCAACCAGTTATCTTTAAAGTTCCCGAGGTTTTTACTGCTTGATGGTGTGATGAATTAACAATCATTTCTTTACCTAACAATTTTTCGACTAAAGACCCAGCTTCGAATCGGGCGCCGTGCTCAACGAATTGTGCCGGTGCTGGGCGATGACTTAATGCAGAAACATCAGGTAAATGTTGAATCAAACTGCCACCGCTGGCCACTGCCATGATTTGCATTCCCCGACAGATTCCTAAAAACGGTTTGTTTAATTCAAGAGCTTTTTTATATAAAGCAATTTCACTGCTGTCGCGCGCAACTCTGGGCTGATCGGCGGTTTCGTGTGCAGTCTCTTGATAAAGCGCGGCATTTACATCAGCGCCACCTGCAATTATCAAAGCATCTAAATTTTCTACAACTTCAGCGCCATCTACATCTGGCGGAATAATTACCGCTCTCGCACCTGCCTGCGTAACGCTTGCCACATAAGCAAAAGGCAGAACTGCTGCTTCAATATTCCACGCACCCCACTGGGCTGGCTCTACGTAGCAAGAGATTCCGATAACAGGTTTTTTCATGTTGCTAGTTTGCCACGAGCAAGGGGTTAGACTTCAACACACAATGGCAGAAGTCGACTTATCAATATTGCAGCGCTATCTGCGTCAAACTATCTTGCCTAACTTTGGAATTGAAGGCCAGCAAAAGCTCAAAGCAGCAAAGGTTTTGGTGGTAGGGGCCGGTGGTTTGGGTTCAGCCGCTTTGCCTTATTTAGCGGCAGGGGGAGTTGGCACTTTAGGCATTATTGATTTTGATATTGTCACCGAATCAAATTTGCACCGGCAAGTCATCCATACACCAGAATTTCTTGGACAACCAAAAACTCTAAGTGCTAAAGGATATTTAAATAAGTTAAATGCAGAATGCGAAGTAATTACTTTTAATCAGGAGTTTGACTGATAAAAAATGCTAAAGAAATACTCGTTAAAGATTTTGATTTAGTACTAGATGGCAGCGCGATAACTTTGGAAACCGAAATATTAGTGTAAATGACGCTTTGTGCCGAATTAAAAACCTAGATGTTTGGGGCGGCCCTAAACCAATTTGATGGGCGGTATGTGTTTTTGATGCCAAACGGGGTCCTTGTTACAGATGTGTGTTCCCACAAGCGCCGCTCCTGTGAGTGTGCTGTTGTGCGCAAGTGGGGGTATATTAGAAGTTTGTGTGGAGTAATTGGCACCATGTTTTAGAAGCAATTAAAATAATAGTTTCAATAGGCGAAACCTTAATTGGCAGATTAATGATTTTTGATGCCTTAAATGCAGATTGGCAGACCATCGCTATTCACAAAGATCCAACTTGTGAAAAACATTAAGTAAATTCCACTTTATTAATTAATCCATCTGCTCTAGTGTCATGGCTATGAGTAAATATGTTTACGACTTTACCGAGGGTGACCGCAGTATGTCTGACCTTTTAGGAGGTAAAGGAGCCAACTTAGCTGAGATGACGCGATTGGGATTACCGGTTCCGCCTGGGTTTACCATCACTACCGAAGCATGCCGCGCATATTTAAAACAAGGTCGTGAGCCAGCAGGACTGGGACCATTGCGGGTACCGCTTTAGCAGCCACTGAATCTCGCTCAAACCGAAAAACTAGGTGATAGCTAAAATCCGCTTCTACTTTCAGTAAGAAGTGGTGCAAAATTTTCAATGCCGGGAATGATGGATACGGTTTTAAATATTGGACTTAACGATGATACTTTGATCGGCTTAGCAAAAGAAACCGGGGACGAAAGATTTGCCTGGGATTCTTATCGGCGCTTGATTCAAATGTTTGGTAAAACTGTTTTAGATATTGAAGGTAAAAAGTTTGAAACTGTTTTTGATGATCATAAAGAAAAATCGGCGCCAATAATGATTTAGATTTAAAAGCCGATGATTTAAAGCAAATTGTAAAAAAGCCAGTACCATTTTAGAGAAACTGGCGCAGAGTCCCCTGGCGCCTTGGCACTCTCAGCTTGACCTTGCAATAAGAGCAGTTTTTAATTCATGGAACACCGACCGCGCCAAAATTTATCGAAGACAAGAAAGAATTCCGATGACGAAAATGCGGCGAATGTTAAAACTTCATGGTTTTTGGAAACAAGGGATCTGACAGCGGTACTGGCGTCGCCTTCACGCGCGACCCCGCCACCGGTGCAACTGGTGCTTACGGAGATTGGCTTACTGACGCGCAAGGTGAAGATGTGGTGGCGGGCATTAGAAACACTTTGCATTTAGACGATTTAGCAAAATTAATGCCCCAGGTGCATAAAGAGTTAATGCAAATTATGCACACCCTTGAAACGCACTATAAAGACCTTTGCGACATTGAATTTACTGTTGAAGACGGCAAGCTTTGGATGCTGCAAACTCGCGTCGGCAAACGCACCGCCGCTGCTGCGTTTAGAATCGCTAGCCAATTAGTGGATGAAGGTTTAATTACGCTGGATGAAGCGCTACAGCGAGTCAATGGAGTTCAATTAACTCAATTGATGTTTCCACGTTTTGATACAAAAGCCGAAAAGAAATTAATTGCCAAAGGTATCGCAGCTTCACCCGGGGCAGCAGTAGGAAAAATAGTTTTTAGTGCCAAAGCTGCAGTCGAAAAAGCTGCCAGTGGCGAAAAAGTCATTTTGATAAGGCGTGAAACCAACCTGAATGATTTAGCCGGCATGGTGGCAGCTGCTGGAATTTTAACCGCGGGAAGTGGAAAACTTCATGCGGCGGTAGTGGGCAAGAGGTATGGGTAAGACTGTGGTTTGCGGTGCTGAACCACAAGTTGATATTGAAAATAAAAATAACTCGTTGAGTGGTGAAGTATTAAACGAAGGCGATGTAATTAGCATCGATGGCACTAGTGGTGATGTTCTTTTGTGTGAAGCACCGGTCGCACCTAGCTTGGTGAGTCGATACTTTGAAGAAGGCTTAGCAGCAGTTGAGTGCTTTGATGACCAATCGCGCTTTGATCAGTTAGTGAAACATGCTGATGAAGTTGCCAAACTAAAAGTGCGTGCCAACGCCGATACTGAAGCAGACGCAAATCGAGCCAATTGAGTCATTAATTTTGGCAGACCACCAAGCAGAGCGTGATTTGGTTTATCAAGAATTACTACCGTTGCAAACTCAAGATTTTTATGAACTATTAAAAGCCACCGAGGGCTACCCGTAGTTATTCGTTTGATTGATCCACTCGCCACCGTTACATTAATTCTTGCCAGAACATGCTGAATTGGCAGTAGCGGTTGCGTTGGTCGAGAGCGCGGTAAAGCGACGTCAAAGAAAAAGAAAACTTTAGCAGCGGCTGTTGAAGCCCATCGTGAGCAAAATCCGATGTTGGGAATGCGTGGGGTGCGATTAGGTTTACAAATGCCAGGGCTTTTCGCAACCCAAGTGAAGGCCATCGCCCAAGCCACCGCAAAACTATTAAGCGAAGGATTGCACCCCCATCCAGAAATTATGGTGCCACTAGTTGCCACAGTTGCAGAATTTGTCCCGATTAAAAAAGAAGCAAGCGAAATTTTTGAAAAAACTATGAAAGAAAATAATCAAGAATTTGATCCAGTTATCGGAACTATGATTGAACTGCCTCGTGCTGCGCTCACGGCAGAGCGAATTGCTGAAGAAGCTGATTTCTTTTCTTTCGGAACTAATGATCTAACTCAAACTACTTGGGGTTTTAGTCGCGATGATGTTGAGAGTGAATTTGTTGGAGCATATTTAGAGCGAGGAATTTTGGGTACCTCGCCTTTTGAGTCAATCGATGTATTTGGGGTAGGGGAGTTAGTGAAAATGGCGGTTAAGAAGGGCCGCGCCACTAAGCCGGTGATGATGATGGGGGTATGCGGTGAACATGGCGGGGATCCCACCAGCATTCACTTTTTTGCTCAAATTGGGCTGGATTATGTCTCTTGTTCACCCTTTCGGGTACCGATCGCTCGGCTCGAAGTTGGTCGCGCCGCGTTAAATGCAGTAAAGGGCTCAGATTCGCGCTAACCCCACAGCAAAGGGTTAATTGGTGCTTTGGCTAAACTATTGCTTCGCTCAGTAAGTAATTAGTGAGCAAAACCAATTCGCTGATTTAAAGGCAGGTATGGCCAAAAAAGACGGTGCGATCGAACTCGAGGGCACCATCGTTGAAACTTTGCCCAACGCAATGTTTCGGGTAGAGCTTGATAATGGCCACAAAGTACTTGCTCACATCAGTGGCAAAATGAGAATGCACTACATTCGTATTTTGCCGGACGACAAGGTAATCGTTGAGCTCTCGCCCTACGACTTAACTCGCGGCCGGATTGTTTACCGCTACAAATAACCAAAGAAGGAAGTATGAAAGTACAACCCAGCGTCAAGAAAATCTGTGACAAGTGCAAAGTAATTCGTCGTCACGGACGCGTAATGGTTATTTGTGAAAACCCACGACACAAACAGCGTCAGGGTTAAGCGAACCAATTGCCTAATTCCGTCAACTGAAACTTTGCCAAAGTTTTAGCACGACACCTTCGGCTCAGAGGCTGAAGACTTACCCAGGGCGGGTAAGAGCGATTAGGTAAGCCACACCTCTGAATTAAAGAAAAGGAAAACCGCCCAATGGCACGTTTAGTCGGTGTCGATTTACCAGTTAACAAACGGGTTGAAATCGCATTAACTTATATATATGGAGTAGGTCGTACCAGATCTGTTCAAGCTCTCGCAGCTGCCGGGATAGATCCCAACACTCGAGTAAAAGATTTAGACGATTCAGCAATTGTTGCCTTGCGCGATTACATCGAAGCAAACTTCAAAGTTGAAGGTGACCTTCGTCGCGAAGTTTCATCTGACATTCGTCGTAAAGTCGAAATCGGCTCATACCAAGGAATTCGCCACCGCAAAGGTTTACCTGTGCGTGGACAAAGAACTCACACCAACGCTCGCACCCGTAAAGGTCCTCGCAAGACCGTTGCCGGTAAGAAAAAAGAAACAAAGTAAGGATTAATTAAAAATGCCCCCAAAGAGTGCAGCTGGCGCCAAGAAAGTGCGCAAGAAAGAAAAGAAAAATATCGCTTTTGGACAAGCGCATATTAAAAGTACTTTTAATAACACCATAGTTTCAATTACTGACCCAACCGGTGCAGTGATTTCTTGGTCATCAAGCGGTCAAATTGGTTTCAAAGGTTCTAAGAAATCAACTCCTTTTGCGGCGCAACTTGCTGCAGAAGATGCTGCTAAGCGTGCCATGGAACATGGTTTGAAAAAAGTTGATGTTTTTGTAAAAGGCCCAGGATCAGGTCGCGAAACTGCGATTCGTTCTTTGCAAGCCGCTGGTCTTGAGATTGGTTCTATCCAAGACGTTACCCCTGTCCCTTTTAACGGCACTCGCGCTCGCAAGCGTCGCCGCGTCTAGTTTAGAAAATAGGAGAAAAAACCAAACATGGCTCGTTATACCGGTGCTGATTGCAAGAGATGCCGTCGCGAAAAAACCAAACTTTATTTAAAGGGTGCTAAGTGTGATTCACCAAAGTGCCCAATTGAAAGTCGTCCTTACCCACCAGGACAACATGGTCGCGGCCGTACTAAAGAATCCGAATACCTATTGCAGATGCGTGAGAAGCAAAAAGCTGCTCGTATCTATGGAGTACTAGAGCGTCAGTTCCGTAATTATTACGAAGCTGCGTCTCGTAAAGCCGGCAAAACCGGTGAAAATCTTTTGTCACTTTTAGAAACTCGTTTAGACAACGTGGTGTTCCGCGCTGGCTTTGCCAAGAGTCGTGACATGGCCCGCCAAATGGTGCGTCACGGTCACTTCATTATTAATGGCAAGAAGGTTGATATTCCTTCATACCAAGTTTCACCGAGTGACATTATTGAAGTTAAGGTCGAGAGTCGCGAAATTACCCCTTTCGTTATCGCTCGTGCCGAATACGGCGAAAAGCCGGTCCCAGCTTGGCTAGAAGTAGTAAACAGCCAAATGAGAATACTTGTGCATGCTGAACCAACTCGTGCGCAAATCGACACAGCTGTTCAAGAACAGTTGATTGTTGAGTTGTATTCCAAGTAGTAGTACCTCAAACGACGTCAAATAGTGGGCGTCTTAAGGAAGGAAAGAAACAGTGCTAATTGCACAAAGACCGATACTCACCGAAGAGCCGATTTCAGATACTCGCGCTCGTTACATCCTCGAGCCGCTAGAGCCAGGTTTTGGCTATACGCTCGGAAACTCACTGCGTCGTACCCTTTTGTCATCAATTCCGGGTGCCGCTGTGACCAGCATTCGCCTAACAGGCGCTCTTCATGAATTCACCACTATCGAAGGTGTCTCAGAAGATGTCACTGAAGTTGTCTTAAACATAAAAGACTTGGTGGTTTCAAGTGACCTTGACGAACCAGCCATTATGTACTTGCGCAAAGAGGGACCAGGTGCGGTTACCGCAGCTGATATTCAAGCCCCCGCTGGCGTTGAAGTTCATAATCCAAATCTATTGATTGCCACTCTTAACGGAAAAGGCAAAATCGAAATGGAATTAGTGGTTGAGCGTGGTCGTGGTTACGTCACCGCCGTACAAAACAAAGTAGTAGGAGCAGAAATCGGACGTATTCCGGTTGACTCCATTTACTCACCAGTTGTGAAAGTTACTTACAAAGTAGAAGCAACTCGTGTGGAACAAAGAACTGACTTTGATCGCTTAGTACTAGATATCGAAACCAAGCCCTCCATGCGTCCAGCCGACGCTATGGCCTCAGCTGGTAAGACTTTAGTTGAGTTGTTTGGCTTAGTTCGTGAGTTGAATGTTGATGCTGAGGGTATTGAAATTGGCCCGAGCCCAACCGATGCTTATGCACTTGAACAACTGAACATGCCAATTGAGCAGTTAGACCTAACTGTTCGTTCTTATAACTGCTTAAAGCGCGAAGGCGTTCACTCTGTTGGTGAATTAATCACTCGCAGCGAAGCTGATTTGATGGACGTCCGTAACTTTGGTCAAAAATCAATTGACGAAGTAAGAGCTAAATTGCAAATGCTAGGTTTGCAACTCAAAGATTCACCTCCTGGTTATGACCCAGTAGCCGCCGCCGCTAGAGCAGAAGCCATTGCTGCCGAAGCTGAAGCTGAGGATGAAGTAGCTCTTGAAGACGAGCAATACTAAGTAAACGAATTTAGAAAAGGAAAGCCATGCCTAAGCCCGCAAAAGGATCCCGCCTAGGGGGTTCACCCGCTCATGAGAAGTTGTTGCTTGCCAATTTGGCAACTGCACTTTTTTCAATCGGACGCATCACCACCACCGAGGCAAAAGCAAAAAGGCTACGTCCCTTTGCTGAAAAATTAATTACCCAAGCAAAGCGTGGAGATCTTGCTGCGCGTCGTCGGGTAATGATGGTAATTCGTGACAAGTCAGTAGTGCATGCACTCTTTACTGAACTTGGCCCGCAGTACCAAGCCCGCAATGGTGGATACACCCGCATTACCAAAATTGGACCTCGTCATGGCGACAATGCTCCAATGGCAGTAATTGAATTGGTAGAACCTTTAGCTGAGCAAACTGTTGCTGCAGCCGAAGCTGTTACCAAGCGTGCGGTCAAAGAGGCAAAGACTGAAGAATAAACCTTTGATAAACAAAAAGCCCACTGCTAATCCCAGTGGGCTTTTTCGTATTAGAACAAAAATTGCTTACGATGGCACAAACTACGCCGGCTTCGGTAAACAACCCGACCAAGTTTCAGTTCAAGGTGAAATAGAAAAAGCTATTAAAAAAATCTTTACCCAAAGTGTCAAGTCAATCGCGGCCGGCAGAACTGATAGAGGAGTGCATGCTCGCGGTCAATGGTTGCATTTTGAGATAAGTGAAATTAATTGGAATAAAGTTAAAGACCCTGCCTATTCACTTAATCAAGTTTTGCCTAAAGACATTAGAGTTTTAGAGATCGAAGTAGTTAGTCAAGATTTTGATGCCCGCTACAGTGCGCTCTGGCGTCGTTATAGCTATTGGGTTGCTGATAAAACCCATCAATTGGATCCAATGCGTCGGCATTATGTTTATCATTACGGATACGAATTGAATTTAGAAAAACTAAATCAAGCCAGCGCTCAGTTAGTAGGGCTGCATGATTTTGCCACCTTTTGCAAACCTCGAGCAAATTCGTCGACGGTTAGAAACTTAATGCAATTTAATTGGCAAAAGGTTGATAATATTTTTGTTGCCGAATTAAAAGCCGATGCATTTTGTTATAGCTTGGTACGTAATTTGATTGGGGCAGTATTACCGGCGGCAGCGGGGCTGATTGCGATCGATGAACCCTTTCAGCGCTTGCGTCTAAAGACGCGAACCCAAACTATTTTTCAAGTGCCAGCCAATGGACTAGTTTTAGAAGAAATCGCTTATCCGCCAGCAAAAATGTGGGCAGAACAAGCAAAAACTACAAGAAAGCCTCGAGTTTTACCCTCTAATTAACCAAATCTGCCCTAGGGGCCTATTCTTTAGCCATCGACTTAAAAGGAGCAGGTTATGTTGTCAGGAATGCGTGGCCAAGAGTGGCTAATTATCCTTTTCATTATTTTACTTTTATTTGGTGCAAAGAAATTACCTGAAATGGCTCGTGGCCTAGGTAGATCAGTTCGTATTTTAAAAGCCGAGACTAAGGGTCAAGACGATTCTGAAAAAGAAAAGTCTGAAGCAGGCGACATTAAAAAAGACGAGTCTGAAAAAGAAAAGTCTGAAGCAGGCGACATTAAAAAAGAAGAGGCTTAAAACTCTCTTTAAACCTCAAAGGGTATTAATAAGGTGAGTAATAACCAGCCGCAACGCTTTAAAGAAATGTCGCTGCGCGAACATTTAAGAGAGCTTCGCAAACGTTTAACTGTTTCCGCTATTGCCATTGTCGTAGGCTTAGTGATTGCTTGGTTTTTTTATGAAGAAATCTTTGGCTTTTTGCGCCAACCAGTTGACGATGTAGTTGCCGAAGCGCAAGATTCAGGTCGCGATATCCGGCTGGTTTTAGGCGGGGTAATCGATGCCTTTTCTTTACAAATCAAGATCTCACTAGTCGCCGGCATGTTATTGACCAGCCCAGTCTGGCTCTTACAACTTTGGCGGTTTATTACTCCAGGACTTCATCGTAAAGAAAGACTTTGGTCATACCTTTTTGTATCTATCGCGGCCCCTTTGTTTGCCGCTGGCGCTTATCTTGCCTATAGCGTTTTACCTTTTGGTTTACAGATACTTTTTGGTTTTACCCCAGAAGGAGTTGGCAATTACGTACCAGTTGATCGCTATTTAACTTTTTATTTACGAATGGTTTTTGTTTTTGGAATAGGTTTTTTAATCCCACTAATTTTAGTAATCTTAAACTTTGTAGGACTATTAGAAGCAAAAACAATCATTTCAAAGTGGCGAATAGTCGTCCTACTAGTCTTTCTTTTTTCTGCCATTGCCACCCCAACCGGGGATCCCATCAACATGACTTTGCTAGCCGCCCCCATTTTGTTGTTGATCGCGATAGCAGCAGGTATTGCCTGGTTGAATGATTGGCGTAGATTACGCAAAGGCGAAAAGATCAGTTTTGATGAACTTTCAGACGAAGAAGCTTCGCCTTTACCAGATTAAAAACTTAAATCTAAATCTCGCCGTCCAGCATTAAAGGTATTAATAGCGGCATCAGATTTATATCCAACTGAAACTCCCACTATTAATTTATAGTCTTCAGGAATTTCAAAGTGCTTTCTAATCGGTCCAGCCCAAGTGGCTAGCGTTCCTTGTGCGCAAGTACCTAAACCATGAGCTTCAGCAGCGAGCATGAATGATTGTAAATAGATGCCCGCATCTAAAATTGAGTATTCGCGCATTTTGCCGTGAACAAACACAAAAACTACACAAGGAGCATTAAAGAATTCATAATTTTTGCGCCACTGCAACTCTTTTGCTTTTGCATCCCCTCGTTCAATTTTTAAGAAATCATAAAGAGCTTTACCGGTAGCAATGCGAAATTTTTGCAATCTAGCTGGATACTTGAAATAAGTACGGTAATCACCATCAGGCCATCCCGGGCGAGTAAAAAATAACTTAAATTTCTTCCATTTACTACCAACTACCGCGGGGTAGGCAATATCAAAAAGTTCTAACAACTCATTTTTAATTGCAGTTAATTTCTCACCTTCAGCAATTGCCAAAAAATAAGGATGGGTATTACTCCAACTTGGAGACCATTTGGCGTCTTCCAGAACTGCTTCTAATAATTCTCGCTGGATCGGATCAGGTTTAAAGTCTCTAATTGAGCGACGACTGCGAATGAACTGCGAAAATTCTTTCATTTGATCTCTACCCAACTCAAATAGTTGGCTCCTATATTAGCTTTCATAAGGCCTTTCTATCTTGGGATGAATAGTAACAATCCCGCTAACAATGTTGAATATAGCGCGAATTTTTCAAATTTATCCTGGTTTAGTTTCTTAATTAAGCGCTGGCCCCATAAGCCACCTACCAGAATTAAAGGGCTCATTACTAGGCCAAATAATAATGTCTCAGCACTAATCAGTCCTAAGGCTACGTTAAAAGGAACTTTGCTGACATTAATAATGAAAAATGCCCAGCTGGTAGTACCCATGAATATCAAAATTGGTAAGCGAACCTTTATTAAATAAACTGCCATAATTGGCCCAGAGGCATTTGCACTCATCGAAAGCGCACCAATTAAAACTCCAGTAATAGAAGTGATCAAAGTTTTTTTAGGACCGGCGCGATCGTCCCAAGGTATGATTTCTAAGTTGATTCTTTTTTTGTTTAATTCCCAAAAACTAGAAAAGATCAAAATCAAACCGATTGCGTATCCCACTTCTCTACTTGAGGCGCGGTCCAAAAATACATAACCAATTAAAAATCCAATTAAAATCCAAGGGGTCAGCCTTCGTAAAACCGACCAATCGGTAGTTTTTCGATAGGCATAAAGCGCCACTAGGTCACCTAAAATCAAAAGCGGCAAAATTGCTCCGATTGAGACTTTGGGGGGTAAAACCAAGGCCATCACGCCAACTGGCATGGTGGCAGCGGCGGGAAGAGCGCTTTTTGCTAGCCCAATCAAAAAAGTGGCTAAGGCGGCGACTAAAAAACCCACCACTCCCAACTCGAGTGGAAGTGTCACCAGTCTCCTTAACCCCCAAGGCTCTCAGGGCGCTTGGCTTTAGGTATTCTTGCAGTTCGGTTAGTTCGTGGGGCGTTAGGTACCTCGAAACAACCTCACCAACGAAACAAGCAAGTAAGGGAAATAGTGCAGACTTTTCAACCCAAGACTGGGCAAGTCACTCGTGCTTGGCACGTGATTGACGCCAACGATGTGGTTTTAGGCCGTTTAGCAACCACCGCTGCCAAACTTTTGCGCGGTAAGCATAAGCCAATTTTTGCTCCGCATGTAGACACTGGGGATTTTGTAATCATTATCAACGCTGAAAAAGTTGCTATGACCGGAAACAAAGCCGTCCAAAAGCAAGCATTTCGTCACTCAGGTTTTCCAGGTGGTTTAACCGCAACTGGATATGAAGAATTGTTAACTAACAATCCAGAGAAAGCTATTGAAAAAGCAATCAAGGGAATGTTGCCTCACAATACGCTCGGTCGGCAAATGATTAAGAAACTAAAAATTTATACAGGTGCTACTCATCCTCACGCAGCACAAGCTCCAAAAACTTACGAAATTAATCAAGTCGCACAGATAGCCAATTAGGAGAATAACTGTGGCTGAAAATTCAGAAACTTACGCATCCAGCGAATCAGCTGGTGTAAAAACTTTTACCACCGGAAAAATCGCCAATGGTGCTGGAACCGGTCGTCGTAAAGAAGCAATCGCTCGCGTGCGCTTAATGCCAGGTAACGGCAACTGGACTGTTAACGGAAAAGAGCTAGCTGTTTACTTTCCAAACCGCGTTCACCAACAAATTATTACTGAGCCTTTAAAAGCAGTATCAGTAGATGGCAAATTTGACATCATTGCTCACATTCACGGTGGTGGACCAAGTGGTCAAGCCGGAGCATTACGTTTAGGAATCGCCAGAGCGTTAAATGAAATTGATCTTGATACAAATCGAGCAACGCTTAAGAAGGCTGGATTTTTAACCCGCGACGCTCGCATTAAAGAGCGTAAGAAAGCTGGTTTAAAGAAAGCCCGTAAGGCGCCACAGTACTCGAAGCGTTAATCAATGGGTCGGCTATTCGGCACCGATGGTGTTCGAGGAGTTGCAAACACTGAACTAACCTCAGAGTTGGCCTTAAATTTAGGCAAAGCTACCGCCCGAGTTTTAATCGATCACACTAAAGATCACAAACCAAAAGTTGTAATCGGCCGTGACCCGCGCGCGAGTGGTGAGATGTTAGAAGCCGCTTTAATCGCAGGCTTAACTTCAGTGGGCGTTGATGTATTGCTCGCTGGGATCGTACCCACACCGGCAGTTTCATATTTAGTCACTTATTACGCAGCTGATGCTGGATTTGTTATTTCAGCTTCACATAATCCGATGCAAGATAACGGCATCAAAATTTTTGACAAAAATGGCCACAAACTTAGCGAAAAATTAGAAGATGAAATTGAAAGTTTGATGAACCAAAAATTTGCCTCACCCGTTGGTGAAGCGATTGGTCGAGTCAAAGGTTTAATCGATGCGGAAGAGGCATACATTGCTTATCTGCTCAATACCATTGAGCCATTTTCACTTCAGGGCTTAAATATTGCGGTGGATTGCGCTAACGGAGCCGCGAGTGAAATTGCCCCAGAAGTTTACAAAAGAGCGGGCGCTAATGTTTTTGCGATACACGCACAAGCTGATGGTTGGAATATAAATCGCGATTGTGGATCCACTCATATAGATGAAATTAGAAAAGTCGTTAAAGAAGGTAAATTTGATTTAGGGATTTCTCACGATGGGGACGCAGATCGCTGCTTGGCAGTTGATAGCGAAGGTAATTTGGTGGATGGGGATCACATCTTGGCGATATTAGCAATCGCATTGAAATCTCAAGATCGCTTAAAACATAACACGGTAGTAAGCACAGTTATGGCAAACCTGGGATTCACCAATGCCATGAAAGCCAACAAAATTAACATCATCACAACGCAAGTAGGGGATCGCTACGTTTTAGAAGAGATGGAAAAAAACGACTATCAGCTCGGTGGTGAGCAATCTGGGCATATTATTTTAAGAAAATTCTCAAGCACTGGCGATGGCTTATTGACCGCTCTACATTTAATGCAGCAGGTGAACAGCCAAGAAAAATCTTTGAAAGAATTAGCGAAGGCCGTTACTAAATACCCACAAGTTTTAATCAACGTGGCACAGGTCGATAAGGCAAAAATTCAAAATGAGCATTTACAAGAAAAAATAAAAATAGTAGAGGGTCAACTGCAAGACAAGGGGCGGGTATTACTGCGCGCGAGTGGAACCGAGCCGGTAATTCGCGTCATGGTTGAGGCTGAAAGCGACCAAACAGCGCAAAAAGTCTGTGAAGATTTGGCGGCAGTAGTCAAAGCCAGTTGTCCGTTGTAGGGTTGAGAAATGGGATTCGGCGAGATTTTGGTACTGGGAGTCTTGGGCCTTTTGGTTTTGGGCCCAGAAAAACTGCCTGAATTTGTTCGCTCAGCGGTGAAACTTTTTAATCAGTTTCGCACCACCGCCACCAAGGCCAGAGATGACATAGTCGAGAGTGCTGGCTTGAAGGATTTAAACGGAACTCTAGGCCAATTTAATCCAAAAAATATTGCCTCTGATGTTTTGAACGAAAAACCAGAGACAACGCGCAACGATAAAAATTACTCTTCTGACGTCACTTAGCCCTAGGCTGAGTGGCAAATGTGCGGAATCGTTGGTTACGTAGGTAGCAAACAAGCGCTTAGCGTCGTGGTGGACGGACTCAGGCGATTGGAATATCGCGGATACGATTCAGCTGGGGTCGCGGTAGTAAGTGAAAATAAATTAAAGGTAAGAAAAAAAGCTGGCAAACTTACAAAGCTTGAAAGTTTATTAGGGGACGATCCCTTACCCAGTTCAACTTGCGCGATCGGGCATACGCGGTGGGCTACGCATGGGATTCCCAACGATATAAACGCTCATCCTCATTTAGACCAAGACCAAAAATTTGCCGTGATTCACAACGGAATCATCGAAAACTTTGCCCAATTAAGAGCCGAGTTAGAAGCGACCGGAACTAACCTCGCCAGCGATACCGATACTGAGGTAGTGGCTCACCTTTTAGCTAGCGAATACCCAAAAACCAAAAGTTTAACTAAAGCTATGCAGCAGGTGGTTTCACGATTAAGAGGTGCTTTTACCTTGGTGGCAATTAGCTCTGAAGAACCAGATCTATTGGTTGGTGCCAGAAGAAACTCACCACTGGTAGTGGGTAGAGGAATAGGTGAGAACTTTTTAGCATCAGATGTTTCAGCTTTTATTTCACATACTAAATCTGCAATTGAATTAGGACAAGATCAAATCGTTGAGTTAACTAGCGAAAGTATAAAAATTATTAATTTTGACGGTAGCGACGCTTTATTTAAAGAATACGAGATTGATTGGGATATTAGCGCGGCAGAAAAGGGCGGGTATGAGCTCTTTATGCTAAAAGAAATCGCTGAACAACCGCAAGCGGTACGAGATACCTTAGCTGGTCGAATTAATGAAAAAGGAATTTTAAATTTTTCTGATTTTCAGATAAGTGATGAAACTATTAAAGAAATTAAAAAAGTTGTTTTTATTGCCTGCGGAACTGCCTTTCACGCCGGATTAATCGGCAAGTATGCCGTTGAAAGATGGACCCGCCTACCTAGCGAAGCCGAAATTGCTAGCGAATTTCGCTATCGCGACCCAATTTTGGATAAAGAATCTTTAGTGGTGGCGATAAGTCAGTCTGGCGAAACCATGGATACCTTGATGGCGGTAAAGCACGCCAAAGAACAAGGGGCGAAAGTATTGGCCATAACTAATACCCAAGGCTCAACGCTAGGCAGAGAAGCTGACGCAGTGCTTTACACTCGTGCGGGCCCCGAGGTGGCGGTTGCTAGTACCAAAGCTTTTTTAACTCAAGTAGTAGCGGTTGAATTATTAGCACTTTATTTAGCGCAAGTTAAAGCAGTTACGCAAACGTCTGAAATTAAAAAAGTATTAGAAGATATTTTAGATATGTCCCATGCAATTGACGTAGTGCTTGACACGATGCCGCAGGTAAAAGAAATTGCTGAAAAATATAAATCAGCAAAAAGTATTTTGTTTATTGGGCGGCAAGCTGGCTACCCTGTGGCTTTAGAGGGTGCCTTGAAGCTAAAAGAATTGGCATATATGCACGCTGAAGGATTTGCGGCAGGTGAACTTAAGCATGGGCCGATTGCTTTGATTGAAGCAGGCAGCCCTGTGATAGTCATTGTTCCTTCCTTGGAGCACGATCCGATTTTGCACGAAAAAATTATTTCTAATATTCAAGAAGTTAAAGCGCGCGGTGCCAGCGTGGTGGCATTGGCCGAAGCTGGTGATGAAGTGGTGAGCCTTTATGCCGATCAGGTAATTCGCTTGCCAAAAGTTCCTAGTTTGCTGCAGCCTTTAGTGGCCACTGTTCCCTTGCAAGTTTTTGCTGCCCAATTGGCTAAGGTTAAGGGGCACGATGTGGACCAGCCAAGAAATTTAGCTAAAAGCGTCACGGTGGAATAGCGAGCAGGAGGTAATTTTGATTATCGGAATTGGTGTTGACGTAGTTGATATGCCTCGTTTTGCTGGATCTTTAGTGCGTACTCCTGGACTGGCTGCTCGTCTTTTTAGCGAGCGAGAGCTGAATCAACCTGGTGGCAAGGGTGAAAATACCGTCTCACAAGCTGCTCGGTTTGCCGCCAAAGAAGCCGTGGCTAAAGCACTCGGTGCACCGGCTGGATTGCGTTGGCACGATTGCGAAGTTTTGGTGGGCGAAAGAGGAAAGCCTTATCTCGAAATTTCAGGCACAGTTTTAGAAACTTCTAAAGAGCAAAACATCACGCGTTGGCATTTATCGCTCTCCCACGACGGGGCTATCGCCACTGCCTTTGTAATTGCCGAAAACGTTTAAGTAAAGAAAGAGTAAGTCGGTGTCGCAAAATCTAATTTTTAGTGTTGCCGATATTCGCGAAGCCGAAAAAACTTTAATTAATAAATTACCTAACCGGGCGCTAATGGAGCGGGCGGCATTTGGCTTAGCTAGCTTTATCGCTCAGTTGATTCGCCATAGCGAACTCACACCAAATCAAACCCGAGTTGTTGCAATAATTGGTAAAGGAAACAATGGTGAAGATTGCCTAGTAGCGGGTGAGTACTTAAAGCAAAAAGGTTTTGAATTTATCGCGATCAACCAGGGCGAGGATGGGGAAAACTCAAAAAAAATAATTGCCACCGCTAACGTGGTACTAGATGGCATAGTGGGATTGGGCAGTAATTCACCGATTGGTAAAAGTGCGGCAAGTCTTTTTTCAGTTGTTTCTAAAAATGCGGTGGTAGTTGCCGTCGATCTACCGAGTGGAATAAACCCCGATACCGGCGAAGTTTTTGATGAAAATTTTGTTGTTAAAGCCGACTACACCGTAACTTTTGGTGCTTTAAAGACCGGCCTAGTCACTGGAAAAGCCAAACGTTTTTGTGGAAAACTTCATTTCGTTGATATTGGCTTAATGCCTTATCTAAAAAAATTTACTCCAGTGGCACTAATTCCAACCGAGGAACAGTTAACAACTTTGTACCCCAGAAGGTCAGCGGCAAGCCATAAGTATTCAAAAGGAGTAGTGGCTATAAATGCCGGTAGTAAAAAATACCCAGGTGCAGCACTTTTGACTTTGCAAGGGGCTATTGAATCTGGTGTTGGGATGATTACTTATCAAGGTGATGCTAGTGAGAGCTTAATTAAAAAACTGCCACAAGTAGTTTATGGCGAGAGTAACAAAAGTAAGGTTACCGCGGCAGTACTCGGCCCGGGTCAATCAAGTTATGCAAAAAACTACTTGCAATTTATTTCAGGTTGTAAAAAACTAATACTTGATGCCACTGCTATTGGATTACTCACTCTTAAGCCAGTACAAAGACTAATTGAAAAAGAAAAGATTCAAGTTTTAATAACTCCACACGAAAAAGAAGCCCATGACCTATGTCTGGCACTAAAAATTCCTTTCACCCAAGATCGAATTCAGCTTGCTAAATCACTCGCTCAAGTTACTGGGGCAATTTGTTTGCTAAAAGGTCCGGGGGCAATTGTGGCAGGAGCAGATTTTGAGACTGTATTAATAGACGGTGCGGGCAATGAAGCCTTAGCGACTGCCGGTAGCGGTGATGTTTTGGCGGGACTAATCGGAGGCTTGGCAGCCAGCCCCAATACCTCATTAAGACAAGCGGCAATTTTAGCCTTGGCAATTTTGGGTGCGGCTGGGCAATTAGCAAAGAGCTTCGCCCCCGACCCTGCACTAGATTTGGTGGTGCAATCAATCCCGGTAGCGATAAGCGAGTTGGTGAATTAGTGATGGATCGTTGGATCGAAGTTGATTTAGCTGCTATCGCGCATAACGTAAAAATAATAAAAGCCCAAGCACCAAAATCTCAATTAATGGCAGTAGTTAAAGCTGATGCCTACGGACATGGGTTGATTGAAGTTTCTAAAGCAGCCCGGCAAGCGGGTGCAGAATGGTTGGGTACCGCACTTTTTGAAGAAGCCCTTACCCTTCGTGAGAGTGGCGACAGCAAAAAAATTCTCACTTGGTTGGGTGATCAAGCCGCCGATTTTGCCGAAGCTATTGAAAAAGATATTGATTTAGGCATTTCAACCTTTTCGCACCTTGAGAAGGCCGCAGTTGCTGCAACTAAATTAAACAAAAAAGCAAATCTTCACCTAAAGATTGATACTGGCTTAAATCGCAATGGAGTCTCTTTAGCCGACTTACCAAAATTACTTGAGGCGATTTCTCAAACAACTTCGGTTAATTTAGCCGGTATTATGAGTCATTTTGCCTTTCCAGATGATCCAAGTAGCGAAGTTAATCACCAGCAAATTATTAAATTTACAGAAATTATAAAAAGTTTTGACCAACCGATTTTTTCTCATATGGCAAATTCAATGGCCACCCTTGACTTGCCCCAATCCCACTTTGATTTAGTAAGGCCTGGTATTTCAGTTTATGGCTTGCACCCAAGTGGCAATCTTGAAAAAGCCAAAGCGTTAACCTTAAAACCAGCCTTGAGCCTAAAAGCAAAAATTGTAAATTTAAAAGCAGTAGCAGCGGAGCAAGGTGTTTCTTATAACCACACTTATCGCACCAAAGAGCAAACAAACCTAGCGGTAATTCCACTTGGCTATAGTGACGGAATCGATCGCCGGGCCGCTAATGCCGCCGCGGTGGCAATTGGTGGCAAAATTTATAAAATTTCAGGTCGCATTTGCATGGAGCAATTTGTAGTAGATGTTGGCGCTGATTTTCAAGATCAAGCTGCCACAGTGACCTTATTCGGTGATAGTTCTACTGGAGTTCCCAGCGTTGAAGACTGGGCGCAAGCGGTGGGCACAATCAATTACGAAATAATTTCTAGATTAGCCACGCGAATAAAAAGAGTTTATTTAAATCAATGATCTCAATCTCTACCACCAGTCGAGTAGAAACCCAAAAATTAGCTCAAAAACTCGCGACGCAACTCAAAGCTGGGGACGTGCTATTACTTTCTGGAGATTTGGGCTCGGGTAAAACCACCTTTACGCAAGGTATGGCCCAAAGTTTAAATGTGCGCGGCACCATCACTAGCCCAACTTTTGTAATTGCTCGCTTGCACCCAAGTCTTACCAACGGCCCAGCGTTATTACACGTGGATGCTTATCGATTAAATTCTTTAGCAGAAATTCAAGATCTAGATTTAGTTAGCGATCTCTCTCGCGCAATTGTGGTGGTGGAATGGCCGCGAGAAATGATGAATGATTTAAGTGAAAACCCCATCAAAATAGATTTTTCGACAGATCCCATACATGAAAATACCCGAACTATCACAATTGATGCTGATAGCAAAATAGAAAAATACTTGACCTCATGACTGAGCCAATATTTTTAGCAATTGATACCTCAACCGCACAAATCTCAATTGCGATAAGCCAAGGTAAAAAAGTCTTGGCCAGCGAAACGCGAATTGATGCGCTGCGTCATGCTGAGTTAGCTAGCGTCTTGATTCAAGCTGCTTTAAAGCAGGCAAGTTTAACTCCAAAAGATATTGATATTTACCTTTGCGGGATAGGCCCTGGGCCCTTCACTGGTTTAAGGGTAGGAATTATCAGCGCCAAAATTATGGCAATGGTTAATCAAAAACCGCTATTTGGAATCTGCAGCCATGATGCGATTGCCTACCTCCAACCCAAGAGCACCTTCACAGTTGTTACCGACGCACGTCGCAAAGAGGTTTATGCCACTGAATACCAAGGCAACAAAAGGGTCAGCACCCCTTTAGTTAAAAAACGTGAAGACATTAAAAGCCAGCAGGTTGTTGAAGGGGTGTTTCCGCTGGCGGAAGATTTAATTCGGCAAGCCCAATTTGCCTTAGCAAATAATGAAAAATTACAAGTTGAAAACTTTCTGTTAGACGAAGCTGAAAATGATGGCGCAAAAGTCAAATTACCCACAGATATTTTATTGCCAGCGATACCGCTTTATTTAAGAATTCCTGATGCAAAGCCCAAAGCATGATTGAAATAAAAGATTTTCGCTACTGGCATATCCCACCAGCGCAAACAATCGAGCAAGCAGTTTTTTCAGAAACCGCTTGGAGTGAAGCCACTTTTTGGGGCGAATTAGCGCAAGATAATCGCTACTACTTGGCGGTAGAACATGACGCCGAATTAATTGGCTATGGCGGAATGGCCTTTAATGGGGCAGAAGCTGATTTACAAACTCTAGTTATTGCACCAGCATTTCAAAAACAAGGACTAGCTAGCACATTACTCAAAAAACTTTTAGAGAAAACTCAAACCACAGCAGCAAGGCGCGTATTTTTAGAAGTAGTTTTTGATAACGAAGCCGCCATAAATCTATATAAAAAATTTGATTTTAAACAAATTTCACTTAGACAAAAATATTATCCAAACGGAAAAGCCGCAATCATTATGCAACTAGACTGGCGGGGACAATGAGCGATCCGATTGTTTTAGGTATAGAAACATCTTGCGATGAAACTGGTGTTGGCATCGTGCAAGGTAACACCTTGCTTTCAGATGCTTTAGCCTCTAGCGTCGAACAGCATGCTCGCTTTGGCGGGGTAGTACCTGAAGTTGCTAGCCGGGCGCATGTAGAAGCAATGCTGCCTACCATTGAGTTAGCGTTAGAACGCGCGAAATTAAAAATTACTGATGTTGACGCTTTTGCCGTCACTAGCGGTCCAGGTTTAGCTGGGGCTCTAGTAGTTGGGGTAGCAGCCGCTAAAAGTTTGGCACTTTCCCTTGATAAACCAATTTATGGGGTTAACCATCTATCAGCCCATGTTGCAGTAGATCAATTAGAAAACGGACCGATCCCGCAAGGGGCTTTAGCGTTATTAGTGTCAGGTGGACATTCATCCATCTTGAAAGTTGATGACTTAACAAAACCAATTCAATCTTTAGGCAGCACCATGGATGACGCAGCCGGTGAAGCATTTGACAAAGTGGCTCGGCTTTTAGGTTTGCCGTTTCCGGGTGGGCCGTGGATTGATAAAGCAGCTAAAACCGGAAACCCCGAAGCGATTAAATTTCCGCAAGGGTTCACTAACCCAGAAGATCAAAAAGATCACGCTTATGACTTTTCTTTTTCAGGTGTTAAAACTGCAGTTTTAAGGTGGATTCAAAATCATCAACTTACTAATCAAGATTTGCCAGTAAACGACATTGCGGCAAGCTTTCAAAAAGCAGTAGTTGAAGTTTTGGTTAAAAAGACTTTCAAGGCCGCAAAAGACTTTGGTATCGATACCGTAATTATTGGTGGAGGAGTTGCGGCTAATTCTCAATTAAGAGCTCTGGCTAATAGTGAGGGTGAAAAACATAATTTACGAATCAGAATTCCGCGGCCCGGCCTGTGCACCGATAACGGAGCGATGGTGGCGGCCTTAGGGTCTGAATTAATCAGTAAAAATGTTAAACCGAGCAATTTAGAATTTGCGGTTGACCCAAGCCAACCGATCGAGCTAACCATTATTTAAGGTAAAGCCCGGAATGGGCTAAAATCCCTTAAAATCGACACTTTTTGATGAAAAACTGGCACTCAACTTGACAGAGTGCTAACTGTTTCCTAAATTAGGACATGGCGATTTCGCCAGTACTGACGGGATGTCCCCGTTGGTTTTCCCAATGCCCATGAAGGGGAGTTAAGCGTGGCTGTAAATATCAAGCCCCTAGAGGATCGCATCTTGGTAGAAGTTATAGATGCAGAAACCACAACCGCATCAGGTCTTGTCATTCCTGATACCGCCAAAGAGAAGCCGCAAGAAGGCAAAGTTTTGGCTGTAGGTCCAGGACGTTTCAATGAAGACGGCGACAAGCGCTTACCGCTAGATATTAGTGTTGGCGACACCGTTGTTTTTAGCAAATACGGTGGAACAGACCTTAATTACGACGGCAAGGATTTCTTATTGCTATCCAGCCGTGACGTATTAGCGGTTGTCTCTAAGTAAAAAAATTAATCGCTCTGACTTGAGTTTCAAGCTCAAGTCAGACATCACAAACCTCAACAAAAGATAGGTAAAACAAAATGCCAAAAAGTCTTGATTTCAATCAAGAGGCTCGTCACAAACTAGAGCGAGGCGTTGACGCTTTGGCCAACACCGTTCGCGTTACCTTGGGACCAAGAGGTCGCAATGTTGTATTAGATAAAAAATGGGGAGCCCCAACAATTACTAACGATGGTGTCACCATCGCAAAAGAAATCGAATTAGAAGATCCATTTGAAAACCTTGGTGCGCAACTAGTTAAAGAAGTTGCTACTAAAACTAATGACAATGCTGGTGACGGAACCACCACTGCCACAGTTTTAGCTCAATCCATGGTTCACGAAGGTCTAAAGTATGTCGCTGCCGGTGGAAACCCAATGGGTATCAAGCGCGGTATCGAAGCAGCTGTAACCGCAGTGACTGATGAATTAAAAAAGCAAGCTAACCCAGTTAGCGACAAAGCTGGCATCGCGCAGGTAGCAACCATTTCTGCACAAGATGAGAGCTTAGGTAACTTGCTCGCTGACGCTTTTGACAAAGTCGGTCGCGATGGCGTTATCACTGTTGAAGAGTCATCAACCATGGAAGTTGAGCTCGAATACACAGAAGGCATGCAGTTCGATAAGGGATTCATTTCGCCTTATTTCGTAACCGACGCCGAAAGAATGGAAGCAGTCTTAGAAGATCCGCTAATTCTTTTAGTGCAAAACAAGGTAGCAGCGGTATCAGATCTTTTGCCAATCATGGAAAAGGTTGTCCAAGCTGGAAAGCCTTTAGTGCTAATTGCCGAAGATATTGAAGGCGAAGCGCTAAGCACCATGGTGGTTAACAAAATTCGCGGGACTTTCACCTCAGTTGCAATCAAGGCCCCAGCCTTTGGTGATCGCCGCAAAGCAGTTTTAGAAGACCTAGCAATTTTGACTGCCGCCCAAGTTGTCACCCCAGATATGGGAATGAAACTAGATCAGGTTGGCATCGAAGTTTTGGGATCAGCTCATCGCGTAGTGGTAACTAAAGAAAACACCACCATCGTTGGCGGTAAGGGCGATAAGAAATTAGTTGAAGATCGCATCTCAACCCTGCGCCGTGAAATTGAGTCAACCGACTCTTCATGGGATAAAGAAAAACTCCAAGAGCGAGTTGCAAAACTCTCAGGTGGAGTTGCTGTTATCAAGGTAGGCGCTGCCACTGAAGTTGAACTTAAAGAAAAGAAGTTCAGAGTGGAAGATGCTATTGCTGCCACCCGCGCTGCCATTGAAGAAGGCATCGTGACCGGAGGCGGAACCGCATTAGTTCAAGCTGCCAAGGTATTAGAAAAGCAATTGGGTCTAGTTGGCGATGAAGCTAAGGGCGTCGACATTGTGTTCGCAGCTTGCCGCGAACCACTTCGTTGGATTGCGCAAAATGCTGGTGAAGAAGGTTATGTGGTAACTAGCAAAGTTGCTGAAATGAAAGTTGGCGAAGGCTTTAATGCCGCAACCAGTGAATATGGCAATTTGCTTTCACAAGGCATCGTGGATCCAGTAAAGGTAACTCGTTTAGCTTTACAAAACGCGGCATCAATTGCAGCAATGCTTTTGACTACCGATGTATTGATTGTGGAGAAGAAAGAAGAAGAATCAGCTCCTGCCGGACATGGTCACGGCCACAGTCACTAATTAATTAATTATAAAAAGCCCGCTAATTTAGCGGGCTTTTTATTTTTGCCCCAGCCACCGGCCAGAGTTTGCATAAGTAGCTATCCCTTGTTTTTACTGCGCAGCCTCAATAGCAGCACTAAGGCAAGTAGAACTACCGCAATACCAAATCCCACAGCGGTGAAATTCGAAGTTGATTCAATTTCAGGCTGTTCAATTACGATGTCGGTCTCTTCGATCGAGAGCGGGCTAATCACAGTTGGGTTCTCTTCTTCGCTGATGGCAACAGCCTCTTCAATCGCGTAAGTAAAGTTAATGATGCCCTCTTGTGGGTGTCCGTCTGCTGCCACAGTTTTATATTCAACCGCGTAATCCCCAGCCGTTAAATCCGCTGTCATGGTAATAAAAACTTGATTGCTAACTACTTTTGCAACTAAGTCAGTACCAACCCCATCTTTAACTAGCACAGCAAAAGTGCCTTCAGCAATTAAATCCTCGTTATAGGTCACAACAAAGTTTTCAGGTATTTGTGTTAACACCGCACCATCGGTGGGTTCGGTGGTGATCAAATCTGAATGAGCAAAAGCCCCACTTGGCAGAAATAGTAAAAAGCCAGCCACAGCCAAAACTTTGAGTAATTTAGTCATGTCTTTATTATATTCAAGTGAAGACTAAGATTAATGAGCCACTTAAAACCAAAGGAATTGCTAAGTGTTTTACACGCTTCAATGGAAAGACAATCAATTCTCACTTTTGGATCAAACCAAACTGCCAAAAGAATTGGTTTATTTAAATATTACGACGGTAGATTTGTTAATAGATGCAATTAAAAAACTGGCAGTAAGAGGGGCACCAGCTTTAGGTGCGGCTGGAGCTTACGGCGTGGCCTTAGCGATGGCGCAAGGTGATAAAGAAAATTGGAATGAGCAAAAATTAAATTCTGAAATCGCTCGAATTCGAAACGCTCGACCCACTGCAGTGAATTTGGCTTGGGGGGTTGACAAAGTAGCGGTCTTAATTAAAAACGGATTTGACGAAGTGTTGGCCGCAGCCCATCAAATTGCCAAAGCGGATAGCGAAGCGAATAGGGCAATGGCAAAATTAGCGGCGGATTGGATCGAGCAAAAGGTAACTAAAAGACCAATCAAAGCGCTAACTCATTGCAACACCGGCACCTTGGCAACCACCGACTGGGGAACAGCGCTAGGGGTAATTCGAGAATTATTTAATCGCGGAGTTCTTAGCGAAGTATTT
>JAGYJD010000005.1 GCA_018402365.1 Candidatus Nanopelagicales bacterium | reverse complement strand
TTGTTTTTCTAGTATTAGCCATTCGTCATCTGAGAAGAGGCGGGACCTGATCATGAAGCGGACTCCTTCGGGGGCTTCTACTGAAAAGCCGCTGCCGCGTCCTGGTACTACATCGATTGTTAGGTGGGTGTGTTTCCAGTATTCAAATTGGGAGCCGGACATATAAAAGGGGGCTGTGCAGTCAGCGTCGCCAATGTTGCCGAGGTAGACGTCGGATTGGCCGACTTTGAAATCGTTTAATGGGTAGCACATAGGGGAAGAGCCGTCACAGCATCCGCCAGATTGGTGAAACATTAAGGGGCCGTGAATACCTTGCATCTTTTTCAACATTAAAAAAGCTTCAGGTGAAATGTCAACTCTTTGCATAGATTAATCCTAAGTGGTTACTTGAGAGTCGCATCTTAAAGATACGACTCTCAAGTTTTTTTATAGCTTTGTTTAGAAGAATCCTAGTTTCTTTGGTGCATATGAAACTAGAAGGTTCTTTGTTTGTTGGTAGTGATCCAACATCATCTTGTGGTTTTCGCGTCCGATACCGGATGCTTTATAACCACCAAATGCGGCGTGGGCTGGGTAGGCGTGATAGCAGTTAGTCCATACGCGTCCAGCTTTAATTGCTCGACCCAAACGGTAGGAGTCGTGCATGCTGCGTGTCCAAACACCGGCACCCAAACCGTAAAGGGTGTCATTGGCGATTGAGATGGCGTCGTCAATATCTTTGAACTTGGTGACAGAGACAACTGGGCCAAAGATTTCTTCTTGGAAGATTCTCATTGAGTTTTTACCCTCAAAGATGGTTGGCTCGACGTAATAGCCGTCTTCTAGTCCTTTGACGATGTTTCTTTTGCCACCGGTAATGATTTTGGCGCCTTCTTTAACACCGATATCCATATAGGACATGATCTTTTCTAGTTGATCATTTGAGGCTTGCGCGCCAATCATGGTGTTGGTGTCAAAAGGATTGCCTTGCACAATGGCTTTGGTGCGGGCAATTGCCTTCTCCATGAATTTGTCATAGATAGATTCATGAATTAGTGCTCTGGAAGGGCAGGTGCAGACTTCACCCTGGTTGAGCGCGAACATGACAAATCCTTCGATGCACTTATCAAAGAAGTCATCATCTTTATCTGCCACATCGGCCATAAAGACGTTCGGGCTTTTGCCACCTAGTTCGAGAGTTACCGGAATGATGTTTTCAGAGGCGTATTGCATGATTAATCGTCCGGTGGTGGTTTCACCGGTGAAGGCGATTTTGGCAATTCGCTTTGAAGAAGCAAGTGGTTTACCGGCTTCAACGCCAAATCCGTTTACTATGTTTAATACTCCGGCTGGCAATAGATCTGCGATGAGTTCCATCCATACCAAAATTGACCAAGGAGTTTGTTCGGCTGGCTTGAGCACTATGCAGTTACCTGCAGCTAGGGCGGGGGCGAGCTTCCAGGTGGCCATCAAGATTGGAAAGTTCCAAGGAATGATTTGGCCAACTACACCGAGTGGTTCGTGAAAGTGATAAGCGACAGTGTCGTGATCAAGTTCGTTTGCTGAGCCTTCTTGGGCGCGAATCACGCTGGCAAAGTATCTAAAGTGATCGATTGCTAATGGCATATCAGCAGCAAGGGTTTCTCTAACACCTTTACCGTTGTCGAAAGTCTCTGCCACTGCCAACATTTCTAGATTTTGCTCCATGCGGTCAGCTATTTTGTTAAGAATGATTGAGCGCTCGGTAACACTGGTTTTACCCCAGGCGTCAGCTGCAGCATGAGCGGCGTCGAGAGCTAATTCAATGTCTTCACTGGTTGATCTTGGGATCTTGGTGAAGTTTTTACCGTTAGTTGGTGAAACATTGTCAAAGTATTGACCTTTGACAGGCTTAACCCATTTGCCACCGATGAAGTTTTCATACTGTGGTTTTGGGTCTAGTAATGCGCCCTTGGATCCTGGGGCTTCATAAATCATTTACCCTCCTGAGAATAATGTGGTTCAATTCACAGTACTCCGATTTAGATAGGTCGCAAAGTGGTTTTGCTGAATTATTTCGGTTGAAACGGTTTTACTAGGTGAGAAGAAATCGTGTTACTGATGTGGTTATTGTTGCCAAAATGACGGTTGTGATGAAGGAGCGTTTAGATGTTTCTTCGAACAATCTATGTTTAAAAAAATGACCGCCCCGACTAGCCTTTCGGCAGAGCCCAGGGGCTCTTATCATCGGGGCGGAACGTTTGACTGAAGTCTAACAGATCTGCCTGATGTTAACCACAGATATATCTGACCAACGCTGTGGGGCTGAAGGAGCGTTTAAGTAATAGTGAGATGACGGTGATTTTTTGGTCGGCTATATTAGCGGGAGTTAAATACGGCTGGCGAGGGTTGACTAAGGAGTTTTATGAAGACAGTTGTTTCAATGGGTGTGCATATTTTGGACATCTTGGGGCGCCATGTTTCAGAAATTCCACCGGGTCAAAATATTGCGCTACTTGACGAAATCAGAATTACTGCTGCCGGAACTGCTGCCGGAACCTCGGTTGATATGGCAAAGCTGGGCTGCAAAGTGATTGCAGTTGGTGCAGTGGGTGATGATGAAATGGGCAATATCTTATTGGGCATTATGAATCGCTACGGCATTGATACAAGTCATATGAAGAGAAAAAAAGGTACACAAACTTCGGGCACCATGTTGCCGATCAGACCAAATGGAGAAAGACCCGGACTTCATGTTATGGGCACAAATGCCATATTTTCTTTTGAAGATGTTCCGCAAGATCTTGTGAGAAGCGCAGACTTTGTGCACGTAGGTGGGTTTTCGTTAATGCCTAAATTTGATGGTGAAGATACGGTAAAAACTTTGAAGTTGGCGCGTGAAGGTAAGGCGATTACCACAATGGATATTTTGGGTATTAAACAAGACAAGATGGCAGAAAAAATATTGCCAGCTATGCCTTATTTAGATTATTTTATGCCAAATTTAGAAGAAGCTCAGATGATCACTGGTCTTTCGGATTTAGATGAACTATGTGATTACTTTCTTGAAGCTGGAGCAAAAAACGTAGTTCTTAAAATGGGTGAGCGCGGAAGTTTAATTAAAAATCAAGCAGGGGCTTCGTTTGAGAGTTCCTGCATTTAAGGTTGAAGTGGTTGACACAACTGGATGTGGGGATGCTTGGACTGGGGGCTTGATTGCTGGATTTTCTCGGGGGATGGAGATTGAAGAAGCTGCAAAATTAGCGAGTGCTTGCGGATCTTTAGTAGCTACCGGCTTGGGCTCTGATGCTGGAATTGTAGATTTTGATTCCACTATGGAATTTGCGCGGACAAATCCAACTTTGCCGCTTAAGGATTGAGAGAAATAAATAAAGGCCTGGATCAAATTTGATTCAGGCCTTTATTTATTTAATTAATTAATCTTTTGAACTAAATGCGGCATCAAAGGCAGAACTTGGTGGTTCGAAATTCAGTTTTCTGATGAATTCCAAGGCTTCGGGGCCACCAACTAAGCGATCCATTCCGGCGTCTTCCCATTCAACAGAAATTGGTCCGTTATAGCCGATGTAATTTAGTCCGCGAAAGATGTCTTCCCAAGGAACATGTCCATGACCGGTGGAGACAAAGTCCCAACCACGACGGGGATCTGCCCAAGGTAGATGCGAACCTAAACGTCCATTGCGACCGTTTAATTGTTTGCGAGACTCTTTGCAATCTACGTGATAAATCCGATCTTTGAAATCAAGTAGAAAGTTGACTGGATCTAAATCCTGCCAAACGAAATGGCTAGGGTCAAAATTCAAACCAAAGGCAGGACGGTGATTGATTGCCTTCATTGTTTCTACCGTGGTCCAATAATCGTAAGCGATTTCAGATGGATGAACTTCGTGCGCAAACTTGACGCCTTGCTTATCGAATTCATCCAAGATTGGATTCCACCGATCAGCAAAGTCTTTGTAACCAGCATCAATCATGTGTTGTGGCACTGGTGGAAACATTGCTAGGTAATGCCAAATGCTAGAACCGGTGAAACCAATTACCGTATCGACTCCGAAGGCTTTTGCGGCAATTGCGGTGGTTTTCATTTCTTCAGCTGCCCGTTGGCGAACCCCTTCAGGCTCTCCGTTGCCCCAAACTCGAGCTGGGAGTATTCCTTTGTGTCTTTCATCAATCGGGTTGTCACAAACTGCTTGTCCAACTAAGTGATTAGAAATCGCCCAATACTTTAGGTTGTATTTTTCTAAAATATCTTTTTGTTGGCGGACATACTTATCACTCTCTGCGGCTTGAACTACATCTAAATGATCACCCCAGCAGGCAATCTCTAAACCGTCATAACCCCATTCGGAGGCAAGCCGGCACATTTCTACAAATGGTAAATCTGCCCACTGGCCGGTAAATAACGTAACTGGTCTCGACATGTTAGCTTTTCCCCTTTACTTTATTGTTTGGAAAGTACCGTTATTTGCGGAACTTTTTTCTACTGCAGCTAGTACTTTTTGAACTTGCAATCCATCCTCAAATGAGGGTTCAGGATTTGTGTTGTTAATTATGCTTTCTACAAAATCTTTTACTTCATGAGTGAAGGGGTGTTCGTACCCAATGATGTGTCCGGGCGGCCACCAAGCAGACATATAGGGATGAGTGCCTTCTGTTACTAAGATTCTTTGAAATCCAGCAGTCTCTGCAGCTTCAGTATTATCGAAGTACCAAAGCTCATTCATGTCTTCAAACGAAAACTTTAATGAGCCTTTCGAACCAAAGATTTCAAATCCCATATCGTTTTTTCTGCCGGTGGCAAAACGAGTGGCTTCATAAGTTGCTAAAGCGCCACCATCTGTTTTACCTATAAAGACTGCCGCATCATCAACAGTCACTTTGCCCATTTTGTCCCCGGCCGCACTCGCTTGTAGTCCTGAATAATCCCCAGGTAATGGTCGCTCTTTAATAAAGGTTTCAGTTAATCCTGAAACCCCAATAAGTTTTTGGCCAGTCACAAATTGAGTGGTGTCAACTGAGTGGGCTCCAATATCACCGAGTGAGCCTGAGCCTGCTCGGTCTTTTTCTAATCTCCAAACTAAAGGAAAGTTTGGATCCACAATCCAATCTTGTAAATAGCGAGCCCGAATATGAAATATTCTTCCTATTTTGCCTTCGGTCACCATTTGTTTGGCTAAGGCAACTGCGGGCACTCTGCGGTAATTAAAGGCCACCATGTTTTTTACATTTTTATTGGCATTTGCAGCTGCCACCATTTGCTCAGCCTCTTCTACAGTGTTTGCTAGCGGCTTTTCGCAAATAACATGTTTGCCAGCGTTAAGTGCGGCAATGGCAATTTCTGCATGAGAATCACCAGGAGTGCAAATATCAATAATGTCGATGTCTGAGCGGGTTAATAATTTCTTCCAGTCAGTTTCTATTCCGTCCCAACCAAGTTGGTCAGCTGCGCTTTGCGTATTTGCGGCATTTCTGCCACATACCGCAACCATTTTGACGTCAACCGGCAAGTCATAAACGACCCCTAGATTTCGCCAGGCCTGTGAATGGGCTTTGCCCATGAAGGCGTAGCCGATCATTGCTACCCCTAAGGTTTTCTTTGCCATCTAGTTTTGGATACCTTTCTGTATACAGATTTATATGGCTAACCATAGGCGTATCTTTACCTTTAATTCAAGTAGTATTACGCTTTTAATCTGCTTCGGATGAGGCGAGATCTTGGCTGAGAGGTGGAAAAAGGTCTTTTGAAGAAACTTATTAACGATCCCTTCGATGTGGTCGAAGAAATGGTCGAAGGCTTCTTAGCTGCTAACGATCAAATTATTAAAAGAGTGGGTAAGCGCTCTATCGCCAGGGCTAATTCACCAATTGCCGGCAAAGTTGGAATTGTTGTCGGTGGTGGCTCTGGACATTTACCAGCATTTGCCGGTTATGTAGGAAAAGGTATGGCAGATGGGGCAGCGTTTGGAAACATATTTGCCTCCCCACCAGCTAAGCCAGTAATCGAAGCGACATTGGCAGTGGATAGTGGCGCAGGTGTTATGTACACCTACGGCAATTATCAAGGCGATTGCATCAACTTTGATAAAGCACAAGATAAATGTCGCGAAATGGGAATTAAAGTTGAAACAGTTGTTTTAAATGATGACGTGTTATCTGCCCCCAAAGCGCAAGCACATAAGCGTCGCGGCATTGGCGGATTATTTTTAGTTTGGCACGTTGCAGGTGCAAAGGCAGAGCAGTTGGCGTCATTAGATGAAGTTGTTGCAGTAACGGCAAAGGCAAATGCAAATACTAGAACTGTCGGTGTGGGATTAACTTCTTGCACGGTGCCAGCAAATGGTGCGCCAACCTTCTTTTTACCCGATAACGAAATAGAAATTGGTTTAGGAATTCATGGTGAACCAGGTATGAAAAGAGTTAAGGTTCGTCCAATTGATTCAATTATTGATGAACTTATGGATGCGATTTTAGCTGATCTTGATTACAAAGGTACCGATGTAGCTTTGCTGGTTAACGGTTTAGGTGGAACCCCAGCCGAAGAACTTTACGTGGTTTATCGTCGAGTTAAACAAATCTGCGAAGCTAATAAAATAAAAATCAAGTTTAAGCATGTAGGAAACCAAGTTACCGCACTAGAAATGCAAGGTACCTCTGTTTCACTACTTCGTCTTGATACTGAAATGCACGATTTGATTAAAAATACAACTGTTGATACCTGCATGTATAAAAAGGTATAAGGGGAAATTATGGTAAACGTAGACGGTGCGTTAGTTGCAAAATCTTTAATTTTAGTCGCTAAAAAAGTTGAACAAAACAAAGATCATCTGTGTGAGCTTGATGGAGAAGTAGGCGATGGTGATCACGGGGTATCAATGACAATTGGGATGCGGGCAGTATCACGCGCCGCCAAAGACTTGCCAGCCGATTGCACTCCTAGTGAGGCTTTGCAGTCAGCGGCAGATGCCTATGCAGATGAAGTAGGAGCAACTATTGGTCCGCTATATGAAGCAGCTTTTGCGGCAGCAGCACAGGCCGCTAACGGCAAAAAGAACTTAAATGAAATCGCTGATTGGGCGAGTATTTACCAAGCGATGGCAGATGCGATTCAACAGGTGGGTAAAGCGCAATTAGGTGACAAAACTTTGTTGGATGCATTTTTTCCGGCAGTAGAACACATTAAAGGCTTAGCTAAAAAAGGTGGCACGTTAGAAGCGGCTTTACTTTCTACAGCTGAAAGGGCCTTGAAGGCCGCGAAAGACACTAGAAATTTAGTGCCACAAAAAGGTAGAGCCTCTCGGCTCGGGGATCGGGCTAAAGGTTATCAAGATGCCGGGGCAACTTCTTTGGCTGTGGTTTTAAAAGGTTTTGCCGATGGAGTAAGTAAGCGCAAAAGCTAAGGCAGTTTAATAAAAACTAAGCCAAAATTAAAGCTGGGTTTTCAATAAGGGTTTTAAAGCGCTGTAGCCATTGCGCCGCCATCACTCCATCAACTGGGCGATGATCAACTGAAAGTGTCATTTTGATGGTGTTGGCAATTTCTACTGCCCCGGCTACCACCACCGGTTCGTTAATTGCAGCCCCGACCGCAAGGATTCCTACTTGTGGGGGATTTAAAATCGCAGAGAAACTTTCAACTCCATACATTCCTAAGTTGCTAACGCAAAAAGAGCCGCCTTCTATTTCAGTTTGTTTCAAATTACCTTCATTGGCGCGCTTAGCAAAATCTTGAATTTGATTTGAGATTTGGGTCAAGCTTAAATTCTCAGCTGATCTGATAACTGGCGTAACCAATCCGCGAGTGCTACCAATTGCTACCGCCACGTCGACTGAGTCAAAACGTCTAACACAATCATCCATCCAAATCACATTCATTTCAGGCACATCTACTAAGGCCTTTACCACTGCCTTAAAAATGAAGTCATTAATTGAAACCTTGACTGAGCCATCTTCATTAATACTTTTGCGTAACGCAAGCAGTGCATCAACTCGACAAGTGGTGTTTAGATAAAAATGGGGGGCTTGTTGCTTGCTTGCTGAAAGTGCTCTAGCCACAGCTCTTCGCATACCAGAATGCGGAATATCGGTATAAGTATTTGTTTTGGTAACTGCTGAACCATTTTGTGTTGCCTTTACTTCTGAATTACTTGGGCTACTAAGAATGCTTCGCTCTACGTCTGCTCGCACGATTCTTTGATTAGGGCCAGTGCCAACAATATTTTCGACAGCGATGTTATTTTCTTTGGCAAGTTTTCTTGCTATAGGAGAAGAAAAAATTCTTTCACCGTTACCATTATTTGTAGCAAAGGTGCTTTTTACTTCAGTAACTAAGGGAGCTGAAGGGGGAGTGCTTGTGGCAGGTGCAGCACTTACTGCGCCCGTTAATCCCAATGATTTGAGCAGAGCGGCCTCGTCGCTAATTTTTTCATCAAGACCAATAAGAATTGCGATTGGTTCACCAATTTTTACAACAGCGCCGGGATCAATCAAGGAGCGCCATAAAACTGCCGCTTGATCAGAGATGATGTCCAAATTGGCTTTTTCGGTTTCCACTAAGGCAATCGAATCGCCATCTGCAATCGTTGTACCAGGACTTACCGACCATTCAAGAAATATCACTTCTTCTGCATCTGCAGAAACACCAGGCATGCGAAGTAAATGGGCCACTTAACTCACTCCCTTTTCAGAGCGGTAGTTAGTTACTAGCGCCTCAACTACCTTTGCGGTGTCTGCCAAAGCTGCACTTTCTAAAACAAAACTTACGCTGGGGGCAGATTCTGAGCCTGAAACTCTTTGTACGGGTGAATCTAACCAATCAAAATACCTGCGTTGAATTTCATCACTTAGCCAACCTCCATATGAAGTGCTTCGTGAGCCTTGTTCAACAATTAAAACATTATTAGTTTTACGGATACTTTCACCAATGCAGTTCCAGTCAATACTTGCGGCATCAAGCCAACGCAAATCGATAACTTCGGCATCAACTCCACTAATTTCAACTGCCTCAAGTGATTTATGCACCATAGAAAGATAAGTCAAAATGGTTACCGCCGCTCCAGTTCTTTTGATGGCGGCAGTTCCTATTGGTATGTAGAAGTCCATATCTGACTCTGGTACCTCGCCCGAAATCTTGTAAAGATCAGAATCATGCTCGAGCATCACAACTGGATCATTGCAAAGTAAGGCGCTATTCATCATTCCAATGTAATCAAGTGGGGTGGAGGGAGCTGCAATTCTCAAACCGGGGGAGGTGTTCATGATTCCGGCCGGATCCATCGAATGCTGGGAGCCATAACCGGTGTTGGTTCCAATTTTTATTCTTATTACCAAAGGCATGTCATGTTTGCCACCAAACATGTGGCGAGCTTTGCTAATTTGATTAAAAATTTGATCAGCCGCTACCCAAATAAAATCTGCATACATTAGTTCGGCAACTGGTCGGTATCGACCGTCCAAGGCTAAGCCACCAGCTAGACCAGTAAAGGCTGCTTCACTTATTGGTGTACCGAGCACCCGATCTGGAAACGCTTGCTTTAATCCTTTAGTGGCTCCACGCGGCCCACCATTTAATTTATGGATATCTTCACCCATTACAACGATTGAGTCATCTGTTTCCATTCGGCGCAACATCACATCTGCCACGACATTTATGAATTTTTTACTTACGGTTTTGCCATGAAAATCTTGTGCTTCTTTGTATTTAATTTCATCAAATTCGGAAAGATCCCCTCTGATTCCAGCATCAATTAGTTGTGGGTCAGGCCATAAGTTGGATTTAAATCTCTTAGTGCCAACTTGATCAGGATTTTCTTCTAATAATTCATCTGAAATATCTGTCATCACCGCTTGCGATCTGACCTTGAGTTTAGAAACTTCAGCTGCACTCATCAACTTTCGACGAATAAGTTGAGTTTCTAACATGGTGATGGGATCGCGTTCTTTCCAAGCGGCTTCTTCTGCTTTGTCGCGGTAACCAAAGGCGCTTCCTGGGAAGGGACCATTTTGATGAAAATAACGATAAACGTCAGCTTCAATAAGGGTTGGACCTTTGCCAGCACGCATATGAGCTAAGGCTTGTTCCATTGCTAAATAAACAGCTAAGGGATCCATTCCATCTACTCGCCAACTGGCGATTTTAAATCCGGGACCTCTTGCCGACAAGCGAGGTTCTCCGGTTGATTCTTCAGCTGTAGTCGAAACTGCATATTGGTTATTTTCAATAAAGAAACAAATTGGTAGCTTCCAGGCGGCAGCTAAATTAAATGTTTCAAGAACTGAACCAATGTTGATGGCACCATCACCAAAGTAGGTGACTGAAACTGCATCAGTTTTGGCATGTTTGTTGGACCAGGCAAAGCCAGCCGCAAATGGAACCGCCCCACCTACAATTGCATTTGTTCCTAAAGAACCCGATTCTTTCCATTGCAAGTGCATGGATCCACCGCGTCCTCCACAGAACCCTTCAGCCAATCCACAAATTTCTGCCAAAGTTCTTTTTAGCAGGGTACGAATCTCTGGTGAAAAATCACTATTAGGGTCAATCCCATTTGGGGAAACAAACCCCAATGTTTTTGCTAAGAACTGATGATGTCCGCGATGAGAGCCATTTATTTGATCTTGCGCCGTGAGATTGATGATGGAACCAACAGCACCGCCTTCTTGCCCAATACTTGAATGAAGTGGTCCATTTACTAATTTTTGACTGGCAAATTCCAGCGCAGTTTCTTCAAATGCTCTAATGATGTGAAGTTGCGCGAGCATGGTTTTTAAGAGTTCCGGCTCGGCCTCGTCCCAATCCTTCTGAGTTGATTCAATTTCGACCCAGGGCGCCTCAAGCGTTAGCGTCTTACTTTTGGGCATTACATCCTCGTCTTCTTAATTGGTAGAAGTCTGCACTACCATTCCAATTTAAATTAAAGCGGGCTTAGTTAATCTGCACAAATTAGGCCTAAAGCATATTTCCAATTGCCGACACGATTAAAGAAAATGAGATAGCTCCAGGATCTGCCGACCCTAAAGACTTATCACCCAAAACTCGGGCCCGGCCCATTTTTGCTACCAATTTTGTAGTGGCATTTGCAGCATTTACTGAAACACCGGCGGCTAGCTTCCAAGAATCAGCGGCACTGTGTCCCTCAGAGACACATCTTTCAAATTCTTTGGCAAATGGCACCTGAGCATCAATCATGGTTTTGTCACCTACAGTTGCTCCACCCAAAACCATAATTGAATTAACAAAAGCATCAACGGCTTTAACTTGGGCTTTTAAATCAACTTCGTTCTCATCACCCAATGCATTTCCTGCTGCAGTAAGCGCCGCACCCCAAAGAGCACCAGATGCTCCACCAGCTTGTTCAGCCCATCTCGCGCCTGCTCCCACCAAGGTAGTTTGTGCGCCGGCGCCATCTTTAACCAACTCGTGCGCAATTTCTGCGGCGGCATTTGAACCACGAGTCATGCCAGCGCCATGATCGCCATCCCCTGCCACTGCATCTAAATCACCTAGCATCGATTCATTTTTAGCAAGAATGTCTCTAACTTGAGTTAAACCTGCAGCTATTTGACCTGCCGCTTTTTGCGAAAGTTCGCTACCTTTTTTATTTACTTTGAAAGGCTCTGGTTCGGTGTTAAAGACCACACTTGGGTCAAGGGGTGGATCCATTAATTTTGCTCTTCGAAAGGCAGGACTATCACAAGGGGTTAGCCAGTAATTTTCGATTTCTTCATCTACCCAAACTAAGGTTAAAGAGAGACCACCCATATCAAGTGAAGTCATAAATTCTCCAACTTCACTATCTACAATTTCAATCCCGGCAGCAAGCAATCTGGTAGCGACAGATTCATAAGTCACATAGAGCTCTTCATATTTAGCAGAACCCAAACCATTTAAGAGTGCAATAACTTTCTTACCTGCACCAGCTGGAACTTCATCTAAAAGTTTGTCGACCAATAATTTTGCTACATCATCGGCGGTTCCAAGATCTGTTTCAAATATTCCAGGTTCACCATGCACACCTAAACCAACTGCGATTTTTCCGGCTGGAACTTCAAATAAGGGTTTTTGAGAACCGGGCAAGGTACAACCTGAGAAAGCTACCCCAAAAGTTCTGGTTCTATCATTTGTTTTGTTTAAAACTCTAAAGACTTCGTCCAAGCCAAGTCCAGCTTCAGCTGCGGCGGCGGCTACTTTTAATACCGCTAAACCTCCAGCAATACCGCGACGTTTCTTAACTTCTTCTTTAGAGGCAGAGGCCACATCATCTGTTACCACGGCGCTTCTTACTTCATAGCCATCAGCTTTAAGCAATTCAGCCGCCATACCAAAATGCAGGACATCGCCGGCGTAATTTAGGAAAGCAAGAATGATTCCGCCACCGTGATCGGCAGCCTTTGCAACACTTCGGGCCTGCGAGGCAGAGGGGGAGGCAAAAACTTTTCCGGTGACAGCGCCATCCACTAAACCAGGACCAACCCAACCCATGAAACCGGATAGTGACCTGTTCCACCGCCGGTGATGATAGAAACTTGCCCGGCGCACTTTTAGTAGCCCGGCACCACACCGCCATAAACTTTTTTTACATATCTCGAGTTTGCTTTTGTAAAGCCGTCAACTAATTCAACTGGAAAATCGACAGGGTCATTTACTAAATGTGTCATTTTTACTCTCCTTATGATTGGTTTTTAATTTATTGCGGGTAGTTCTAAAATGTTTTTCAAATCAGCAGGCGTTATTCTTCACCTAAGGTTAGGTTAGCTGGATTTTCTAGCAGCTTGCCGGTTGCCCGGTAGCTAAGTCACCTAGGCAACTGACTACGAGTGAAGCAGCAGCAAAATTTTCTGCTGAGGTGAAGCTACTTATGGTGACAACTGTGCGAAGCCCAGCAGCAGTGGCTGCCGCTAAACCATTTTGACTATCTTCAATCACTATCGCCTGGGCAGTCGAAACCGCTAATTCGGCAAGCGCTAGTCGGTAAATATCTGGTGCTGGTTTTTTGTGGGGCACAATGTCGCCCGCAAAAACCGCAAAGTCAGCAGCAAGTTCAGCCCCCACCGCATGAGTAAGCACAGCTTGGACCGACTTTGCGTGTGAAGTGGAGGCGACCGCAAGTTTCCAGCCTGCCGCATGTGCCTCTTTAACAATTCTGGCAATTCCAGCCCGCGGTGGCATAACGCCACTTTCGACTAAGTCTGTATAGATGTCAGTTTTATAGCGATGCCAATCGGCCACAGCCGCAGCTTGCGCTTTGGGATCGGGCGAGAGTTCTGCCTTGCTAATAAATTCTGGAGTTAAAAGACTCTTTAGTCTCTCTTTTCCTCCACCAATTTTTAATTTTTCTGCATAGTCCACAACACTCCAGTGCACCGGCAAGTGAAAGTGCTCAAAAGTTTGATTAAACGCGCGCAGGTGACCATCTTTTTCAGTATCAGCCAGTACTCCATCACAGTCAAAAATCAAAGCGGGCATCGAAGTTATCTACCCAACCTTGTCTTTGCTACCAAATTGTTCAGTTAAATCAACCACCAGCTCAATAATGTCCTCACGAGTGGCCGCAAATAATGAGGGGGGATCCCACTTATTTTTTTTCTCTGTTTCAACAAGAAAAGAAAGAGTAGATTTCATATAGAGCTCTTTGAGCGCCGTTGATATATTAATTTTTGCACAACCGCGTGAAATTAATTCTTGAAATTGCTCCAAAGTTAATCCGCTTCCACCGTGAAGTGCAATGGGGATAGATTTTTTTGAAACTATGTCAGAGACCCGATCAAAATCAATGACAGGCGTTGACTTGTAGGAGCCATGAGCATTGCCAATTGAGGGAGCAAAGACATCAATGCCAGTTTCTTCAATAAAAGTCAGAGAAGTTTCTAAAGATTCTCTTTTCGCAATTGAGTCTGATCCGTGTCCGTCCTCAACGCCAGTTATTGCTTCAATTTCACCCTCAACCGAAGCGCCAAAAGCGCGAGCTTGTTTTACTACTTCGATGGTTTGTCTTTGATTTTCTTCAACTGGTAATTCTGAGGCATCAAACAAAACTGAATTCCACCCATGCTCTAAGCAGGCAGTAATCACATCACGATTTGGGCAATGATCTAAATGCAGCGCGACCGGAACTTCGATGCCTTTTGTCATTGCTTGCCACATGTTTGCCAGAACTTCAACGCCAATACTTTTTACTGTTTTGACTGAGGTTTGTACTATTAAGGGGGATTTAGCTTTAACAGCACCAGCAAGTACTGCTTCGAGAGTTAGATCGTTAAAAATATTTATCGCCGGTACACCATAACGTTCTTCAAAGGCAGGTTTCAAGATGTCATTCAAAGAAACAACACCCACAGATATTCCTTTCATAAGCCTAAAAAAAATTAAGACAAAGACTATTGAAGAGTTAAGAACTCTCCCTTAGTATCTGTCTATTATGTCCAGTCTCCGACGTTAGATGAAAGGAACTTAAATGTCAATTTCAGATAAGAAACCTTTAGAATTTGGAGGGCACTCGCTTGTTTGGGCAGGGGATTGGTCACCAAAGAGTGCCCGCTTTGCTGCCAGCAGCGCTCATAAAGCGGGTTATGATCTGATTGAAATCTTGATTGCGGAACCCGAAAAAATTGATGCAGCAATGACCAAAGATTTACTTGCGGAATTTAATTTAAAAGCTGCGGGCTGTTTTGTTTTAACCGCCAGTACCGATATTTCGAGTGCTGATAAGTCAATTGTTAAAGCCGGAGAAGAGCTAGCGCGACAGGCGATAGACAAACTAGCTGCTATCGGCGGAGTTGAATTTGATGGTCCCTTTGCCTCAAGTTTGCAGCCGTATGAGCAACCTGCCACAAAAGAGAATCGTGCCAATTCAGTCGGGGCTATGAAGCGTATGGCTGATTATGCCGCGGACAAAGGAATTAATCTAAATATTGAAATCGTGAATCGATACGAAAGTAACCTAATGAATACAGCCAAAGAAGGCTTGCTTTATTTAGAAGAGGTAGATAAGCCCAACGTTTACCTACATTTAGATACTTATCACATGAATATAGAAGAAGACGGCATGGTTGAGGGAGTGCTGGCAGCAGCAGATCGCATTGGCTATGTTCATATTGGCGAGAGTCATCGCGGTTATTTAGGTACTGGCAATGTGGACTTTGATTCATTTTTTGGAGCCTTAAAGACCATCAATTACTCAGGCCCCATTACTTTTGAATCATTTTCATCAGTGGTGGTGGACCCAGCGTTATCCAATGCCTTGCGTATTTGGCGAAATCTATGGGATGACTCCCATGATCTAGCTGAAAAAGCAATTAAATTTATGAAGGCCAGATACTAAAAAGACTGACTGGGGTAAGGCGGCTGGCAGGGCTTTTGCAGCCGCCTTTTTCTATGCCTTAAAAGACTGCCGCAGTTTCGATGATTCGTAAAATACTTGAGCGCATATGTGACATGTGATCTATCACGGCTGGTTCAATTGCCTCAAAATCTTTCTTGACAATTACGCGGGCTAATACCTCATGTTCTTTCGAACACGAACTTAGCCGATTTTCATAAACAGCAGATTTGGTCCAAAATCTTTGAATCTTTCTTCGAGTAACAATTGCTAAATCTGAGACCATGCGGTTATCGGCAGCTTTAATTATTAGATTATGAAATTTTGTATCGGCCTGACTCCATTTGTCGCGGTCATCATTTTTAGCAGCCCGAATCATTTCTTGAGTTATTGCAATTAATTCATCACTACTTTTTTTATTCAAATTTTTAGCAGCTCTAGTAAAAAGATAGGTATCAATAATTTGTAGTAAGTCACAAGCTTCTTCAACTTGCTTAGGGGTAACTAGGGCAACACTAAATCGAGAAGAGTCACTTTTAGTAATCAAGCCCTCTGATTCAAGTCGTTGCAAAGCCTGTCTAATGGGGGTGCGAGAAATTCCCAATTGCGATGCTAATTTATTTTCGCTGATGGCGGTATTGGTAGGGAGTTTAAAAGAAGTAATAGCCTCAACTAAATAATCGTAGGCATCAACTGCTAAAGATGATGCCTGCGACTTATCGTTTTCTGCTTTCATTTTTAAACGCGATCAACAAACTCTCTGTTGGTGACTGTCACCGGAACTTTTGTTAATTCTAATATAGCTTTTGCTGTGTGCTCGGAAAGACGACGAAACGCTTCTTCGCCTTTTTCCATAGTGGCTCTCATGGGATTTCCGATGGTGCCTGATTCTACGAATTCATGGTGATCCATTGGAAAGGTAAAATATTGATACCCTTCAAATTCAACATCCGGCATCCCATCATTTTTTTGAAAGCTCGCTGGTAAAAAGCTGGGGATGTGAGCCTTCTCGGGATAAGCCCGTTCCATTCTCACTAAATCAGGGTCATAAGCCATGTCTTGGGAGGTTTCTAATTCGGAGGAATGCCAACCGGGAGTTTCTTCTGGTGGGTTTTCCATAAGACCTTCTAATACACCCACGTAACGCTCCATGTAAGGCCGCACAAATCCGATTAGTGCGCCAGTTTCGTAACGTAATTTTCTTAATACCGGATCAACGACTTTGGTGTTTGAGCCATGACCGTTAATAAAAATAATTCGGTTGAAACCATGATGAATTAATGAACGAGCCACGTCGTACATCAAGGCATTTAAAGTTGAGGCCTTGATTGTGATGGTGCCGCGACCTTCACCGGGCAAGTGCATGTGCTGAGGTGAGTAGCCAGTCCAAATTGGTGGGGTATGAAAAACTCCGATTGCCTCAGAAACTCGCTCTGCAACTTCAATGGCAGTAATTGTGTCGGTGTACAAGGGTAAGTGCGGGCCGTGTTGTTCGGTGGACGCCATTGGCACCAGCACGGTGTCTTTCTCTTTTAGATATTCACGAATATCAACGTAAGACAATTCCGTCATATCCCAAGAGCGAAACTTTGCCCGAAAGGCATCGTCACCTGAGGTGAGCCGTTGAAATTCTCTGATTGGGTGTTTAGCCATTTGTTTTCCTCATTTCATCATATCGATAAAAAGTTTACCGACTGCCTTACCAAATTCAGCATCGTTGACATGCAGATCAAAGCTTGTGACTTCGATATCAGGTTTTAAGGTTTGTTGCATTTGATCCATAAATTTTTTATCAGCTGCAGGATCAAAAAAAATACCACCTTTTTTATTAGGAATAGAGATACCTTGAGTGGGAATTACCACCTTCACTTCACCAAGTGAAGTGTTTAAAGATTCAGCAAACTTTTTACCTAACTTTTCCATTTCTTCACCAGTGAGCCTGACTAGCCAATACTCTGGATTGTGGTTGTAAATTGGTCTAGCTTTAAGATTTTCTGGAACAGTATTTGCATGAAAAACTATAAAATCAACGCATCCCGGAACCACAACTTGTGGAATTCCCAAACTGCCGGCAACTGTTAATCTGTTTTGATCTGCCACATGAATGCCGCCAAACATATTTGCAGCCATTTCATTCGTTGTGAAATCAATAATCCCAACGAACTGTCCGGCGGTTGCCAGCTCCTCCATGGCAGCACCACCCACGCCATTGGCATGAAATACCACTAATTCGTATCCGGCTTCTTTCATTAAGGGCTGCATCGCGGTGATTGCAGTATTGGTATTGCCCAGCATTGTCACGGCAACTGCTTTTGTGCCAGGTTTTGGTTTTGTTAGTTGATGCCCTTTTTCAATCATTCCGTAAACCGCAGCAGCAGCGTTATCAAAAATAGTTTTTGAGATGTCGTTTAATCCCAAAATGTCAACAATGGAATGCATTGTCATCATGTCTGTGGTGCCAACCAGTGGGGCAAATTCATGCTTACCTGAAGCAATCGGCGAGATCACAATTTTGGGAGCTCCAATCGGTAACACCATTAAGGCCGCGGCTGTCATTACCCCGCCCTCAGCGCCTCCTATCCCGATGCCACCAATCACCTCTTCTTTAGACACCATCTCTTCAACTTTTTTTATAACAAATTCGCGCATCAATTCAACGGCAGCTCCGCGAGAGCCAGCATTCTGAACTTTTTCGATTGTGGTGCCACCGAATTGGGCAAGTTGAGCCTTAGAAAAATCAGGGGTGATGCCTATGGGTTCACCAAGAATTCCTACATCAATTACGTAGGGCTTGAGTCCATACTCTTTTAATTTGTCTCTTAAATAAGCAACCTCAGGACCTTTGGTGTCAAGTGTGCCAATTACTAGCACTAAGTCATTCACCAAAGTCTCCTGAAGTCGCTAATTAAGATTTCTTATTAGTTAAATAAGAGGTAGTAATGTCTCGGCGTTCTCTTTAACCAACCAGTCATAAAATTCTTCGGTAAGAATAGATGAGCCGTGGTCAATGATGAACTTCAATTGATCTGGATCGATTCCTGGTGGATTCATATCCAGAGCATTTGGGAATCTGTTTGCTGGAGTCCTATCAACTGGAGCAACAAATTCAGCAGTTAGCGCACCGTCATAACCAATTTCTTTCAAAGTGGCGACAACTTTCTTCCAGTCATAATCACCGTGTCCGGCTGGCATCCGATTATTATCTGCGACGTGAAAGTCATTTAGCTTTTTACCAGCTAAACGAATTGCAGCGTATAGATCTTCTTCTTCAATGTTGATGTGGAATGCGTCTAGACATACTCCACAATCTGGACCAGTTGCTTCAGCTAAAGCTAGAGCTTGTTCACATCGGGTAATGAAATAAGTTTCGAATCTGTTTAAGGGTTCGATTGCTAATTTCACGCCTGCTGCTTGGGAATGGGCATAGATATCTTTCATGCCATCAACTGCCCAACTCCATTCTTCTTCTGGAGTTGCATCTGGAGTAATTTTACCTACCGTGGCAGGAACAATTGTCATTTCTGTTCCATCAAGTTCTTTAACCATAGTGATGCAATCTTTTACATACTGAACACTCTCAGCACGTTTTCCTTCATCTTTAGCAACTAGATTTCTTTCACCTAACATTAGAGTCACAGAACCCCAACACTTTAGGTCGTATTTTTTTAATAAAGCGCGAGTATCGGCAGATGGATATTTTTCTGGTTCTCCACTGATTTCAATACTCTTGTAACCGTATTTAGCTAGTCGGGCGATGGTTGTTTCCAATGGCTCGGCACGCATCCAGTTGTGCATAGATAAATGCATTGCTCTTCCCTTCCAGTAACTAAGTTCTTAGTTACTAAACTTGCGTTTTACGCAGAACCCGGTGGACCAAACCCAAGTTTTCCTGGATTCATGATGCCGTTTGGATCCCACGCTTTTTTTAGACTCAGCAAAAATTCCCAGGCTGAGCCGTGTTGTGTCTTCATGAAGCGACCAAGCTTTAAACCAACACCATGGTGTTCGTTAAGGGTCCCTCCATTTTTCAAAGAAGCATCGATTGCTGCGTTCCATATGTCGTCATGCAATTTCATAGCTTCGTCAATATCTGATGGGGGATTATCAACATAAAAACGGTCGTAAATCATTCCACCCCATGGAAACCAATGAGAAAAATGAGCGGTGTATCTAGCTTTGTGGTGAGCAAATTGTTTTTCTACCACTGCTTTTTTGGCGGCGTAAATTGCGGGTAAATCATTGAATCTGGCACAAGTATCTGTGGTGCCATAAATCATTGGTGGAGCAGGAATATTGCCATGTTTAAACGGCTCATACTTTCCGTCCCACCAGTTCTGACCTACTTGCGGTCCGTGTGGTTTACCACCTACTGCGGTGCAAATTAAATCAATTTCTTTAGATTCCAAATCAGTTAATGACTTGGCGCCATCACACATAATTACCATCAGGACCCCTTGTACATCAAGGTTTAAAAATTCAGAAAGTTTATGAGTATCTGCTTCGTCATAAAGTCTGATAACTGCTGGTTTCCATCTCTTAGTCATAATGGCTCTGGCGGCTTCGATACCAGTATTGACATCTTTAAATCCGTATGACAAAAAAACTCTAGATTCTGGAAGGTGCTCTAATCTCATGGCTGCTTTAGTGATCACTCCCAGAGTTCCCTCACTACCGACCAGAGTTTGAATAATTCCTGGACCTGAGGCATGACTTGGTACCGGAAGAGTCTCAATGACTTTTCCATTTGCCATCACTGCTTCAATTTGTAGTACTAAATCTTCAGCCTTACCGTATTTTGTTGAAACAACTCCTGAACCTCTGGCAGCTAAGCATCCACCAATAGTTGCACCAAAAAAATGAGAGCCCGGGTAATGGGGCACAGTTAAACCTCTAGCATTTAAAACTTTTTCTAATTCAGAACCATCAAGTCCAGCTTCGACAGTAACAATCATTGAGTTCTCGTCGATGTCAATTATTTTGTTTAAAGATTTAAGATCTAAAGCGATACCGCCGTAAAGTGCAAAAGTTCCTGATTGTGTACCCGAGCCGCCACCGCGCGGAATAATCGGCATTAAGTAGTCGTTAGCAAGCGCCACAACTTCAGAAACCTCTTTAGTTGTTTTGGGTGAAACTACTAAGTCAGCTATTGGCAAGTCTTCGTCTTTTGATAACAAATATTTACTCATCCAAGACCAGTCGCTGGCTTGCTCAATTCGTTTTGCTTTATCCTGAGTTACGTTTTCGTGGCCCACAATCGCGCCGAGTTCTCGAGCCATCTGATTTATTAAAAAGTTAGATCGAGTTTCATTTTGCGTTAAACTCATTTTTTTGCTGGTCCCAATCCTTTTAGTATTCATTCCTGTATACAGAATGCGAGATTACCCTCAGCAGGTTGGATTGGTCAAGCGTTTTTACTGATTAAGGGTTTTAACCAGTTCACGGCAAAAATCAGGAATATCGGCCACTACTCGACCCCAGACCAAGTTGCCCTCGCTAAATGCAGCTTCATCTACCCAAGTTGCCCCAGCATTCACTAGGTCGTCTTTGATACCCAATGAGCCAGTCGACTTTTTACCTTTGAGAATATCTGCTGACACTGCGAGTGAGCCGCCATGACAAATAATTCCTATCACCTTATTTTGTGCATTAATTTCTTTTATTAAATTAATTACATTCTCATATCTTCTTAACTTGTCTGGCGCCCATCCACCAGCTAGCACTAAGCCCTGAAGTTCACTTGCTTTCAAATCTGAAATCAAAACGTCGATATCAATTTTTAAACCGTTCTTGCCAATTATTTGTTTTTTATCAACTCCGGCACTTACCACTTTGAAGCCATCTTCTTCTAGCCGCATTCTTGTCACGTGATATTCCAAATCCTCAACCCCATCAGCGATAGGAAATGCAATTGTGCCTTTACTCATTATTTTTGGCTTCCTTTTCTAGATGATTAATTTGCTTTACTTTTGGTGCGCTGGGTCCTTGCTCATCAAAAACATAATCAAGCCAAGGCTTTATCAAACTTAGGGCTAATTCTGGCGCAATGACTCGAGCACCCATTGTAATAACTTGACAATTATTACTCAAGACTGCTCTCTCTAGGGAGTAGGGATCATGAACAGTAGTGGCACGAATTCCCGGCACCTTGTTTGCCGAGATTGCCATTCCAATTCCGGTCCCACAAACTAATAAACCACGATCAGCTGCTTGTTCTTGAATTTTTTCACCCAAAGCAAATCCAATATTTGGATAATCAGTCTTGTCTTCTAAAGAATTAACACCGATTTCAATTACCTCAGAAACTCGAGAGTCATTTTGTAAGTATTTTTTTAATAATTCTTTTAATTCAAATCCGGCAAAATCAGATCCAACCACAATTCGGTACTTAGTCACTCCAGTCACAGTCCTCACTATTTGCACCAGGCAGTTTGCTACTGCCGATTTCGATTTTAGCAATGTTATCTAATTGTTATGCAGAGTTCTTCAATAGTCTTGACTAGATAGCAACCTATGTCACATTATTAGTCGTGAGACCGACCTATCTCGGGCCGATCCTTTTTGAGAAGGAGTTCACTTGTCAGAAGACACAAAAATGAAGCTTGACCGTCGCCGGCTACTTAAAGCAGGGGCGATAGCAGGCGCTGCAATTCCAGCGGCAGGTTTGCTGGCAGCTTGCAGTGATGATGGGGGATCAACAAGCGGAGGTGGCTCAGCAGAAGCCCCAGCCGCAGACTCTCCGTTGTATGGAAGCAATGCAACCAATATGCAAGGTAAGACCATTGACTTTGCATACTCGCGTATTGGAGGTTGGCCACCCAGCGCTGCGCCAACAACTCAATGGGCAGATTTTCAGGCCTATGCCTTAGAAAACTATGGTTATACGGTTAACGATATAACTTTCGTCGAAGCAGGTTTCGGTGAACTGTTCCAAAAAGTTTCACCAACTCTTGCCGCCGGATCATCAGAGTACAATCTTATGGTCGTCGACTCGCAGTGGTTAGGTGCTTTGTCAGAACCAGGATGGATTGTAAAGGCAGATGATGTCTTCGCAGCCAACCCAGAACTAGACATCGAACCTTTCTCTAGTTTGGTTAGAGACACTTACCAGGTTTACCCAGATGGTTCAGGAATTCGTTGGGGCTTCCCACAAATGCCTGACACTCAGGGAGTATTCATGCGTAAGGACATGCTCGAGGATCCAGCAGAACAAGCTGCATTCAAGGCAGCAACTGGAAAAGATCTTCCAACTACTTATGAAGAATATGTAGAAATTGAATATTCAGCTCTAGTTGAAATCATCGATTTCTTCCATCGTCCAGATGAAGAGATGTTCGGTACTGCTTTGATGTACTCGAAAGAGTATGACTTCTTTAGCTGTGCCTACTACCCATTCGCTTATTCAACAGGCGGAAAAATTTGGGATCCAGAAACTTCAGATGTTTACGGAATCCTAAATTCTGATATCAACGCCGCAGCAATGGAAGAGTTTGTTGGTCTGATGAAGTATCAGCCAGCAGATGCAGCTTCTTTTGGTATCGGTTCTCTGCTTGACCTTTTCAACGGTGGAAAATGCTTTTCTGCCTGGCAATGGTTAGCAGTGGGTGCATTTATGGGTGGCGCTGACGCAGTTGTCAAGCCAGACATGGTCATCTCGATCCCACTTCCTAAATGGGATGGAAAACTAATTGGTGCAATGGGTGGCCAGCCATGGGTAATCAACGCATTCAACAATGACGACCAAATGAGAGTGGCAATCGATGTTCTCAAGTGGTGGTACACAAAAGATACTCAAGACAAGTTCATTAAAAACAACGGTGGCTTGCCATGGAGCAAAGAAGGTGCTGCAAATCCTGAGTATTTATCAGTTGCTCACTATGTAGAGCCCTTCTTATACATGCTTGAAGAGGGTCGCTCACAAGACTTCTGGCATTTGCCAGAATATGCTGAAATGCTTGCAGTACAGCAAGAAGCATTCAATGGTTATGCGAGTGGAACCGTTGCGTCGGCTAAAGACGCTTTGGAATACGCTGCAGCAAAACAACAGCAAATTCTCTTCAATGCTGGTCGGACCACGACACCTCCACCGGAGAATGTCGACTCTTTAAGACTCTAAGAGTTTAAAAGAAGAGAGTAATGTGTTGGTGTCCCAGTTGACTGGGATGCCAACACATCTCTTATGATTACGCCAACGTTAGATGTTTTTAGAAAAATTAATTAAAGGACGGCAATGGCTAAAAGCGTTGAGACACTTGAACAATCCATCAAGGACGTTCCCAAGGCTAAAAAGCTAGAATCAAAGAAGACTTGGTTATCTTGGGGTCTTTTAGCCCCAGTTTTATTCTTTTTTATTTTAATGAGTGTGCTGCCAACAGTTTGGATGTTTGGTTTAGCTTTTTACGATTACACACTAACTTCGGCACAAAATCCGCGGTTTGTAGGCTTTGATAATTTTCGAGACTTCCTAGCAAATCGCGCATTGGCGGGAGCTGTCTCACGAACTTTAATTTTCGTGTTGAGCGCAGTAATTTTGCAAACTATCTTAGGAATTTTAATAGGTGTACTCTTTTGGAAAAATGACAAAATGCCAGGTCGTCGCTTAGCGCTAACTCTTCTTTTTACACCAATGGTGGTTACACCAATCGCAACTTCTTTGTTCTGGAAGTTCATTCTTGACCCAACCTTAGGTGTTTTGAATTTTTTTGTTTCGACCTTTGGTTTTGATAGAATTGATACTCTTAGCAGCACAACTTTAGCGTTTCCGACACTGGTGTTTGTGGACACTTGGATGTGGACGCCATTTATGACTTTGATGACCCTGGCGGCTTTAGGCTCTGTTCCTAAAGCTGAATTAGAAGCTGCTCGGGTTGATCGCTTACCTTTAACTCGATTAATTAGAACTGTAATTTGGCCACACGCAAAGTTCATTTTAGGTTTAGGACTTTTGTTAAGAATTATTGATGCCTTCAAGACGATGGACTTGGCATATGTAATGACGGGGGGAGGGCCTGGGGATCGAACAGAGTTAATTGCGGTTTCCTTATACAGGTTTGCCTTCAAATCATTCAAATTAGGTTATTCTTCGGCAGTTTCAGTGTTCTTGCTATTCGTAGCAATCGCTTTGACTGCAATCTATTTATATGTGTTGAACGCGAGAAAGAAGGCTGAGGAATAAAATGAGCGACGTAACTTTCAAGCCCAAACGTAAATCAGGACCCATAAAATTCGCGACGATTGGCGCTTGGTTAATTTCACTTCTTTTCTTTTTACCAATTGCTTGGATTGTCTCTACCGCGCTTAAGCCAAAGGGAAGCATTGTTGTTTCTCCGCCGGTATTCTTTTTTAGACCGACTTTTGACAACATTATCGAAGCGTTGAGCTTTGATAACACGCTAGATTATTTCACGCACTCTGTTATTTATTCATTTGGTTCGGTGAGCTTGGCGATCTTGGTTTCTTACCTTGCCGCGTACTCTTTCTCTCGCTTTAAACCAGCGGGAACAGACTTTTTGATGTTTTTATTGTTGTCCACCAGATTTGTACCTGCGGCGGCTTTTGTAATTCCCTACTTTCAGTTATTTAACTTACTGAGACTAAAGGACACCTACATCGGCTTAATTGCTTTTTACACTATGTTTGCCATTCCGTTTTCAGTTTGGATCCTAAAAGGATTTTTAGACGGCGTCTCACAAAGATTTGATGAAACAGGATTAGTTTACGGAGCGTCACGCTTTCACATCATGTTTAAAGTTATCTTGCCTCAGGTGAAGCCTGGCTTGGTAGCAGCCTTCGTATTTAATATCCTCTTTGTGTGGAACGAGTTCTTGTATAACTTTCAATTAGGTGGTGCTAAAACTTATGGTATCCCAGTTGGTTTATTCACCGGTTCGACAAAAGGCGGTGGAATCGATTGGGCCTATGTGGCTTCAATTGGAACGCTTTATGTACTACCGCTAGTGGTCGTAATTTATGTGTTTCAGAAGTATCTATTAGTCGGCCTTACCTTTGGAACTGTCCGAGGTGAAGTATAGATGTCTGAAGTAATCAAAACTCAAAAGGAGCCCTTCGCTGCTAGAGCTCAAAAATTAAATATATATTTGTTGCTCACCTCGCTATTTTTGTTGGCTCAACAAGTTTCTTATGAAGCATATGTATGGGGTTTCAGACTGTTGTCCGCGACGGTTATATTGCAGATTGCCTTAGGTAATATAAATCCGGATTGGGGTTTTAAGAAATCCTTAAAGAAAACCATGATCATTTTACTAATAATCTTTCTTATTTTTATCTTTTCAATTTTTGTAACACCTTATTTGATCGAGCTTGGCAGACCTAAGAGAAATTTCTAAAGGGGAAACTATAAAAATGGCTGAATACGCACTTGAAGTCAAGGGACTAACAAAGTCTTATGGCAGCAATGTTGTTTTAGATAACCTTTCTTTTAGTGCTGGGATGGACGATTTCTCTGTAATTTGTGGAAAGCCAAATAACGGTAAATCGGTGTTGGTGCGAACCATAATGGGGCTAGAAACGATTGATGCGGGCTCAATCATCGTGAGAGGTGAAGATGCCACGCAAGCAGCGGCAGGGGATCGAAATATTGGTTATGTACCGCAGAGTTTCGCACTTTACCCGCATTATTCAGTTCTAGAAAACATCGAGTATCCATTAGTTTTAGCAAAGGCCAGCAAAGCTACGAAAACAGAATCAGTAGCGCGAGTTGCCGAACTGCTTAAAATCACTGATTTATTAGCTAAAAAACCCGAGCAGTTATCAGGTGGACAAAAGCAGCGGGTGGCAATTGCCAGAGGTTTAGCGAAAGCAACAGATGTTTATGTGCTGGATGATCCGTTGGTCGGTCTGGACTTTAAATTGCGTGAAAGATTAATAGATGATTTAAGAAAAACTCAAGAGGAACTAAAAGTTGCGTTTGTCTACATGACGTCAGATCCACTTGAAGCACTGTCTTTAGCGCGAACTGTGATGATTTTGGCGAATGGAAAGATCGTTCAACAAGATTCCCTTGATGTGGTTTACGACTTGCCCAATTCGATAGCGAGCATGAATTCGCTTGGGTTTCCTGAAGCAAATATTTTTCCGGGTGAATTATCAGGTACAACTTTCACTTCTGTCTTAGGCAACACCAAGGTTAAAGTAGATTCGGTCGCCTCTAAAGTTGTGGCAGGCCTAAGACCTGAAGGTATCTCAATTGATTCAGTAGCAGGTAAAACTGATGCCAAAGTGGGATTATTAGAAAATTTAGGGTCTGAATTTGCTGTTTATTTTGAAGTAAATGGTATAAATCTGGTCACGGTAGTTTCTCGAACGGATGATGAGTCTTTGGCCAAACTTGATTCTAAAACTGTTTCGCTTAGCTATAATCCCGAGGCACTGGTTTTGTTTGATGCAGATACTGGAATGCGTATAGGCCAAGGAGTTTCAAATGTATGACATTCGCTTAGAAAACGTAACCAAAGAATTTGATAATTTTACTGCGGTGGATGACATTACTTTTACCATTCCTAAATCTTCTGTAACGGTTTTGTTAGGACCATCAGGTTGTGGAAAAACGACATTGATGAGAATGATAGCTGGGCTAGAGACTCCAACTCGCGGAAGAATATTCTTTGGCGAACATGACGTCACTGATGTGCCGACCAGAAGACGAAATATTGGAATGGTCTTTCAATACCCAGTAATTTATCGTGGAACCAGTGTTAGAAAAAATCTAGAATTACCTTTATTGTCAGAAAAACTAAGTAAGGATGAATTAGATAAGCGTGTTGACGAAGTTGCAGAAATTCTTGATTTGACCAGCGTTTTAAAACGACGAGTTGAAGAGCTAGATAACGGAACGCGTCAAAAAATTGCAGTGGGACGTGAAGTTGCTCGGCAGCCACGAATTATTTTATTTGACGAACCAATTACTAATATTGATTTAACTTCTAAAATGGAGTTGAAGCGCAGTATGAAAGAATTATTTAGTCGCCTTAAGCAGACCATTGTTTATGTAACCCACGACCAAACAGAAGCCATGACTTTGGCTGACCAAATTGCCTTAATGCAAGATGGAGTGATTACTCAGTCCGATTCACCTAAAGTCATCTATGAAAACCCAAATAGTCAATTCGCTGGTTGGTTTTTAGGAAATCCCGGAATGAACTTTGTTCCGTCAGAGTTCGTCAGCGTTGCTGGAACAAAAATAACTTCCCCGCTGTTTACTCAAACAATTGATTTAGGCTCCAAAGCAACTAGCGTTGATATTTTAGGCGTAAGAGCCGAGGGCATTAGCGTGTCAATAAGTCAAGTAGCAGGCGCTTGCGCTGCAACAGTCACTCGTAAATCAATTGGCGCAGGAGGTCAGTACTTACTTGATCTCACAGTGGGAGGTCTTTTGGTTAAGGCTCGCGTCTCTCACAGCATAGGAAGAGAAGCAAAAGATACGGTGTGGACCAGTATTGCCTCAGAAAATATCACTTTCTTTGACAGTTCCGGAAAAGCGCTCTCGAGCGAGATAAAAGTCAAATAATCGAAACTCGGTAACGTTTATGTTTTATTTTGGTACCAATACTAAGCAACTTTTAGGTCGAAAACTCCACGAAGAAGTTGTTGAGATCGCATCACATTTGGCAAAATTTAATCAAGCAGTGCAGTTATTCGTGTTACCCACCATGCCACTTTTAGTGCCATTAAAGAAAATGTCATTTGGCTCAGGGTTATGGATTGGCCCACAAGAAATTTCTGGTGCCCAGGGAAACACCACTGGTGAAATCTCTGCAAATTTAATAAAAGAATTAGATGCTGACTTAGTAATGGTAGGACACGCTGAAAGAAGAGCGCTTGGATTAACTGAAGCAGATTTAGCAGCTCAAATTAAAAATTGTCAAGAAAATGACTTAAAGATAATTTACTGCATAGGCGAGAAAACACAGCAAGAAAACTTAAATAAAAGAAGAGAAGTATTTAAAAAGCAATTAATAGTATTAAAAGATTTACAAATACCTTGGGCACTCATCGGGTATGAGCCAGTTTGGTCAATTGGTGTTAATGGCACACCGGCTGGTATTTCTTATATTGAACAATCGTTCACCATTATTAACGAAGTTTTAAATGAACTTGAATTAGATACCAAGAACTTTCCACTTTGTTATGGTGGATCAGTAAATATTGAAAATGCAGAAGAAATCGCATCCCTTAAATTATGTGATGGCCTATTTGTAGGACGTAGTGCTTGGTCGAAAGATGGATTTAGAAATGTTTTTGAAAAAGCCTTTTCAGGCTACAGATCTAGTCACGACCTAAGTGTCTGATGCTAGTTGCCGCAAGAGTTTTTAGTCTCTCTCACCCAACTCCGAGAGAAAATGGCATCAAAGCCGCCAAAGAAGCTTTAGCTGCCGGAAGAGTCATCGCACTACCCACAGATACCAGTTACGCCCTAGCAGTAAGAGCAATGGATGAAAAAGCTCTGCAGCTACTTTGGAGCATTAAAGGGCAAACTCCAAAAACTCCACTAACTATATTTTTAGGTAATATTTCATTGTTGCAAAAGTTCTGCGCCGGGATAAACGATGATGTTAAGAATAAATTTTTATGTTTTTGGCCCGGTCCTTTAACACTCGTGCTTAAAGGGCTAAATAATCTCAGTTGGAATAAGGGAATTACTCCAAATGTGGTGTCGGTTCGCATGCCACTTCATCCAGTAGCTTTCGAGATTTTGGGGGAAGATGAAATTTTGGCAACCACTACCGCAAATAAAGTTGGGCAAAGTGCGGGTAAAAGCATTTCTGAGATAAAAGCACAGTTTGGTAGCGATATTGCTGTCTATTTAGATCAAGGGGAACTACCAGCGAGTGAGCCGTCTTCTATTTTGGATTTAAGCACTGATAGCCCTGTATTGGTGCGAGAGGGGGGTATTTCACTCGCAGAGATACTTAAAGTTTTTGAGAATACAGTTAAGTAAGTCCCGCTGGTCGCTTCAAGGCTTCTTTAACCACAAGATCAATTAATTCTGGGTAGGTCTTTCCTGCTTGTTTCCAAGAAAGTGCAAAGGATCCATCTTTTCCAAAATAAGGTTGGCTATTTACTTCTATCACCAGTAATTCGTCTTCTTTATCAATCATAAATTCAATCTGAGCATAGCCTGATAATTTTAGAACTTCAAAAGTTCTTTTTGCATATTCATGAATTAATGCCACAACTTCGGGTTTTAAATCTTTTGCTTTTGCAAAGGAGTAAGAGGATTTGTCTGACCTTGAGATAAAATTAAAGACTTTATCTTCTTCTTTCCAATTAGTTTGAATTATTTCACTTAAAATACGTTGCTTATTCTCGTCCTCGATGATGTTACATTCAAAAAGTCTTGCTGGCTCATGATACTTCTCAACCACTACTCTTCCATCAAAATTTCTTGCTATATCAATTCCTTTTTTAAAGTCCCTTGGAACTTTGATATATGAAACACCAACGCCGTTACTTCCTCTTGCGGGTTTTGATACACCGGGCAGCTTTAACACTGCTGCCCGCATCACACTAGAAGCTGGATCTTTTTTCCAGGCATTATCAGGAATAACAATATGTTTTGGAGTCGGAATTTCAACTGCCTCCATTAATAATTTGGCAGTTGATTTATCACTAGAAATTGCAGATCCAAGCGTATCTGATCCAACGTATCGAACTATGCCAGTTTCAAACATCCCTTGAATAGTTCCATCAGACCCCCAGGCACCCATTAGCGTCGAAAAAACAACTGGTACGTCAAGTAAAGAAGTAGGAGGTAGTAAAGATTCTGTAGTATTTGCAATTTCTTTAGCTGTTTCATCCGTAAGTTCAAATGTTTCTTTCATCAAAGAAATTTTTAGTGCGTTCAAATCACCGAAAGAAATCCAATTCGCCTCTAGAGTCACGCCGTAGGCAATAACTACGTAACCCTTTTTCTCTAAGGCATCGATGACATCTTTAGCCGACTGGCAAGAGCGATAATTTTCAGTGCTGCGACCACCTAAAATTACGGCTACCGGGGTTCTTTTGCTCATCGCTCTGGCTTCTCCTTAGCGTTTACTCTTGAAGTCTTTTGTATGTTAGTAAACCGCTAGTCGTGAGGCTAGACCGAGGCATCTCTTTAGTATCTTTACTACAGCACCGGGCATCGGTGATATTGAGAGAGAAGCCCTAAATTGCCATACCTTTCACCCAATGAATTATTAATCGAGTGTGGCACGTCATGAAAAAATCTAGTGGGTTTTCATGTCTTCCTTAAAACTAAATCAAAAAAGTGTTCGCGCTGGTATTGTCACCATCGGTGTACTCGGCGGATTTGTTTCTGGATATGGAGTATTGGTTCCATATTATGTTGAAAAATACTCACTCGATTTAGAAATAGCAGGCAGGCTTTTTGCTCTCACTGGTTTAAGTGGGCTCTTTGGTGTTTTCGTTGCTAGCTATTTGGTTGACAAAATAAAAGGTGCAGTTGCAGGAGTCATTGGACTGCTCTCTTTTGCAATTGGCGTTATGGTTTTGATGCTGGCGCCTAATTGGAATATAACTCTTTTTGGCGTTGCGCTTATTGGAGCTGGGTTTGGGGCAGCGCAAGTTGGAATTAGTCAACTAGTAGTTGACGTTGGTGGACTAGAAGCAGCAAGAAGAACAAATAAAAATAATATTGCTTTTGCTCTTTCATCCATTGTGGTGCCTGTGCTGTTTGGTTTATTTCTCACTCGGGCTTATGTCTTATTGTTAGGGTTCTTCGTATTTGCTGCGTTATTAACAGCAGTGATTTTTTATTTCAACACAGAAGGCCAAATTGCTCACAAACCAGAATTAACTGAAAGAGCTGGCAATCATAAATCTTCAATCGTTCTACTCTTGTTGGGAATAACTACCTATGTAGGTCTCGAAACTGCGGCTAGCGGTTGGATTCCTACCTATCTAATGGATAAAGGTTGGTCTACTTCAAAATCGTCTTTGGGTGTCTCAGTATTTTTCGCAGTCTTACTGCTGGTTCGATTAGTGATTCTTAAATACATTGATCGCATCAATTTTGGTGTCTTAACTTTAGTTTCGGTATTTTGTTTTATTCCGACGCTAGTTTTACTTTACGCGACTAATTTTTATTGGACTGCCATAATTTTACTTGGTATTGCTTGCGCCCCAGTGTTTCCTATGGCATTTGCTTGGGTAGTTAAAATCAGTCCTGGTAATGCTCGAATTGCTGGCCTTGTTTTCTTTGCCTCAATATCTGGGTCAATGATTTTTCCGTACTTAATCGGTAGCTACATGAACATCGTTGGTGTGGAATTTGCACCACTACTAATGATGATACCGGCAGGATTATGTTTAATATTCTTCTCACTTGGCTATAGATCATCGATACAACAGTTGGCTAAGACTTACGAAGAGGAATATTAAAATACCTTTCTAGCTTTCGCTTTTAAACCGGCAGTAAAGGGCAAGTGGACCGATGACCGACAAAACCAATCCTTTATAAGCGGTATTCTTTACTTCGTGATTAATTCAGTCCTGGCCCTTGGCTTTGATAACACCGAAATTAATTGGTCTGATTTGACTCCAATTTCTATTGAACACAAAAAGACTGGCTCAACAGATGATTTTGATAACTCACTTGAAGCCAACGATTCACTTGTCGGCCTCTATGCCCCTAGCGACATAGTGTCGGCCAGTGGATTAATTGGTTGTTTTCTGGGCATTGATGCTGCTTCTCTGTTAGGTAAATCTAAGGCTGGCGAAGACCAGCAATGGGTCAAGGATGTAGCTGCGCTGCGAGATTTATTGGTGTTAGCGAGAGCTATCAGGTCAGATACGCAAGAAGTGATAAGTAAAACTTTAGGCTCATCTGCCTTTGAATTATTTACTGCCTTAGAAGGCTTTGCCCAAAAAAATATCAGAACAATATTAGTTGGGCCAGGGGCAATCGCTTTAGGTTTCGTGGCAATGAGGTCAAATTCAAAATTAAAAGACTCTTTATTTGTTGTCAACGCTCCGACGGTTCCGGCTATAAATGAGGCCGTTAAATTTATTGGCTGTAAAGAAATAGTTGCCACAAAAGAAAATCTTCATCCTTTGGCTGAACTTGCTTTAGCTGTAACTACTCTAAAAGCTAGTGAAATTTAATCTTTCTCTGCTCTCAAAAAATACCGAAGTAATGCTTGGCCAGCGGGACGGATTTTAGGTGAATGAAAAGAACGGAGACATCACAAACGCGATTAACGACACAATCAAAATAGTGCCCAGCCAACCTATAATCACGCCAGCGAGCGCCAAAGCACGTCCGCGTTGCCCAGTTTTTTTAATTTGCCTCAAAGCGATATGTCCCATGATTGCCGCGATGAAAGTGAAGAAAAGTAGGGAAAGCACAAATGACGCAACGGCTAATTTGTTGAGTGAGGCTTTTTGCATGGTAGGTGACATCCTCTCCATATGTATCTATAAGACTCTAATTGAACAAAGTATAAATAACAACCGAGTGTGGCAAAAAAAGCTGTTTGGTGACTAGTTAAATTTTAATTATGCCTCAAGCAGAGAAGGGGCATAAATAATCAAGGTGATCAAACCTGCCATGGTGCAGCTGATTGCAATAAGAATGCTATTTATGCGCCCGATTCGCTGCGGTAGCCCTAAGACATTTTGTGAGAGGTCCCAAGATAAATCCTTTAAGACGTTTAAAAAGTGAAAGGCGGTAGCAAACAGCGCAAATGCCAGGTAGAGCCAAAGCGGAGGAGTTTCGCTAGCGGCGAGATAAATCGCCCAGGGTAACGCAGCAAAAGAAAAGATATACGGCAGTGGTGAGTAAATGGTAGCTTTTAATTTTAAGTTATATAAAGTTGCGCTAAAGATACCTAAGAAATGAATCAACGTTCCGATCAGCCCTAGTGGGCTAAGTAGCGATAAGCCAAGCGCGGCAAAGAGTGCGATGTATATGGATTTTTTTAAAAAATTTGGGGTAATTTGATTTGCTACTAATGGTTTATGGGTGCGATAGGCAGCTAAATCGAGTGGGTAATCAAGTAGGTCATTACTCCAACCAACTACTAGTTGGCCAGCAAAGATGGCTAGTGCTATTTGTGCTGATTGCGAGGGCGAGAAGTGAATGAGTGAAATAAGAAATGAAATGGTGCTCACCAGCATGGTGGGGATAAAGTGTGAGGCGATTAATAGCGCTTTAGTTGTTTTGAGCATTTTTAGTTAGGTTTTATTTCAGAAAGTGCTTTAGCGAGGTCAGAGAATTCAGTAATGCTCGCAGTTGGTGGTGAAAAATAGCTGGGGTAGGTGAGTTGTTTTCTGTTTATCCAAACTGTGCTTAAGCCCGCTTGATTAGCACCATGAATATCCCAAGGGTGTACTGCCACTAGGGCTGACTCTTTAGCACTGGCGCCAGTTTTGCTTAGCGCAAATTGATAAGCCTCCAGGTGAGGTTTCCATTTAGCATTATCTTGCACGCTTAAAATATTAGAGACTAAATGATTAATTTCTAGTTGATTAAAAATAAATTCTGCTGCAGCAGTTGAGCCATTGGTTAAAGTTGAGAGAGTGAGATTTAGATCTTTTAATTGAGCGAAAGCTTCTGCCACACCTTTTTGGGCGGGCAATTGAGCAATTTGTTTTATGGTTCGGGTGATTTGATCTGGGGTAACACTTAGATTGCGCTCTTGCAATAAATTGGCTAAGGCTACTTCTGCTGTTTGCGCAAAGTTGACTGGCTGATTGGTCAAGGTGATGGCAAATCCATCACGTAATACTCGCGAAAACCAAAGTTGCATATCTGAATTCGACAAGCCAAGCTCTCCCATAGCCTTTGAGAGTTGAGAAAAGTCGGTAAGGGTTTCGTTGACGTCAAAAAAGATATATTTCAGGTGCATGGTGAGTACTCATCATAATCTGATTTTGCTCTCTGAGTTATCCACAGAATTTACGGTTCACCGCGAGGATAAGGCTGAATTTGTGAAGCAAAGTCAAGGCAACTGGAGAGGTTGTGTCGATGTGTTCGGATGCCTCAAAGAGCAACTAAGGTTGGCTCGATATGAGCGAGATTAAATTCAGATCCGATGTGACAGTTGAGTTGGTCAAGCATTCGGCCAGTGATGAAGATGTGGTTTGGGCGGCAAGGGTCTCGACCGCGGGGGAAAGGTCCAAAGAGTCGGTTGGGCCGGTCAGCGAATCTAAGGGATTAATTAACTTTTTGATGCGTGAGCGTCACGGCACACCTTTTGAGCATTCGGTGTTTACCTTTTATGTGAAGGCGCCGATCTTTGTGTGGCGAGAGCATATGCGCCATCGAGTTGCTAGCTATAACGAAGAATCAGGAAGATACCGGGTACTAGACCCAGAATTTTATGTTCCGGACCAAAAGCGCAAATTAGTACAAGTGGGCAAGGCTGGGGCCTATAACTTTGAAGATGGAACCAAAGAGCAGTTTGACGTAACAGATAAGGCTTTTAGAGAATCATGTGAAGCTGCATATATACAGTATGAATCGATGTTGGCAGCCGGTGTGGCGAGGGAAGTTGCTCGCGGGGTTTTGCCAGTAACTATTTATTCAACGGCGTATGTGACGATGAATGCTCGCGCTTTAATGAACTTCTTGTCATTGCGTAAAAAAGATGAGGATTCGCTGTTTCCGTCATATCCGCAGCGTGAGATCGAGATGGTAGCTGAGAAGTATGAAGAGCACTTTGCCCAAGTGATGCCGATAACCCATGAGGCTTTTGTGGCTAATAAAAGAGTTTCGCCTTAATTAGAAAGAACCCTCACGTAGCTGTGAGGGTTCTTTTATTGGTTTCGGGTTTAGTACCCGAATTTCTTCTTAGTTTTTTCTACATCCATACCGTGCAAGCGAAGTAGGTTTTCACCCAAGATCTTGCGCTTTGCTTGTTCGGTTAGTTGTGGGTATCCGCGTTCGGCGACGATATCTTCTGGTAGCTGGAAGTTCCAGAATTCTTCTAACGCCCACTGCGGATGCCAAATTGGTGATTCACCACCAAAGAGGATCTTGTCTTCACCGGCCCACCACATCAACTTGCCCATGATTTCGGCAAACACTCGCGGTTGACGCGAGATAAAGTTCACCGTTGCGGCAATTGAAGCGTAGAGGTTAGGGAACCTGATGATTTGCCAAAGCGTTTCATCTAGCCATGGCAGACCAACGTGGAAGATCACAAAGTTGATGTCCGGAAAGTTTGCTGCGGCTCCGTCCATGTCGAATGTTCTGGTGTGTTCGATTGGTTGTGGGCCAAGTGGCACACCTTTGTGAACACCGATCAAGTTGATTCCCAATTTTTGTGCGTGCTCAAAAATTGGAAAGGCAACTCTTGGATCATCCATTCTCCAAGGGAAGGGTTGACCGTAGTCGTAGCGAACGTTATAGAACTTAAATCCTTTCGCTCCATACTCTTCGACTTGTTTGGTCATTAAGTCGATTGCTTTTTTACCTTCCAGCGGATTTACCGAACCCCACCAAACTGCTTTGTCTGGGTGCTTTGCTGCCATCTGGGCACACTTCTCCCAAGGGGAAAGCCCGTCATGAAACAGGTCGGTTAGTGGTAAAGGTTGCGCCACAATCATGTCGGTATCTGATTGCTCAAACACCATCTCAGCGATTTCGTCAACGCTCCACTCTTTGAAGAATTCTTCGCGCGAGAGAATTCGCTCACCCTCACGTGTCATAAACATATGAAAGGCATAGAGGTGCTCGTCAAACATTTCACCTGGTCCGCCGAGTGCGTTCTTTTTGTCGAAGTTAAAAAGGTGACAAACTCCGTCAAAGACAAACGCCGGCACAGAACCTTTGCCGCGAGTTTTCGCTCCTGGGAACAATGCGGTCATACTGCTACCTCACTTTCGTTATTTGCATTCGCTTTCTCTTGTTTGATTCGCGCTTCACGCAGCGGCAAGAGTTGCTCAAGGGGCATAGAGAGCTTCTCTTTAGCGAATTCCGATAGTCGATCTGTAGTCCAGACGGGATCCCAAACGGATTCCACAATAACTTTTTCTGCACCAAAATCTTCTTTTAGTTTTGCAGGAATAGCGTCTTCCATACTCGAGACGAACGGACACCAGCCGGTTGTAAGTACCAACTTAACTCGGATGGTTCCGTCATTATCGATTGTGACGTCTTCTGCTACACCCATGTCAACCACGCTGATACCGCGATCAGCGCAACATGGATCGTAAACCGTTTTTAATGACTTCCAAACATCTTCTACTGTTACTTCGATCATTTATCACCTTTCGTTGATTACGAATCGAAATCCTGTGGTGTTAGTTGCCAGATTTGGATCAGCGAGTAAAAAGCGATTAGTTCTTAAACCCCATGCCGCATCTAGCCAGCAGCCTCCTTTCAAAACTATTTCTTCTGATTGGGTTTTATCTTTGGTCCATTGCCAGACGTTGCCGGTTAGGTCCAAAACTCCGAATTGTGAGGCGCCAGTTAAATAACTACCTATTGGTACAGCTGACATTGATTGAGCGTCCAAAGAAGGGGAGCGTTCTGGTTCGTAAAAATCACCCCATGGATAGAGCGAACCGTCAAATCCTCGAGCAGCTCGTTCCCATTGACGTTCGGTAGGTAAATCAATATTTAGAGAAGTTTTTTCACCAAGCCACTTGCAGTAGTTGAGTACTTGATACCAATCTAAATTCACTACCGGAAAATCATCGAAGTGAGAAATTTCGCGAATTTGTTCATGAAGTGGGAACTTTTTGTGACTAGAAGTGTCGTCCACGTATTGATAAAAGTCAGAGTTGGTAATTAAGTTTTTACTGATTCGAAATTCTGTCGGCTCCTCCTGTTTCTGGTCCGAATCGCTAATAAAGTAGCTACCCGCTGGGATTAACAGTGCCTCAGGAATTACAGTGATCATCTACAAATGTAACCAGCAAAAAGCCCCACCTGTTAAGTGCTTTTGAGATTTGTGATTTCAAATGGTGAAAATGCTTCACTTTTGGGGGGTAGTCAGGGGGCACAAGTTTTGCTAAGTTTTTAGGTTACCTGTTGGGGGTGATGTGGCAGAGACCCTAATTCAGTCTGTCCAGCGCGCGATGCGAGTAGTCGAATGTGTCGCGGGTGAAATCCTGCCGGTCAGCGCCAAAAAAATTGCTCATCAAACTCGTTTAGAACTTTCAACTGTTTATCATTTGCTACGAACTTTGGTACACGACGGATACTTGATTAAAGATAAGAGCGGCGAGTATTCACTTGGTCCTAGATTAAATGCTGTAACTAGTGTCAAATTTCAAAATAATCTGGCGATGAAAGCCCGTCCTATTTTAGAAAGTTTGGCACTGTATACGAATTGCTCCGTATTTTTATCTTTGTATCACGAAGGAAAAATGAGCTTGGTAGAGATGGTGGAACATCCCGAGGCCAAAAAAATTGAATTGTGGGTTGAGTTAGATGAAGCGGCGCATGCCACCGCGTTGGGTAAGGCAACCTTGGCCTCTTTGCCAGAAGCACAATTGCAGGATTATCTAGCTGGGCACAAACTCAATTCTTTGACCGAAAAAACTATCACTCAAAAAGACCAATTACAAAAAAGTATTGAAGCAAGTTGTGATTTTGCGGTGGACGATGGCGAATACTTAGTGGGAGTGCAATGCCTTGCCAAGGCCATCTTTTTGCCAGATAGCAATGACAGCATTTCGATCGGAATTAGTGGGGAGCGAGCTAAGGATGATTATTCAAAAAGGGCTCTCACCGCCGGAATAGAGCACTTAGTCAAATCTCTAGAGTTCTCTAAACTTTAGAATCTTGATTTTAATCCTAAACTCTAGACCTAACCCGGAACCTCAAAAGCTAAAATATTAGTTCGAAAACCTACACCTTTATGGGCTACATCCACTTAGGGGCAAAATTCTTTTGAGTGAGAAAATTTATTTTCAAAAAATTTATCTCCGCATTTTATTCATTTTAAGACTTTTTAGTTGGTATTCTCTCAAAAGTAACGACAGGTAACGATTGGCTCAAAAATAAAGGACTTTTTCTCTTATATAGACCCTGGGTTTGGTTTTGAGAAAAAGGTCGCTCAAGAATAAAGTCTCTCATTTGCAGGGAGATTCAAGATTTCACCAAGAAAACAACTTTGCTCAAAAAGCCATATATTGAATTTCTCGCCTGGAGGGGGTTTGCACTAACCTTTGACTATGAGTTTTCCGATCACCCCGTTTGGCAACATGGTTACTGCCATGGTCACGCCGTTCAAGGCTGATGGTTCGGTGGATGTTGAGGGGGCTGCGAAGCTTGCCTCTTATTTGGTCGACCTTGGTAACAATGGTTTAGTGGTTAATGGCACAACCGGCGAATCTGCCACCACAACTGAAGATGAAAAAAATGAAGTTTTAAAAGCTGTGATCGAGGCAGTGGGATCTCGAGCAAAAGTAATTGCCGGAGTTGGCTCTAACGACACTGCCCACACCTTGATGTTGGCCCAAGATGCAGAGCGACTTGGCGCGGACGCAATTTTAGTTGTGACGCCTTATTACAACAAACCAACGCAAGCTGGATTGATCGCTCACTTTACAACGGTGGCAGACGGTTGCGGCTTACCTTTGATGATGTATGACATTCCGGGTAGAAGCGGGGTGCCGATTGAAGTTGACACCATGTTGAAGTTAGCTGAGCATCCGCGAATTATGGCAAATAAAGATGCTAAAAATAATTTTGAAGCAGCATCCAGAGTAATCACTAATTCTAAATTGCAATGGTTTTCTGGTGACGATATTTTGAATTTGCCACTATTGACTATTGGTGCGGTGGGTTGTGTGAGTGTGGTTGGGCACGTAGTTGCCGATCGAATTGGCAAAATGATGGGTTTGTATTTTGATGGTGAGGTAGCAGCTGCTACTAAAATGCATAAAGAATTAACTCCGGTTTATTACGGCGTGATGGGCAGAATGCCAGGTGTGATGAGCGTTAAGGCTTATTTAAATTTGAAAAAATTACCGGCAGGATCCCCGCGGTTGCCGTTGGTAGCAGCTGACGATGCTCAAGTAGCTGAGTTGGTTGCATCATTGCGCGCTGGGGGAGTTGAAGTTTGACCCATCCACATTTTGAGTTTCCATTACCGCCGCAATTAAATAACGAAACCGTGCGGATTATTCCGCTGGGTGGCATCGGTGAAATTGGTCGCAACATGACCGTGTTCGAAACTAAAGACTCGATCTTGATTGTTGATGTTGGAGTTTTGTTTCCAGATGATGTGCAGCCAGGGGTAGATTTAATTTTGCCCGATTTTGATTATTTGCGAGATAAGTGGCAAAAAGTAGCGGGTGTGGTTTTAACTCACGGACACGAAGATCACATAGGCGCGGTGCCGTATCTATTGAGAGAAATCCCGGCAGTGCCAATTTATGGTTCAAAATTGTGTCTAGCTTTTGTCGAAGCCAAGCTTTCAGAGCATCGAATTGATGCAGACTTACGGGGAGTCAAAGAAGGCGACACTATATCTATAGGCGACTTTGAGATCGGCTTTCTTTCAGTAACTCACTCAATCCCAGATGCTTTAGCGCTATCTATAAAAGCTTTTGATCAAACAATTGTGCACACTGGCGACTTCAAGATGGATCAACTACCACTTGATGGTCGCGTCACTGATTTAAATGGTTTTGCCCGTTTAGGTGATGAAGGTATTGATCTCTTGCTTTGTGATTCAACCAATGCAGAGGTGCCTGGGTTTGTTGCAATGGAAAAAGATATTCAAGGTGTTTTAGAAGGTGTGATTCTCTCTTCTCGCGGGCGAGTAGTGGTTGCCTCATTTGCCTCTCATGTGCATCGCGTCCAGCAAGTTATCAACGCTGCATCAATACACGGTCGCAAAGTTGCCTATGTGGGGCGCTCGATGGTTCGCAATATGAAGATTGCTTCAGATTTAGGTTATCTTGATGTTCCACCTGGCGTAATGATTAATTTAGATAAAGTCGAATCCTTTGCTGACAATGAAGTTGTCTTAATTACTACCGGTTCTCAAGGTGAGCCAATGGCAGCGTTAAGCCGAATGGCAGGGATGGATCACAAAATTCGTTTAACTGAAAACGACACAGTGATATTGGCTTCGTCAATGATTCCGGGTAATGAAGATTCAGTTAACCGAGTAATCAATGGCTTAACTCGTCTTGGTGCAAGAGTTGTGCATTCAGGTAATGCCAAAGTGCACGTCTCAGGTCACGCTGCTGCGGGTGAATTACTGCACTTTTATAACATCACTAAACCTAAAAACTTAATGCCAGTGCATGGTGAGCCAAGACATTTGGTTGCCAATAGCCGCCTAGGTAAGCAAACCGGGATCGAAAATGTTGTTTTGGTTGAAGATGGCTTAGTGACAGATTTATATAAAGGTGAAGCAAAAATAGTTGGATCAGTGCCGTGTGGTTATGTGTTTGTGGATGGCTCAAGTGTGGGCTCGGTCGCTGAAACATCTTTGAAAGACCGTCGTATTTTGGGTGAAGAAGGTTTTATCTCAGTGGTAGTGGTAGTTGATGCGGTTGAAGGCAAAGTTGTAGCTGGCCCCGAAGTGCATGCGCGAGGGTTCTCAGAAAACGAAGCCGTCTTTGACAAAGTAGTTCCATTGATTAAAAACGCACTGGAAGATGCGTTGAAAACCGACGTTGTTGACCAGCACACCTTGCAAAAAATCGTGCGCCGCGTAACAGGCAAGTGGGTCGCCGAGCAACACCGCAGAAAACCTATGATTATTCCGGTAGTCGTTGAGGCCTAAGGGGAGAAAATGAGCGAAGAAAATTCAGTATCAATAAATAAAAAAGGTTCATTAAAGGTAACTGGTAAATACACCCTTACCTACACCAATGATGCTGGTGAAGAAGTTACAGAAGTGATAGATGGTAAAAGATCATTCTGCCGCTGCGGTCAATCAAAGACCATGCCCTTTTGCGACGGCAGTCATCGAGAAGCTGGCTTCGAGGGGTAGCTCAAAGGTACTTTTGCGACACGCGAGGCCCTTGAGACCTTTGGGGCAGGTGTTTTTTAGGAGTAATCTGATGTGATGGCAACTAAAACACCTTCGCGCGCCCAAAGTAGGGGTAGAAAAAGACCTGCGGGGCCCAATCCTGTGGTGTTGGTTTTAGGCCGAATTGCTCTATTAATAGGTATGGGTTGGAGCGCAGTTGCTCGTGCTTTAGGCACGGTTTTGCGTGGAGCCAAAGAGATAGACCAAGCGCAACGACGAGATGGCTTGGGTTTATTACTTTTAGCAATGACAATTATTGTCGCGGCAGATGTTTGGTTTTATGTTGAGAGCCCACTAACAAATCTTTCACGCACGGTTATTGGCGGGGCGGTTGGTTCACTTTCAGTGTTAGCTCCGGTGGTAATGATCTGGGGGGCTTGGAGCAGTTTTAGAAATCCAACCAAAAAAGGTGACGGACCAAGAGTAGTTATTGGATTAAGCGCGATTTTGATTTCAGTTGCGGGGCTTTGGCATATTTTGCAAGACTTACCAATCCCAGCTGATGGAGTTTTGGCGATGCAGGCAGGGGCTGGCTGGCTGGGTTGGTTGGTTTCAGCGCCTCTAGTGACGCTAAGTAATAGTGTGATCACTTCTTTATTACTGTTTTTATTACTGTTTTTTGGTCTACTAGTAACGACTAAAACGCCAATTACAGCCATACCACGCAAAATGGCCCCAGTGGGTGTTTTCTTTATGCAAATAAAGAGTTCGATGCCCAAGGTTAATTTGAAGCGGGCACCTAAGAAGGCTGATGCTGATTTAGTTCGGGCAGTTGATGAGGTGTTTACCGGGGTGCACGATGCGGTAATTGAAGCAGATGATGAAGACGAAGAATTAGTAGAAGAGCCAGTTGCCAAAAAGAAGAGTTTTTTTAGCAAGTTGTTTCCTAAATTTGAAGATACCGATGAAGTCGAAATTATCGAATCAGCCTTTGCAGATGAGCCTTTTGATGTCTCACCATTACTAGTAGATGAAGAGCAAATTGAAGCAGAGATTGATCAAACTATGCCAATTCCAATCACGGTTGAGGCAAATGATGAGACCATGCCGATCCCGACCATCAAAGTTTCAAAAGCTAAAGCTCCAGTTAAGGCAAGGCAATTAACGCTTTCTTCGGCTTATAACTACAAATTGCCTTCTGCTGATTGCTTAAATCCAGGGGGAGCGCCCAAAGCTAAGAGCAAGGTTAACGACCAAGTGGTTGAGGCATTAACGCAAGTATTTGCCCAATTTGATATTGATGCGCAGGTGACAGGTTTTTCTCGCGGACCTACCGTTACCCGCTATGAGGTAGAGCTGGGAACCGGCGTAAAGGTAGAGCGGGTTACGGCGTTAAGTAAAAATATTTCTTATGCGGTGGCTTCGGCTGATGTGAGAATTTTGAGTCCGATCCCAGGCAAGAGCGCGATCGGTGTTGAGATACCAAATTCAGATCGTGAATTAGTAGCGTTACATGACTTATTAAAAAGCGCAGTTGCCACAGATGATACCCACCCCTTAATAGTCGGTTTAGGTAAAGACGTAGAAGGTCACACCATCGTTGCTAACTTGGCAAAGATGCCACACCTTTTGGTGGCTGGGTCAACTGGTTCGGGTAAATCAAGTTGCATCAATTCACTCATCACTTCTATTTTGATGAGGGCAACCCCAGAAGATGTGAGACTGGTTTTGGTTGATCCAAAACGAGTTGAGTTAAGTAATTACGCTGGTGTGCCTCATTTAATTACACCAATTGTTACCCACCCTAAAAAAGCCGCGGACATTTTGCAATGGGTTGTAAAAGAAATGGATATGCGTTATGACGCATTGCACGCACATGGCTTTAGACATCTAGATGATTACAACAAGGCAGTAAAGCAAGGCAAAGTTTTGGCCAAGAGTGAAGAAATGCCAGAGCCAAAAACTTATCCATATCTTTTGGTAATTGTTGATGAGTTGGCTGACTTAATGATGGTGGCCCCAAGAGACGTAGAAGATTCAATTGTGAGAATTACCCAGTTGGCACGTGCAGCTGGTATTCACTTAGTTATTGCTACTCAAAGACCTTCGGTTGATGTGGTAACCGGATTAATTAAGGCAAACATTCCTTCTCGTTTAGCTTTTGCTACTTCTTCTTTAGCTGATTCAAGAGTTATTTTGGATCAAGCTGGTGCTGAAAAATTAGTGGGCCAAGGCGATGGCCTCTTTTTGCCAATGGGTGCGTCAAAATCAATTCGCATTCAAGGTGCTTTTGTTAGTGAAAAAGAAATTCGCGCCGTGGTAAATTCGTGGACCGCACAAGGTGAGCCTGAATATCGTGAAGATGTTTTACAACCACAAACTGTGCGCAGCAATATCGAAAACGATATTGGCGCTGATATCGATATGTTGTTAGCAGCAACTGAACTAGTTGTTTCAACGCAATTGGGTTCAACATCAATGCTGCAAAGAAAATTAAGAGTGGGATTTGCTAAAGCAGGACGTCTAATGGACTTGATGGAAAGTCGCGGAATCGTGGGGCCCAGTGAAGGGTCTAAAGCCAGAGAAGTTTTAGCCAAACCAGAAGAATTAGTTGACACTCTCAGTGCGCTACGCGGTGAAGTGGATTAAGGGAGTACGTAGTATTTTCTGGGGTCAAAGTCCCCATTTTGTGGAGATTTAACCAAGTGTTTACTTAGCGGACTTGTTGTGCGCTAGCCTATATGCCATTCTTAAGATACCGAGATTTTAGATCAGTTGAGATTTCGGATACTTAATGGGATTTGATATGTCTATAGGTCAAGTGTTGCGGGATGCTCGAATAGCGCGCGGCCTCTCTTTAGAAGATGTTGCTGATAAAACAAAAGTCAGAGTGACCTTACTTAAATATATTGAAGCTGATGAATTTGAAAAAGTAGGCGCACCAACTTATGCTCGCGGGCATATAGCTGTGTATGCAAAGTTAATGGACATTGATCCGACTGAATTATTGAAAGGATTTGTATCTACAGGTGATACCCCTTTAGATAAAGTAGTAAATCAATCGCTTAGCAGTAATCCCGAAGTTGCCTTAGATAATGAATTTGATTTAGAAAAAGTTAGTTTAAACTCCCGAGAGATTAAAACTACTTCTGGTTTTAATTGGACCAGCCTGATGGTGACAGCCCTAGCCTTGGTTTTGGTAGTTGGAATATATTCTTTTGTTACTAGAGTGAATCAAGATGCAGTAGTACCTCCAATTGCTGATGTTTCAGAAGTATTTGAAGAAGAAGAAAACGTGGCGGCCACCACACCAGCTAGACCGGCTAATGAAGCAGAAGAGAATTTAACAGCTTCTACGGCTGATGATTTGGTTTTATTAGTGCTAGAGGCAACCGATGGTGCCAGCTGGGTGCGAGTGAGTGATCTAGATGATGAAACTATTTTTGAGGCCACAATTCGGCAGGGTGAATCTCAAACCATTTCAAATTTAGAAGAAGTTAGATTATTAGTTGGCAACGCTGGGGCCTTGAACGTGAGCCTCAATGGCCAAGTATTCGGAAAAATTGGCGGTAGTGGTGAAGTCAAGCGCTGTAGCGTTACTTTCACAACTTTAGAATGTAATTAATAAAGCAATTTTAACCTTGCCCTAGACTGCAAGATATGACAAAAGTCGCGATTATCTCTTTAGGCTGTGCGCGAAATGATGTAGACAGTGAAGAGTTAGCGGCTAAATTAAAAGCTGATGGTTTAATTTTAGAAAAAGACCCTGAAAAAGCTGATGCAGTTTTAGTAAATACCTGTGGGTTTATAGAGCAAGCTAAAAAAGACAGCATCGATACGCTGCTTGAAGCAAGTGAATTAAAAAATTCTAGTGGTGTTAAGGCTGTAGTTGCAGTGGGTTGCATGGCGGAGCGTTATGGGGCTGAGCTCGAGCAAGCTTTACCTGAAGCGGATGCAATCTTAGGTTTTGATGATTATCCAGATATAGCGCAAAAGGTTATGCGGATTTTAAATGGTGAAAAGTTAGCTGCACCTAAGGTGCAAGATCGAAGATTGCTCTTGCCGGTTACGCCAGTTGAACGCAAGCAAGCGGCTAAATTTAGTCATCGCACCCGACTTGAGAGTGGGCCTTCGAGTCCTTTGAAGATTGCTTCTGGCTGCGATCGGCGTTGCACTTTTTGCGCGATCCCTCGCTTTAGAGGGTCCTATATTTCACGCAGCATAGAAGAAATAGTTGACGAGGCCCATTGGCTAGCGAGTGAAGGCGTAAAAGAAGTCTTTTTAGTTTCTGAGAACACGACGAGTTATGGCAAAGACTTGGGGGATTTGCGCTCTCTTGAAAAACTCATTGAAGAGTTAGCAAAAATCAACGGCTTAGATTGGATTCGGCTCTCTTACTTGCAACCAGCTGAGATGCGGCCTAGTTTGACTAAAAGCATTTTAGAAACCGAAAAAGTGGTGCCATATTTTGACCTCTCGTTTCAGCATGCCTCAAATTCACTGCTGCGGCGGATGAAGCGCTTTGGGTCAAAAGATGAATTTCTCTCGATGATTAGCGAGATTCGCACGGCAAATCCGGCGGCCGGTATTCGCAGCAATTTCATTGTTGGATTTGTGCAAGAGAGCGAAAGTGAATTTGAAGAGTTGATGAGCTTCATTGAGTTAGCAGATCTTGATTCAATCGGAATTTTTGAATATGCCAACGAGGACAACACGGCTGCTTTTGATTATGAGGGTCAGATTTCAAGCGGCGAAAAGCGGCAACGGTTCAATGAGCTCAAATTCTTGGCTGAAGAGCTGATAGACCAAAGGGCAGCTTCAAGGGTGGGCGAGCAAACTCAGGTCTTAATTGAGGGGCTAGAGGACGGTCAGTATTTTGGGCGCTCCCGCCACCAAGGGCCGGATGTTGATGGAACAACTCACTTGCCTATGGGTAAATATAAAGTTGGACAATTGGTTAATATTTCTGTTACTAGCAATCTAGGTGCCGATTTGATAGGGGAGGAGTTGTGATGACCAATCAAGTCCCCAACATTCTGACCTTGCTCAGAATCGTCTCGGTGCCGGTGCTACTGGTTTTGCTGTTTGGTGAAAATGCGATGGACCCAACCAATCGAATTATTACCGCCGTAATTTTTGTCCTAGCATTTTTAACTGACATTGCAGATGGTGCGATTGCCCGAGCGTGGAAGATCGAATCTGATTTTGGAAAAATTGCCGACCCGATTGCAGATAAGGCATTAATCGGTGTCGGGTTAGTTGCCTTGGCCTATCACGGATTAATCCCGGCTTGGATCGTTTGGGTGATCTTGGGCCGCGAAGTCTTTATTACACTTTTACGTTTTTGGGTAATTCGCAAGAAAGTGATTGCAGCTAGTCGCGGTGGAAAGTTAAAAACAATTGTGCAAATTGTTGCTATTACCGCATTCATTTTGCCTTTGCCTGACTTAATCGCTTTCATAGCGCCAGTATCGATGGCCTTAGCGGTCGCCTTAACAGTTGTGACTGGTATTGATTATGTAATCAAAGTGGCTGGGTTAAGCCGGGAATCTACAAATTGAGTGCGCGCGAACTAGTCGAGATACTTATTGAAAAGAAGTTAAATATTGCGATTGCTGAATCATTAACAGCCGGATTAATAACGAGTAAATTGGCCGAAATCGCTGGCGTTTCACAAGTTTTAAGAGGCGGGGTATTCGCTTATCAAAATGACATCAAGGCAGAACTTTTAGGAGTGAGAGAAAAAACCCTGGCAGAATTTGGTGCGGTGAGTGAAGAAACTGCGATCGAAATGGCAGCGGGGGTGGCGCAAAAACTAGATGCGCAGGTAGCGATTTCAACCACTGGGATAGCGGGGCCCACCAGCGTGGATGGAAAACCTGTCGGCTTGGTCTTTATTGGCCTGTGGGTGCAGGGTGAAACATGGAGTAGAAACTTTCATTTTTCAGGCACGCGTGAGCAAATCCGGCAAGCTAGCTGCGGGATTGCGTTGGAGTTTGCCCGCGAAAAACTGCTTGAGGTGTAATTCGCACTAGATAGAGTAAACTAACGTGAGAATCGAAAGGACGTTTTGTCAACGCTACGTAAGGCCTTAGGTACAGAGTTAAAAGCCCGCCGCAATGAGCAGGGCTTATCTTTGCGTGCGCTCAGCGCCAAAGCCAAGGTATCGCTAGGGTTTTTGAGCGAGATTGAGCGGGGACAAAAAGAAGTATCGAGCGAAGTATTGCGAGCTATCACTAATGCCCTGAATGCCCCTTTGAGCGAAGTTGTGATCAATGCTGGTGTTGCCATGGCCAAATTAGAAAGCGCTAGCCAAACTGTGGTTGTCAAACTGCCAGTTAAAAATCAAGAACGCGCGGCTTAAGTTAGTTTTTTAAGATTCTTAAAAGTCTCAGCCTGTTGTAACGCTGCACCAAGATGCAGGGCAGGTTTCCAAAAATCAGCAATGTGGCAACCGTCCATACTGCCCAAGGTGGGTTAAACCAAAGGGTAAAGACCCAGGCAAATACCACAATCCAGTGAACGTACTCGGCGCGACGAGTTTCGATTAAAAGTCTTTTTAAAGCTGCGGGCTCAGCTAGTGGCAAAGATTTTTTAGAAGTACCTTTACCAAAAATAACACCCTTTTCAGGCAGGTATTTTTTTGAAATGTGCACCTTTAGATATTTTTGAAACCACACTTGTGTTTCGAATTTTCGCAGCCGAGTTATCAGGGTGTCTTTTTCGAAGTATTTTTCAGGTAAGAAATTAGCGGCGTAACCCACCAAAATCGACCAGCTCACCCAAATCGAAGCATTGGCAAAAATATAAAACCAGGCAGGGTAAATCACTTGTTGCTCGCGATCTCGCGGCCCTTCCAGACCACCTTGCCATTAGCAGTTTTAAAAACTGATGTGAAAAAGATAATTAAAAAGAAGGCTACTTGTAGCGGGTACCAAAAAATCGCCCAACCAAAATTACCTAAGCGCCATGTCATTATGTAAAACTGCAAACCAAAGCCAATCGTTAACACATATTGATAAAGACTGGGGGCCTGCCCAGTAAAGGGCCACGCCAAAAAGGCAAAAGGTAGCTCCCACGCCGCCGCGGCTAAGCCGCTGAACCAGGCAAAGAGTAAAACAAAGGGCCAAAAACCTAAGCCCACCGATCCTTGCGCCATATTTTTAGTAAAGCCTTGCGAGAGTGCTTTAACACCATCTGGATACATTCTGAATGAAATTAATTCGCCCCCAGCCAGCGCTCTTACCTTTAAGGAGTGAGCGATGGCAGATTGACCTAAAGCTCGGTCTTCTAATACTTGTTCTTTGACAGCCTCGTGGGTGCCAATTGTTAGGTAATCTTCTCGAGAAATCATTAAGCACGGACCAAACGCTTGGCCTTGGTCCTTACCTAATTTGGCACCAAGTGCGCCTATTAAGTTAAAAACAGCAGAGAGATTTTCGTAAGCTTTTTGGGTTTTGTGATACGGCTGCAAAGAAACAATGCCTTGGGTTTTTTCATATTCAGCTAAGAGGCTTTCAATCAAGTTAGGCGCTAGGTGGCAGTCTGCATCTAAAAATAAAAGTAGATCAGAATTTGTCGCCTTCACACCTTGCCATAGCGCAAAGGATTTACCGGTCCAATCAAGTGGTAGCGCTTCGCTTTGTAAAACGCGAAAGTTTAGGTTTTCTGCAATATCTTTGGTGCCATCTTGCGAGTGATCGTCCACCACCAAGGTTTCAAAATTTTTGTAAGTTTGAGTAGTTAAAGAAGTGAGAACTTTTGCAATATTTTTGGCCTCATTGCGAGCGGGGATGATTACCGAAATGCTAGGCATGGAACGGGGTTTTTGTAGCTTGATTACCTTAAAGGGGCGCCAAATAAACCAGCCTAAAATCCAACGCGCCAACAGCGTGGCTGGGTAAAGTTCCATGGGCTATTACATTATTGCCTTATGCGATTAACTGAGTTCTGGAACCGAATGGAGTTTCAATTCGGAGCTAGCTACGCTCGAAGTTGGGCGAGAGATTACGTCCTGCCTGAGCTCGGTGGGGTGAGCGTGGTTGAGGCGATTGAGTTGGGTTATGAAACCAAGACCATCTGGGAAGCGGTGGTCAAAAACCAAGGCTGGGGGCCTGAGGTTCGGTAGTTGCTAATTGTACAAATAATATGTACAATTTGTACATGACGATTATGGCAGTAAGTCAATTCAGAGAAAACATTGCAGATTTAATTGATGGTGCGCGACTTTCGAAAGAACCTGTTTTTGTGACCCGCAGGGGAAAGGTTGTTGCAGTTTTGGTTGATCCAGAGATTTTCAATGAGTTAATGGAGTCAGCAGAAGATTTGATGGATCTAGAAGAAATATCACAAATTAGTGAGGATGAAGAGTCTGTTGATTGGGACGAGGTAAAGGCTGAGCTCGGACTACCTACAAAGCCGTAGGGGGCTTAATCCGAATGCTATATCAGGTAAAAATACGCAAACTAGCCGCAAAATTTCTTGCGCGGGTACCGCCTAAAGACCGACTTAGAATCTACATAGCGATAGAGCTACTAAGAGAAAATCCCTTTCCGCCAAAAGTTAGAAAGGTAAAGGGTTTATCAAACCACTATCGAGTTCGAATAGGCGACTATCGAATTATTTATCAGATTTTTCAAGACCAGCTCATCATCGAAGTGCTCAGAGTGGGATTTAGAAGGGACGTTTATCGCAATCTCTGATTCAACCGGCGTGTCTGAATTGATTCGAACAGGTGTTCGGACTATCTTGGACCTCGAAGGTTAGTCCACAGATTTTTTTCGGCTGGGGGATTTGTCGGTCCTAAGACTTACTGTAATGAGGTCCGATAAAAATACAAGCCCAAAGAGAGGGTCATAAAAATGGCAGCAGCAAATGATCGTGATAAGGCATTAGACGCGGCATTGTCACAGATTGAGCGTCAGTTCGGTAAAGGCTCAGTAATGCGGATGGGCGCCGAGGAGCGCGTTGCAGTAGAAGTTATCCCAACCGGTTCTGTTGCATTAGATATTGCACTTGGAATTGGCGGCTTGCCAAGAGGTCGCGTTGTAGAAATTTATGGTCCTGAATCATCAGGTAAAACTACTGTTGCTTTGCATGCAATCGCTTCAGCACAAAAAGCTGGCGGAATCGCAGCCTTCATTGATGCTGAGCATGCATTTGATCCTGAATATGCAAAAGCTTTAGGTGTAGACATTGATGCATTATTAGTCAGTCAACCAGATACTGGTGAGCAAGCTTTAGAAATTGCAGACATGTTAGTTCGCTCAGGGGCTTTAACCATTTTAGTTATCGACTCAGTGGCAGCTTTAACTCCAAGAGCAGAAATCGAAGGCGAAATGGGTGATAGTCATATGGGCTTGCAAGCTCGTTTGATGAGCCAGGCCCTTCGCAAGATGACTGGTGCGATTAGCGGCACCAATACCACCGCAATTTTTATTAACCAACTTCGTGACAAAATTGGTGTGATGTTCGGATCTCCAGAAACAACCACTGGTGGTAAGGCATTGAAGTTTTATGCTTCAGTTCGCTTAGACATTCGACGCATAGAGACCTTAAAAGATGGTACCGACGCTGTTGGTAACAGAACTAGAGTCAAGGTTGTTAAAAACAAAGTGGCACCACCTTTCAAGCAAGCAGAATTCGACATCATTTTTGGTGAGGGAATCTCACGCGAAGGTTCTTTGATCGACATGGGTGTTGAGTGTGAGATCGTTAAAAAGAGTGGCTCTTGGTATACCTACGACGGCGATCAGCTTGGCCAAGGTAAAGAGAATGCTCGTAGCTTCTTAAAAGATAACCCAGAAATGGCGAACGAAATCGAAGAAAAGATTAAAGTCAATAAGGGTTTAGGTGAACAGCCAGAAGCAGAAGTGGTTCCTATAGCTAAAGCTGAATAATGACAGATCAAAACAGTGGCGCTCAAGCTTTTGGGCGCCATTTGCAATTAGTCAATGAAGAAAATGCTGAGCAAGTGCGACTTGAGCAAACTCAAGCAGCAAAAGACTTTCTATTAAGAAGGCTTAATTCGCGTGCCCGCACCAGAAGCGAATTAGCCAAAGAACTGCGTGAAAAGTCTTTTTCAGACGATATTGCCAAAGACGCATTAGACCGCTTAGAAGAAGTGGGTCTAATAAATGATGATGACTTTGCAAAAACATGGGTTTCAACCCGCCATCGCTCTAAAGGCCTAGCGGGTGGGGTTTTAAAGCAAGAGTTGCGACAAAAGGGCGTTTCAGACGATACGGCTCAGGCAGCTTTATCTGAAATCAGCGCTGAAGAGGAATATGAGTCAGCTAAAGCATTGGCCCAAAAAAAGTATCGTGCCTTACAAAGAGAAGATCGCGATACACAAATTCGACGTCTGGTGGGGTTTTTAGCAAGAAAAGGTTACGCCTCAAACCTTTGTTATCGGGTAGCTAAAGAAATCGTATCCGATATGCCAGATGCAGTGGTTTTTGAAAACTAGCCCCAAAATTTGTCACCGGCCACTGTTAGGTTAGAAATAGAAACTGGGGGTAGTAAATGAAAAGATTTTTCTTTAGTTTGGTTTTAATTCTTACAAGTCTTTCTGTGAGCACTGGAGCGGTTGCGTCAGATCCGAATTATGGCGGCGACACAATCACCTACGACGACGCTAATGCAACCTGCCCTAGCTCTCACCCGGTCAGAACAGGTGAATCTGGTAACAATCCTGACGGGACCAGGTACTACAGAATTAAATGCGTTAGACAACAAGATTGGGATGTTTATTTAATTGGTGGTGATATTCATCAAGAATATAGAGATTCAGGTGGCACTTTAGACGTTGGCACTGCCATTGAAGATTATAGGCAAGAGCAAAATAATATTCAGAGCTTACAAGAAAATGCGCAAAGAGAAGCAGAAGCAGAAGCAGCTAGAAATCCAGGTGTGCAAGTTTGCCGAAATTGGAGTTACTCCTCGCAATACTCAGGCTCTGGTAGTGGTGGGGTTTGTACCATCGTTCCTTTGCAGACCAGCAGCGTAGTTGAGACGGATCGCACAAGTTCTGTTTATCAAAGTGTTCGCGCAGAACTAGAAGCTGATCCACAGTATGCAGTTTTGCGCTATGGGGTAAATAATCAAACTTTTGATTACTCACCTACAGAGCGAGCCGCTTTGCTTGATCAATGGGCGGCAAATATGGCTGGCGAAGAATTAGCTAGAAACCGTGCCCGCAGAATTGCCGAACAAAATCCCGGCAAGCAAGTTTGTACTGATTGGGCGTTGGCGGGTCAGTCTGGTCAAGTGTGTTCTTACTTACCAGTTGCTATAACAACTTCTGCAATGTTGAGTGAATTGAAAACTCAAATATCAGACTTAGAGATTGCAGGCAGAGAGAAACGCAAAGTCAATAACTTTGCCATGAAGGTAGCCAATCGAATCCCTGATGAAATGACCAAGCGAAGAGTACTTTTACCTAAAGCGCCAAAAAATTACTCGCTCTCAATTGCTACCGCTAATCCAGAGAGTTGCCGGGTTAAAGGGCGCCGGGTGTTGGTTAAAAAAGGTGAAATGTGTGAAGTGAACGTTTCATTAACCACTCCTAGCGAAAAGACGGTACAGATTAATCAAACTGTGGAACGAAAAAAGTAGTTATCGATAAATGAATTCCTCTTCTAGGAGGGTTTAAGCGAACAATTCAACTAGGCCGTAATCTAGGAACCTAATGAATAAAGGTACCTACCGCGTAACGACTTTTGGCTGCCAGATGAATGCCCACGACTCTGAGCGGCTAAGTGGCTTATTAGAGGACGCTGGATTTGTCCAGGCTACAGGCGATTCGGCTGATGTTGTGGTTTTAAATACTTGTGCGGTTAGAGAAAACGCAGACCAAAAACTTTACGGCACCTTGGGAATGCTGGTGCAAGAAAAAGAAAAAAATCCGGATCTACAGATCGCAGTTGGTGGTTGTTTAGCTCAAAAAGACCGTGGTGAAATTTTAAGACGGGCTCCCTGGGTAGATGTGGTTTTTGGAACTCACAATGTGAATGCCCTGCCTGTTTTATTAGCAAGAGCTAAAAGTCAAAAAGAAGCGCAGATTGAGATTTTAGAAAGTTTAGAAGTTTTCCCTTCTGATTTGCCAAGTAAAAGAGAGTCTTCATATTCGGCTTGGGTATCAATCAGTGTGGGGTGTAACAACTCTTGCACTTTCTGCATTGTTCCCGCCTTGCGTGGAAAAGAGAAAGACCGCCGGGCTGGCGAGATCTTGGATGAGATTAAAGCTTTAGTTGACGACGGGGTAGTTGAGGTGACGCTGCTTGGGCAAAATGTTAATTCATATGGGGTTGAGTTTGGTGAGAAAGAAGCTTTTGCTGATTTACTGCGGGCTTGCGGCGAGATTGAAGGGTTAGAGCGAGTTCGATTTACCTCACCGCACCCAAGGGATTTCACTGAAGAAGTTATTTTAGCAATGAAAGAAACTGCAAATGTGGTGCCGCAATTACATATGCCTTTGCAATCGGGTTCAGATCGAATTCTAAAAGCGATGCGCCGTTCATATCGTAAAGAGCGCTATCTTGAAATTATTGATCAAGTAAGACATCACATCCCAAATGCGGCCATTACTACCGACATCATTGTTGGATTTCCGGGTGAGAATGATGAAGATCTAGCAGAAACAATTGATGTTGTCCAAAAAGCTAGATTTGCTATGGCTTACACCTTTCAATATTCAAAAAGACCCGGAACACCTGCTGCTGAATTACCAGATCAAATTCCACCAGAATTAGTACAAGTGAGATTTGAAAAGCTATTAAAAGTTGTGAACGAGATTGCTTGGCAAGAAAGTAAAAAGCAAGTAGGCAAAAAGGTAGAAGTATTAGTAGCTCCGCGAGAAGGCAAAAAAGATAGCGAAACACATCGTCTTTCCGGTAGAACGCCAGAAAATCGCTTGGTGCATTTTGCTTATGAAGAAAGTCAAAAAATAAGACCCGGGGATTTTGTAACAACCGAAATTACCTATGCTGCGCCTTATCACTTGGTAGCTGATGCTGGTTGCGAAGTTAGACGCAGCAAGGCGGGGGATTTATGGGAAGTCAGACAAACTGATAAAGGCAATGCAGTTTCTTTAGGGATGCCGGTTTTAATTAAAAGCTCGTGAAGAATCTAATCGTAATAATTGGTCCTACCGCAGTTGGTAAAAGTGATTTAGCAATTGAGCTGGCTTTAGAATTAGCTGGCGAAATAATTAACGCAGATGCGATGCAGCTCTATCGAGGTTTAGATATTGCAACTGCGAAATTAAGCCATAGTGAGCAAAAAGGCGTTCCCCATCATCTATTAGATATTTATTCAGTTGGTAAAGAAGCCACGGTGGCAGAATTTCAAGAATTGGCACGTAGCGCCATTAAAGACGTTTTAAGTCGCGATAAGTATCCGATTTTGGTTGGGGGATCGGGTTTATATGTCACGTCAGTGATTGACGACTTGAGCTTTCAAGAGGTAGATAAACAAGTTAGAGATGCCCTACAAGCCCGAGCCGATCAAGGTGAAGATCTATATGCAGAATTAAAACGAAAAGATCCAAAAGCCACTGAAAAGATTTTGCCAGGCAACTTACGACGAGTTATTAGAGCTTTAGAGGTTATCGAAATAACTGGCAAGCCTTACAGTGCTGCCTTACCAAACGCTGAAGCAATATTTAAAGATGTGAGAATTGGTTTAGATTTAGCGCGGGATGTTTTAGATCAAAGAATTGATTTACGAGTCGAGAGAATGTTTGAGCGCGGGATTGTGGCAGAAGTCCAAGCCGTGCAAGCTGAATTAGGAGTGACCGCCAAAAAGGCGCTGGGGGTTTCGCAAGTACTTGAGTACTTGTCGGGCAAAATTGATTTAGCTCAAGCAAAAGCTGATACCGCTTTGGCCACCCGCAAATTTGCCCGTCGCCAATTGTCTTGGTTCAGAAGAGACCAGAAAATTACCTGGTTAAACGCGCAAGATAGAGATTTGTTCGAGCAAACCCGTAGGCTAGGTGTCAAATGAACCAAATTAAATTTGAAAAAGCCCATGGCACCGGTAATGACTTTATTTTAATTGAGGATATTGACGGTGAGATCGTTTTAGATCAAGCCCAGGTAAAAAAAATCTGCGATCGCCATTTTGGCCTTGGTGCGGATGGAATCCTGCGAATAGTTTTACAAGCTGATGGTTTGTACTTAATGGATTACCGAAATTCAGATGGTTCTTTAGCTTTGATGTGTGGAAACGGCGCCAGAGTATTTGCTGCCTACCTTTACAAAAAGGGATTGATCAAAGAATCAACTTTTGAATTTAGAACTCGCGCCGGAGTAGTAAAAGCCATTATTAACAGCGAAAACTCTGTCACGGTTTCGATGCCTAAAGTTGAGATTTTAAATCAAGAAGTTTCGATAGAACACCATGGCTTCGCCTATTCAGCTCAAGCTGTTACCGCACCTAATCCGCATGCGGTTGTGATGGTAGCTGACTTAGCTAAAGTAAAAGATTTCACAGTCGCTCCAAATTTGACAACTACAGGTTTATTCGAAGATGGTGTGAACATAGAATTTGCTGAAAAAATTTCAGATAAAGAAGTCAAGATTAGAGTTTATGAACGTGGGAGTGGTGAGACACTCTCTTGCGGTACTGGGGCTTGCGCGGTGGCGGCGATAATTAGAAGCCAAACTGGCGAGGATGAAATTACCGTTAATGTTGCGGGGGGCAGTTTAAAAATTGAATTTGTCGAAGATGAGATTCTTATGACAGGTCCGGTGGAATTTGTGGCCAGCGGAATTTTGAACATTTAATGAGTGAACCCTTTTCACTCTCTGATTTTGAGGTAGCCGATCGGGCGGCGTTACGCCGAGTCCCAAGTCTTTCTACCGAATTAGAAGAAATTAGTGAAGTTGAATATCGAAAACTTCGAATCGAAAAAGTGGTTTTAGCAGGGGTCTGGATTAGCGGCAGTTGGCAAGAAGCCACAAGATCTTTAGAAGAGTTGGCGCGGCTAGCTGAAACAGCAGGCTCAATTGTGCTTTCAGGGGTAATTCAGAGAAGAGATGTTCCAGATACTGCCACTTACATTGGCTCAGGAAAAGCTTTAGAGTTAAAAAAAATTGTAGCCGAGACGCAAGCAGACACAGTTATTTTCGATGGTGAACTCTCCCCGGGCCAGTTAAGACATTTAGAAGACACAGTAAAGGTAAAAGTAATCGATCGAACTTGGTTAATTTTGGATATTTTTGCGCAGCATGCAAAAAGTCGAGACGGTAAAGCCCAAGTCTCACTGGCACAAATGCAATATATGTTGCCTCGGCTTAGAGGTTGGGGTGATGCACTAAGTCGGCAAGCTGCCAGTGGCGGCAGCGTGGGTATTGGAACCCGCGGCCCAGGTGAAACCAAACTCGAAACAGATCGTCGAAGAATTAGAGACTCGATGGTTAAGTTAAGGCGAGAAATAAAAGAGATGGCCCGAACCCGCGATACCCAAAGAGCAGTGCGAAGAAAAAGCAATACCCCCGCAGTGGCGATTGCTGGCTATACCAATGCTGGTAAATCAAGTTTGTTAAACCGCATTACTGGCAGTCATGTTTTGGTAGAAGATGCTTTATTTGCCACTTTGGATACCACCGTAAGAAAGGCGCAGGCGCCCAGCGGAAGAGAGGTGACAATTAGTGACACGGTGGGATTTGTCAGACATTTGCCCCACCAATTAGTTGATGCCTTTCGAAGTACTTTAGAAGAAGTTAGTGACGCAGATGTGATTTTGCACTTGGTGGATGCCTCAGATACCGACCCGCGGGGTCAATATTTAGCAGTCAGAGAAGTCTTAAGTGAAATCGGGGCTGATAATATCCGTGAAATTTTAGTGCTTAACAAAATTGATTTACTTAGCAAAGAGCAACGAGAAGATTTAGAACATGAATTTTTTGGGGCAATTTTTGTTTCAGCTCACAGTGGAGAAGGATTTGAAAACCTTTGGCAAGTGATTGAAAGTAATCTGCCTGAGCCCACGATTGAATTTTTTGGAGTGATCCCTTATGCCAGAGGTGATTTATTAGCCAAAATTCATAATGAAGGAAAACTAAAGTCTTTAAATAATTTAGAAGTTGGCATGGAAGTTGAAGCTTTAGTGCCGGCAGAGCTAGCTCATCAACTTAATCTGGCCAAAGTATGAGCGGGACCAAAGAAGTTTTAGCGGCTGCGGTGCAAGCCGTGGGTGGGACTCCGCGGGAAGGTCAAGCTTTGATGAGTGAAGCAGTTGAAAAGGCCATCAAAGAGCACAAACACTTACTGGTGCAAGCAGGCACTGGCACTGGCAAGTCTCTTGCCTACTTAGCTCCAGCATTAGCTTTAGGTGAAAGTGTGGTCATTGCAACTGCTACTTTGGCCCTGCAGCGACAAATTTTGAATCGTGATTTACCGGCAATCAAGAATGAAGTTTCTAAAGTTTTGGGCAGAGACATTTCATGGGCAATTTTAAAAGGCAGAAATCACTATGTTTGCCTAGACAAAGTGAGCAGCGGCCCAGAGGATGAGCCCGATGGTTTATTTGAAGCACCAATTTCAAATTTGGCTCAACAAGCAAAAAAATTAAATAAATGGATTTCAGAGACAACTACTGGGGATCGAGATGACTTACCAGAAGGAATAGATCAACGATTATGGCGCGGAGTTTCGGTTACCGGAAGAGAATGTATTGGAGCTCAAAAATGTTCTTTTTCCGAAGATTGCTTTAGTGAAATTGCCAAAGAAAACGCCCGCAGTTCAGATTTAATCATTACCAATCACGCCCTGTTAGCGATCGATGCCATTGAAGGTTTGCCGGTTTTGCCTGACCATGTTGCGGTGATTATTGACGAAGGTCATGAGTTAATCGATCGTGCTACTGGGGCCGTGAGTAAGCAAATCAGCCCAGCGATAATCCAACGCTGCGCTAATGGCGCTAAAAGATTTATAGAATTAGAAGATTTGCAAGAGATAGATGATGCGGCTGAAGCTATAGCTTTGATTTTGGATGAAACTCAACCAGGGCGAATCGTAGAGATCAGCAACGCTTTAGCGGGGGGATTAGCCAGAGTCCGTGATGCCTTAAATAACGCAATTGGTGAGATGCGTAAGAACAAACCTGACGCCAGTGAGCTAGAGGAAAACTCTTTTTACCAAAGAGCGCGAGGTGAATTAGATGAAGTATTTCAAGCGGTGGCTGCGATGCTGCAGTTTGATGAATACAGCGTGCTGTGGATAGATGAGAGTAGACGTCAAATATTAAATTTGGCTCCGCTTAGTGTGGCGGGGATCTTGAAAGAAAATCTTTTTGATAAAAAACCTGTGGTTTTGACCAGTGCAACTTTAAAGGTGGGCGAAAACTTTGATTCACTCACTCATAATTTGGGTTTGGGCGAAAGCGATGTTACGACGTTGGATGTTGGTAGCCCATTTGACTTTCAAAAACAAGGCATCTTGTATGTGGCAAAAGATTTGCCAGCCCCAAGTCGTGATGGGTTAAGTCAGGCAGCCTTAACGGAGATGCGTGAGCTGGTTGAAGCAATGGGAGGCAGAGCTTTACTTTTAATGAGCAGCTGGCGGGCGGTTACTCAAACTGAAGCGGCTTTAGCGGATTTAGATTTAAATCTATTAGTTGCTAAAAAAGGTGAGCCGGTAAGTTTTTTAATTGAAGAATTTTTACACGATGAAACCAGTGTCTTATTGGGAACCATTGGCCTTTGGCAAGGGGTAGATATTCCGGGCAGTAGTGCCAGCTTGGTTGTGATTGACAAAATTCCGTTTCCGCGGCCGGATGATCCAATTATTTCAGGAAGAAGCGCCTTGGCAGATTCGCAAGGTAAAAGTGGGTTTGCTTCAGTGGCTTTGCCAAAAGCCGCACTGCTTTTAGCGCAAGGGGTAGGCAGATTAATTAGAAGTAATGAAGACAAAGGCATGGTTGCGGTGCTGGATCCGCGACTTGTAAATTCTAATTACTCTAAAAGGTTATTAAAGAGCTTGCCACCGTTTTGGCTTACTACTGACCCTAAAGAAGCAAGAAGCTCTTTAGCGCGACTTAAAGAAGAAATCGAGAACTTGAGTTGAAAGTTACACGTAAAACACTTTTAACTTTTGCCTTGACAATTGTAATTTTAGCTTTTGGAATAAATTGGTTTTTGAATTACGGGGATTGGCAAAACACTAGACGCTTGGCGTTGAGTTTAGCGCCACAATATTTAGCGCTTTTGGTTATGGTGGCAATCATTAACGTTTTGCTTTATCCCTTGCCTTTTAAAATAACTACAAAGGCTTTGAGCTATTTGCGAGCTTTTGTGATTAGGCAGTCAGCATTTGTGATCGCAAATACTTTGCCAGCCGGGGGCAGTATTGGGGTAGCGGTTATTTATGTTTTCATGAGATCTTTTGGGATCAGCCCTGTTAGTAGCACTGCTACTATTTCTATTAATAGCGTTTTTAATGTGATGATGACTTTAGGCATGCCAATGCTTTCTTTGGTTTTACTGGCGGTAGCCGGGGAGGAGCCAGGGCGTTTATTTGTCCCGGCAGTAATTGCTTCAGTTCTGCTCATAGTTTTGATTAGCGGTTTTATTTTGATTTTGAGAAGCGAATTTTTTGGGGCAAAAATTGAGAATTTATTTGCCTGGTTTATGAAATTATTCAGAAGTTCAAGGCGCATATCATTCACAAAATTTAGAGAGTCCACTTTTGAAATTTTGAAAGAAAAATGGCCACTGGTGCTCAGTGCACATTTAGGGATTCAGTTTTCAATGTTTTCTACCTTGCCGATCGTGCTATTTGCGCTTGATCAAGAAATTGGATTTTTTGAAATCTTGGTCTCTTTCGCCTTCGCGCGCTTGGTAACGCTGGTTCCTTTAACTCCTGGTGGCATCGGTACTACCGATGGATTACTTCTTGCTTTATTGATTAGCTTCGGGGCAGCCTTGCCGGCCGCGACCGCTAGCGTCTTGATTTGGCGAAGTATCTATTACTTGCCGCAAGTTCTTTTGGGATTAGTGAGCGTTATCTATTGGCAAGTGAAAATTAATAAGTGATGAAGGTCATCGCGAGCTAGCAAGCTATCGCGGCTAAGATGTGGGTTCCACTAAAAGGAGCAATCGGATGGCTGGCGACTTAAATAAATTAGTCCTAACCAAAGCCGGTAAGGCTGAGTTGCAGGTGAGAATTGACCACTTGCGAAACGAAGTTCTGCCAGGCTTCAAACCCTTAATTGGCGAAACAGATCGTGACGAAGGAATCGTCCAAGAATTTACCCGCCTCACCGAAGAGGCTGACGAGCTTGACTCTGTAATAGCGATGGCTGGCGAAATTGATGTTGAAGCTTTTGATGGCACTGTCTCTTTGGGCTGCACAGTGAGCGTGCACACCGAAAGCGACAAATTTAAGGTCAAGATAGTTCATCCAGTTGAAGCACACTTAGACGATGAGCGAATCGCATCGGACTCACCACTTGGCAAAGCTTTGATGGGCGCCAAAAAGGGCGATGTGGTAGAAGTGATGGCCCCCAGCGGTAATTGGAACGCCACAATTAAATCCGTTAAATTAGTCGACTAGTTATACACAGCGCAAAGTTATCCATAGGTTTAATAATTTTCTGTTGCTAGTTGCGTCTTTGCTTCATTCTAGAAAGCATGAACGCACAAAATTCAATCCTAAAACCAAAAGGCCCAGCTAGCCTTTTAGCCGCAATACCGTATCTCTTAGGCTTTATGCCGCTCAACAGCCTGGTGCTGGTTGCCTTCAATAGTAAAAACAATCGGGTAGTAGTAGCAATTCGAATAGATCTGGCAGAGATAGCGCAAGCGCAGTTAGTCGAAAATGCGATGGAAGCTTTGCGAAAAGCTAAAGAAAATTCAAGTATCGATGGGGTGCTGACCGCTCTTTACGCAGAAAGTAATTGGCCGCAATATCGTCCAACAATAAATGAGTTACTTAAAGCCCAAAATGAAATTTGTGAAATTAGCGAAGCATTGTGGGTAGAGGGGGATCGGTATGGATCGCTGCTCTGTGAAGATGGCGAGTGTTGTCCCAGCGAAGGTTTTGCTCTACCAAGAGATACTTCACTTGAGAAGTTACAATTAATTTCTCAAGGAAAATCTGCTTTAGCTAACAAAGAAGAAATTGAGCAATATTTTATTTCTAAGCCAGAAAACCCAAAACTGGTAAAAGCTATCGCAAAGTTAGAAAAGTCAAAAAATAGGGCAAAAAATTCAAATTGGAATGAAAATCTATATAACCGAGGCTATGTAAATTTACTTAATCAGAGTGAAGATTTGAATGAACTAGCCCAAGCTGAAATTATTTTGATCTCTAAAGAAATTTCACTACGAGATAAATTGATCAGCGAAGTGCTGCGAGAAATTCAAATTTCGCAAGAACCCTTGAATTTGCTTCATTCGCTAAAGACCCGTTTGCTGCCCTTAATTCAAAACGCGCCCAAGGCTGAAGCCAAGGCGGTCTTAACTATTTTGGGGATCTGGTTATGGCAGCTGGGTGAGTCGGTCTGGGCTCAGGCGGCGGTTAATCAAGCTTTAAATATCGATGCGAGTTATCGCTTAGGGCTATTGACGATGAGCGCTATAAAAAGTGGGCTTCCGCCTTGGAAGTTCGCAGATTGTTTCGGACCCATCTGATGCCCTAGCGCATTCTTTGGGGTAATCTTCTCTTCAAGGTTAAGAGCCTCAGCGACAAGCACCGGCTAGCTGAGCGGCAACCCTCCACCGCGGTGGGGTGCTCCGGAATGAGACCAGGCTCGAGTATTCGAGCAAGCGCGGGTCTTGCATCAGGCAAGGCCCCGTCAGCAAAAGGGGCACTGAGGCGACGTATTTATAAATATCAAAAACTCCACTCAATTTTGGGTAACTTTTGGTATTTCAAATTCATCGCAGGTGTCCAAAGACGGCACTCGCCTGATTGCCGCACTTAGAAGAAAAGGAAAATAAAATGAGTCAAGGTTGGAGTTTTGAAACCCGACAAATTCATGTCGGACAATCGCCAGATTCACAAACAAATGCCAGAGCTTTACCTATTTATCAAACAACTTCGTACACATTTCGTGATACCAAGCATGCGGCTGATCTGTTTTCGTTAGCAGAACCAGGCAACATTTACACCCGAATAATGAATCCAACTCAAAGTGCGGTGGAAGAGCGAATTGCTTCACTTGAAGGTGGAGTCGGGGCTTTGTTGTTAGCGTCAGGACAAGCTGCTGAAACATATGCGATTTTGAACTTGGCAGAAGCAGGTGATCACATTGTTTCATCCCCAGCTTTGTATGGCGGAACTTACAATCTGTTTCATCACACCTTGCCTAAGTACGGCATCGAAGTTTCTTTTGTGGATGATCCCGGAGACCCAGCCTCTTGGAAGAAGGCGATTCGCCCAAACACTAAGGCTCTTTATGGGGAAAGCATTGCAAATCCAAAAAATGAAATCTTGGATATTTCAGCGGTTGCCGAAGTAGCACATGCTGCTGGTGTGCCATTGATTATCGATAACACTGTCGCTACCCCGTATTTGATTCGCCCCTTTGAACACGGAGCTGACATCGTGGTGCACTCGGCAACTAAATACATCGGTGGCCATGGCACCGCAATTGCCGGAGTAATTGTAGATAGCGGAAAATTTGATTGGGCTAAAGATCCAAAGAAATTCCCGCAATACAACACTCCTGATCCCTCGTATCACGGTTTGGTCTATGCCGAAGCTTTAGGGGAATTAGCTTTTATCTTGCGCGCCAGAATTGTACTTTTGCGCGACTTAGGTGCAGCGGTTTCACCCTTCAATGCTTTCTTGATTGCGCAAGGTTTAGAAACCTTATCTTTGCGAATTGAGCGCCACATTGAAAACACTAAAGCGGTTGCGCAATGGCTTACCACTCGCGATGAGGTGTCAGAGGTTCATTACGCAGGTTTGCCAGATAGCAAGTGGCATGCCTTGGGTAAGAAATATGCACCACTAGGTACCGGTGCGGTTCTATCTTTTGAAATTAAAGGTGGAGTCGAAGCTGGTCAAAAGTTTGTAGATGCACTTGAATTACACTCTCACGTTGCCAACATTGGTGATGTGCGTTCATTGGTAATTCATCCTGCCTCGACCACTCACTCACAACTAACACCCGAAGAGCAACTAACAGCTGGGGTAACTCCTGGTTTAGTTCGCTTAGCGGTTGGCTTAGAAAACATTAACGACATCTTGGCCGATTTAGAAACCGGTTTTAGAGCCGCGAAGGGCGCCTAATTCAAGATGCCGATTGATTATTCGTCCCCACCTCCTGCCAGCGGCGCCTGGCGGGAGGGGGATGAGATAGGTAAAAGAAAATTCGCTCGTTTTGAAAACTTTGAATTAGAAAACGGATTCATCTTTCAAGAGGTAACTGTTGCCTATGAAACATGGGGCGAGGCGAATGGAAATAAATCAAATGCAATTTATGTGGCTCACGCTTTGACGGGGGATTCACACGTTTCTGGAGAAATTGAAGCGGGACACTTAACGCCAGGCTGGTGGGATGGCTTAATTGGCGAAGGTAAAGCGATTGACCCTAAAGAATGGTTTGTGGTTTGCGCCAATGTGCTGGGAGGCTGCCAGGGCACTACCGGGCCGGCGAGTTTGGCACCAGATAAAAAGCCTTGGGGCAGTAGGTTTCCGCGAATTACTATCAACGATCAAGTTCGATTAGAAAAACTATTAGCTGAGTATTTAGAAATTGAAAAATTTGCCATGATCATGGGCGGATCTATGGGCGGAATGAGAGTTTTAGAGTGGGCAGTCGAATTTAGCGAGAGTTTAGATACCGGATTTGTGATCGCAACTAGTGCCGCCGCTAGTGCCGATCAAATTGCTACCCAATCAGCACAAATTGACGCCATTCAATCAGATTTAAATTGGAATAATGGGGATTACTACCACAAAGCACCAGGGGCAGGGCCTCATGTGGGCTTAGGTCTCGCTAGAAAATTTGCTCACTTAACTTACCGATCAGAAGCAGAACTAGATTCTCGCTTTGGACGCCGCACGCAGAGTGAAGGCGAGAGTTTATTTGCAGTGGAATCTTATTTAGCACATCACGCTAACAAATTAGCTAGAAGATTTGATGCTAATAGTTACATAGTGTTAACCGACGCGATGAGCACTTTTGATGTTGGTAAGAATCGTGGGGGGATTGCGCAAGCGCTTTCGGGTATCAAAGCTAACTTTGTGATCGCAGGAGTAGATACCGACCGGCTTTACCCGCTACGCCAGCAACATGAATTGGTGCACTTGATACCCACCGCTCAATCTTTAGAGGTAATAAAAAGTGAATTCGGCCATGATGGATTTTTATTAGAATTTGAACAAGTTTCGAATATTTTAGAAAAAGCTGTAATCGAATTACGCAACAAAATATAATTTAAGAAACCTAAAACTGATTTTTGCTCTCTAAGGCATGTGCTTGATTTCTTCGTAACCGCTTTGCTTTTAATCCCTAGCAATACCAGCGTGGTAGCTGACTCTCAAATTGATGGCTATCGGGTATCGGGTCAAATGTTTTTAGATCAAACCTTCACAGGCAGCCAAACCACAAAAAGAGTTGCGGCAACTTGCAAAAATTGTCGCTGGTTAGTTAGTAATTACTGTAAAAGAGAAAATCCCTTTCAACAAATAGCAAGTTGCGATCTTCCAATTTTAGGTTGCGAAAACGATTTTGGAAAAGGGATAAATATGCGAATCTGGCGGCAATTAGCACCAAACGAAGACTGGACTGATGTAGGGATAGTCTGCCTTGGTCCGAAGGGCCCCATCACACCAAAGGTAATTACCGAAAGTATCAAAGAAGAAGCCGTAGTTTTTTTGCCTAAATTAAATCCAACTTCAAATCCCAGTCAACAAGCTTTGGTTAAATTGCCCGTTTACTTTGCAAGCAATCAACCCAGAAAGTTCGGCCCAATTAAAGTTCCCGTCGCTGGTTTTAGCGTCACTCTTACCGCTTACCCAACTTGGACTTGGAATTTTGGCGATCGACAAATAGTCACAAGAGATCCTGGTGATGGTTGGACGGTATTTCATACTTGGAATAAATCTGGCAGCTATCGAGTTTTAGTAAGTACTAGTTGGCAAGCGGACTGGCAAATTGAAGAATTTGCCGATGCCCCTTTGCAGGTAGCTGAGAAACTTGAGCAAACCTCGAGTCTTCCCTTACAGTTGAGACCTGGCTGGGGACAGTTGACCCGCTAAAGATGCGAGTATGGCGGCTCATGCAACAATAAGGGCACGACCTGCCGATTTGACAGGTCTTTTCGCACGTGACGAGTTGGAAGGCTTTTTATTTAAGTGGCTAAAACTGTAGAAAAACCAAAACCTAAAGCGAAGCCGGTTATCGAAAAACCAAAGGCAAAACCAGTGGCGAAAAAAGCGCCTGCAAAAAAAGCTGCAGAAAAGCCAAAACCTAAAGCCAAGCCGGTAGCTAAAAAAGCGCCTGCAAAAAAAGTTGTGGAGAAACCAAAACCTAAAGCGAAGCCGGTAGCTAAAAAAGCCGCTAGTAAAAAATCTGCCGCTAAACCGGCTAAAAAAGCAGTTAAGAAAAAGACAACTAAAAAAGTTGCTGAAAAAAAGCCTGCTAAAAAAGTAGCCGCTAAACCCGCTAAAAAAGTTGCTAAAGGTGCTCCAGTAGAAAAAGGCAAAAAAGGTAAAGATGGCAAATTTGCCAAAGTAATTTTAGTAGATGGCGAACTGGTATCGGTCGAAGAGGTTGAAGAGGTAGATCCCAAAGAATTAGCTGCGATTGCGGTTGTTGAAGCAGAAGCAGAAGCAGATCTGGCTGAAGAGCTGGAAATCATTGACAAAGAAGATGAAGTGGCAGTTGGCTCTCGGGTCGATGAAACTGACGCCTTTACTATTTCTGATACCGACGATGCTGATGAGCCAATTCAGCAAGTTACCCAAGCGGGAGCCACCGCAGATCCAGTAAAAGATTATTTAAAACAAATCGGAAAAGTTGCCCTGCTAAACGCAGAAGACGAGGTGGTCCTAGCCAAGCGCATCGAAGCTGGACTATTCGCCGAAGAAAAACTTGATAGTGGCGGAATTAAAGATAAAAAGTTTTTAAAGGATCTCGGGTGGATCGCTGAAGACGGTCATCGAGCAAAAAATCACCTACTTGAAGCAAACTTACGCTTGGTGGTTTCGCTAGCTAAGCGTTACACCGGGCGCGGAATGCTCTTTTTAGATCTAATCCAAGAAGGAAACCTAGGTTTGATTCGTGCGGTTGAAAAATTCGACTACACCAAAGGTTACAAATTCTCTACCTATGCCACTTGGTGGATTCGTCAAGCAATTACTAGAGCGATGGCTGATCAGGCTAGAACTATTCGTATTCCGGTTCACATGGTTGAAGTGATCAATAAGTTGGCTCGGGTGCAAAGACAAATGTTGCAAGACCTTGGCCGCGAACCCACGCCAGAAGAATTAGCCCGCGAGCTTGATATGACTCCTGAAAAAGTTGTCGAGGTTCAAAAGTATGGTCGCGAACCAATCTCACTTCACACCCCACTAGGTGAAGATGGGGATAGCGAATTTGGTGATCTTATTGAAGATTCAGAAGCAATTGTTCCTAGTGATGCAGTTTCATTTACACTTTTGCAAGAGCAACTCGAAAGCGTCTTAGACACATTGAGTGAGCGCGAGCGGGGAGTTGTGAGAATGCGTTTCGGTTTAACCGACGGACAGCCAAAAACTTTAGATGAAATTGGACATGTCTATGGGGTTACTAGAGAGCGAATTCGTCAGATTGAATCTAAGACCATGAGCAAGTTGAGACATCCATCTCGCTCACAGGTCTTAAGAGATTATTTAGACTAAAAATTAATTCTTAGAAAGCTTTTCGGTTTCGTCTACATATTCAGTAGCGATTGAGCGAAGCTTTTCTTCGTGCTTGCGGGCATGGTGTCCACAGAAAATTAGGGTGCCACCACTTGCCAAGGTGACCTTTACATAGCCTTGGGCTCCACAACGGTCACAGCGATCGCTGGCGGTTAACTTAGTGCCTTGCGTCAATGTGTTCACTTTTCAAGCCTCTCCTTGGTATAAGTACATCATCCTTACATTTACCCGCCTCGCAACTCGTAACCGAGGGGGAGTGTCGGTGATATGCATTACTTACAACCTACTGCGTGCCTAATCTATTCCATGGTGAAAAGTAGCGAATAATAGGTAAAAAGACAGGTTAGGAAGACAATTTTGGCCAAGGCCTCTTACGACGCAAAAGATTTATCGGTTCTCGAGGGTTTAGACGCCGTTCGCAAACGCCCAGGTATGTATATCGGCTCTACCGACGGCCGTGGCTTGATGCACTGCGTGTGGGAGTTGATCGATAACGCGGTAGATGAGGCTTTAGCGGGTCAAGCTAAAAATATTTCGGTTTTATTGCATGACGACGGTTCGGTTTTAGTTGAGGACGACGGTCGCGGTATTCCGGTGGACATTGAACCAAAGTCAAAGTTAAGCGGTGTTGAGTTAGTTATGACCAAATTACACGCTGGCGGAAAGTTTGGCTCTGGCTCCTACACAGCCTCTGGTGGTTTACACGGAGTAGGTGCCTCAGTAGTAAACGCGCTGAGTGTGCGGATGGATGTAGAAGTAGATCGGGGCGGTAAAACTCACGCCATTAGCTTTAAGCGGGGCCATACCGGAACTTGGAATAAACCCGGTGCTAACGCCACCTTTACCAAGGGCGGCAGCTTAAAGCCGGTTAGAAAAACTAAAAGTGAGTATCACACCGGAACCCGAGTTAGATTCTGGCCAGATCCAGAAATTTTTGTAAAGGACTTGCATCTTGATGCGGCAGCCTTAATGCAGCGGGCCCGGCAAACCGCATTTTTGGTGCCAGGATTGAGCGTAAGTGTTAAAGATTTACGCGATGCTGAGCCAACAGAAGTAACTTATAAATTTAAAGGTGGCATTGCCGAGTTTGTTGAGCACTTAGCAAACGATGAGGCCATCACCAGCATTATCCGTTTAGTGGGCACTGGAAATTTTGTGGAAAATGTTCCGGTACTTGACGACGAGGGACATATGGTGCCGCGTGAATTAGAGCGCGAAATGTCAGTAGACATTGCCTTGCGCTGGGGTAATGGTTATGACACCGAAATGAAATCCTTTGTGAACGTAGTGGCAACTCCAAAAGGGGGAACCCACGTAACTGGTTTTGAACGTGCGATTGTCAAAGTAATTAACGATCAACTTAAAAGCCAAAAAATACTTAAGCCTTCAGAAGACAGCGTTACTAAAGATGATTTGATGGAAGGGTTAGTGGCGATAGTTAGCGTGCGCTTACCTGAGCCACAATTTGAAGGTCAAACCAAAGAAATCTTAGGAACCCCTGAGGCTGCCAAAATCGTGGCCAATGTGGTAACCAAAGAAATGAATGAGTGGTTTAAAAACCCCCCGCGCGGCGATAAGGCAAAAACTAAATTACTTTTAGAAAAAATTGCCAACGCAGCACGTGCCCGCATTGCTGCTAGAGCTTCGCGCGATGTGCAACGACGTAAAAACGCGATTGAATCATCATCTTTGCCAGCCAAGTTGGCGGATTGTCGCACTAACGAAGTTGAGAATTCCGAACTCTTTATTGTTGAGGGCGATAGTGCGCTGGGTACTGCCAAACTTGCTCGCAACAGTGAATTTCAGGCCTTGCTACCAATTCGCGGAAAAATATTAAATGTACAAAAAGCTTCTATTGCTGATGTGTTAAAAAATAATGAGTGCACCTCTATCATTTCAGTGATCGGTGGTGGCTCTGGAAGAACTTTTGATTTAGAAAGCGTGCGTTATAGCAAAATCATTCTGATGAGTGACGCCGACGTAGATGGCGCGCATATTAGAACTTTGCTACTGACTTTGTTTCATAAGTACATGCGTCCGCTACTTGATGAAGGAAGAGTTTTTGCGGCGGTTCCACCCTTGCACCGAATTGAAGTAATTGGACACGGCAAAAAGCCCAATGAAGTGATTTATACCTATAGTGATGAAGAAATGACTCGGGTAGTTAAAGATATTGAAAAATCTGGTGGCAAAATCAAGCAGCCAATTCAGCGCTATAAAGGTTTGGGCGAAATGGACGCCAAACAACTCAGAGATACCACGATGGATCGCAGCTCTAGAACGTTACGACGCATCACAGTAAGTGATATCGATAATGTGGGTGAGGTCTTTGACTTATTGATGGGCTCTGATGTGGCGCCAAGAAAAGAATTCATTGTGCATGGCGCAGAAAAGCTAGATCACTCTCGAATCGATATGTAGTTAATCAACGCTTCCAGTTGAGTGTCCAGGGAACAAATGAGCACTTGGGTTTATCGCAACGGCAGCGTTATTAACAGCGGTAGCAGCTTCACCAAAGCCAACTGAGATTAGAGCCACCTTGCCTGGGTAAGTAGAAATATCACCAGCAGCAAAAATTTTGTCAATATTGGTCATCATTGAGGTATCCACCACAATTCGACGTTTTTCTAATTCCAAACCCCATTCCACCAAAGGTCCAATATTGGCAGTGAAACCTAATGCCGCAACTAAAGTGTCAGCTGCAATGGTGGTTACTTCATCACTTTTTATGTTTTTTATGGCTACTTGTTTAATTTTTTCGTCGCCAAAAACTTCACTAACTTCGCTCTCTAAATAAAATTTGACGCCCAGTTCTTTCACCTGGGCTACTGACGCTTCGTGAGCTCTAAAAGCATCTCGTCGATGTACTAACGAAACGCTTTTTGCGATTGGATGTAGTGCTAGCGCCCAGTCAAAAGCCGAGTCACCACCACCCACAATCACTATGTCCTCATCTTTATGCAATTCAAAATGTGGCACAAAGTGAACCGCACCTTTACCGTGCCAATCAGCTGCCGCTGGCAAAGGACGGGGTGTGAACTTACCGATTCCACCAGTAATGATGATGGCTTTCGCTAAAATTTCATGATTTTCACTTTTTACCGTAAAAGTTCCATCTGAATGTTTTATTAACTCAGAGGCGGTCTCATCTAACACAAATGTGGGGTTAAATACCCCAGCTTGTTGCATTAGATTTTTTATTAAATCCTTACCTTTGATGCCAGGAAACCCAGCCACGTCAAAAATCAATTTTTCGGGGTACATGGCAGTGATTTGTCCGCCGGCTTCTTCCAAGCTATCCATCACCACGGTAGAAAGCCCGCGAAATCCTGCGTAGTAGGCGGCATAGATACCTGAGGGGCCGGCGCCAACAATTAAAAGGTCAGTTTCGAGTTGATTCATAACGCTATTCTGCCTCTAAAACCCAAGTTAGGCAGAAGCAGGCGTAATCTACATTCCATGGCGGTAGATATTAATTGGTCACTATTAAGAAGTGAAGCCAAAAAAGCGATGGAACGCGCTTATGCGCCCTACTCAAAGTTTCCAGTTGGGGCGGCGGCCTTAGTTGATGACGGACGAATAGTTAGCGGCTGCAATGTTGAGAACGCTTCTTATGGCATCACGCTCTGCGCTGAGTGCGGATTGATTTCAGAATTAATAAAGTCGGGCGGTGGACGCTTAGTGGCCTTCACTTGCACCGGAGAGCAAGATGATCGCTTGATGCCTTGTGGCAGGTGTCGCCAATTACTGCAAGAACATGCTGCAGCAGAACTATTGATAGATCATGCAGCGGGAATAAAAACTTTAAATGAGATATTTCCTTACGCTTTTGATCGAACGGATTTAGTTTGAAGCCGATTGGGATAATTGCAGGCACTGGGTTTTACTCAATTGATCATCTTGAAAACCCTGAAGAAAAAGTCGTTTCGACTGAATTTGGCAAGGCAAAAGCTTTTTATGGTACTTGGAACAATCGAGAAGTTTATTTTTTAACTCGGCATGGAGCTGATCATTCGCTACCACCACACAAAGTTAATTATCGTGCCAACATTCAAGCCTTGGTTGATTTTGGTGTACAAGATGTGCTGGCAGTAAATGTGGTGGGGGGCGTCGATCCAAAAATCCCTATGGGCGGATTGCAGATTTTAGAAGATTTTTTAGATTTCACTAAAAATCGTGTCTCAACTTTTTACGATGGGCAAGACGGAGTGATTCATACTGAAGTAACCAATGCTTATAACAAAGATTTGCGCGAGCTGATAAAGCAAGCTGCAAAAAATGTGAACATTGAAGTGTTTACCGGTGGAGTTTACGCTTGCTTTGATGGTCCCAGATTTGAAAGTGCTGCCGAAATAAAAATGACTTCGATTTTGGGTGGAACTGTGGTGGGCATGACTGGCGTGCCTGAAGTTACCTTGGCTTGCGAAAAGGGCCTACGGTATGCCGCTTTGAGTTTGGTAGTTAATCCAGCCGCAGGGCTTAGTGAGGCAGTAATAACTATCGACGAAATAAATTCAATTATAAAAGAATCAGGTGCAAAGGTAATTAAGATTTTGGATGAAACGATCAAGTTATTAGGTAGTAAATGAGTGATTTATTAATAAAAAACGCTAGTTTCGTAATTACAGTAGATAGCAAGGCAACCATTTTAAAATCGCAAGATATTTTTATTGATAAAAATAAAATCGTTCAAATTCAAAATCATCAGCCCACGAGCACCGCAAGTGAAGTAATTGACGCGACAGATCTATTAGTTATGCCTGGGTTAATAAATACCCATACGCATTTACCAATGACGTTACTAAGGGGTGTGGCCGAGGATGTTGACCTGCAGGGGTTTTTAGAAAAGGTTTGGGCGGAAGAAGCTCGCATTATGGACGCTGAGGGTTGTCGAGTTGGCGCCAGACTTGGTGCCTTAGAAGCTTTGCTGTCTGGAACAACTTGCGCGGTTGATATGTATCTGCACCCGCGTGAAACTCACCAAGGGGCAGTAGACGTTGGTTTGCGGCACATCAATGGCCCGGTATTTTTTGAGTTTCCGGGGCCTGATCACAAGCAATGGGATGAGCGAATAAGCGAAGCAAAAGTTTGGCCAGCAGTGGTTAAAGAGATTGGCGGGCCTAAAGTTCCGCTGTATTTGATGCCGCACTCTACTTATACAGTTTCGCCCGAAAAGTTAGCAGAGATTTCTCAAATCGCTCAAAAGATTCAGGCCCGGATCCATACCCACGTTTCTGAAAACCTTGCAGAAAATGAAGATGTGCTAAATCGTTTTCAAGCAACTCCCACCCAAATTTTGGCTGATAGCGGTAACTTAAAAAATTCACTATTAGGTCACAGTGTGCACTTGACCGAAGGTGATTTGGCGCTGATTAAAACGCAGAATGCTGCTTTGGCACACTGCCCCGGCAGTAATCTGAAGTTAGCGAGTGGGGCATTTGATTGGCAGGCAAGTCGTAAAGCGCAAATTAATGTAACTTTGGGCACCGACGGTTGTTCCAGCAGTAATGATTTAGACATGTTCAACGTCATGCGGTTAGCTGCCAACTTGGCAAAGCTGATGCAATCAGATCCCAAAGCAATTTCAGTTGACGAAATTATTTATGCCGCGACGCAAGGTGGGGCCAAGGCGATCGGAATGGGTGAGGAGCTCGGTTCTATCGAGGTTGGTAAATATGCCGATTTAATAATGTTGGATTTAAACGCACCGCATCTGACGCCAATGAGAGATCCGGTGGCCTTGGTGGTTTATGCGGCTGGCAGAAGTGATGTCAAACATGTGATAGTCGACGGTGAACTTGTGATTAAAGATAGAAAAAGTACTAAAGTTAAAATTGAAGAAGTTATGAAAACCGCTAAAGAAAAAGTGAATCAAACATGAGCTTTGCTGATTTAAGTAATCACGTAGCGCTGGTAACTGGTGCCAGCGGTGGTTTGGGTCGGGAGCTCGCTAAAGAATTAGCATCAGCGGGGGCCAGTGTGGCGGTGCATTATTTTCGCGATGAAGCTGGTGCGCTTGAGACAGCCAAACATTTACCAGCAAATTCGGGTCCGCATCATGTTTTTCAAGCTGATCTTTCAACCGACCAAGTGGATGAAGTTAGTAAGGCCTTGATTAAAGAAGTTAAATTCAAATTAGGTGACATTACAATTTTAGTTAATAATGCAGCTGACCAAATTCTTTCTTCTATAAATGAGATGGATAGCGAGGATTGGAGTGCTATGCAAAATGCCACGCTGCGCTCAGCGGTAGCACTCTCACGTGCCGCTAGCGGTGAAATGCTGCCGAGCAGTTCTATAATAAATATCTCATCAGTAGAGGCAATAGCGCCGTTTATGAACCATTCTCATTACGCAGCCGCAAAAGCCGGCTTAGAAGCTTTTACTAAAGCAAGTGCTAAAGAATTTGCCAAAGGTGGCATCCGAGTTAATGCAGTTAGATCCGGTTTAATTGACAGAGAGAATTTAGAAATAGATTGGCCCCAAGGTTTAAGCGCTTGGAACCAGCGTAGCGTTTTAGCTAGACCCGTTAAGGCGCAAGAAGTTGCTAGCGCAGTTAGATTCTTAGCTTCTGAAAGTGCAAGTGGTATTACTGGTGAAATATTAACGGTAGATGCAGGGTGGTTAATCGGATGAACATGATTGAAATCATTGTTACCAAACGTGATAAAAAAAGCCTCACAAAAGAGCAAATTGAGTGGTTTATCGATAAGTTCACGAAAAATGAAATTCCAGATGAACAAGCCGGTGCCTTGCTAATGGCGATATTTTTTAACGGGCTGAAAGAAACTGAATTAGATGTCTGGGTAAAAGCCATGATTGATTCGGGCGAAAGATTAGATTTAAGCCAAGTTTTAAAACCCACCGTAGATAAGCATTCCACCGGTGGGGTGGGCGACAAAATTTCATTGCCGTTGGTTCCGATCGTGGCTGCTTGTGGAGCAGCAGTGCCGCAATTAGGTGGAAGAGGATTAGGAACTTTCGGTGGCACAATCGACAAAATGGAATCAATTACTGGCTGGAAGGCGCAACTTTCAAATCAAGATTTAATAAAGCAATTAAATGAAATTGGTGGATTTATCGCACAACCTGGTGACAAGTTAGTTCCAGCAGATCGCAAAATGTATTCCTTTCGCGACGTTATTGGTTGTGTAGAATCCATTCCATTTCTTTCGTCATCAATTATGAGCAAAAAAATCGCCGAAGGAACAGCGAATTTAGTTTTAGATGTAAAAGTTGGTCGCGGTGCCTTTATGAAGGATATTTCCCAGGCGCGTGAATTGGCCGAAACTATGGTAAAAATTGGCAACAATGCTGGGGTAAAAACCGTTGCGTTACTAACGCAAATGAATACTCCGCTAGGTAATGCGGTGGGGAATGCGCTAGAAGTCTCTGAGTCAATCCAAGTGTTAAAAGGCACAGGTCCAAAAGATTTAACAGAATTAACTTTAACTTTAGCAAAAGAAATGTTGTCGTTAGCAGGAATAGAAAAAAACCCACAAGAGGTCATCGATAATGGGGCGGCTTTAAATGTGTGGGAACAAATGGTTAAAGCCCAAGGAGGGGATTTAACAAATCAAGTTCCGGTGGCAACAGACATAAGACATTTCGTAGCTGATAAGTCAGGTTTCGTAGTTGACTTAGATGCCTTGAAAGTTGGACTTAGTGCTTGGCATTTGGGTGCTGGCAGATCTAAAAAAGAAGATCAAGTGAGCAAAACTGCAGGAATTGTTTGTTTAGTCAAAGAAGGGGACAGAGTAGAAGCGGGTCAAAATATTTTTGAAATTCATGTGGATGATCCATCACGTTTTCAAGTCGCGGAGCAAGCTTTAGTGGGTGCCGCGCAAATTGCACCAGCTCCGGTAGAACCTCGCAAATTAGTGCTCGAACGTATCGTCTGAACCATTCGTCACAAAGGTAACATCACAAGATTGTCACAACGATTTAATTTGACCTGCCGTTAACAAATAAGTGCGAATTTAGGCGTAATGTTTCCTTCAGTAATTAGTTAAGATATCCCGCTTCAAATCGAAACTGGATAAAAGAAGGAGAACTTATAAATGCGACGCATACGTATCGCGGCAGGAATTTCAATTCTTGCTTTAGTACTAGCGGCTTGTAGTACTGGTGCGGATCAAGCAGATGATTCAAACTGTGCTGACGCTGAAGTATTTTGTATCGGTTTAATCACTGATACTGGAAAAGTTGACGATAAGTCCTTCAACCAATCAGCTTGGGAAGGCGCACTTGCCGCAGCTGAAGAGTTGGGTGGAGTTGCTAAGTATGTAGAAACAGTAGATAGCAAAGATTATGCAAATAACATTGCGCAATTTACTGATAAAAGCTACGACGCAATCGTCACGGTAGGTTTCTTGATGGCTGAAGCAACTGTTGCCGCTGCCCAGCAATACCCTGATGTGCACTTTATCGCGGTGGATCAATTCCAAGGCGAAACTTTGCCTAACGTAACCGGTCTGATGTTCCCAGAAGATCAAGCAGGATACGCCGCAGGTTACTTAGCTGGACTCATGACCAAAACAAACAAACTCGGACAAGTTCTAGGTTTAGAAATTGCTCCAGTTCAATTGTTTGCTAAAGGTTTTGAAGCCGGTGCAAAAGCTTCAAATTCAGCAGTTGATGTAACAACTGTTTACCACCCACCAGCGGATAATGCTTTTGCTAATCCAGTTTGGGGTGGACAAGAAGCTCGTAAGCAATTAGATCAAGGTGCTGACATCATTTTCGCTGCTGGCGGTGGAACTGGTAATGGTGGTTTGATTGAAATCGCTAAAGATCCTGCAGCAGGTGAATCTGTTTTCTGTATCGGTGTTGACATGGATCAATGGAATACCGTTCCAGAAGCACATCCTTGCTTGATTACTTCAGCGATGAAGTTAATTACTCCAGGAACCACACAGCTATTGCTACAAGTTGCAGACGGCTCAATTGCTGGCGGTAACTTCTACGGTCAAACCGGCATTGCTCCTTATCACGATTTTGAGGATGTAATTCCTGATGACGTGAAGGATGCAGTAGCAGATGTTGTTGCTGGATTGAAAGACGGTTCTATTCAGACTGGCGTTACCCTGTAACTCAAGACTGAACTAAATCAACTAACGGCGGGGCGTGTTTTTACGCCCCGCTCTTAGCAAAAGGGTGGATTTTGATTCAAGGCGAAGAAGCAAAAAAGTTACACCCGACTCTGAGCTATCTAGTACAAAAGCAATCTTTGGTGGTGCCATTGATTGCGGTACTTGTTGCATTTTTAATCGGATCGGTTTTGATTGCGCTGCAAGGGGTAAATCCAGTAGGCGCCTATCAAACTATTTTTAATGCTGCCTTGGGTAGCGAACGTGGACTACTTAGAACTTTAGAAAAAACTACACCGTTAATTTTGGCAGGGCTAGCCGTTGCAGTGGCTTTACGAGTTGGCCTATTTAATATTGGTGCGCAAGGTCAATTAATTATGGGTGCTTTTTTTGCTACCTGGGCTGGATTTACCTTTACGAATTTGCCAGCCTTATTACATGTATTTGTTGGATTGTTAGCGGGAGTTATTGCGGGCGGGCTTTGGGCAGCGATTGCTGGTGTCTTAAAGGCTTACCGGGGAGTGCACGAAGTTATTTCAACAATTATGTTAAATAGCATTGCTATTGCCTTACTAGATTATTTAGTGAATCATCCCTTTAAAGAGCCTGGCCAAGCACTACCAAGAACCGTACCAATTTTTGAAACGGCTCAACTACCTAAACTTGGCTTTGTGCCTGTTGGATTTCTGTTGGCACTTTTAGTTGCCATGTTTATCTCTTGGGTAATTAATCGAACTACTGCTGGATTTCAATTTAATACGGTGGGGGCAAACAAATTCGCTGCTGCCTATGCCGGTATAAAAATTAAATACATAGTTGTTGCCTCAATGCTGCTAAGTGGGGGATTAGCGGGCTTGGGTGGTGCGGTGGAAAGTTTAGGAATTACTTATCGCTTTGAGCCGGCATTTAATAAAGGTTTAGGTTTTGACGGCATCACGATTGCTTTGTTGGCAAGAGCGAATCCCTTGGCCACCATTCCAGCGGCATTTTTAGTAGGTGTGCTGCGTAGTGGCGCCCCTAGTTTGCAATTTGATTATGGAATAGAGCCTGAAATTGTAGATTTACTTTTAGCAATCACTTTACTTTTGGTAGCGGCACCAATTTTAGGCAAATTGATATTTCGTAAATATGCAAAAAAGAGTGAAACCATCTCTTCGGGGTGGGGTTCATGAGTAAATTCTTGACCCGACACCAAAAACCAGTCCTGTGGACGCTGCTGGTGGTTTTTATCGCTTATGGTTTCTATTTTTGGGACTCGGTTAGAACTACTTCAATTTTGAACTTCACCTTGAGTTACGCCTTACCATTAATTTTGGCGGCGATGGTGGGAATCATTGGTGAGCGCAGTGGAGTCGTAAATATTGGTATCGAAGGGCAAATGTTATTTAGTGCCTTTGTGGCGTTTTTTGCGGCTGCCGCAACTGGCAGTTTAATTATGGGTGCTTTTTTGGGAATGGCTGCTGGATTATTAGCCGGCGCCTTTTTAGGCATTGCCGCTGTTAGATGGGAAATGGATCAGATTATTGCGGGAGTGGTGATAAACATTGTGGCCGCTGGTATCACTTCGTTTTATTACACACCCGGAAAATCGCTACCGGCGATAGTCCCGCGCATAAAGATTCCGGTGCTTTCTGAAATTCCATTACTGGGTCCTGTCTTCTTTAATAAATCTGTCTTTGTTTACTTAACTTTGATAATTGTGGTGGTGCTGCAAATAATGCTCTTTACTTCTAAGTGGGGTTTGCGAACTCGAGCGGTTGGGGAATACCCCAGTGCAGCTGACACTGCTGGAATAAATGTGTTTCGAACTAGAATTTTTAACGTAGCGATAGCTGGAATTTTGGCAGGTACCGCCGGCGCTTATTTGTCATTAGATGCGGCGGGTTGGTTTGAACGCGGCTTCACTGCGGGTCGCGGCTTTTTAGCTTTGGCAATCATGATCTTTGGCGCTTGGAATCCTTTAGGCGCAATGGCAGCAGCCTTGTTTTTTGGTTTTGCGAGTGGAATGGCAAGTCAATTGCAAGCGGATGAAGTGATCAATATTCCTCAGCAGTTTATTAACATGCTGCCTTACGTAATGACTTTAGTTGTACTTTCTTTCTCAGCTGGCAAAGTTCGCCCCCCGGCCGCGGTGGGACAGCCTTACAAGAAAGAAGGCTGACGAAAGTGGCACCCTTACTTGAAGTTAAAAATGTCTCTAAGAGCTTTCCTGGCGTTTTAGCTAATGACAACATTTCTTTAACTGTAAATGCCGGTGAAGTCGTGGCGCTGTTGGGTGAAAATGGTGCTGGCAAAAGTACTTTAGTAAAAATGATTTATGGGCTCTACCCACCAGATTCTGGTGAAATCTTCATCAATGGCAATAAAGTTGAACTCACATCACCTAAAGCGGCAATTGATTTAGGTGTGGGAATGGTGCACCAGCACTTCCAATTAGTGCCGGTATTTAGTGTTGCGCAAAATGTTGCTTTAGGTGCTGAAAAAAAACGTTATGGACTTTACGATTCTCAACAAGCTGAAGAGGATGTGGCAGCACTCAGCCAAAAGTACGGCTTGGCGGTTGATCCCGCAGTAAAAATTGAAGATTTACCAGTAGGTACTCAACAACGCGTCGAAATATTAAAGGTGCTCTATCGCGATGCCAAACTATTAATTTTGGACGAACCAACCGCAGTGCTAACCCCGCAAGAAACTGATGAATTACTCGAAGTAATGCGGGGCTTTGCCAAGCAAGGGGTGGGGGTAATTTTTATTACCCATAAATTGCGTGAAGTACTAGCGGTGGCAGACCGGGTAGTGGTGCTTCGCAATGGAAAACAAGTTGGCGAAACTAAGCCCAGTGAAACCGATCAGGCAGGCTTGGCAAAAATGATGGTAGGTCGTTCAGTGGTACTGGACGTAAAAAAAGAGCTGGCTAAACCCAAAGAAGAAGTATTAAGAATAGAAAAAATAGTAGTGAAAGATGATCGCAATTTGATTGGGCTAAATGAACTCTCGCTATCTGTTAAGGCCGGCGAAATCGTGGGGATCGCTGGGGTTGAGGGCAACGGACAGCGCGAATTAGTGCAAGCAATCACGGGATTGCGAAAAATCGAAGCTGGCAAGGTTTATATAAACAACGTAGACGCCACTGATTCTTCCCCGTATCAAGTACACAAAATGGGTGTCGCGCATGTGCCTGAGGATCGGGAGCGCGATGGATTGGTAGCTTCATATTCCATTGCAGATAATTTAGTTTTAAATAGATTTACTGAAGCAGAATTTTCAAAACGCGGCGTGCGGCAAGTCGAACCTATTAAAAAGTTAGCAAGATTCTTAGTAGAAAAATTTGCTGTTAAAACTCCCTCCATTGAGACGAACGCTGGTGCGTTATCTGGTGGCAATAAGCAAAAATTAGTAATCGCTCGCGAGTTAGCTTGGGGGCCAAAATTACTAGTTGCGGCGCAACCCACGCGAGGAGTTGATGTGGGGTCTATCGAATTCATCCATAATCAAATTGTGCAAGCGCGCGATAATGGCGCCGCGGTATTGTTAGTCTCAGCTGAGCTAGATGAAGTTTTGGGTTTGGCAGATCGAGTAGCAGTTATTTACGCTGGCAAAATTGTCGCGGAATTAGATGCTGCGGCAGCAGATCGCAACAAAGTAGGACGGCTAATGGCCGGAGGGGATACGAATTGAATAAATACGAGAACTTCACCGCTAAAGAATTAGCCGCAGAAGAAGTCGCCCTTGCGCTTGACTCATTTTCACACGAACAAGCACTAGCTTTGGGTCAAATGGCTCTCACAGTAATTGCGGATGCTGCGGTTGCGATGGAAGTGCGCAAAGGCAATCAGTTAGTTTTTAAAGCGAGCATGCCGGGCACCTCTCAAGATAATGATTGGTGGTTGAATCGAAAGTTTAAAGCGGCAGATCGCTTTGGACACTCCAGTTTGTGGGTAAAAAAGAAGTTTCAAGAAATGGGACAAGATTTTGAAATAGATTCTGGGCTTGATCAAGATTTGTATGCAGCCCACGGCGGGAGTAGTTCCAATTATCGTCAAGGGCACCGAGGCGACTGGCATCGGAATCTCAGGCCTTCAGACATTAGAAGATCATCGGTATGCTGTAGCAATAATAGAAAGTTCCATCGTAATTGAGGAATCTTGAGTGTGCATTAACCCCTAAGTAATCAAATCTTTACCAAAAGTTGTTTTGCGATCATTTAGATGGTGGAGTTAGGCCTGCCACCATTGCGCAATTGGCAGGCGACCGGTTATGACAAATTACCAACCTCGGACCCAATTGAATTAGCTAAATGGTTTCGTGAAGCTTGCGATAGCGGTTCTTTAGAAAAAATACTTAGAAGCTTTTGTCCACACGGTTGGCGTGATGCAAACGGCAACCGCCATTGAACACGAGTCGCCTTTGAAGCGGTTGGTTAGCAAATGATGGTGTGGTTTATGCCGAAATTCGCATGGCGCCAGAGCTATTACAAGAACAAGGTCTTTCTCTCGACCAAATAGTTGGCGAAATGTTAGCTGGCTTTAAACGTGGCGAAAAAGAAATGCAGCAACACGGTAAACCCATCAAAGTCGGTTTACTTTTAACTGCCATGCGGACAGCCGCGAGAAGTAGTGAGATTGCCCAATTAGCTATTAAATGGCGAGAGCAAGGTGTGGTTGGTTTTGATATTGCGGGAAAAGAAGCTGGCTATCCACCCACTCGCCACCTAGATGCTTTTGATGCAATTAGGCAGGCAAATTTTCACATGACAATTCATGCTGGTGAAGCTTTTGGCTTACCTTCAATTTGGGAAGCGGTGCAAATTTGTGGTACCGATCGCTTGGGTCATGGGGTGAGAATCGTTGATGACATTACTTTTGATGAAGCTAATAATCCAGTTTTGGGCCCAATGGCAGCTTATGTGAGAGATCGAAGAGTTCCACTTGAAATGTGTCCCTCTTCAAATGTGCAAACGGGTGCTGCTAAAAGTATTAAAGAACATCCAATTGGGTTACTTAAAAATCTTCAATTTAGAGTAACGCTAAATACAGATAATCGACTAATGAGCGATACTTTCATGAGCAAAGAAATGTACTTACTGGTGCACGAAGCCGGATTTACCTTAAAAGAGTTGCAATGGCTAAGCGTGAATGCCATGAAGAGTGCTTTTATTCCGTTTGATGAAAGATTGACTTTAATCAATGAAGTAATAAAGCCGGGCTTTGCCCAAGCGGCTGAAGAACTAAAAATTAAGTTTTAGTACCCGCGTGGGTGCCAAACAGTCTTAGTTTCTAACCAAAGATTTATTCGATTCAAACCTTGTGGCAAGTTCTTATCGGGGCGCAAGACTCGCTTTAAGTTTTCTGCGGCGGCTTTTTCTAATTCGATTAATAAATCTTTTTTACTAATACCCGATAGATCAATTGCATTTACATCTGAATGAGATGCCAACCAAGGGGCAATTTCAGCTGCGTCCCCGGTCAAAATATTGACTACTCCTGGGGGTACATCGCTGGTGGCTAAACATTCCGCCAGCGAAAGCGCCACTAACGAGGATTTTTTTGCAGCAATCACAATGCTGGAATTTCCAGAAACAATTGCTGCTGCAACTGAGTCAACCAAGGCATAAAGACTGGGGGTTACGGTGGGAATGATAGCAACTATGCCGGTGGGTTCTGGCACAGAAAAGTTAAAGAAATTACCGGCAACTGGGTTTGCCGAACCGTTGACCATAGCTAATTTGTCACTCCAACCGGCGTACCAAACCCATTGATCGATTGCTTGCTCAACTTCTTTAGTAGCATCACGCTTGCTCGAGCCCATGAGTATTAATTCTTCAACAAATTGATCTTTTCGGCCCTGCATAATTTCAGCAACTCGATACAAAACTTGACCGCGATTGTAGGCAGTAGCACCAGACCATTTTTCAAAAGCACTACGAGCGGACAAGACTGCATCTCGTGCATCTTTGCGCGAAGCTAGCGCCACATTAGCTACAAAAGTACCCTTTGCACTATTTAAAACAAACGTTCTACCTGATTCGCTGCGCACAAAAGCGCCACCGATAAATAATTTGTGAGTTCGCATTACTGTCAAGTCGCTCATTTTTTATTCTCACTTTTTAAATAAGCTGCTAAACCGACTCTGCCACCCTCGCGACCGTATCCAGATTCTTTATAACCGCCGAAGGGGCTCGTGGGGTCAAATTTATTAAAGGTATTAGCCCAAACAACTCCGGCGCGAAGATTATTTGCGACTTCTAAAATTCGCGAGCCCTTTTCAGTCCAGATGCCGGCACTTAATCCAAATGGGGTGTTGTTGGCTTTTTCGATGGCTTCTTGTGGGGTTCTAAAGGTGAGCACACTTAAAACTGGGCCAAAGATTTCTTCACGGGCAATCCGATGGGCTTGGGTTACGTTAGTAAACACGGTTGGGGCAAACCAAAATCCCTTTTCTGGCAAATCACATTTTAAGCTCCAGCGATCAGCGCCTTCTTGCTCACCGGATTGCGTCAATTCTTGAATCTTGGCAAGCTGGGCGGCTGAGTTGATTGCCCCTACGTCAGTATTTTTATCTAGGGGATCGCCCAATCGCAAAGTTTGTACACGCTCATACAAAAGATCTAAAAATTCGTCTTTAATTGATTCTTGAACTAAAAGTCGTGAACCAGCGCAGCAGACATGGCCTTGATTAAAGAAGATTCCATTTACGATGCCTTCAACAGCCTGATCTAGTGCCGCATCATCAAAGACAATGTTGGCGGCTTTTCCACCTAATTCCAGAGTAACTTTCTTTTTAGTGCCAGCAACACTTGAGGCGATTAATCTGCCGACTTCAGTTGAACCAGTAAAAGCTACTTTGTCAATATTCGGATGATTAACTAAAGCTGCGCCAGTTTCGCCAGCGCCAGTAATTATGTTTACTACTCCTGGCGGCAAGTCTGCTTGCTGGCAAACTTCGGCAAATAATAAAGCAGTTAGCGGGGTAGTTTCGGCTGGCTTTAGCACTACGGTGTTTCCTGCAGCTAGCGCTGGGGCGATCTTCCAAGACAACATCAGCATCGGAAAATTCCACGGGATAATTTGTGCAGCTACACCTAAACTTTGCGGCTTTGGTCCTAATCCTGCGTGTTCCAATTTATCTGCCCAGCCAGCGTAGTGAAAAAAGTGCGCAGCCACCAGCGGCATATCAACATCACGGCTTTCGCGAATAGGTTTTCCATTATTGATAGTTTCTAGAACGGCAAATTCTCGTGAGCGCTCTTGTAAAATACGCGCGATTCGGTAAAGGTATTTTCCTCTGACGCTGCCTGGTAGTTTTGACCACTTTTGATAGGCACTTCTTGCTGCTTTAACCGCTAAGTCAACATCTTTTTTACCAGCAAGGGTGATCTCACTCAATACTTCTTCGGTGGCTGGATTAATAGTTTTATACTGTGATCCATCTTTACTCTTTACAAACTTACCATTTATAAATAATCCATAAGAACTATCAATCTTTACAATTTTTGTAGATTCAGGGGCGGGGGCGTATTGGAAAACCATAATTAATCAATGCTCACATAGTCTGGGCCTGAGTAATGACCGGATTTCATTCTTTGTCGTTGCATAAGTAAATCATTTAATAATGATGAGGCACCTAATCTAAATAAGGTTGGGGTTAACCAAGCATCACCAAGAGTTTCTTTAACCAAAACTAAATACTTCATAGCATCCTTTGTGGTTTTGATTCCACCAGCTGGTTTCATGCCAATTTTTCTTAAGGTAGCTTTATGAAAATCTCTGATGCATTGCAGCATAACTAAGGTAACCGGCAGGGTAGCGGCAGGTGAGATTTTTCCGGTTGAAGTTTTAATAAAGTCCGCTCCAGCTAACATTGCTAGCCAAGAAGCTCTTTTTACATTGTCATAAGTTTTTAGCTCGCCAGTTTCTAAAATAACTTTCAAATGGGCGGTCCCAGAGGCAGCTTTCACTCTTTGGATGTCGTCATAAACTTCTAAGTAGCGTCCTTCTAAAAAAGCACCGCGATCTATCACCATGTCAATTTCGTCGGCACCATTCGCTACTGCTTCGCGAACATCTTGCACTCTTACTTCTTTGCTGGCGCGACCTGACGGAAATGCCGTTGCCACCGCCGCAACTTTGATATCGCTATCAGCCAACTCGAGTTTGGCAAATGGCACCAAATCACCGTAAACACAAACTGCAGCAGTGGAGGGGACGGTTGGATCTAGTGGATCAGGACGTCGCGCTTTGGCGCAAAGTGTTTTTACCTTTCCGCGAGTATCTGAACCTTCTAAAGTTGTTAGGTCAATCATTGTTATCGCTAAGTCGATACCTTCAAGTTTGGCTGAAGTTTTAATAGAACGGGTAGCTAACATGGCGGCGCGCGCATCGGCGCCAACTTTATCTACCTGCGAGAGGCCGTGCAAAAACTTTTTTAGGGCGCTAGCGCTATTGGTAGCCTCGGTCAGTAACTCAGGCAGCACCAAGGGGTGATCTTTTAACACCGCTCAAGACTACTCCTTGGGATTAATTCAATATAGATTCCATCGCAAGCGCTAAATTAGCTAAGCGCCCAGAGACTTGCGATTTATCTTTAAATTCGCCAATAACTTCTAGGTAGCACTTTATTTTTGGCTCGGTACCGCTGGGCCTAATAATGACTCGGGCATTCGCCATTTGCAAGATGACCCCTGTGCTAGCGGGCAGGTTGCCTTGGGGATTTCTCATATCAATTACCGCTTCAACCATTTCAGTACCAATATATTTGGGTGGGTTAAGTATCAAATTCTGACTTTTTTCTTTTGCTAGCGTTACGTTAGGCAAGCGGACGCTGATTTGTTCAGTTAAATGTAAGCCGTACTGTTGGTAAATTTCATCTAAAATTGAGAATAAAGATTTATTCTCACCCTTCGCCCAATCCATTAACTCAATTACTAATACCGCAGTTGAGAATCCATCTTTATCGCTGACCGCCTTTGGATCTACTAAGTAACCAATTGCTTCTTCGTATCCAAAAACTAAATCTTTAATATGCCCAGCCCACTTCATGCCGGGAAGCGTGGTTTCGCCAAGAAAACCATTTGCTTTGGCCATTTTTACAACCAGTGAACTTGAAACCAAGGAAGCCGAAAATACATCGGTGGGTTTGAGATTTGGTTTTTGCATTAGCCACCAAGCTAAAAGGATTCCTAATTCATCACCCTTCAACATTCGCCAGGAGTTTTCGTAAACAGCGCCAACCGCGCACCGATCCGCATCTGGATCATGGGCAATCGCTAAATCAGCCTTCACTTTGCTGGCTAAAGCTAATAACAAATCTGTCGCCCCCGGCTCTTCTGGATTTGGAAACGAAACAGTTTTGAAGGTGGGGTCGGGTTGAGCTTGTTCGCTAACTACAAATACTTGTGACATTTGTAAGTTCTGCATCGATTGCATAAACAAATCGAGCCCCACCCCATGCAAGGGGGTATAGGCAATGCGTAAGTCTCGGTGTTCGATGTTTGAAACTAATTCTTTTAAGCGCGCTAAATATTGAGGCCGGGTATCAATTTGTTCCCACGTGGCTGAATCAATTTTTATAACTTCATTTTGTTGAGAAATATAGGTTGAAATCAACTCATCAACCGGGGGGATAATTCCAGCACCAAAATGATCATAAACCTTGTAACCATTATCTTTAGGGGGATTGTGGGAGGCGGTAATCATTACTCCACAATCGGCTTTTAGTTTTTTCACGCTATAGGCCACTAGCGGAGTTGGCACTTGGCTTGGTAATTGTTTAACCCTCAATCCAAAGCTACTAGCGACGCGACAAACCTCTGTGGCAAATTCTGCACTCATCCGCCTAGCATCATTACCCACGATCAAAAGTGGAGTTTGATTATTTGAGTGCTTAAGTAGATACTCACAAAGCCCGGCAGTGGCTCGTCTTATTACCGCTAAGTTCATTCGTGATTCACCCGCGCCAATTTCTGCCCGCAGCCCGGCAGTACCAAATTCTAAGAACCCTGAAAACCGACTTTCTAAATCTTTCAACGCCCTTTGATCACTTTTTGCCTGGGCTAAAAGTGAAATTAATTCAGCTTTAGTTTTTTCATCGGGATCATTTTCTGCCCAACGTTGAGCTCTTTCAAACAAATCAGTCATTTACAGATTCTCAATAACCTCTCGCAGCAACTTGCCCATTTTACCGGCGGCAGCTTTACCAGCAGCTAAAACTTCTTCATGATTTAAGACAGCAGCAGTCAAGCCAGCGCCAGGATTGGTTACCAGAGAAATTCCAAGTACTTCGCAACCCGCCTCTTTGGCGGCTATTGCTTCTAGTGCAGTGCTCATGCCTACTAAATCTGCACCCAAGGCAATAGCCATTCTCACTTCGGCTGGGGTTTCATATTGCGGTCCATGAAATTGCGCGTAAACACCTTCTGGTAAGTCACCTTTAATTTTTTTTGCAATGGCTCTAAGTCGCTTTGAATAAACTTCTGAAACATCAATAAACCGTGGCCCAACTAGGGGAGTGGCGCCAGTTAGATTTATGTGATCTGAAATTAAAACTGCGGTACCAGGCTTCCAATCTAAATTTAGACCGCCAGCTGCGTTTGTGATGATAATAGTTTTAACTCCAGCGGCAACGGCAGTTCTAACGGCGTGCACCACCGCGCTAACGCCTTTGCCCTCGTAATAGTGGGTGCGACCCATTTGCAAAAGAACATTTAAGCCATTAATTTCACAACTTCTTAAAATGCCAGCATGACCCGCAACTGCTGGGGGAGCAAAGCCAGTAATTTCATTT
>JAGYJD010000047.1 GCA_018402365.1 Candidatus Nanopelagicales bacterium | reverse complement strand
CCAAACCATCGCTGGGGAGCAAGAGTTTCACAAATAAATATGGCAAATGCTTTGGGTTTGATAGAGGTAAATCGTATTGATATTACCGAAAGATTTTCTAGTGGAGCTGTAAAAACTATTGTGGCTTTTGATTCCAGTGGCAATAGCGCCAGCATGAGTGGTAGAACTTTTCAAGCGCGACTTAAATTAAAGTCAAATTATTTAGTAGGTGCGGTTGATACCCAATTTGCTGACACGCTCGGTGATATTCCAACCTCAAGTGGATTTGATGAAAATGCCTATAAGGCTCAGCAAGCGGCTGCCGAAATAGCAAGCTTAACTCCGCAATATCAACAAGCTAGCGAAGTGGCGGATCAAGCTCGGGGTGAGGCAAATTCTGCTAGAGGCCGACTCAGCGAAATTAAAACGAATATAGAAGTAGCCGAGAATGACCTGAGGGCACTTTTACTTGAAATAGCGCAAAGAGAAATAGAAGTAAAAAGAGCTCAATCGCAGGTAGATGATTTGGTAAGAATTCTTTATATGCAGGGCGAAATTGACATGTTGAGCATATTGCTTAATTCTCAATCCCCTGCGGATTTTTCTGAAACATTGCTCGCGCTGGAACTATATGCCGCAACCCAAAATAAGAGTATTAAAACTGCACAAGCGCTAATTTTGGACCTAGACCAAAAGAAGCTTGAAGCGTTTGAGCAACAGGATGAGCTAGATAATTTGCTGTCGCAAGCAGACGGTGCTTTGCAAGAAGCCAGAAGTGCGCTTAAGAATGCGATCTCCGCGGAAGAAGAGTTAGAAGAACTGATTGCTGAAAAGCAAAAGATAGTGGACGAATATACTCAGTCTCGATAATTGTGACAACTGAATTTCAAACTCTCAAAATGAGAAAATCTGGTGAGTGGGCTGGCTTTGCCATTTTCGCTCTCATGGGTGGCTTCGCTACCGCTTATGGGGTTATGGTTCCGGTTTTTAGAGAGCGATTTGATTTAGATATTGCCCAAGGCGGATTAATTTTT
>JAGYJD010000046.1 GCA_018402365.1 Candidatus Nanopelagicales bacterium | reverse complement strand
ACGGCCTGGAATGAATTCACAGAGGATATCGCAGGAAAGGCTCCAGACTTTTCTGTCTTTACTGACAATCCTGATATTTCAACATTGCTTCGAGATGGATTTATTCAAAATCCGATAATTGTTAATGCTGATGGCGTATTAGTTATCTCTAGTGATTATGACCAACAGGTAAGAGTATGGAATTCTGTACCAGCTACACCAAACGCGATGCCGGATTATGTGTATCAATTTGGCTTTCAAATGTGGGATAACACTTATGCCGCCGGTGTTTTAGCGGTTGGGGGTAAAGAGCAAATAGCAGTTTGGCAGGACTTTAAACCGGGCGATAGCCCATCTAAAGTTTTTAACAAAACAGTAGGCACCGTCCAACTTCAAGACGTAAATGGTGTCGCGTACGACGGCACCTATTTTGCAATTTCAGATAATCGTGCAAATAAAGTTTATGTATTTGAGGGAATACCTTCTGATGCTTCGGCCCCAATTAGAGAGTTTGAGGTTAGAGGTCCGGGTCGTATCGATATGAAAGATGGCGTCATCTTGATTGCACCGAGAGAGAGTGCAGAAATCACTATCTTAGATGTGGCTAAAAATTCAAGTGAATTAGTCAAATTAGATGTCAACTTACCGAACCAAGTCAGATTTTTACCCTTGGGTATCGCAGTAACTGATACTTCATTTCACCGAGTTCAATTGTGGACAGACTTTAGCTCATTTCGTTCTGCCGCGGCGGCGGACATGATCATTGGCGGAGCTCGAGGTGAGCGCCCTCAAACCAAATCAGACAGATTTTATTTTCCATCGTCAGTCGAACAAATCGGACCATACTTAATGATCGGGGAGTTTAAATTCTCCAATCGCGTCTTAGGGTTTACAAACTAGTATTTTTTAGTGCTAATAAGACAAAACGGGTGACCTTGTGGGTCGAGGTAAACACGAAACTCATATTCATATTCGTCTGATTGCGGTGACCCTGGTTGAAATTGAGTTTTTGTGGCACCTAATTTAAGTGCGATTGCTTCACCTTCAGCAATGTCTTCTACTAAAAAATCCATATGAACCTGCTGTGGTAAGTCACCATCTGGC
>JAGYJD010000045.1 GCA_018402365.1 Candidatus Nanopelagicales bacterium | reverse complement strand
TAAGGGTGAAAAAATTGATTTAGTAGTAGTGGGCCCAGAAGCAGCCTTAGTAAAAGGCATTACTGATCAACTAAGCGCAGAAAATATTGCTTGTTTTGGCCCCACAAAAGCTGCAGCTAAAATAGAAAGCTCAAAAGCTTTTGCCAAAAAAATTATGCAAGAAACAAATGTTGCAACAGCAAAATCTTTTGAATGTAATGACATCAATCAAGTAGTAGCAGCAATAGATGAATTCGGTGCACCTTTTGTAATTAAGGATGACCAATTAGCTGCGGGTAAGGGCGTTGTTGTCACAAACGATAAAATTTTTGCATTAAGTCATGCTAAAGATTGTTTAGCTAAACCAAATGGAAAAGTTGTAGTAGAAGAATTTCTAAGTGGTAGAGAAGTTTCGATTTTATTTATTTCAGATGGTGAGACACTAATTCCACTCGAGCCAGCCCAAGATTATAAAAGAGCACTCGATAACGATGAAGGCCCAAATACTGGTGGGATGGGTGCTTATTCACCGGTTGACTGGATTGAAAAGTCATTAGTTGAAAAAGTTAAAAATGAAATTGCTTATCCAGTAATTAAACGCATGAAAGAACTAAATACACCATTCGTCGGTGTTCTTTATGTGGGTTTAATACTCACTACACAAGGCCCAAAGGTAATTGAGTTCAACGCTAGATTTGGCGATCCTGAAACTCAAGTAATTCTGGCAAGATTAGAAACACCGATTACCCAAATCTTTTTAAATGCGGTTAATGGCAACTTAAAAAATCAACCTGCTCTGAAGTGGTCTGACTTAAAAGCGGTGACAGTAATTAGAGCGGCTAAAGGTTACCCCGAGCACCCAGAATTAAATGATGAAATTACTTTGCCAAAAGACAATGAATACAGTTACATCCTGCATGCTGGAACCAAAAAAACCGACGAAAAATTGCTTTCAAACGGTGGAAGAGTGCTCTCAATCGTTGGGCTCGGGCCAGATCTCACCTCTGCTAGAAATCGCGCTTATGCGCTAAATGACCAGATATTGTTTGAAAAATCGCATTTTAGAAGCGATATCGCCGATATGGAAAGATAGAGCAGTGAACCCACTACCGAACATACTCGCTCTTCGGTACGCCTCACCTCAAATCAACCAAGTCTGGGCCCAAGAAAACAAAATCTTGCTCGAGCGTGAATTTTGGATCGCCATTATGAAAGCTCAGAGCGAATTAGGTGTTGCAATACCCACCGATCACATCGCAGCTTATGAAAAAGTTAAACAAAATATTGATTTAGCTTCGA
>JAGYJD010000044.1 GCA_018402365.1 Candidatus Nanopelagicales bacterium | reverse complement strand
ATTGGCTCAGCAAATCGGAATGCTGGGAAATACTGGTGCACTCCGGTGCTTGCCAACCCCATCGCGTAGCGAAAGCAGCACGAGAGCTAAATCTCCCCGTGATGTGGAGCCTCAAGCGCCGCGCCTACCGCTACAGCTGGGATCAGCTGCTGCAAATCGCCGACTACATCTCAAAGGAGGTGCTGTGATGACACCTCAAAACGGTGCGGATTCTCGAATTTGCAGAAAGCCTCCATGCATCCCACTCATACCAGCATCCATCGAATTGCCGCCAACCATTTGCAGGCGATACTTTGCCAGCTTCTCCTGCTTTAGTTAGCTTTTCGAGGGTACTAGCGCTGGCCAGCTGCACAGAAAGAAAAGATACCACGAAGGCAAGAAAACACCTCGAAACCTTTAGCTTAAGCATCCAGGATTTTGGCCTTTGCTTTTTCGAATTCATCCTGAGTCAACAAGCCCTTCTCTTTGAGATCACATAGCGTTTTAAGCTGATCACCCATGGAATTCACTGAGCTGCCAGGCTGATCTTGACCAATCTTCGCAAGAGGCACCTCCGTTAAACCCGAGAAGGACAAAAGCTTCTGATAATTTTTCAAGTTTGTGATTGCCACGAACTTCTTCCCTCTTATGCTTTCGTCTACCGCGTCTTCATCTTTGATTCTTGCCACGAATCCAACTTGATCCTTCTTTTTTGCTGCTAGACCCGCAAGGATCCCCAGCGGCCCTGCAACTAAAAAGCCCGCTCCCGCCAGCAAAGCCTGCGCCCCTTTGTCATCGGCTTGACTCTGACTAATAGTGCTAATTGACTCAAGTGACTTTGCGGGTATCGAGTAACTTTTTCGCTGCGTAAAAGTGGAAAGAAGACTCTGAATGACAACAACACCGAGCATCATGTCAATGCTTGTCACGCACGGGCGCTGACTTGTATCAGCAGCGCCAAAGTCGCCACCTAGGTACTTCCACTTACTCATGTTTTTTTCATCGGGGTTTGATTATTATTACTCGCGCCTTGGTCGGCTCGCAATGCTGCATGCAGATTGCGCATGGCCCCATCACTGACTTGAACGGGGCGACTGGCGCTGCGCGCACGAGCAGCACCATGCCTCCCCAAAGGCGATTGGGGCAGAAATCCTCCGCGGCTTGCGCTCTGCAGCTTGAAGCTGCAGACTGTCAGCAGTTTCCAGCAGCTGCTGCTGGAAGAGGAGGAGCTCGACTGAGACGGCCTGATCAAGCCGGCGGGAACGCTTTTAAGCTGCCCAAAGCGTTAGCCGCAGCTCTGCCCCCGCCCATGACCATCCGCATCGGCATCAATGGCTTTGGCCGCATCGGTCGCCTGGCGTTCCGCCGCGCCTGCAGCGTCGCCGATGTGGAGGTGGTGGCGATCAACGATCTGATCGATGTGGAGTATCTGGCCTAC
>JAGYJD010000043.1 GCA_018402365.1 Candidatus Nanopelagicales bacterium | reverse complement strand
TTACGAATTAGTGCAGTTGGAAGGCTGAATGTTAAACCCAAAATCTGTGCAATGTGCTGAAAGTATAGTTAATGCACTTTTAGCTTCAGGTGTTAAAAACTTTGTGGTTTCACCTGGCTCTAGAAACGGACCATTGACGCTAGCGATTGCCGCCGCTAGTGAAAAAAAATTAGCACACCTTTCAGTGCGGCTTGATGAACGATCCGCCGCCTTTGTGGCTTTGGGAATAGCAATAAAAACAAAAGTACCAACGGTGGTGATTTGCACTAGTGGAACTGCAGTTGCGAATCTTTATCCGGCTTTGCTTGAGGCTTATTACAGCGATATTCCGTTGATCGCAATAACAGCAGATCGGCCTAAGAATCAAATTAATACTGGAATAAGTCAGACAATTGAACAAGAAAATATTTTTTCAAAAGTAACGAATATAAATGTCAGCATTGATAGCGATTCAGGTTCGCCTGAACGATGCCAGCAAACTACCAAAAAGATGATTGAGAAGCTAGTGCAAAACCCGCAGCCAGCTCACCTCAATGTACATTTCTCTGAGCCATTAGTGCCACAAGTCGAATTTGAATTTACTGGGGCAAATGAATTTAAATATAGAAACAATGATTTTATTGATTTACCTGAAGATTTTAAAAGTAAAAAAGGCATAATAATTGCGGGAGCCACCACTCAGGGGTTAGATACTTACGTAAATGATTTGGCAACGAGTCTTAATTGGCCGCTAATTGCAGAACCACCCTCACTTGCGCAAGTTAATCGCGTTAGCCATCACCCCCCGGTGTTAAGCGCTTTACCGGAAGAATTAAAACCAGAAGCTTTAGTACTAGTAGGGAGGGTGGGTCTTTCTCGGGCAGTGACGAGATTAATTTCTGAAGTTGAGAACAAAATATATCTAGCCGCCCCCAGTGCCTTAAACAAACTTTCGGGAGTACTCGTTACTTCAGATTTGGCAAAAATTGAACCAACTACCAATTCAACAGATTGGTTGAACCAATGGCTGCAGTTAAGTCAAAAAGCTGAAGCGGCAGTCTTAAAGAGAAAATATTCGCCCACTGATATTTTGCAAGTAATTACCAATTTATTTTCTAGCGTAGTAAGTAACTCCCATATACATCTAAGCGCAAGTCTGGCAGCTCGGGATTTTGAATTAATGCTTACGCAACCGATAGCAAAAAAGCTGACAGAAAGTGGCATCACACTCAGCATGAATCGCGGAGTGAACGGAATCGATGGTGTCGTTTCTACTGCTTACGGGCTCGCTTTGACTGAGCCGAGTCGGCAACATTATTGCTTGCTAGGTGATGTTGCCGCTTTGCATGATTTGGGTGGATTTGTTTTACCCAAAGGGGAGACTCCGGTCAATTTGCATTTTGTGATTGTGAACAACGATGGCGGCGGAATATTTTCTACTTTGGAGCAGGCAGGCGTAGAACATTTTGAAAGGGTTTACACCACACCTCACGGGGTTGACTTAGCTAAAGTTTTGAGTCAATTAGGTGTAAGGCAAGTAGCGCCAGGCGCTAATCAAGAAATCAAATCTGCCCCCGGTAGTAGTTCTCAAGTTTTTAAAGTTGAGCCACAAGAAAAAATTAAAGAAATAAGAGAAGAAATTTACACTTTAGTAAAGAATGCGATTTAATTTAAACTAGATTTA
>JAGYJD010000042.1 GCA_018402365.1 Candidatus Nanopelagicales bacterium | reverse complement strand
CCATAACGCTCGACCAACCTTCCACCGTGAAGCCCCAAGTGAAGGCGCCAAATAAAACCCACAATAAATAAGTAAAGGCCAACAACGCCATTGATAACCCTAAGTAAATTGAAAATTTTAAAGGTCTATCTGAATAGGTGAAGATAATGTCTCCCGCTAATTGAAATCTTTTGCGCAAGGTATATGAAGGTCTTCCACTGTGACGGGTTCCGTGTTCCGCCGTAACTGCAGCCCTCTTAAAACCTAGCCAAGTAATGGTGCTGTTATAAAAACGAGCGTTTTCACCAAATGTTTTATAGGCCTCAATAACTTTTCTAGAAACTATTGAAAAGTTGGCTTGTGTTGAATCAAATTTGATGCCTGAGAGCCAACGCAAGCCTGCATAAAAAAGTTTTTGAGCCGCGCGATAAAGCAAACCCTCTGGCCTTCTCATTCTGGACACAAAAACCACATCAAAACCCTCTTGTGCTTTGTTCCACAAATCCACAATTACCTCGGGGCGATCTTGCAGGTCACCATCCATCACTACGACCCAATCGGCATCTGCTTCATGTAAGCCTGCCGTCAAGGCGTAGTGGTGACCAAAGTTTCTTGAGAGCCTTAGTCCAATTACTTTTTTATCTTTTTTAGTTATCGCAGAAATTTTTTGCCAGGTGCCATCATCACTACCGTCATCAACCAAAATAATTTTATAGCTAGCAGAAATATTTTTTATAGCTTTTGTCAGACGATTATGTAATTCTTCAACAAGAGATTCTTCTCGGTACAAAGGAACAACGACATTAAGCAAAGTCATAATAGTTAGATTATTCTTCCATCTAAGGTAACACTATCTAGCAAAGCCTTCGCTTCTAGAATTTGGCGATACCACTGCACAGTAATAGTTTTTGGTCCTGCTTCTACTGCTCCAGTCTTTAAAGCGTTGTAAACCTCTATCGCACCTTGATCAACTTGGGTTTGTGCGACAAATCCTAACTTTGCTTGGGCCTTATCAAAATTTACGTTGTAGTCACGTTTATCAGGATCGTCTGGTGCAATTTCAATTTCAACTTCGAAGGGCATTACTTCACGAACAATGTAAGCCAGGTTTTTAATCTGAAAGCTACTTAATCCGATATTAAAAACTTCCCCTTGAACTTTTGAAGCATCAGCTTGTGCCACATTAATAAAAGCACGAGCCACATCACTGGCATGAACAATCGGACGCCATTGATCGCCGCCACCCATAATGATGATTCTTCTTTTTTGAAAAGCAGTTAAAGTCATTAAGTTAATAACTAAATCAAAGCGCATGCGCGGGGAAAGCCCAAATACTGTGGCATTTCTTAAAGCAGTTGAAGTGAAGTTGCCATTACTTAAAGGCAGGATTTCATGCTCGGCATCAAGTGTTGATTTAGCGTAAACACTGATTGGTCCAGTCTTAGAAGTTTCAGTTAATTGCTGGTCGTCCTCACCCTTTCCGTAGACCGAGCAAGAGCTAGACAAGATATAGCGAGCAACCCCGGCAGCTTTGGTGGTTTTTGCAACATGAATTCGTCCGTCTCTATTTATGTCATAAGTCAATTCAGGGTTCATTTCACCAGCTGGATCATTAGACAAACTGGCCAAATCACATACTGCGTCTAAACCTTTGAGGTCATTGGGTGTTAAGTCTCTAATATCTTTTTTTAAA
>JAGYJD010000041.1 GCA_018402365.1 Candidatus Nanopelagicales bacterium | reverse complement strand
AAAAAATCCTAAAGAATTTGCGCTCGGGGCCTTTAATATTTTAGAGCCGCAAGGTCCAGCTGCACCGATTAACAATTTTCCAGAAATCAGTGTGCTAGTGATTCCTGCCTTTGCAGTTTCCCGCTCGGGTATCAGGCTCGGCAAGGGCGGAGGATTTTACGACAGGTTATTGTCAAAGTTAGAAACTCAGGTAAAAAAAATTGTTTTAGTTTTTGACAACGAAATCTTTGAAGAAATTCCACATGAACCACATGATCAAAAAGTAGATTTTATAGTGAGCGAAAAAAGAGTTCTACCTACCGTTTAAAATGGTCTACTGGTACCGAGCCAAATACCTAGTACTAACGCCAAAATCCCTAGACCAATACTGACTGTTAAATAACCAAAGGTAGTAGCAATATTTTTTAAGCGGGTAATATTTTTAATTTCTAGCGCTACCGTGCTCATGGTTGAAATTGATCCCGCTAAGCCAATTGCGATTAAGGGATACAGAAGGGCAATCACGCCAGTATTGCTAAAAAATGCATCTGCATAGAGCGCAGTTGAAAGCCCCACCAAAAAACTTCCGAGCGTGTTGGCGAGCAGGGTGCCAATCGGCATGTGGTCATGCGTGGTGAAATGCGCAAGTCGCCAACGAATTAGTGCACCGACCGCACCGCCTATCGCAATCATAAAAATTGTGCTCATAGTTCACTCTTTTTCTCAGCAATTTTTATGCCAACTGTCACAGCAAAAAATGCAAAAAAGATAGTAGAGAAAATATTTAAGGCAAATAAACCCCAGTAACGATCAAGTAAATGCCAATAAGAATTCAACATAATCATTGAAAAAGTAGTGAATCCACCTAAAACTCCAGTGGCCCAAAAGCTCCATACTCGTACGTTGTGTCTGTGTAGTCCCGCTAAAACTCCAATTGCAAAACTTCCTACTATATTTATAAAAAGTATTGAGTAATTAAATCCGAAATCAGAATAAAGCCAATTAAAAGTCAAATCATTAAAAAGATTTTCACTTAGCCACCGGCTAACGCTACCTATCGCTCCCCCTAATGCGACCAATAGCCAAATAGGCATTTTCATGTTCCTAGATTAAGCCTGAGGCGGCAGTTTTTGCAGACCTTCGGCAAAATAGGAGTCATGCCTACTTATCAATATCGCTGCACTGAGTGTGATCATGACTTTGAGGTGGTTCAGTCCTTTACTGATGAAACTTTAAAGAATTGTCCAAAATGTGATGGCGAAGTGCGAAAGCAATTCTCAAATGTAGGGGTGGTCTTCAAAGGATCTGGCTTTTATCGCACTGATTCTAGAAAGAAAACTGAAACCAAACCTGTTGATCCAAAGCCTGCCCCAACTAAAAAGCCTTAGCTGTGGATAAATTTCTTATAAATACTTAAAATCTTTTATCTTTACAGAATGAAATTACCTTTCTCTGATCTATTAACTGTTGTAACTAATTTTGTTCTAAATTGGCGAAGAGAGTTCGCTCTATCTTTTTTAATCAGTGCCACCTTGATAGCGGCTGGCCCTCTTTTTAGCAAAATTGGCACCGAAACTGTTTTAGTAGCACGGGGAGACCTGAGTGCTGGTGTCACAATTACCGCTAATGATTTTGAAACAGTTTCTATTCCGGCCAAATATAAAGCACCAAATGCTATTTCAGAATCAGAACTAACAGAATTGGTATTACATAGTGACTTACAAAAAGGTGAACAGTTAACTAGCAGTAGATTTATAGTGGCAAATTTTTCAGATAAAGACTTTGTTCCAGTTAGAATTGCTGACACTCAAATAACCAAGATTATTAAGCCTGGTCAAATCG
>JAGYJD010000040.1 GCA_018402365.1 Candidatus Nanopelagicales bacterium | reverse complement strand
CGCGGTTGATGGCGGGAAGGCAGACGACGCCATCGTCATCCGCCAGCGTTTCCAGACCATCCGGGCCGAGTGCCGGGCAATCGGGAAAACTGGAACCGGTCTGGCGCGGCCACTGGTAGCCGAGCAATCTTGCAACAGCCACGTGTAAAGGTTGGTCCGATCCTTTAGGGTGTCCACTAAAGATCCATTGCGTGGGATCGATGGAAAAAGGCTTCGGTAATCCGTTCGGGTATCTTTCCGCTGCCACCTTCTGCCAGTAGGCAAGGTCAAAAGGAATTTCAACAAGCGGCCCGCGAACTTTTAGAGCCTGATCAATAAGGCGAACACGATCGTTGTAACTTTGATCAGAACAGCAAGCCCAAATTGCCATGAGCTGATCTGATGTCTTTGGAATAATAGCAATCGTGTTGTCATCGAAAAAATGACCTAAGTATCTCGAAGCTTGGAGTGTGCCCATTGCACTTATTAGAACACCTGACCTGTTCCAAGCATCTCTACCCCTAACACTTGAATTCGGCAGTGCCACAATACGTCCACGCCCTTTTTGCCAAAATAAAATCATTCTCATTCCCTCAAACTCCGCTGGTTTTTCAGCTGTTGTTTGATGAAATTCCCAATCTCCATTAATAGTTTGGACCTCGGTAAAAAAGCGAATAAATTGCGGACCGTCCCCTGTCTGAATTCCATTAAAGTAGTTAGCAAATTTAAGTAGTCGTTCTCCCGCACCCACATCGTTTACATCTATTCGATACTTTGGGTTTTTGAGCTGAACAGTCTGAGATAGCCTGTTAAAGTCATCACTACGAATGCCTTCAGACTTTAAATCTGCAGAATCATTGTCTGAAAAGTCTCGTCCGAAAAATATGTGATCTGAATTGGGAATTTTGCGATTTGCGATGATTAGAAGTGGCTTGACAACTTCACCAGAGATAGTCCGAAATGCCCCGGCTCCAAGAGCAGCAGCTAGTAACCATTCAATTCCCTCAATACACGACGCTCTGAAGTCGGCATATCTATCCTGAGAAAACCAGTTTTGAGGGGTAACTAATGCAATTGTGCCACCCTCATTTAAGCAAAAAGTGGTGCACCGATCCATCATTGTCGTAGCAAGATCTTCTTTTGCACTCTTATGATTATTTTCTGAGAATACTCGGAGGATTTCATCCTGCTTTCCGCGAGCGAGATAGGGTACGTTAGTAACTACAAGAGTGAACAGGCCGGCGAGAATTTCCGCCGCCTTGAACAGGCCTTGGGCGGTCACGGCCATTTCATGTGCAGTGGCGTCTTTATTCTCCTGCGAAAGTGCCCTTTCCAGCAACGGCTGAAGCTCATGAAATTCAGCTTCAAGTAAATCACCGCCCGATGCACTTGGGTTGATTAGGCTTCCTAGCTCGGGGGCATCCTTAAACAGAGAATAAAGACGGGCCATTCCACGCTGTAGACGGTCATCATTACCAGCCAGTTTTAGCCAATCGTCTTTCTTCGCATTGGGCGCAAATCCGCAGCAAGCAATATTCATTAGTGGCAAAGTGCAGTGACCACCTCGCCTCCACGCAGCCAGTGCAAGGTTAAATGCTCCAATCTGCGTGCAACGCGGATCAAGCTCTAGACCAAATAAGTTATCTCCGATTACCGCAGGAATGGCTTGCGTTTCATCTAACCCTTCCTCCGCAACTCTTAGCGCTACCAAACGCTCAAACATTGAAACAACAAAATGTCCGCTACCCATGCAAGGGTCAAGACATTTCAATTCATTGGTAGTCTTGGGCCAACCGTCAAAGGTACCAGCAGCAGGACTCCATTTCCCATCTGCTTTTACAAATCGCAAATAGGTCCATGGGCAGCCTGGCAAAGCCACCGATGCGCGAAGTTCAGTCTCATCTTTTGCTGTAGCGGCAAGTGAAGGTTTGGATGCGAGGACTTTGCCCGCATGCCAAGCACCCAGGGTGTTGTCCAGCAAGAAGTCCACCATGTAATTTTCGGTGAACAGTTGTGTAACGGAAGGCAATTCATCCGCACCAATCTTGTTGCCGGCAGCGTTTACCTCGTCTTTTTTCTCGGCCTGCCAAAACTGGTAACACCAACCCAGACTATCGGTAGCTGTAAAAACTTCTTTGGGCAAGCCGATGACGAGGTCAATCAGAGGCTTGCGATCGTTGATTGATAACTCCACTGCACCAGCGGGATCATCCGATCTGAAAATCTCTGGCAATTCCTGAGCTG
>JAGYJD010000004.1 GCA_018402365.1 Candidatus Nanopelagicales bacterium | reverse complement strand
CTCTCCATTAAAGTATGAGTTGATCTTAGGCTGACAAGATTTTAAGCTGTCTGCTTATATAAATTGTCAAACCAAAGGAATTCCCTAAATTGAAATGGCTTACGCCGCCTCAACCTCGGGGGTATTTGGCATTGACTTTCGGCACACTATTGAGTTCTCAAGTTACAGGCGCGCACTCAACTTTCCCTTTCGGGGAAGTTTCAGGGCGACTGATTTATTGCTGATCCGCTGCTCTTAAAACCGGCCACTAGTGTCCGTTACTTTTAATTATGCTGCGGCTACGAAGTCTAACTGACCCAGAGGGAGGGGCTAAACACGGCCCCCGAATTTGACCCCAGCTAGATTTCGCTTGCCTCTTCTCAAGATCACTACCCCACCGGCCAAAAGGTCCAATTCTGTGACTACCTGCTCTGGATCGGTGATTCGTTCATTATTTAGATACGCCCCACCCTCAGCAATGGCCCTTTTTGCCGCCCCTTTACTGCCCACCAGCTCGCTCAAGACCAAAAGCTCCGCCAGCGGTGTTCCCAATTGTGAAGATGGCAGTGACACTAACTTGATTTCTTGCAAACTTGTTAGCAAAGTTTTCTCATCCAAACTCTTCAGATCACCATCTGAAAAGAAAGCATTGGTTGCCGAGATAACTTTATGCGTCTCTTCTTCACCATGCACTAATTTCGTCAGTTCAAATGCTAAATCTCTTTGCGCCACTCGGGCAGCTAGATTCTCTTCGTTAATTTTTAAGATATTCTTGATTTCTTCAATTGGTTTCATGCTAAAGGCCATCATCATTTTTTCAATATCATTGTCATCCGTGTTGATCCAAAATTGATAAAAAGCATATGGAGAGGTTAAGTCTTTACTTAACCAAACTGTCCCTGCTTCTGTCTTCCCAAACTTTCCTCCATCCGCTTTTGTTAACAGCGGCGTAGTCAAAGCATGAACTTTTTTCGAAACTTTACGTCTTACAAAATCCACTCCAGCAGTGATGTTGCCCCATTGATCGCTGCCACCGGTTTGCAGGGTGCAGTCATATAGTTCATTTAATTCAAAATAATCATTGGCTTGCAATAAAGCATAAGAAAACTCTGTGTAAGAAATACCGGCTGCGTTTAAGCGGGCCGACACCGCCTCACGCTCTAGCATTCGATTTATTGAAAAGTGCTTACCGATATCACGTAGTAACTCAATAGCAGAAATCTTTCCCGTCCACTCGATGTTATTTACAACCAGAGCTGCATTCTCACCGGTGAAAGAAAAAAAGGGTTGTATTTGTTTTTGAATTTTTTCGGTCCAGTCTAAAACAGTTTTCAATTCATTTAAACTACGCTCACCCGACTCCTTTGGATCTCCGATCAAACCGGTAGCGCCACCTACAAGTAACAGCGGTTTATGCCCAAAATCCTGCATTCGTTTAGCAAGTAAAATCTGCAGTAGGTTTCCTAAATGCAAACTGGGAGCTGTGGGATCAAAACCAATATAAAAAGTGATGGGGCCAGCATCAAGGTGATTGGCTAACTCTGTTTCATCAGTCGTTTGATTAACTAAGTTGCGAGCTTTCAGGTCTTTCAGGACTCCAGGCTTATGCATCAGATAACTTTCTAAATATCGTTTCATTCGCCCAAGACTTCTGTTTCTTAATATTTTTAGCAAGATCCCTCAGTTGGGCTTTAACGCTACTAACGCTGGTACCGCTAGCCGAGGTTCGATTATTGATACTTCCTTTAACGGTCAAAACCGATAGCAAATCCTCATTCAAATTCTTATTAATCTTTTTTAAATCGCTTAATGAAAGTTCGACTAGTTCAACTCCCTTACTTTCAGCCAGTTTCACGCATTGACCAGTAATTTCATGAGCAGTTTTAAAATCGATCCCCCGCAAAGTTAAAAAGTCAGCAATTTCAGTTGCCAACGAAAACCCAGTGCCTGCCTCGCTTGCTAACTTCTCCAGATTAAATTCCATACTTGCTAACGTTCCCGTCATCACTGGGAGAGTAAGCAAAATAGTGTCAACTGAATCGAAAACTGGTTCTTTGTCTTCTTGCAAATCGCGATTATAAGCAAAAGGTAGCGCTTTTAATGTAGTCAAAAGGGCAGTTAAATTACCAATTAGACGTCCCACTTTACCTCTCGTTAACTCGGCACCATCAGCATTTTTCTTTTGCGGCATCATGCTCGATCCAGTGCCCCAGGCATCATCTAGTTTTGCGAAGCCGAATTCCTTCGTGGTAAACAAAATTATTTCTTCAGCTATTTTTGAAAGGTGAATTCCTTGTAATGAAATAACAAATAATAATTCTGCCACAAAATCGCGGTCACTTACTGCGTCCAGCGAATTTCTGCTGTAATCATCGAAAGCTAATAAGCTCGCCACCATTCGGGTTTGTTTGACAATTCCGCTACCTGCCAAGGCCCCTGCCCCCAGCGGGGAAACGCTGGCCCGATGATCCCAATCTTGATAACGATCTAAATCCCGAGATAGCGCTTGCGCATGGGATAGAAATTGATGTCCTAAAGTTACGGGCTGCGCTCTTTGCGTGTGGGTATAACCAGGTACCGGATCGGTTGCATGCTGCGCGCCAAGTTTCATTAACAGCTCAAGCAAAAGCAAACTTTGACGACTTATCTCTCTTACTTGATCCCGTAAATACATTCTCAAATCGCAGGCAATCTGATCATTTCTACTTCTTCCAGACCTCACCCAACCACCAGCTGCTGGGACACGTTCAATCAATATTCTTTCAAGAGCACTGTGAACATCCTCATCTTCTGATGCGGGAAGTAATTTTCCTTTTTTGAGATCTTTAAGCATTTGAGACAAGGCTGTATTTAACTTTGTGTACTGTGCTTGAGAAATAACTTGTTCTTGAAACAATGCCTCTACGTGAGCCATAGTTTGCAAGATGTCATAGGGGGCAAGCCGCCAATCAAAACCTGTGGATCGGCTCAACTTAAATAAATCGTTACTCATAGATTTAGTGAACCTCGCTCCCCATAATTGTGGTTTAGCCATTAGAGTCTTCTATCTCTGTCCGAGGCAATCTTGGTTGTCATGCCAAAGATTTCGATAAACCCTTTCGCCCATGATTGATCGTAAGTATCTTCACTGTCGTAAGTTGCCAAGTTGTAACTGTAAAGCGAATTGGCGCTCTTTCTTCCGGTAACTTGGGCTACCCCGGCGTGCATCTTCATTCTTATTTCACCTGTCACCGGTTCTTGCACCTCGTTTATAAAGGCGTCCAGCGCCTTTCTCAGTGGTGAAAACCAAAGTCCGTCATAAACCAGCTCAGCCCATCTTTGCTCAACTCCCCGTTTAAAGCGGGCTACTTCGCGCTCAACAGTTACTCCTTCAAGTTCACGATGAGCCGTAATTAAAGCTATTGCTCCTGGTGCCTCGTAAACTTCGCGACTTTTGATACCAACAAGTCTGTCTTCAACCATGTCGATTCGTCCAATACCTTGCGCCCCAGCACGCTCGTTCATAATTTCAATAGCCTGAAGCATTGATACTTTTTCGCCGTCGATATGTGTGGGCTTGCCAGCCTCAAATTTGATTAAAACCTCATCAGCTGGCTTTGAAGTATCCGGAGCTTGAGTATATGCATAAATATCCTCAATTGGACCATTCCAGATATCCTCTAGAAAACCAGTTTCGACAGCACGACCCCAGACGTTTTGGTCGATTGAGTAGGGACTTTTTTTAGTGACGTCAATTGGCAAATTATTCTCTTCAGCGAAAGCTATCGCTTTATCTCTCGTCATGGCAGAATCTCTCACCGGTGCATAAACAGCTAAGTCAGAATTTAATGCGGCAAAACTAACCTCAAATCGAACCTGATCGTTTCCTTTTCCGGTACACCCGTGACTGACGGTATTCGCAGAATATTTTTTTGCTGCATCAACCATGTGCTTTGCAATAAGAGGTCTTGAAAGTGCGGAAACTAAGGGATAGCGATCCATATAAAGGGCATTGGCTTTTAAGGCTGGCAGGCAATACTCCTCGGCAAATTCGTTCTTCAAATCTAAAACAATTGATTCCTCAGCTCCACACGCCAAGGCTCTTTTTTGAATTGAATCCATATCTTCGCCACCCTGGCCAACATCTGCAGCTACTGCGATGACTCCTTTTCCGGTTTCTTCCTTGATCCAACCAATTGCTACGGAGGTATCTAATCCACCTGAATATGCCAACACAACTTTCTCGCTCACACTTTTCTCCTTTTAATGATTACAACTCTATCTATTGTTTCTCGCCAATTCCCACAACTTGTCCGCTACCTGTTGACTGCCCTTCGGGTTTCTTGTTACCAAAAGAACAGTGTCATCACCGGCAATCGTTCCAATAATTTCCTTATCTGTAGCCCTGTCCACGCTAGAGGCAAAAAATTGTGCTCCCCCTGGAGGCGTTCTAACTACCACAATGTTTCCTGAGTGATCAATGCCAACAATCAAAGAGCTTGCGATGGCCTTTAGTTCAGGGTCCGCAGCAGAATCGCTGAGCACATAGCTTGCACCCGCAGCTTGAGAACTCTTTACTATGCCCAATTCATCCAAATCTCGTGAGAGAGTTGCCTGGGTTATTTTTAACTTCATTTTTGCTAACTCTGCTAGTAATTCGCTTTGAGACTTTATCTGATTAGACTCAATAATTTTTTTTATCACCGCTTGACGTGCAAGCTTATTTTCAGGAGTTCTCATGCTTGCTCGATCGCGGTAACGAGTTTTTGACAGGCTAGGTCTATTTCATACTCATTTACAATCAAGGGCGGTGCTAGTCGAATAATAAAATCATTTACCGCATTGACTAAAAGACCATTATTCTGAGATTTTTCAACCACATTTTTTGCTTTAGGCTCAGACAAGTGAATACCCCTTAGCAGGCCTGCTCCAGATATCTTTTCAACTTGTGGATGAATCTGCAAATTTCTTACTAATTGCTCCCCCCGAAGTCGAACATTTTCAAGTAGGTTTTGCTCTTCTATGGTTTGTAGAACTGCTAAAGCGACAGCACAAGAAAGCGGATTTCCACCAAAAGTGGATCCATGGGTTCCTGGATTAAAAGTATTTTGCAATTCACCGAACACCATTATTGCCCCGATCGGCAAGCCCCCGGCTAAACCTTTTGCTAAAACTATTACATCTGGCTCAATATTCATTGCTTCACTTAAAAACCAATATCCGCAGCGACCAATTCCAGTTTGTACCTCATCCGCCACCAAAAAGGCCTTGTGATTTTTGGCAGTATTCTCTAATTCCTGCAAAAAAGAGTAATTAAGGTCAACCACACCGCCTTCACCTTGAATCGGTTCGAAAAAAATACTTCCAATACCAGACTTTGATTTTTCAGCTAAGTCATTTAAATCATTTGGCTCTACAAAGTTAATATTTTCAAGTAGCGGTTCAAATCCTATTTGTTTTGATTTCTGACCCGTTAACGATAGTGCTCCCATCGTTCTTCCATGAAAAGAATTACTCAAAGAGATCGTCGTATTTTTATTTGCTAATCGTGTTAATTTCAACGCGGCTTCGTTAGCCTCAGCACCTGAATTACAAAAGAATATTTTTGCTTCACGTTTGGTTAGTGAACGTAACTTCTCAGCTAAATCAAGGCTGGGTTGATTTTGATAGAGATTGCTGGTGTGAAGAATCGTTTTGGACTGCTTTTTTATAGCTTTCACGATGTTTTTATGCGAATGTCCCAGAGCAGAGACCGCAATTCCACCTAGAAAATCTAAATATCTATTACTGTTTGAGTCCTTAACCCAAACCCCCTTACCTGATACTAATTTAAGACTCGGTGTTCCATAATTATTTAAAAAATTTCTTTGCCATGAGAGAGTTATTTCATTCATCTCTAATCACCATGGTTCCAGCCCCTTGATCGGTAAAAACCTCAACTAGCAATCCGTGAGCGATCCGCCCGTCAATAACATGTGCCCTACCCACCCCACCCGCTACCGACCATAAGCAGGCCTGCATTTTGGGTCTCATTCCTTGATCTAGGGAAGGAATCAACTTGGCAAGATTAGTAATGTCGATGGATGAAATTAGTGACTCTGGATTGGGATATTCACTCATTAATCCAATAACGTCAGTCAGCATCACTAATTTTTCAGCTTTTAAATCTTGACTAATCGCAGCTGCCGCGTAGTCAGCATTTATATTTAATAATTCATCCGTTTTACTTAAGCCCAAGGCGCTCACTACTGGAACTTTTCCTTGTTTAATAGCGTCGGTAATTATTTCCGAATCTATGCTTTCCACTTCGCCCACTAAACCCAGATCAATAGCTTCTCCATCGATACTGGTGGTTCTTTTGGCACTAATGAGAGCATTCTCGTCGCCACTAAATCCCTGCGCACAAGGGTAAATCTCATTTATAGTCTGAACAATTTCTTTCTGGATGTCGTTTACCAAAACATCTTTGATGATGCTGATAGCTCTCGCTTCGGTATAACGCAAGCCTTTAATAAAGCGACTTTCTATATTTGCTGTTTTCAAGGCATGCGAGATTTGAGGTCCACCACCGTGCACAATAACGGGATCAATTCCGGCCAATTTCAAAAAAACAACATCTTCAGCAAACGCACGAAATAGTTCAGGATCAATCATTGCGTTACCACCAAATTTAATGACAACTTTTGTGCCTCTAAACTTCAGCAACCACGGCAAGGCTTGCGAAAGCACTTTAGCTTTTTCTAAAGAATCTTTTTGAAGGCTCATGTCGAATACGCTGAATTCTCATAAACATATTTCTCACTCAAGTCATTGGTCCAAACGGTGACTTGTGACTCGCCAGATTTGAAGTCAATCCGTAAATCAATCAAGCGTTTGGATAAATCAACAGTGTTTTCAACGTCCAGAGCTTCACCATTTTCACATACCAATGAATCATTCAGATAAACGTCAACAAGAAATTGATCAAACTCGAACTCGATGACTCCTATGGCAGCCATAATTCTTCCCCAGTTGGGATCAGAGCCACTCATCGCAGTTTTGAATAAGTTGTTCCTAGCGACTGCTCGAGCTGCTGCCTCAGCCATGATTTCATTGGGACAGTTAACTGCAGATATTTTGATGTCTTTCGTGCTTCCCTCTGCATCATTAATAAGCATTTCACCAAGTTTGGTTAGTGTTTCAAACAACGCTTCCTCAAATTCAATTTTTTCTACACTCTCACCACTGGCTCCTGAACACATGAGCAAAACAGTGTCATTTGTTGAGGTGCAACCATCTGAATCAATTCGATTAAGGGTTTTAGAGACTGTTTTTTTTAATGACTCATCCAAAGTGACGGAGTCGATAACGGCATCAGTTGTGAGAACACAAAGCATGGTTGCGAGATCAGGAGCAAGCATTCCAGCTCCCTTTATCATTCCCCCAATGGTAAATTTCTCACGTTTAATTTCCACCTGTTTGGCGTGCGAGTCTGTCGTCAATATTGCCTGTGCCGCCGCAACTGAACCCTCGATACTCGCGCTATCAGTAGCTTCTTTAACTGCTGGTAACAAATTTGCCAACGACAACTGTTTTCCAATTAGCCCAGTTGAGCAAACTTGAATATCGACGCTTCCTACCGAAAGTAAATTTGCCAAAAACTCAGCGCTTTTATGGGCTATCTCAAAGCCTTTTGATCCAGTACAAGCATTCGCACCACCAGAGTTAAGAACAACTGCTTTACAAGATCCCGACTTTATCGCCTGTTCTGACCAAAGCACCGGTGCTGCTTTTACTTGATTTTTGGTAAATACTGCCGCTGCCTTAAAATCCGGACCCAGATTAATCACCACCGCTACGTCGTTAGTTCCATCCGATCGAAGACCGGCTTTAGCCGCACCAGCGATAAATCCTTTAGCGCTGGTGACGCTCATGATCCCATCCCCAATGAGGATAAACCCGAGTCCTCAGGAAGCCCGAAAATCAAATTTGCATTTTGGATAGCCTGTCCGGCTGCACCCTTACCAAGGTTATCGATTGCAACAACAATTTGCGCTTGTGAAGTTCGCGAATCTTTATAGATTGCAATGTGGGCAGCGTTGGAACCTTGTAAGGCTCTGGTATTAGGCGCCAAACCAGCATCAAGTATTTTTACAAAATTTTCATCTTTGTAATAATCACAAAAAAGAGAATGTAAATCTTCTATTTTTTTACTGGTTTTAAAATTTATAGTCAAGAGAATCCCTCTTGGCATTGGTGCAAGAATAGGAATAAATGATACCTTGAATTTACCAGGTTCGGATTGATTAATTGTTTGTTCGATCTCGGGAATGTGCTGGTGTATGCCTCCAACCCGATAAGAACTTAAATTATTACTAGCTTCACTGTGCAATAAGTTGGGCTTTAGACTCCGACCAGCTCCGGTGGTACCAGAGGCTGCAACAATAGATATAACCTCTTCATCAATAACTTTCGATTGCACTGCTGGCAAAATTCCCAATGCTGCTGCAGTGGCATAGCAACCAGGATTAGCTATAAATCTACTTTTCTTTATAACCTCACGTTGACCCTTTAATTCAGGCAATCCATAGGTCCACACTCCAGAATACTTTCCTGGATAAAAATCCTGCCAATCTTTCTTAGCTAGTAGTCTGTAGTCCGCCCCTAGGTCGATGTAGTGGGCTTTTAGTTCTTGATCTTTTAATAATGCCCCACTCACACCTGCTGGTAGGGCAAAAAAAATAATCTCAAATTCATTAAGATCAATATCGGCAACATTTTTAAATTCGTGTGGTGAGCCAGCAAATTGCGGATGCACATTCGACAATTTTTCGCCCGCCTGAGCGTTAGCGAAGAGAGCTGAGACCTCAAACTCAGCGTGGCTCATCAGTAGCCGTATCAACTCGCCGCCGGAGTATCCCGAGGCCCCTAGTACTGCCGCCTGTATTGTCATAACCATATTATACACATATGCGTATAATTATGTCCTAACTACCGCCCCAAAGTCATCCTTGAGTCTTCTCACCACGCGTTCGCGAATTTGCGTCAAATCCTCACTCGAGAGGGTGCGGTCCTCTGCCCGATACTTCAACCTAAAGGCCAGGGATTTTTTGCCCTCTCCTAACTGTGATCCTGCAAAAACATCAAAAAGGTTTACTGTCTCAACCGCTGGACCCCCAGCTCTCTTTATTGCGTCTTGAATCTTCAAAGAACTCACCGTCGCATCAACGACTAGTGCTAAATCCTCTACCGCGTAGGGCATTTTACCAATTTCTTTAAACTTTCTAGTGTCGCTTAATTGCGATATCAATAACTCTAGATCGATTTCAAAACCAAATAATTCTGAGCTGATTCCATACATCTCGCAAACTTTTGGATGTATCTGCCCAACCACCCCAATCGAGACTTCGCTCACCCAAATTTCAGCGGCCCTCCCTGGATGCCAAGGAGCTGAACTAATGTTACGCAATTCGAAGGCGGTCCCCAATTGATTGAGCAATATATTTATCGCCTCGGTTACCGTGATCCATGAATGATCAACCTGGTGCTGTGCCCAATTTTTAGAGACAAAATTTCCACATGCGAGCATCGCAAGATGAGTTTTTTGGTTAGGAAGAGAAATATCAATCTCTCTTTGGACTACCTTCTTGGGTGGAAAGCCAATACCTATTGATGGAATCTTCGTAATTTTTTTACGCTGATTAAAAACTTTACCTTGTTCGAAGATAGAGAAGTCGATGTTTCCTCTTGACATATTTCTTTGCGTTGTTGCTAATAATCCCGGTATTAAAAATGTTCTCAAAAAAGGAACTTCATCATTTAAGGGATTCACTATCTTAACTGCTTGACGTCGTTCATCTGATGGTAATAAATTACAGTCATCAAAATCTTTTTTAGAGCAAAAGGGGTAATTCAAAACTTCGTGAGCACCTAGTCCGGCTAAAACCCCACCAACTTGTCTCTTTATTTTCTGCTCTCTCGTCAACCCGCGGCCATTGTAAGCAGTAGGTAAAATTCCAGTGATGTGTTGATACCCATAGAGTCTTAGTACCTCTTCTATTAAATCATTTGCCACTTCTAAATCGCTGCGCCAAGATGGGATAGATACCCTTACTCCGGTATCTAATTGCGTAACTTTGGCGCCAATCTTTTCCAAAGTCCTTTTTATTTGATTGTTTTTTATGGCTACACCAGTAACATCTCTGACCTTCTGAAAACTCAAGAAAATCGATTTTTTAGTTACGGGAGCAGATTTAGTGCTAGCTCCAATTACTTTTCCCCCACCATATTTAGTCATTAATAACGCCGCACGTTTTGCTGCCGCCGCTGGAAGTTCGGGATCGATCCCTCTTTCAAATCTTTTACTGGCTTCACTGGTGAGCCCGAGCCGCCGAGCTGTCTGGCTAATAGTTGCTGCTTCAAAATTTGCTGCTTCCAAAACAATTTGGCTACTGGTGGCGGTAATCTCACTACTAGCACCACCCATGATTCCTGCGATAGAAAGAACTTTATCCTGGTCGCTAATTACTAAATCTGATTCTTTCAATACTCGCAACGCACCATCTAGCGTTTTTAATTTCTCTCCCGCTTCGGCAAATCGAACCGATATTGTGCCCTTGACTTTTTTGCGGTCAAACGCATGAAGTGGTTGACCCAGTTCCAACATTACGTAATTTGTCACGTCAACTGGTAGCGAAATTGGTCGCATGCCCATCTGAGTCAAGCGTTGTTTCATGAATTCTGGTGTGGCGGCGTTAGGATTCACGCCCTCTAATGTCACCAAAGTAAATTTTGCTACCTTCTTAGGGGCCGAAATTTTTGCTCGGGTAACTCCAGTGGTTTCTTTTACTGCCTTATATAACTTGATGGGGTCTTGGAATTTAGATTAAAAAAGCGGCAACTTCTCTTGCTACGCCTCGCATGTAGGGCGTAGCCACGATCTGGCAGAACTGAAAGTTCAAATATCGTTTCGCCTAACCCCAGTAATTTCTTTGCGTCCGTACCACTTTTAACGGAACGGCTGAGTACCAAAATTCCTTCATGAGATTCAGAAATACCCAACTCACGTTCTGAACAAATCATGCCATCAGACAGATGGTCATAGGTTTTTCTTGCAGTAATAGTAAAATTTCCCGGTAGTACGGCCCCTGGGATGGCTACTACAATTTTGTCTCCTTCTGCAAAATTAGTAGCACCGCAGACGATTCCTCGAGTTTTATTGCCAATTTTGACCTGACAAACTCTAATAGGCTTCTTAAATTGATCAAGATTTTTGATACTAACTATTTCACCAACCAACAATTCCCCTTGGACTTGTCCGTAAGTTTCTATATTTTCAACTTCAAAGCCAAGTGAGACAAAGGCGTTTTCTAAATCTTCAATCCTTATACGAGTTGGAAGTTTTACATACTCTCTCAGCCAAGAGACTGGAACCCTCATCGCAATACGCTCCCAAATTGCGCCGAGAATCTCAAGTCGCCCTCTACCATGTCACGCATATCAGAGATTGAATACCTAAACATTAAAGTTCGCTCTAACCCCATTCCAAACGCAAACCCTGAGTAAACATCAGTGTCAATGCCCGCGGTTTGCAACACTTTTGGATTAACCATTCCGCAACCACCCCACTCAATCCAGCCCGTACCTTTGCAGGTTCGACAATTGCTGTTTGGTTGGTTTTTACATAAGAAACATTGCACGTCCAGTTCTGCACTTGGCTCGGTAAACGGAAAAAAACTAGGACGAAAACGAGTAATTACCCCTTCACCAAACATAGTGGTAGCGAAATGATCGAGTGTGCCTTTCAGGTGGGCCATCGACAATCCTTTATCAATGGCTAAGCCTTCAATTTGATGAAACACAGGAGTATGAGTGGTGTCGAGTTCATCTTTTCGAAAAACCTTTCCAGGGGCGACGACATAAAGTGGTAATTCCCGAGTCAACATTGCCCGCATCTGCACGGGTGAAGTTTGGGTTCTAAGAACCATGCCTGAATCCATCTCGGTTAAGTAAAAAGTGTCTTGCAAACTGCGCGAAGGGTGGCTGGGCTGAATATTTAGCGAGTCAAAATTGAACCACTCAGCTTCCGCTTCTGGTCCTTCCGCTATTTCGTATCCCATGGCAATAAAAACATCGCTCATAATCTCTGATATTTGGGTCAAGGGATGACGTGAACCAAATTTACGTAAACTGAAATCGGGACTAGCTAAAACTTGATTAATATCAACTTTTTGCGATTGCAGTATTTCCCGCTCATATTCGGCCACTAATTCACTCTCGCGAAGTTCGTAAAATTCACTCAAAGTGACGCGAGCGGTTGCCACCCGTTTTCCAGCAATTGCTTTTGCTTCAGGCGGCAGGCCACCAATTTCTCTATTGGCTAAGGCAATAAGAGATTTATCACCCAAGTGAGTTGTTTTTGCTTGCTTAAGTTCCTCTAAATTATTTGTTTTTTTAATCTCTTCCAGCGCCTTAGCTACTGCGTTCCCTATAGCTGCTTCGCTGAGCGCAGCAACCTGCACTGGATCGATATCAGAATTTGGGGCAGACATCTCGGCTCACTTTTCTGGTAGAGGTCATATCTTATTGCTTAAATAAAACATAATGACGGTAGCGGCTTGCGCAACATTCAAACTTTCTGTCTGGGGTTTAATGGCAATCTTTACTTTTTTTAGAGGTTTTTTGAACTCACTCACCCCGTGGGCTTCATTAGAAAAAACCCAAACTTGCTTTTCATCTATCGGCACTTGCGTTAATTCCAATTCGCCATCAATCGCAGTTAGATATATCTTAAATCCCTTATCTTCAAATATATTTAAGTCCGAATTAACATATATCGGAACTTGAAATATACTGCCAGTAGTGGCTCTTATGGTTTTTGAATTTGTTGGATCAACTGAATCACCCGAGAAGCAAACCGCATCTATTCCAAAGGCAGCGGCTCCCCTGATTATGGTTCCAGCATTACCGGGATCGCGCACTGAATCTAAGAAAACAATTTTTCTGAAATTTTCGAGATCTTCGGGTGCTAGCACCCCAATCGTTGATGAGGCGACCGCCATGATTTCAACTGGATTTTTCGTATCCGAAAGTGCTTTTATAGCCCGCTCAGAAACTAAGTAACTATTAACATCAAATTGATGGGCTAAATCTAAAATATTTCGATTATCTTTGTAATTTTTGCTATAAAAAATATTCTGGATTTTTTTTCTATTTAAACCCTCAAAGATAGTAGAAACACCTTCAACCAAAAAAAGATTTTCTCGTTGCCTAAACTTTTTTTGAAGTAATTTTTGTGCCTTTACCAGCAAAGCGGAATTATCAGATAATTCCGCTTTTGATTGGGTATTCAATTTAGACTGCTGAACCAATTGCCTTTTGTGCTACTTGCACCAGATTTTTAAAAGCAGCTGGATCGTTTACAGCCAATTCGCTCAATATTCTGCGATCGACCTCAATTTCCGCAACCTTTAAGCCTTGAATCAAGCGGTTGTATGTGATCCCATTGTCGCGGGCAGCCGCATTAATACGAGTGATCCAGAGTCGACGAAAGTTACCCTTCTTCTCTCTACGATCATTAAAGGCATAAACCTTTGAGTGAAGAACTTGTTCCTTCGCCTTTCGATAGAGACGAGAACGCTGGCCCCGGTATCCGGACGCTTCTTCCAAAATAGCTCTGCGCTTCTTGTGTGCATTGACTGCTCTTTTTACTCTTGCCATGTTTGCATCCCTTTCTTAACGAAGACCAAGTAGTCGTTTGGCTTTTTTGGTTTCACTGGGCGCTAAAACTTCAGTTCCAGTTAATCTCCGCCTGCGCCTGCTTGATTTAGTCTCGAGCAAGTGGCGCTTATTAGCTTTTTCATGCACTAATTTGCCTGACCCAGTTTTCTTAATTCTCTTTTTTGCACCGCTATGGGTTTTCATTTTGGGCATTTTTACTCCTCTACGCCTTCTTCATCCAAAGCCGCTTTTGGCTTTTGACTGCTTGTCTTTTTGGCTACCGGCGCAAGCACCATCACCATGTTTCTTCCGTCCTGCTTCGGAGCGAATTCCACCACCGCACTTTCGCTCACGTCTTCTGCGAGTCGCGCTAACAACTTGTAACCCATCTCGGGGCGAGATTGTTCTCTTCCTCTAAACATGATTGTGACCTTAACCTTGTCACCCGCTTTTAGAAATTTTTCAATGTGCGAGAGCTTGGTGTCATAATCGTGTGTCTCGATTCGAGGACGTAATTTCATCTCTTTGACTACGGCATTGATTTGATTCTTTCTGGCCTCGCGTGCTTTTAACGCGTTTTCATACTTGAATTTGCCGTAATCCATGATCTTCACAACTGGTGGACGGGCTTCGGAAGCAACTTCAACCAAATCCAAATCCAACTCTTGGGCCATCTTCATAGCCTCTTCAGTTTTTACTATTCCGATTTGTTCGCCGTTTGGTCCAACCAAACGAACTTGCGGAACTCTGATTCGATCATTGAGTCGGGGTTCTTCGCTGATAAACACTCCTTTTGGACGCACGCCAGATAAACACAAGATGACTCGATCGCCGTTGGCTTTCAGCCTTCAACCCCACGAGGTAGTTTCCTCGATGTAGGTGGGAGTTTTGCTCCTCTTGTCTTAACTTCTAGCTTTCTTGGTAAAGGATATCAGCCCCGCTAGGTAGATTTTCTACGGCGGTCTGCGATTGGCTAAGAAATTGCCCCAACGAAGAGGCCACCGGAGCTACCTTTTCGAATTCCCCCTTTAGAAAAATTCGAATATCGGTCCAGCTCCCTCTCTCAATTCGAAACTCAGTTTGGCCAGCCGCACGTAGATAATTCTCGATCATTCGAGTTAATTCCTGATCCTCAGCAGGATCGACCCAATTTGCCACATTAACAATGGCTCGCGCCATGCTTCCGGTGATAATTACCCCATTCGGTGGATCAATTTCTATTAGTCCCGAACCACTACTAAGGGTGAGTTCTGCTAATTCCCTTCCAGTAAAAATTGCTGGCCGGGCATCTGCTTTAAAGGACAAGAGAAGATCTTGATTTGAAAAGACAGCTAACGCTTTGTAGTTTGGGGTCGAACTAAGCACCAATTCTTGATTGCTACCGGTAACCAACATACCCAAGAGCAGACTGTGAGTTTGTAAATAGTTAATTAACTCTCTTGGATTATCTGCAAAATTAGCTAATACTTCAGTTAATTTTGCATCGGTGCTTAAAAATTCGTGCTTCAATTTATAGGCGACAGGCAGAAACTTCAGTTACTAGTATTCCGCGAGCCCCTAAATCATAAAGTTGATCCATTACCTGGTGTACCAACTCTTTGTCGACTAACGCTCTCACCGCTACCCAGCCTTGCTCGTGAAGTGGTGAAATAGTTGGGGACTCTATCCCTGGGGTTATTAGAGAGGCGCTCGGTACTAACTCTTCTGTGATTACGTAATCAACCATTACGTAATTTCTCGCAACCAACACTGAGGATAAACGGCTCACCAATGTATTAATTTCATCAGTCAATTGAGTTTTTGTATTTTTTATCAGAATTGCTTGACTAGTGAGTAAGGGTTCTCCGATTAATTGCAATCCGGCTTGCGCGATAGTGGTACCGGTATCAACTACATCCGCGATGGCGTCGGCCACACCTAATCGCACTGAATTTTCAACTGCACCGTCCAAATTTACTATTTCTGCTTTTAGCCCTTTATCTTTAAGCCATCGCTCAAGAATTGTCTTATAACTAGTGGCGATTCTTTTACCGCTAGATCTTCATACCGTTTAATATCGCTCTCTCTAGCGGCCGCAATAAAAACTTGATTTACCAAAACCCAAACTTAAGAGATTTTCTGCCTGGGCTCCAGAGTCGAGCAATAAATCTGAGCCCGTAATTCCTGCATCTAACGTTCCTTTTTCAACATAGAGCGCAACGTCGCGCGGTCTCAGTAAAAAAAACTCCACTTTATTAATTGGGTCAACCACTACTAAATCACGTGGATGCGCACTTCTAAAATAGCCAGCTTCCCTCAGAATTAACTTTGATGGCTCGCTTAATTGCCCTTTATTCGGTATTGCCACCCTCAACATTACAAACCCCTAAAGATTCCGATAAACATCATTAAGACCTACTCCAGAACTAATCATTAGCACCTGCGCGTGGTAGAGCAACTGGGCAATTTCTTCAGCAGTTCGATCAACTGACTCGTACTCTGCAGCCATCCAAGCTTCGGCAGCTTCTTCAACAACCTTTTTTCCAACGGCGTGAACTCCCTTAGACAAAAGATTCACAGTATTTGATTCAGGGTCTGCTGTTTCAACTTTGTTATTGAGTTCTTTCCAGAGCTCTTCAAATGTCTTCATGTTTTCCTAGTCGTCTAATCCCTTGGAATTTTCATCTCTTGAAAGGTATTCAAGCTGAGCAGTACCGCCTCAATCGTATCTTTACCCTTATCCTCCTTGGCACCCGCGATTCCAGATCGTTCAATTGCTTGGGTCAAATTGTCACAAGTAAGAACTCCAAATCCAATCGCCACACCCTTAAGGCTAAGGGCAACTGCTCCTTGTGTCACAGCTTGCGAGAGGTACTCAAAGTGTGGTGTTTCGCCACGAATTATTGCACCAAACATCACCACCGCCTCAAATCCACTAGCAACAGCGCGCTCAGCCGCCGCTATTAATTCGAATGATCCGGCTACCCGAAACACCTGGAATTTCACATCATGTTCCTGCAGGGTGGCAACAGCGCTGGCAATCATAGAATCGCAAATCTCTTTATTCCAAAGCGCACCAATTACCGCCACTTTGATATTTGAAAAATCCTCACTTAATTCAATTTCCGCAATCCCTTTATTAGTCATCTAAAGGTTTCCTAATTCATGACCCATTTTATTTGCCTTAGTTTGCAAGTATTTCAGATTTTCTGTTCTAGAGCTTCCAATTAGAGGCACTCTTTCCACGATACTCAGTCCATACCCTTCTAGCCCGGCTCGTTTCGCAGGATTGTTAGTTAACAACCTCATGCTTTTCACTCCCAGCTCTACCAAAATCTGTGCACCAGTTCCGTAGTCTCTCGCATCAGCCGGAAGCCCTAACCGTAAATTAGCTTCAACCGTGTCCAAGCCTTCATCTTGTAGTTGGTAGGCAAGCAGTTTTTGAATGAGGCCGATACCACGACCTTCATGTCCCTTCACATATAAAACAATTCCCCGACCTTCGGCTTGCACTCTTTCCAAAGCTAATTTCAATTGATCCCCGCAATCGCAGCGCGAAGAGTTAAAAACATCTCCAGTTAAACATTCGGAGTGAACTCGTACTAAAACATTCTCTCCATCGGAAATATCTCCAACCACTAAAGCAATATGGGAGCGAGCATCCACCAAGCTCCTAAAGCCGAAGGCTTCAAAAACGCCATAATCGGTCGGCAACTTAGTTTGGGCCACGAGTTTAACTAACTTTTCACTTTTTATTCTAAAAGCGATGAGATCTGCTATAGAAATCATTTTTAGGTTATGGGTATTTGCAAATTCTCTACACTCAGCAGCACGCATCATTTCACCGTCATCTTTTACCAACTCAGCTATCACTCCAGCGGGTCGAAGGCCTCCCAGTTGCGCCAAATCCACTGCTGCTTCGGTGTGTCCTGCTCTTCTTAAAACTCCGCCAGAGACCGCCCGTAATGGAAAGATATGTCCGGGTCGTGTCAATTGCGCAGAAGTTGTTTCAGGATCCGCTAGTTTCTTAATAGTTTGGGCACGGTCACTGGCACTAATTCCGGTAGTAATTCCATCTTTCGCATCAACGCTCACTGCATAGGCCGTTTGTTTTTTATCCTCATTTATTAAAGTCATAGGTGGTAGTTTCAAGCGGTCTAGTTCGTCGCCAGTCATGGCGACGCAAACTACCCCGGAAGTGTGACGAATCATGAATCCCATTAATTCGCCTGTCACTGCTTCGGCTGCAAAAATCAAATCACCTTCATTTTCACGATCAGCATCATCGACCACAATTACTGGACGTCCGGCCTTAATTTCTTCAATAGCATCTTCAATGCTGTCGCATTTAACTTTCATATACGGACCTTTTAATGTTTTTTGCTACATATTTTCCTATCAAGTCTACTTCTAGATTTACCTCATCGTTCACACTTAACAAATCTAAATTGGTATTTTCCAGAGTTGTTGGTATTAGCCAAACAGAAAATAACTCTCTGCCAGTTCCTATATCCTCATTGCTGGCTACTGTAAGTGAGACACCATCTAAGGTCACTGAGCCTTTCTCGATCACGTAACGGGAAAGATCTTCAGGAAGCAAAAACCTTACAACTTTAGATTCTTCACGCTTTTCTACTGACAAAACTCGAATCACAGCATCAACGTGCCCAGAGACCAAATGACCATCTAGTCGGTCACCTAACTGCATTGCCGGCTCTAAATGTAAAAATTGACCAATCTTCCAATTTTTAACGGTAGAGCGGTCGATTGTTTCCTGCACTAAGTCAAATTGCAATTGACTTTTATCATTCTCAGCAATCGTCAGACAAATTCCATTCACGCTAATGGAGTCTTTAATTTTAGTGATTTTCGCTAATTCTGAACTCTTCACACCTAGAGACAGGGTATCGGGACCTTTATTGAGATTTGTTATCTCGCCCATATATCTAATAAGCCCGGTGAACATTTCATCCTCTAAAATTGTTTGCTCGGATCAGCAAGTCTGGTCCCAATGCTATTACAGATTTAATTTTTAACCTGTTGGCCGGCAACTTCTCACTCAATAAGTCAATGACAGAGACTCCATTTGCAAATATTTTTGGACTAATGAATAGATTAAATTCATCAACTAAATCCGCCTCTAGAAAAGCGCTGTATATTTCGGCGCCACCCTCTAGTAATAAGGTGTTTATTTTCATCTTCGAGATTTCTTTCAAGACTAGATGGGGATCATGAGTTTTTATTTGGCGCGTTTCACTTGCTGATGAAAAGATATTCGACGAAGCAGGGAGTTCCCTTGTTCCCATCACTATTCTTAGTGGCTGCTCGCGACCCGAGTCACTTGGCAGGCGAACATTTAAATGAGGATCATCAACTTCGACAGTGTTCGTACCAACTAAAATTGAATCAAATTCACTTCGTAGCCGATGAACTTCGCTTAAAGATTGCTCTGAAGTTATTTGTGTCCGCTCTCCTGCTGATTTTGTAATATAGCCATCAATTGTTAACGCCGCTTTAAGGGCAACGTACGGACGACCAAGACGCATACTCTCAAACCATCTATAGTTCAATTCTCTAAAAGCTGCTTGATCTCCCCACAAAAAAACTTCGATACCTGCAGACTTTAGTTTCTCAACCCCACCAGCAGAAACTGGATTAATATCTAAACTGCCAATAACCACCTTTTTAATTCCACTTTTTATGATGGCCTCGGTGCAGGGACCTGTAGCTCCGTAGTGATCGCATGGTTCCAATGACACAAAGAGTGTGCAATTGGATAAATCCCCATTTAATTTTTTCAAAGCCACTATTTCAGCGTGGGGCGTTCCTTGGCCATGATGAACCCCACTCGCTAATATTTTTTTTCGTTCGTCAATAATTAAAGCGGAGACGCGAGGGTTTCTTAAAACAGAAATCGGCTCTTTTGCCAAAGTGACAAGTTTATTTATTAATTCTTGCATTGCCTTTAGCAAGTTTTCTAAGTCTTGTTACTGCTAGGGCTTTGGATCTTGGGCATTAAAAACGCTCGTCCCGCCACCAAAATCGGCTCCCTTCGCTGCTTCCAACAATCGAGTCTTCATCGAATTCCGCCGTCAACCCCTGTAGCGAATTTCTAGTTGTGTTTATCTATTTCTGAACGAATTTGCTCGTACCTTGTCATTTTGATCTTCCATAAATTTTTGCCCACCGAATCCAGGCTCTGACCGTCATAACCAAGAGACCATGTCAATTGAAGATAAGAACAGGACAACTATTGAGAGAAGTCAGTTTTTGGCAATTGCAATCCCAGCTTACTTCTATGGTTTTCTTTCTTCTATGCACCGCTGAGCCTCATTTATCGCTTCAAGATGAAAGTTATTGAGTCACTACCTGCATCGATGTATTGCATCAGCCAATTCTCTAGCTGCTTATCATTAAGTGAGATGTGCTACAGGCAAAATTGCTGGTGCTTGACATCTTTAGTCATATTTGAAGAAGGCTTAAGTTTGGTACAAATGGTTATCCATAACGTCAACGTGAACCAATCGGCTGTTCAGAGAGCCTGCCCAAGGGCCACCTTATTTAGTGTGATCAGCATAGGGCCTCGGTGCGATTAGGGACTGTGACTCTATTGTAGAACTCAGGGTTCATTCGGAACAAACATATGAACATGGCATCCGTTTGGTGTTTATGTGGCCAAAATCTAAACCAGTTTCTAGAGTGTTACAGAATTCATCACTCTTATCAGTATCAGAGTGACCGTATTCTTGAGGATTAATGGGGTGAGGTTTGAATAATTGTTTTTCCACCCCACACTACCACAAAATCATCTGTTTCTTCACAAAATGGGTGAACACGCCTATATCGATATACCCGCCAGGCTTGAAGTTTACTAGCCGCATCAAAAATTTCTTTTGCAGTATCGGTTAGCTCCTTTATCTGCACAGGAGTTTTTTTCCATCTAGATTCGGCTCTTCTTCGAATCGCTCCCAGCCCCGTGCAGGGGGCGTCTAACAATATGCGATCAAACTTTTGATCCCCCCAGGGTTTTAAGCGAGAGTCTGCTATTTGCACTTCTATGTTGCTGAAATTTTTAAGGTTGGAATCCATTAACTCTTTTTTATGGGGATGCACATCAAAGGCACTGATTTTGATGCCTGCGTTAAGTCTTTCTTGCGCCATGGTGGCAGCCTTACCACCAGGTGCTGCACAAACGTCAAGCCAATTTGTTTCATTTGTTTTCACGTCAAAATTGGCTAGTAAATAAGCGGCGGCCTGACTAGCTGCATCTTGAATTCTAAGATTGTTACTCACACCACTCGCTAACTTCGTCAAATCGCTAGCTCTCGCAACTTCGGCAAGTGGAGAGAGTGCCGATTGATTTTCCACTTTATTTTTTGTGACTCTCCAATTAACTGGTGGAGTATTATTCACCTTTAAAAGCTCTATCAATTCAGACCTGTCAGAAATCAATTCCTCAAATTTTTTTATTATCCACTCTGGATGAGAGTAGAAGATATCATCTTGACCTTCAAAATCTTTTGAAATCTTTTCTTGCCATTGCACAAAATCTCTTTCGCTCACCCGCCGTAAAATGGCATTGGAAAAACCTTTTACTTGATTTCCACATAATCTAAATGCTTCATTAACCCACTCAGAAACTAGTATTTCTTTTGTCGTTTTTCCAAAAATTAATTCATACGCACCCATTCTCAAAATCGGAATAAGGTCTGCTTGAATTTTTTCTAAAGAGCGAGCAGCAGCTATTTCAATGATTGCGTCAAGAAACAATTTCCATCGATAAGTACCCATTACTAGGTCTGTCACGCGAGAGTTGTCTCCATCGGACATTTTTAGAGATCTTAAAAAGCGGGGTACTGCGATATTTGCATATAGACTTTTTTCTTCAATTTCATTGAAAATAATTACGGCTTGCGTACGAGCAGTTTTCTTCATTCAAAAAATCCGGCTGTGATTCTAAGCCCTCGTACCCAGTCGGATGCCTTCATCTGATTTCTGCCGGCTGGAATAACCTCTTTGATTTCTAGTACTACATCAGAAGCTTGCACGTACACACGGTCAGTTATCAGCAATTCGCCTGCTTTTCCAAAATTTGAGATATTCGAGGTTTCAAGATCAACAATTTTTATGACTTGTTGTTCATAAACACTCCAAGCAATTTTTTTACCGTAGCCTGAGCGCACTAAATTTCGAATTTCAGATCCTGTTAAGTTCCAATTAATTTTATAGTCATTATTACTAGTTTTTGGCGCATAAGTGGCTGCTCCGGATTGTGGCACAGGCTCATGATTCTTACTAATTAATTCCAAAGAATCACTCAATCCTTGCGCTCCGAGTGGGAGTAATTTATTAAATAAGTCTTTAGTAGTGTCCGACTCACTTATTTTTATGCTGAGTTGACTATAAATCTCACCGGCGTCCAGCTCTTCGGTAAGTTTAAAAACTGAAATTCCAGTTTGGTTCATGCCAGATCTGATGGCGGCAGCCACGGGATCAGCCCCCCGCAGTTTCGGCAGTTGTGAAAAGTGAAGATTAATAAATTGTTTTGCTACAGCTTTTCTTGCTTCCGCTCTGATCATTTGTCCAAACGCCACCACCACTCCTAATTCCGCACCTGAATCTTTTATTTTCTCGATTACTTCGCTGCTGTTAATATCGTCGGTTTGGATCAGTTCCAAATTATTTGCCGTGGCATAGCTGGCCACGGCGCTCTCTTTTGGCTTTAAGCCTCTTCCGCTAGCCTTCTTCGTTTGTGTTACTACCAGGGTAATTTCGTGATTTTGGTGCAAAAAGTCTAAATAGTAAGCAGCCACTTGCGGGGTACCAGCAAAAAGTAATTTCAATATGCCGCCCTAGAGTGCTAACCCTTGGGTGTTATGAGGGGATATTTTAAATTGCGGCTGCACCTGTCCAAACCATTCGGTTTCTCGAAGCGCCTTCATTGCTAATTTTCTAGTGGATGTATCTAACCGGTCAATAAAAACGATTCCATCTAAATGATCTGTTTCATGTTGAATACATCTCGATAATAAATCTGTACCCGAAATCGTTACTGGCTCACCATGCATATTCAGGCCTTTAGCGATTACTTGAAGAGATCTTTTTGTGTCGTAAAGCAACCCCGGAACCGATAAACAGCCTTCTTCTCCATCTTGAATTTCTTCACTTAAATCTAAAACTGGGTTTACTAGATGACCCGGTTCGTCCGAATCGACGATGTAGGTGAACACGCGCAAAGAAACACCGAGTTGAGGTGCCGCCAAACCAACTCCAGGGGCATCGAGCATCGTGTCTTCTAAATCTTTAATTAAGTTTCGTAATTCTTTGTCGAAAGAGGTAACTTCTTGAGCTCTGGTGGTGAGAATTGGGTCGCCAAAAAGTCTTATTTGTTTTATGGACAAGGTACCTCGCTATTTTTACGAAAGTCTAACTGACTAGATAAATCTGCTTGGATTTACCTGAAGGCGAATTGATGATTTGCCTTTCATGCTTACCACCTTAAGGTGATTGCGGGCCGAGAGCACTAAATTCAAAATCTCATCAGTGATGACGGCAATTTGTGATTCGGCCGGGCGCTCCCAATGAGTTACTGGCCCTAGCGTCTGCAGCGGTGTCGATTCTGTAAGAACACTAACAAAATGATTTATCTCTTTTAATGGACCACTCACCATAAGTGCTTGTTTTATTGGCGGCAAACCAACCACTTCTCTTTGCGCTAGTTCGTTCTCAAGAAAACCTACAACATTTGAACGAAAAAAGTATAGTAAGAATTTCTCATCCACTTCCCCACTGATTAGAAAATTAGCTTCATCTTTGTTAGAAAGTTGTCCAATTAGCTCTTGCCATTGACTAAAAACTTCTTGATAAACATTTAGTGTTGGCCTGGCAAACTGGCTCATGGCATCTAAGACCACTATCGCGCGATACCCACCGGGTACCTTAGGAGCGGCGCCAGGAGTGCTGACAATGATTGATGGTTGATGTTTGACTTCATATAATCTTTTTTGTCCGCTAGATGAGAGCAAAATTCGCTGCGGGAACATTTTTCCGATTTCGGCAAGAATAGAGCTTTGTCCGGGTTGAGACACTTTATAATTTTGCGATTTACAAACCTGGCAGGTGAAATCAAGATGCAGTCTGCCGCAACGGGAACAATTGGGTTTTTCAGTTGAGTGCATAATTCGTAAAGAGCCTCCGCACTTACTACAAGTAGAAATGCGATAACACGAACTGCACCTAAGTAGTCCCGCATGTCCCTTACGTGGAACTTGTATTAGGACTGGACCCTCTTTGCTTGCATTAAGAATCTGCCAAACTGTCGAAGAAAACCTGCTTTTTGAGATATTTGTAGATTCAGTATCATGAGTAACCGACACTTTCTGCGTTTGATCTGAAATAGATTTCAATAATTTGACGTTTGCACCTTTGATTTGGGAATAAAGATCGACCGAAAAACTAGACCCTAGGTAAATCAGACAAGAATCTTCGATTTCAGAACGTAATTGAGCAACTTTGCTTACTTGCCAATAAGGCGCCTGCGGTGATTCAAAAAGATCGGAATACTCATTAAGAACTATTGTAAGTCCCAAATTCTCAATGGGTGCAAATATTGCATTACGTGTTCCGATCACCAGGTGTATTTGATTAAAATAAATTCTTAAAAAGTCTCGATAGCGTTCTGCGGCTGGCATCTCGGAACTGAGTTGGGCTATCAGTAACTGTGGTAGCTCTGACTCAAAACGCTTGAGCAGTGAAAGCACCTGACTGTTTTCAGGAACTATTATCAAGACATTTTTTTGCTGTGAGATAGCGGTTTTGGTTAAGGCTATAGCGAAGTTTTGCCAGTCATCAAATCTTTGTAAAAGTATGGCAGCTTTTGTGAATCTGCCTATTCTATTTTCTAAAGCCCACCCAGCCTCAATCATCGATAAATCAGGTTTCAATTCTGGATACGAAATTGATGATTCTTGCAACTGATCTTTCTCAGCCTTGGCATTTCGGGGTGGAATAGTAAATCTAAGAACGTCACTCAAGTTACCTGCGTAATAGCTGGCTACACAGCGAGCCAGCTGCAAGACGTTTGGCTTAAGGGTAGGAAATATTCCTATAACTTTTTTAATTTCAGAAATTTTATTAGCGAATCGCGACTGGGTGAATATCTCTACTACCCAACCATTTAACGTTTGCCTTCCAAAGTTCACTGCTACTTTTGATCCGACTTGAATTTGTTTAAGATGATTTTGCCCAATCGAATAGTCAAATTCCCTATCCAAGTGAGGTACCGCAGAATCCAGAACAACTTTTGCAAAATGCAGTGAGCTTATACTCCTAATGCTTTGCGAAGTTGATCTGTTCGGTTGGTTTGCTCCCAAGTGAAATCCTTGCCTTCTCTTCCAAAGTGACCATAGGCAGCAGTTTGCCGATAAATAGGTCTCTTTAAATCTAGGTCTCTTATTATGGCTGCTGGCCGTAGGTCAAAGACTGCCAAGATTGCTTCGCCTATTTTTTCATCACTCATCACGCCGGTGCCAAAAGTTTGCACAAAAACACCGACTGGTTGGGCTTTGCCAATTGCGTAAGCCACTTGAACTTCACAACGATCGGCTAACTTTGCCGCAACTACGTTTTTAGCCACCCATCTCATCGCATAGGCGGCAGAGCGATCTACCTTGCTTGGGTCTTTTCCACTAAAAGCGCCCCCACCGTGACGAGCCATTCCGCCGTAGGTATCAACGATGATTTTTCTGCCAGTTAATCCCGCATCACCCATTGGGCCACCGATTTCAAACTTGCCAGTGGGATTTACCAGTAGTCGATAATTCGAAATATCGATTCGAGAACCATGCGTCGCTAAAATAGGTTCAACTACGAATTTTTTAATATCCGGGGTTAAGGTTTTATCTAAATCAATATTTTGTGCATGTTGACTTGAAACTACTATCGTATCAAGTCTGACTGGTTGATTATTTTCATCATATTCAATCGTTACTTGGGTTTTTCCATCTGGTCGTAAATAATTAAGTGTTCCATCTTTGCGAACCTTAGTGAGCTGCTCACTGAGTCGATGCGCCAAAAAGATAGGCAGAGGAAGTAAAACCGAAGTGTCATTGCAAGCGTAACCGAACATTAAGCCTTGATCCCCCGCACCCTGACTGTCAATGGGATCAGCTGAGCCTTCACGCTCTTCCAGCGCATCATCAATCCCTTGAGCAATATCTGGTGATTGTTTACCGATTGAAATTGAAACACCACACGAGTTGCCATCAAATCCTTTTACCGAACTGTCATAACCAATATCGATAACTACCTGTCGAATAATTTCAGCTACATCGGTGTATCCGCTAGTCGTAACTTCACCTGCCACATGTACTTGGCCTGTGGTGATCAGAGTTTCAACGGCCACGCGACTTTCTGGGTCTTGACGAAGCATGTCGTCCAAAATTGCATCGCTGATTTGATCCGAAATCTTGTCAGGATGACCTTCGGTAACCGACTCTGAAGTGAATAATCTAGACACGAAATACCTTTCAGTAAGTAGCGAATTATCACACAAGGTCGGACTCGACCGGACAACTTTAGGCTACAGCCTAGTGCGCCGCCACGGATTATTGGTTATTTATTGATGAAGATTTGGACCGCTTGGTCCAACACTTTGCCTGCCGCTGCTAATTTGCTCATTTCACCAATATCGTCCACTGAATTTTCTTTAATTAAAAATAGATGCGTAGAATCTTGTTCAAATACTTTTCCGGCGGAGACATCGTTGGCGCAAATCATGTCCACTCTTTTTCGAGCTAGTTTCTCTTGGGCTAGAGATACTAAAGTGCTTAGCTCTGGCGCAGTTTCAGCCGCAAATCCCACCACCACTTGAGTTGGCTTGGCTAACTGGGCTAATTCAGTAAGAATATCGGTAGTGGCCACTAATTCTAGATTCCAGTTTGAATCACTCTTTTTTATTTTGGTTGATGCTTTTTGTTTAACTTTCCAGTCCGAGACTGCCGCCGCCATAATTATAATGTCATGATTGAGCATTTCTTTCTTCATAACTGCCAGCATCTCATCGGCACTGGTCACATCAATCAAGTTCCAACCGCCATGAAATTTTTTAGTCGATACTAAGGTTGTATCAAAGCCTCTCGCTACACTGCTTTGTGCTAGCGCCAATCCCTGTCTGCCACTTGAAGCGTTAGTTAAATACCTAACCGAGTCGATAAATTCTTTTGTCCCACCAGCCGATATTAATATCTTTGGTTTTACTTCTGCCTTGAAATGATCTACAACTAATTTAGCAATTTCACTTGGCGCCGGCAGTCTTCCTACGCCTTCATCTCCGCTAGTGAGTGGCCCTTTGTCGGGTGAAAAAACCATAAGATTTCTTTTTATTAAAGTTTCAATATTTTCAACTGTTCCCTGATGCTCCCACATTTGCGTATGCATTGCAGGAAATACCATTACTGGCGCTGTGGTAGTCAACACTAATGCGCTCACGGCGTTGTTAGCTTTAGCTTGGGCTAGATCTGAAATAGTGTCAGCGGTGGCAGGTGCTACCACTACTAAGTCAGCCTGCTTAGCCAACTGCACATGTGAAACATTCTTAGTTTCATCCCAAATGGAACTAACAACCTCGCGTCCGCTGATTGCGGACCAAGTTGCTTCGCCAACAAATTTTAGTGCTGATTCTGTTGTCACCACTTGCACTGTGAAGTTTTCTTTTTTTAATAATCGAATAACTTCAACAATTTTATATGCAGAAATTCCACCCGTTACTGCAATAACTACATTAGGCACTTGATTGACCACTTGGGTGGCCTCTTTCATTCGTTAGGCGCTGAAAGGGTCAGTTTCGGTTTCTTCTACAACCGGCACTCCGGTTGCAACATCTGGTGTGGCATCAAAATTCATGTCGTAATCACCATCGTAGCGAGCTGCTGCCTGCTGTGCCGCTAATCTTCTTTGCTCCATTGCTAATTGCTCAGCTGCTAAGACTTCAGGATCCACTGCTTCTGAAGTTAAAAGTCCAGCATTGATTTCTCGCAAGGCAATTGAAAGTGACTTCTCTTGTAGTTGTGTTTCAACAAGCGGACCCACATATTCCAGCAAACCTTCACCTAATTGTGAGTAGTAAGCATTAATTTGACGAGCACGTTTGGCTGCATAAATAACCAATTGATACTTGCTCTTGGCAACGTCTAGTAATTCATCGATTGGCGGATGGGTAATTCCTCCGGTGCGAGCTATAGCCACAAAGACCTCTGGTTTCTTATGATTAATCCAACTCACAGAAGTTTAGCAGTCGCTCAAAACTTCCTGCTAAGTCGTCATTTATAAGCACAAAATCGAATTCACCCTGTGCCGCTAGTTCATCCTTTGCAATCAAAATACGGTCAGAGATCTCAGCTGGATTCTCAGTACCCCGTCCCGCTAACCGTTGCTGGAGAATCTCAAGCGACGGGGGTGCTATAAAAATGAATTTTGCATCAGATCTAAGTTTTTTTACTTGCCTTACCCCAGCCAGTTCAATCTCCAAAATAACTTTTTTACCGAGCGCTAATTGCGAGTCTACTTCTGAAATAAGGGTGCCATATTTATTGCCGGCAAATTCAGCCCATTCTAGAAAACCATTTTCGAGAATGCATTTATCAAATTCTTGCTTTGTCATAAAAAAATAATCTGTTCCATGTACCTCACCAGCTCTAGCAGGACGAGTAGTAGCCGAGACCGAAAGTGTGTAATTAAGATCTGTGGAAATTAATTTTTTAATTAAACTGCCCTTACCTACTCCAGACGGGCCGGCGATCACAAATAAATTTTTACTCACTCAGAAAATTCTTTAATTAAGGCTGCCAATTGGTGTTCCCCTAAACCTTTAATTCTTCTTGATGAAGCAATTTTTGCTTTCTCCATAAACTTTGCAGCTTTAATTTTTCCGACTTTTGGTAGAGCCTCTAACAGCGAAATTACTTTCATTTTCGCAAGACGCTCTTCACTTTTTGCTCTCTCTAGAATGTCAAGCAAGGCTATTTCTTTATTTTTTAATTGTTCACGAATCCCAGCTCTAAATTTGCGGGCCTCAGCTGCCTTGACTAAAGCAGCTCTTCGCTCTTCGAGCGTTAAATGTGGCACCACAAATAACTCCTAACGAATAGGTTTGAATATTAAACTATATTAGTTAAATTTTCGGCAATTTTTCGCGCACTTTCACCCGGATTTTTACTTTCTGTTATCGGTCTACCGATTACCAAAAGGTCACTTCCTGCCTTTAGGGCATCTGTTGGTGTCATTACTCTTTTTTGATCTCCCAAATTTGAGTCTGAGGGACGTACCCCGGGTGTTATTAAAATTACCTCTTTACCCACTGTCGCCCTAATTTCAGCTACTTCATGTGGGCTGCAAACTAAGGCCCGAGCTCCCGCTGCTACCGCTCGCTTAGCTAACTCTCGAGTCAACTGCTTTATGTCGCTAACCCCAAATGGCGCTAAGTCACTTTCATCAAGTGAGGTCAATACCGTTACCGCAACTATTTTTGTCTCTGGCAGGGCCTCCGCTGCTGCTGAAATCATTGCTGGTCCGCCCGCCGCATGCACGGTAAGAAACTCAGGCTTTACATCCTTTATGGCGCGAGCGGCATTTGCCACAGTTTGCGGAATGTCATGAAGTTTTAAATCTAAAAAAAGATCACATCCCTCTGAATACTCTCTGACTAAATTAGTAGCTTCACGCCCACTATGAAGAAATGTCTCTAATCCAACTTTCATGCAGGAAAGATAGGTATTTGTCGCAACCACCCAATGTTTCATAGTAGCTAAGTCTGGGGCGTCCAGCGCTAAAGCGATTGGTGCTTTTTTAATCATGAGCCATGTTTCTAACTTGCGCTAGAGACGTCTTGTTTAGTGCCGTCAAGTGCTCCGCCATTTCATTATGAATTCGCACTGGGCTAGTTGGATCGTTAAAAATAATGGTACCTAGTGATAACGCGTTAGCACCGGCGGCAATAAATTCCAGCCCATCGCTTCCAGTGCGCAATCCCCCAGAACCCAAAATAAATATGTCTTCAAAGGCCGCCCGAACTTGATGAATCACCCGGACTGCTACCGGACGAATCGCAGGACCTGAAAGTCCACCTGTTCCCCCACTTAGCACTGGCTTAAAAGTTTTGGTGTCAATCACCATTCCCAGTAGCGTATTAATAAGGCTCAATCCATTCGCACCTGCTTTAATTGATGCGTCAGCAATCTCGACTATGTCAGTCACGTCAGGTGAGAGTTTTGCCAAAAGTGGTATGTCTGAGATGTGTTTCTTTACCGCTTTAATTGCTTCTTGTGCAGTGACCGGATTACAGGCAAACACCTTGTTTCTATTTTCAACATTGGGACAAGAAATATTTACTTCAATCGCCAATATGTCAGATCTATTTTTTAACTTAAATGCTAGTTTTGAGAATTCCTCTACTGTGTTACCAGCTATGGAAACTACTGTGGCAATCTTTTTCTCATTTAACCAAGTCAAGTCCGTTTCTAAAAAGGCATCTATTCCTGGCCCTTGCAGGCCGATTCCGTTGAGCATCCCGCTAGGAGTCTCACTCATGCGTGGTGTCGCCCGGCCCGCTCTCGCCTCCAACATAACGCTTTTAGTAACAATGCCGCCGATGGTAGTTAGATCCATAAATTGAGAGAGCTCTTTACCACTGGCAGCACAGCCAGACGCCGTGAAAACTGGGCTTGGCAGTTTTGCGTCAAAAAAATTACAGCTCATATCTATCAATCCACTTTTTGTTTTCATAACCATCACTGGTTACCTGCTCCGTAAGTATCTGGCGGGATCGTTCCAACTTCATCCCAACGAACTCGCTCGCCCTTGAAGGTGGGTCCCTCAACGCAAGAGCGCACCATTCGAGTCACGCCATCGTCACCAATTACCGGAAGCACACAAGTCATGCACACTCCAATACCGCATGCCATTGCTTCTTCAACTGCAGTGAACGAATAAATTTGATGAGCCTGAGCAATCTTTGTGATTGCCTGCAACATTGGCATTGGGCCGCACGAATATATAACTTGAGAATCCGCCTTCGCGATTAAGTCCGGTAAAACATCTGTTACTAAACCCTGATGACCACTCGAACCATCTTGAGTAGTTATGAGTACATTGTGCCCAAGTCTTCTAGCTTCCAAAATTCCAAAAAGCTTTTCGCTATTTTGAGCTCCCAGAATAAAATCAACTCTGCAGCCGCGAGATCTTAAAGCTTCTGCTAACCGAAAAAGTGGCGCTGCCCCGTAGCCTCCCCCTATCAACACACAAGAAACTGCATCTTTTGGAATAGAGAATGGTTTACCAAGCGGACCAACTATATTTACTGAGTCATCTCTTTTTAATTGAGTGATCCATTTGGTTCCTTCACCGTGAGCGGCTACTACCAAGTCAATCGTTCCGCCGTAAACACCTCTGTCTTGAGCTTGATAAATGCTAAAAGCTCTTCTTAAAATTAATCCACTACTTAAGCCGTCAATCGCCAAAGTTACAAACTGCCCTGGTTTAAATTCTTTCGGTATCTCGCCCGCGGTCAACGTTAGTAATTGATAAGCACCAGTTCGGGTATTTGAAATTACGCTGGCTTGGTGTTGTATCGGCATTAGAGAAGGGCTCTCGCTTTTTCGATGGTGCTAGCGTGCGACTGCAAACTTTCAACCTGCATTCCGTCATTTCGTAATGCCACTATCCCCATAGCTGCAGCTTTTAATCCTTGACTTGTAGTGATGATTGGGACGCCTTTATTTGTGGCCGCAGTTCTGATTTCATATCCATCAACTCGCGGCCCCACTCCAAATGGGGTATTTATAACTAGATCTATCAGTCCTTCATTTATTGCTTGGATGGTAGTTTTCTGTCCGGCCACTTCACCTTCATAATGTTTTCTCAAAACTTCTGATTTGATCGAATAACTTTCCAAAAATTCAGCAGTGCCTTTGGTGGCATAAACTTTAAAACCTAAATCGGATAGATTTTTAATTGAATCTTTCATATCTAATTTGTCGCGATCTGCAGCAGAAACAAAGATTGACCCACTAGTTGGTAACCCACTGGCATATGCGCCACTTTGCGATTTTGCAAATGCCATTCCAAAACTATGGTCAATACCCATAACTTCACCAGTTGATTTCATTTCTGGACCTAAAACAGTGTCTACGCCATGAAAGCGACCAAACGGTAGGACTGCCTCTTTAACTGCAATCGGACTTTTAGATAATTTGGTAGTTACATCAAAGCGAGGCAAAACATTTGCCTTTTGTAAATCTTTGATGCTCTCTCCGGCCATAATTCGGCTGGCAGCTTTTGCCACTGCCGTAGCAGTTGCTTTAGCCACAAACGGAACCGTCCTACTAGCTCGCGGATTTGCTTCGAGCACATAAAGCTGCTTTTCGTGAAGTGCAAATTGCACGTTCATTAATCCTTTTACTCCGATTCCAACCGCCAATTTAAAAGTGCTCATCGCAATATTTTCAATGTCTTGACTTGAAAGTGAGATTGGCGGGATCACACAGGCGGAGTCTCCAGAATGAACACCCGCTTCTTCTATATGTTCCATGATTCCTGCAATAAAAAGCTCCTCACCATCAAAAAGTGCGTCTACATCAAGTTCTAAGGCGTCGTCCAAAAATCTATCAACCAGTACTGGATGTTCTGGAGCAATTGCAGTTGCTTTCTCAATGAAGCCTTCTAACATCTCTTCGTCATAAACAATTTCCATACCGCGTCCCCCTAGTACGTAAGAGGGTCTAACTAGTACGGGATATCCGATATCTTTAGCAATTTTTTTTGCTTCCAAAAAGCTTCGGGCAGTTGAATGTGCTGGAGCCAATAACTCAGCCTTTTTGAGAACTTCACCGAACGCTCCTCGATCCTCCGCCGCATGAATAGCGGATGGATCGGTACCCAGAATCTTTACTCCATTGTCCTTTAATCCTTGTGCTAAACCCAGCGGAGTTTGCCCACCTAACTGAACGATGACTCCTACTAACTCTCCTGAGGCAGATTCAGCTTGAATTACTTCAAGCACGTCCTCTAACGTTAAAGGCTCAAAAAATAAACGGTCAGAAGTGTCATAGTCAGTTGAAACAGTCTCCGGATTACAGTTGATCATGATTGTTTCGTAGCCAATTTCTGACAAGGTTTGTGCCGCATGCACACACGAATAATCAAATTCGATTCCTTGGCCGATACGATTTGGACCCGATCCTAAGATGACAATCTTTTTGCGATCGGACGTTTCCAATTCACTCTCTTCATCCCAAGTGGAATAGTGATACGGGGTGTAGGCCTTAAACTCAGCAGCGCAAGTATCAACAGTTTTGAAGACCGGACGCAAATTATTCTGATGCCTAAATTGACGTACTTGCGTCTCGCTCGTGTCTAAAATAGCTGCTATTTGCATATCACTAAAACCATGACGCTTAGCAAACTGAATCATTTCAACCGATAATTTACCTAAATTCTTTATCTCCCTAGCAATTTCATTAATAAATTGAATTTGGTCTAAAAACCAAGGGTCGATTTTTGTTGCTTCAAACATTTGATCAATACTTGCCCCGAGAAACAGCGCCCTCTGTACAGTTTTTAATCGTCCATCGGTTGGGATCATGGCCTTTTTAATCAATGCTGCTACATCAGTCTCTTCTTCCTCAAAGCTAAAAATACTTTCTTTCTTTTCAAGACTTCTTAAGGCTTTTTGTAAACTTTCAGTAAAGTTTCTTCCTATCGCCATAGCCTCACCCACGCTCTTCATATGCGTCGTTAGCACAGGATCTGCTTGGGGAAATTTTTCAAAAGCAAACCTAGGTACTTTAACCACTATGTAATCCAAGGTCGGTTCAAATGAGGCAGGGGTCATTTTTGTTATGTCATTTGGTATCTCATCAAGCGTGTAACCCAAAGCCAGTCGAGCCGCTATTTTGGCAATCGGAAATCCTGTAGCTTTCGAGGCTAAAGCACTTGAACGCGAAACTCTTGGATTCATCTCGATCACAATCATCCGACCGTCTTGCGGATTTATGGCAAATTGGATGTTGCAGCCGCCGGTATCAACGCCAACTTCACGAATTACCTTGATTGCCATGTCTCTCATTACTTGATATTCACGGTCAGTCAAGGTCACCGCGGGAGCTACGGTGATCGAGTCACCGGTATGAACACCCATCGGATCTAGATTTTCAATAGAGCAAATGACCACAACGTTGTCATTTCGATCTCTCATTAATTCAAGTTCATATTCTTTCCAACCCATCACACTTTCTTCAAGCAAAACTTCACTAGTGGGCGAGGCAGCTAGTCCTGCTGAAGCAATTTTAATTAATTCATCTTCATTATTTGCAAATCCCGAACCGGCGCCACCCATAGTAAAGGAAGGACGTACCACTAACGGATAACCGAGCTCGCTGGCACCTAATAAAACATCCTCTAAGTTGTGGCATATTTTGCTCGCTGCAGATTCTCCGCCAATTTTATTAACGAGAGTTTTAAAAACCTCACGATTTTCTCCGGATTCGATTGCTGAAACATTAGCTCCGATTAACTCAACGTTGTATTTTTCTAAAACACCATTTTTATTAAGCGCCATCGCGGTGTTTAACGCCGTCTGTCCCCCCAGGGTTGCCAACAAAGCATCCGGGCGTTCTTTAGCAATTATCTTTTCAACGATTTCTGGATTGATTGGCTCAACATAAGTAGCGTCAGCAAACTGTGGATCGGTCATGATTGTTGCGGGATTGGAATTCACCAAGATAACTCGCAAGCCCTCTTGTTTCAAAACTTTACATGCCTGAGTTCCAGAATAATCAAATTCACAAGCTTGACCGATCACGATCGGCCCAGAACCAATAATTAAAACCGACTTGATGTCATCACGTTTTGGCATTAAACCGTCTCTTCCATTAATTCTACAAATCGATCAAATAAATAATCTGCATCATGTGGCCCCGCAGCCGCTTCTGGGTGGTACTGCACACTGAAGGCTTTCGCTTCCTTAACTCTTAGTCCTTCAACTACTGAATCATTCAAGCAGCGATGAGTGACCTCACCTTCCCCAAATTCTGTGTTAAATTTTGCCTCTTCACTTTTAACAGCAAAACCATGATTATGAGTTGTGATTTCAACTTTGCCAGTGTCGGTATCAATCACTGGTTGATTTTGACCTCGATGTCCAAAAACTAATTTATAAGTGTCTAATCCCAAGGCTCTACCTAAGATTTGATTTCCAAAACAAATTCCAAATAAAGGTTTTTTTTCGCTTAAAATTTTCTTTGTCACCATAACTAGATGACTAGCAGTTGCTGGGTCCCCTGGACCATTTGATAAAAAAACTCCATCCTTACCGGCAGCTAAGACCTCGGCCGCAGAGCTACTAGCAGGCAAAACATGGGTTTCGATGCCGCGCTTTGCTAAATGTCTCAAAATATTTGTCTTCATACCTAAATCAATTGCTGCAACCTGAAATTTTTTCTCGCCAACTGCCGGCACTATAAACGGTTTTTTTATGCTAACCGCATCTGTTAAATTTGCCCCCTTCATACCACTAGCAGCTTTCACTTTTGCTATCAATTCATCCACCGGCATGTTTGCGCTTTCACCAGAAAAGATTCCAGCACGCATAGCTCCCTTATCTCTTAAATGTCTAGTCAGAGCTCGAGTGTCGATAGAACTAATCGCGATAATTTGCTGTTTTTTTAATTCATCATCTAACGAGCGGTTGCTTCGCCAATTTGAAGCAATGCGCGAGGGATCTCTAACTACATAACCGGCCACCCAAATTTTCTCAGACTCGTCGTCCTCGTCATTGATCCCAGTATTTCCAATATGAGGTGCGGTTTGGATTACGATCTGTTTGTAATAAGAGGGATCAGTTAAAGTTTCTTGATACCCAGTCATGCCTGTAGCAAAAACGGCTTCTCCGTATGTTTCACCAGTTGCGCCAAATTCTTGACCTTCAAAAAAGCGCCCATCTTCTAAAACAAATTTTGCACTTTTTTCACCAGCAAAAAAAGAAGTCACTAATTACCACCCTCTTGATATGTCAAATTTCCTTTAAAAATTGTCGCGACAGGTTTACCTTTAAATTTCATTCCTTGATATGGATTATTTCGACTCAAAGAAACTGACGTACCAGCATTAACAATAAATTCCACCTCAGGATCTACAAGACACAAGTTTGCCCTAGCGCCCTCACTAATTTTTTGACCGTGCTCTGGCTTTCTGCCGATCTCAGCCGGTTTCTCGCTCATTACTCGCGCCACATCTCGCCATGAAAAGTTCTGCCCATGCACCATCACGGTAGAAACCACAGATAAGGCATTTTCAAGGCCTAACATCCCAAAGGCAGCAGCAGCCCATTCGGTTTCTTTATCTTCTTTAGGGTGTGGTGCATGGTCAGTTGCCACTACATCGATGATTCCCTCAGCTAAAGCATTTCGCAACGAAATCACATCGTCAAGATGCCTCAGTGGTGGATTAACTTTAAATACTGGGTCATAACCCTTTACATACTCTTCATCAAGCAACAGATGATGCGGGGTAACCTCAGCTGTTACATTTATCTTTTTTTCTTTTGCCCGTTTTAATAATTCAACCGTTCCCCGAGTTGAGGCATGGCAGATATGTAATCGAGAATTTACTAATTCACAAAGTAATATATCCCTAGCCACTATCGCTTCTTCGGCAACGTTTGGCCATCCGGTTAAACCTAAGGTTGACGAAAGTGCAGATTCATTCATTTGTGCATTTAATGTAAGGCGGCCCTCTTGAGCATGTTGGGCAATGACTCCGTCAAAAGCTTTTACGTACTCCAAAGCACGTCTCATGATGACAGAATCCTCTACGCATTTTCCGTCATCGCTAAAAATTCGCACCTGGGCTTTTGAATCTGCCATCGCTTTTAATTCTGCAAGTTGTTTCCCTGCTAATTCAACCGTGACTGCGCCCACCGGATAAACCGACACTAATTGAGTATCTTCACCTAAGCCAAAAACTTGTTCTACGACTCCAGCGCTATCTGCCACCGGATCGGTATTCGCCATCGCATGAACCGCGGTGTAACCACCACGTGTAGCAGCACGAGCACCCGACAGAATGGTTTCCGCATCTTCTCGTCCGGGTTGTCGCAAGTGAGTATGTAAATCAACTAAACCTGGGAGTAATACTTTGTTTGTACAATCTAAAACTTTATCGGCTTTACTTATTGCACCTGGTGATTTAATCTCTACGATTTCACCACCGTTTACCAAAATATCTTTAGCTGCTTCGCCATAAACATTAACTTTTGAGAGTAATAGACTCACGCTGCATCCCCGCTTAGTAAATGGTACAAAACACTCATCCTCACACTTACTCCGTTTGTGACTTGTGAACGAATTACTGACTGATTGCTGTCAGCGACCTCGGCAGTAATTTCCATTCCCCTATTCATGGGTCCAGGATGTAGTACTAGAGATTGTGGTTTCATTTGCGAGAGTCGAGTGGAATTTAATCCAAAATCTCGTGAATATTCACGAGTACTCGGAAAGAATGCTGCGTTCATCCGCTCTTGCTGCACCCGCAACATCATTACCGCATCCAATTCAGCCAACTGTGAATCTAAATCGTAGGAGTATTGGCAATTCCAATTCTCGATCCCGATCGGAAGAAGGGTAGGTGGCGCGATGAGAACACATTGCGCATTTAATAAATTTAAAAGTAAGACATTGCTGCGCGCTACTCGCGAGTGCAAGATATCTCCTACGATGCCTATCTTTAAACCCGATAAATCCTTTTGATTCGGGGCCAAACTTTCTCGCAAGGTGAAGGCGTCTAAAAGTGCCTGGGTTGGGTGCTCATGAGTACCGTCGCCAGCATTTATTACTTTGGCATTAATCCAATTCGATTGCGCTAAAGTTTCAGCTGCACCACTCGCCCAATGCCGAATTACTACCGCGTCCGCGCCGATTGCTTCCAGGGTTTGGGCAGTATCTTTTAAATTTTCACCCTTAGAGACGCTAGAGCCTTTAGCGCTAAAAGTAATAACATCTGCACTGAGCCTTTTGGCTGCTGCTTCAAAAGAAATTCTAGTTCGGGTTGAATCTTCAAAAAATAAATTTACAACTGTCCTACCTAGCAAAGTGGGTAGTTTTTTGACAGCTTTGCCACCAACTTCTGCCATACTTTTTGCAGTGTCTAGGATCGAAATTGCTTCAGATTTCGACAAATTATTGATGCTGTAAAGGTGTTTCAAGATGTCACCTCGACTTCGTCAATCCCATCAATTTCACTTAGCTTTACATTGATTGATTGCTCTTGCGAAGTTGGCAAATTTTTTCCGACATAATCTGGTCTGATAGGTAATTCTCTATGCCCGCGATCAATTAACACCGCCAGCTGAACTTTTTTTGGTCTTCCAAGTGCGGTGAGTGCATCTAACGCTGCCCTAATGGTTCTACCTGAGAAAAGCACATCGTCAACTAAAACCACGATCATGGCATCGACTTTATTGTTAGGTATTTGAGTTTCTTGAGGAGTTCGCGCCGGTCTTAATCTCACATCGTCTCGATAGAGCGTGATATCTAGTACCCCGCACTTAACGTCGCGGTTTTCTATTTCTGAGATTTTTTTTGCTATTCGATTTGCCAAAGGTACTCCGCCAGAGGGGATACCAAGAATAAGAAGGTTTTCTGAGCCTTTGTTATTTTCTAAAATTTCATGTGCGATGCGAACAATTGCCCGAGAAATATCGGGACTTTCTAACGCAAGGTGAGTTTTCACTCGACCTCCTTCTTCGCCTCACAGGACGAACTTAAAGGATGTCTTACTTTTCAAACTTTAACACAAGGGTATTACTAACCCTCTTTCGAACCGAACCCAACTTTGTGGACCCGCATACCGTTGGTGGTACCAGGGATTCCAGGTGGCACTCCAGCCACAATCACAACCAATTCTTCTTCTTTCGCATATCCCCGGGCCAATAAATCGCGATCAACTAAGTCAACCATTTCATCGGTGTGATGCACTACCCCAACTAAATATGCGGTTACTCCCCAAATTAGTGAAAGTTGCCTTAAGACTTTTGGTAGGGGTGTGTAGGTGAGAATTGGAATCTTTGAGCGATGTCTTGCCATCAGTCGAGCACTTCTTCCGGTTTCACTAAAAGCAACTAGGTATTTCGCTCCGATAAATTCACCCACCACAATTGCCGAAGCGGTCAAGGCTCTGGCAACTGAGACTCGAGTTTGTGGTTCTAATTTAATTAACTTATCTAAGGCTTCGCTCTCAACATGCTCTATCACTTTTGCCATGGTCGACACCACCAGCACCGGATTTACTCCTACGCTCGTTTCACCTGACAGCATCAATGCATCGGCACCATCCAAAATCGCATTTGCTACGTCGCTAGCTTCAGCTCGGGTAGGTCTAGAGGCACTTATCATCGAGTCAAGTAACTGAGTTGCCACAATTACCGGCTTGCCCGCGTTACGAGCGCGAGTGATGGCATCTTTTTGAACAAGGGGCACCATTTCAAGTGGAAGTTCAACCCCAAGATCCCCACGGGCGATCATGATTCCATCAAATTTTTCTAAAATTTCATCCAAATTTTCAACCGCTTGTGGTTTTTCTATTTTTGCAATTGTGGGTACCCAAGTGTTAGTTTCACGCATAATCTCTTGCACCCGTTCAATATCTTTGCCCGTTCTAACAAAAGATAGTGCGATCCAGTCCACCTCATTTTGCAAAGCCCACTTGAGATCTATTTCATCTTTTTCGCTCAATGCCGGGACGCCCACCAAAACTCCTGGTAAATTCAAGCCCTTGTTATTTGAAATAACACCTCCCTCGATTACTAAGCACTCCAAGGTGTCAATGGTTTTGTTCTTTACAGTTAACTTAATTCGCCCATCATCAATCAGTAAATCGTCACCAATAGAAACATCAGCAATCAAACCGCCATAAGTGGTCGAGACTATTTCACTAGTACCTTCGATTTCTTTTATCGTTACCGAGAAAGTCGCTCCCTCTTGCAAATTCTCGCTTCCGTTTTTGAATCTACCCACTCGGATTTTTGGTCCTTGCAAATCAGCAAGCACCGCCACTGGTTTATTTAGTTTTTCAGATATTTTACGAATCGATCCCAATCGTCTTTGGTGATCGCTAATGTCACCGTGACTCATGTTGAGTCTGGCTACATTCATTCCCGCATTGATAAGCCCAACTAACACAGTTTCATCATCGGTGGCGGGGCCTAAAGTTGCTACAATTTTTGCTCTACGCACGAGGATATTCTAAGACGTGACTCATCGAGTCAGCATCAATGGTCGATCCGTGGGCGTAATGGGTGATGGTAATTGGGATGATCCCATTAAGTACTCATCAACTGCTCTTGCACATGAGCGACCCTCTGCAATTGCCCAAACGATGAGAGATTGTCCTCTTCCAGCGTCGCCACAAACAAATACACCCTCTTGATTGGTTTGAAATTTATCATCGCGCGCTATGTTGCCGCGTTGATCTAGTTCCACTTCAATATCTGAATTCAGCCATTTCACGTCAGGTCCTGTAAAACCCATTGCCAGAAAAACATAATCAGCTTTCAATATCGTTGTGGTACCAGCCACCGATTGAAAAGTTCCGTTTTTAAATTCAACTTCACTAAGCTCTAAACCAGTTACCCTTCCGTCGGAACCAATAAATTTTTGAGTGTTGACGGAGTAGAGTCGCTCCCCGCCTTCTTCATGGGCGCTAGAGATTCTAAAGATTGTGGGGTAAGTGGGCCATGGTTGATTTTCACTTCGCTCAAGTGTTGGCTCTGGCATAATTTCTAATTGAGTCACCTTTGCTGCTTTCTGGCGATGTACCGTGCCAAGGCAATCCGCTCCGGTATCCCCGCCACCAATAATCACTACGTCTTTTCCAGCTACATCAATTGGACTTTTCTCTAAGGATCCATTAGCAACTTGATTCGCGAATGGTAGATACTCCATGGCTTGATATATACCTTTTAGCTCGCGTCCGCTTATGTCCAAATCTCGCCAAATAGTGGAGCCGATAGCTAACACCACAGAGTCGTAGCGCTGCATTAAATCTGACAAAGAGATATCCACACCTAGTTCAATTCCGCAACGAAATCTAACTCCTTCGGCTTTTAATTGTTCCAATCTCAAATCTAAATGCTTTTTTTCCATTTTGAATTCGGGAATTCCGTAGCGCAATAATCCACCCGGTGCATCAGATTTTTCATAGACTGCAACAGTGTGGCCGACTCGGGCCAATTGCTGGGCCACTGCTAATCCGGCAGGACCAGAACCAACAACTGCAACCGTCTTACCGCTCAATCTCTCTGGCGGTAGTGGTTTTATATAACCATCGCGAAACGCGCGATCTGAAATCTCTACTTCAACTTGTTTTATTGTTACTGCATCACTATTAATTGCCACCACACAAGCAGTTTCGCAAGGTGCCGGACACAATCTACCGGTAAATTCCGGAAAATTATTAGTGGCATGCAGCCGATCACTAGCTTCGGCCCAAGCGTCCCGATAAACCAGATCATTCCATTCAGGAATTAAGTTACCAAGTGGACAGCCGTTATGGCAAAAAGGAATTCCGCAATCCATGCAGCGACCTGCTTGCTTTTTTAATTCGGCAGGATCGAATGGTTCATAGACCTCTTTCCAATCGAGAAGTCTCAAATCAACTGGACGTCTTTTAGGGGTCTCTCGTTTATTGGTAATAAATCCTCTTGGATCACCCACGCGCTGCCTCCATAATTGCTTTTACTGGATCTTCGCCAGAAATCTCTGCTGCCCGCTGTGCATTCAGCACGCGCTTGTAATCTTTTGGCATTATTTTTGCAAACCTTTGACCTAGTTCAGTATCTGAAACCGCAAGCATTTTTTTAGCTGGTTCTGACTCGGTCTCTTCGTTGAAGCGCTTTAATTGCGTTCTTAAAAATTCAATATCTGCGGCCTCCGGTTGTTCAATATCAACCATCTCAAGATTTACTGCAAATTCATCAACGTCTAATAAATAAGCGATTCCTCCGCTCATTCCAGCACCAAAATTTCTTCCAGTTTTACCAAGCACAATTACCCGTCCGCCAGTCATATACTCACAACCATGGTCGCCAATTCCTTCAACAATGGCCATAGCGCCAGAGTTTCTCACACAGAAACGTTCGCCCACTTGTCCACGAATAAAGATTTCACCAGTTGTTGCTCCGTACCCGATCACGTTTCCAGCAATAGTGTTTTCTTCTGCTACAAATTTGCTTGTGCGATCAGGTCTCACGATTAAGGTTCCGCCAGAAAGTCCCTTGCCCAAATAGTCGTTGGCGTCACCTTCCAGGCGGAGCGTTATACCTTTGGGAACAAAAGCACCAAAAGACTGTCCCGCACTGCCGGTAAAGGTTAAATCAATAGTTCCATCTGGCAATCCATTGGGGTGATGCCTAGTAACTTCACTACCCAGCATTGTTCCAACTGTTCTATTGAAGTTAAAAATCTCAAATTGAGCTCTAACTACTTCTTGATTTTTGATCGCTTTCTGGCAGACCTCGATCAACTCATTATCCAGCGCTTTTTCTAAACCGTGATCCTGCTTTTGGATGCACCTCCGCGCGCCTTGGTATTCGCTAGGTGCTTGCAAAATTGGCGCTAGGTCTAAACCTTTTGCCTTGAAGTGAGAGACAGCATTTTTACTATCTAAATACTCAACCTGTCCCACTGCCTCATCCAGACTCTTAAAGCCAAGCGCAGCTAGATACTCCCTAACTTCTTGCCCGATAAAATTAAAGAAATTAACTACGTGGTCCACTTGTCCGTTAAACTTTTCTCGCAAAAGTGGGTTTTGCGTAGCGATTCCCACCGGACAAGTATCTAAATGGCAAACCCGCATCATGATGCAACCCATTACCACCAATGGAGCGGTCGCAAATCCAAACTCTTCAGCTCCTAATAATGCTGCAATTACTACGTCCCTACCGGTTTTGAGTTGACCGTCAGCTTGAACCACAATTCGATCTCGTAAATTATTCAGCATCAAAGTTTGCTGTGTTTCTGCTAAACCTAATTCCCAAGGTGCACCAGCGTGCTTTAAAGAAGTTAGTGGACTAGCTCCGGTGCCACCATCATGACCCGAAATTAAAACTACATCAGCATGAGCTTTTGAAACTCCTGCGGCAACAGTTCCCACTCCTACCTCGGCAACCAGTTTTACATGAATTCTTGCCTGATTATTAGCATTTTTCAGATCGTGAATTAGTTGAGCTAAATCTTCAATCGAATAGATGTCATGGTGAGGGGGAGGTGAAATTAATCCCACTCCTATCGTGGAAAAGCGAGTTTTTGCAATCCAGGGATAAACTTTGTGACCGGGTAATTGACCACCCTCCCCTGGCTTTGCACCTTGCGCCATCTTTATTTGAATGTCATCGGCATTTACTAAATATTCACTTGTTACACCAAAGCGTCCCGAGGCAACTTGCTTAATGGCACTTCTCTTTGAGTCTTCACCTGGTTTTGGGTAAAACCTTTCAGAGTCTTCCCCACCTTCACCGGTATTTGATCTAGCACCGAGGCGATTCATTGCCATTGCGAGAGTTTCATGCGCCTCTAGCGAGATAGATCCATAACTCATCGCCCCAGTTGAAAATCTTTTAACTATTTCTGAAACCGGCTCAACCTCTTCAATATCGATGGCGGGACGAACTCCGGTTTTGAGCTCTAACAAACCCCTAATTGTCATTAGACGTTTTGCTTGATCATCAACTCTTTGTGAGTACTCTTTGAAAATCTCTTGGCGACCAGAAGAGGTTGAATGCTGAAGTCTAAAAATAGTTTCTGGATCAAAAAGATGAGGTTCACCTTCTCGCCGATATTGATACTCTCCGCCAATAGTTAATTCACGATGTGATTGAGAGATTCCATTTGGAGGGTAGGCCACATCATGTCTAGCCGTTGTTTCTTGGGCTATCACTTCGATGCCAACTCCACCCAACCGACTAGTTGTTCCAGTGAAGTATTTATCAATTAATTCATTTGAGAGGCCAATAGCTTCAAATATCTGCGCACCTCTGTAAGAGGCAACAGTAGAAACTCCCATCTTGCTCATTACTTTTAAAACACCTTTACCTAAAGCTTTAACTAAATTGCGAACGGCTTTTTCAGGTGGAACTGTCACCAACCGACCTTGCTTTGCCAAAATTTCTACTGTTTCCATCGCCAAGTAAGGGTTAACAGCTGCCGCGCCGTATCCAATTAACAAGGCTACGTGGTGAACCTCTCGCACATCTCCTGCCTCAACCAAAAGCCCGATTTGCGTGCGCTTTTTAGTCCTAATTAAGTGATGATGGACCGCTGCGGTTAGTAGTAGTGATGGGATCGGGGCATGATCCATATCGCTATCGCGGTCAGAGAGAATTAAAAGCGTTTTACCAGCAGCAATATGACGATCCACTTCATCAAATATTTCGTTGAGACGTTTTTCAAGAGCTGCGCCAGCTCCGTTTACATAATAAAGCCCAGAAATTTTGGTAGCGGCAAATTGTGCCCGTTTACCGTCTTTATTGATGTGAAGTAATTTCGCTAATTCGTCGTTATCAATTACCGGAAAGGGTAAAACCACCTGATTCGCATGCTCTGCGCTCGGGCTTAAAAGATTTCCCTCCGGACCTAGCGCGCTGCTTAGCGAAGTCACAATTTCTTCTCGTATTGCATCCAGCGGTGGATTAGTTACTTGCGCAAATAACTGGCTGAAGTAGTCAAATAATAATCTAGGCTTTTCGCTCAACGCTGCGATTGGAGTATCCGACCCCATCGATCCCAGCGCCTCTAAGCCAGACTGGGCCATCGGGCTTAAAATTAAACGCAACTCTTCTTCGGTGTATCCAAAAGTTTGCTGGCGTCGTACCACTGAGGAACGAGTGTGTTCAATGTGTTCGCGATCTGGCAAGTCCTCTAGATGAACTATTCCGGCCTTCACCCAATCTTGATATGGCTCTGCTTGTGCAAGTTCACGTTTGATTTCTTCATCTTCGATAATTCTTCCATTTACAGTGTCAACTAAAAACATTTTTCCGGGCTGCAACCGACCTTTACGAATTACGTTCTTTGCTAAATCCGGTAACACGCCACTCTCACTAGCGAGCACCACTATTCCGTCATCGGTCACCCAAAAACGCCCTGGACGCAATCCGTTTCTATCTAGCACCGCTCCTGCTAAATCTCCATCAGTAAAGGTAACGCAGGCTGGGCCATCCCATGGCTCCATGAAAGTAGAGTGAAATTCGTAAAAAGCTTTCTTTTCTAAATCCATTTCAGGATTGTTTTCCCAAGCTTCTGGAATCATCATCAACACAGCGTGAGGCAAACTTCTACCCGCTAAATGCAAAAGTTCTAAAACTTCATCAAACGAAGCTGAGTCACTCATTTCTTTAGTGATAATTGGGAAACATCTTTCTATTTCGCCTGGAAGGAAACTAGATGAGATACGGCTTTCGCGAGCTTGCATCCAATTTCTGTTTCCTTTAACAGTATTGATCTCACCATTGTGAGCAATAAACCTGTAGGGGTGAGCTAGTGGCCAGGATGGAAAAGTATTTGTGCTGAATCTTGCATGCACCAGTGCAATCTTAGATTTTACTCGAGTATCTCTGAGGTCGATAAAAAATGCATCTAATTGACCGGTAGTGAGCATCCCTTTATAAACAAGAGTTCGAGCCGAAAGAGATGCAAAGTATATTTCATTTTCTCGCTCGATGATTTTTCTGAATGGAAATACTTTTCTATCTAAAGTGATCTGAGAATCATTTTGCTTACTGGCAATAAAGACCATTTCAAAGTTAGGCATCACAGCTACCGCAGTTTTACCAAGTCCAGATGGATCAACAGGCACTTTGCGGTAACCTAAAATCTTTAGATCTTCGACCTCGGCGACTTTTGACATTGCTTCTTTTACTTCTAAGATTTTTTTGTGATCTTGAGGCAAAAATGCCATTCCCACCGCATAATGACCTTCACTTGGCAACTCGAAGTCAACTACAGCTCTAAGAAATTCATCAGGCAACTGAATTAAAATCCCTGCGCCATCTCCGGTTTCTACTTCTGCACCCGAGGCGCCTCGGTGTTCTAAATTTTTTAAAGCTAAAATTCCATTTTTGACAATTTCATGAGTGGCAACTTTGTTTAGGGTAGCCACCATCGCCACCCCACAGGCGTCTTTCTCTTCTGCCGGATTGTAGAGGCCAATCGCATTTGGTAAGCCAAGTGGAAATGCCAAGGCGCAACTCCTATTAATTGTTTTTTTTACTTACAACTAGGACAACATTGGCCTAAACAAAAGAATACAACCAGCTAGAGAATTCCGCCAACCAGGTTGCCTAAAAACCAAGTTACCAAGGCCGCGCCGGCTCCGATAAAAAGCTGACGAATCGCCGAAAAATACCAGGTTCTTATGGTGACTAAGGACACCATTGCCCCCAGTATAAAAAGCCCTACCAAAGAAATTATCACCGTGGGAATAATGCCGGTAGCCCCAAAAACATAAGGCAGTAGAGGAATGATCGCACCAACTGCAAATGACACAAATGAAGCGACCCCGGCAACCGTTCCGCTTGGTAAATTATCAACATCAACCCCAAATTCAAGACGAGAATGCAAGGCCAGCGCCTACTTTCATCTTGACTTACCTCGCTAGCAGCTAATAGTGCAGTTTCGCTACTCATTCCTTGCTTTTCAAACATCTTTGCCAGTTCTTGTATTTCTTGTTCTGGGTGATTTTTGATTGCCGCTAATTCTTTTGCAACTTCCGCTTCGGCTAATTCTGATTGACTTTCAACTGAGGTGTACTCACCTGCCGCCATAGAAAAAGCACCGGCTAAGAGTCCCGCTATTCCCGCTAAAATCACAGCTTGGTTGGTTGAAGCTCCAGCCGCGGCACTTCCACCGGCTACCCCAACCATCAGCGCCAAATTAGAAACTAAACCATCCATCGCACCAAAAACAGCCGGACGCAACCATCCGCCTGTTATGTCGCGATGGTTTTCGTCCAGATTAATTCCCATTAATTATTAGCTGCACTAATTAAATTCTGCAAAGTTGCTGAATCATTTAAAATACTCGAATCGATTAATTGGTCGTTTAAGAAGGCTCCAGGTGTTCCTGGCACTCCCCGCAAGCTTGCGGCCAACTGAGAATTTCTCGCCCAATCCCGATACTTCTGTGAAGTAAAGCATGATTCAAAGTCAGTGAAGTTTTCCCCTTCAATGCCGATGGTTTGAGCTAAATCCAGCAATTGATTATCGGTCCAACCTGAACCATCACCAGGTTGCAAGGTAAACACGCCTGAGTGATACTCCAGACTTTTATCCTGATCAGCAGCGCACCCAAAAGCCATAGTGGCACGTAAGGATGAATTTTTAGCAGAAGGATTTCTGTCTAAGAAAATCATTGGATGAATAAATAATTCGATCTCGCCGCGATTGGCGCTCTCTAACACAGTGGAAAACCCGGTGGCTTCAAAGCTTGCACAAGCAGGACATTGAAAGTCCTCATATAAAGCGAAGGTGGGAGCACCAGGGGCTGCATTAATTTGTAGGCCATATCCCAATTCAGCAACAGCGCCTTTGGGTAAGGCAGCGTCCGTTACAAATTCTTCTAAAGGAGCCACTGGGGTATTTGCGGTATCAGCCTCGCCTCTAGCCCAAACTGCCAGCGAAATAATTGCTGCAACGATAGCCAAAATCACTACACCACCAATTAGCTGAATATTTCGGGTGCGCTTGGCTTCTGCCGCTTGCATGGCTTTTCTTTCTTCCGCAGCTTTATTTTTTATCTCGTCCGCACGTGCCATGCTTATCTCCTCGTTAGTCTTAAATCTTATTAATAAATCATTCTCAGCGTGGTAAAGCCGCTCGCAACTGTTGCGTTAATTCTACAATTAGAGTTTTCGCCTTTTCGAAATCACTGTTTTCTAACAAAATTTTGACAAATGCACTACCCACTATTACCCCGTCAGCAAAAGCGCCCACAGTTTTGGCTTGAGCTGGCGTGCTAACTCCCAGTCCAACTGCGATAGGCAAGTCGGTTGTTTTTCTTAAATTTGCTACTAATTCTTCGGCTTTAGATGAAACCTGAGCGCGAGTTCCGGTCACACCCATCAAACTAGCAGCATAAACAAATCCAGTCACTTCACTAGCGACTTTGGTTAAGCGTGCTGCTTTACTCGAAGGGGCCACTACAAACACCCGAGCTATCTCTTGCTCGGTTGTTTTCAAAATCCAAGGCCCAGCTTCTTCAATGGTTAAATCAGGAGTTATCACGCCAGCGCCATTTGCTAAGGCAAAATTCTCTACAAATTTACTTACCCCATACTTTTCGATAGGACTGTAATAACTCATTATTAGCACTGGTTTTTTACTGGTCGATAACTCTTTTACTATTTGAAAACAATCGTCAATAGAGGTCTTATTTTCTAATGAAATTTCTACTGCTTGTTGAATTGTGGGGCCATCCATTAATGGGTCGCTATAAGGTAAACCAACCTCAACCATGTCAGCTCCATTATCAAGAATCAATCGCAAAATTTCACTCGATTTTTCTTTATTGGGAAAGCCTGCGGGAAGGTAGGCGATTAAGGCAGCCCTATTTTCAACTTTGGTCTTTTTAAAAACCTCTAAAATAGAATTCATTGAGTTATATTTTTAGCCCAAACCACTTTGCAGCAGTTTCGACATCTTTATCGCCTCTGCCAGAGCAATTAACAACAACTATGTCGGTCGGCTTAAATTGATCAGAGATCTTTAATACTCCTGCTAAGGCGTGAGCGGTCTCTATGGCTGGAATGATTCCTTCCGTCTTACTCAAAAGTGAAAAAGCATCCATCGCTTCGGTATCAGTAATGGGATGGTAGCTAGCGCGCTTAATATCTTTCAGCCAAGCGTGCTCGGGACCAACACCGGGATAATCCAGCCCGGCACTAATTGAATGGCTCGGTAAAGTTTGGCCGTCTTTATCTTGCAACACATAACTTCTTGTTCCATGCAAGATTCCAGGTGAACCACCCGTCAAAGTCGCGGCATGTCTTCCAGTTGCTACTCCATCACCAGCCGCCTCAAAACCATGCAGTTGCACAGTCTCATCGTCAATAAAGGGATGAAAGATTCCGATAGCGTTTGAACCGCCCCCCACGCAGGCCGCAATCGCTTCAGGTAATCTTCCCGCTTGGTTTAAAATTTGCTCTCTTGCTTCAACTCCCATGACGCGATGAAAATCACGCACCATTGTTGGAAAGGGATGTGGACCAGCAACTGTTCCTAGTAAGTAGTGAGTGGTCTCGACATTTGTTACCCAATCTCGCATAGCTTCGTTAATTGCATCTTTCAAAGTTCGTGTGCCAGTGGTAACTGGAATTACTTCTGCTCCTAAAAGTTTCATCCTGGCAACATTCAAGGCTTGCCTTTGAGTGTCTTCTTCTCCCATGTAAACCACACAATCAAGACCAAAAAGAGCAGCCGCCGTTGCCGTGGCAACCCCATGTTGGCCTGCGCCAGTTTCTGCAATTACTCGCTTTTTGCCCATCCGTACCGTTAGTAGTGCTTGGCCCAAAACATTATTTATCTTGTGAGATCCCGTGTGATTGAGATCCTCCCGTTTTAAAAAAACTCTCAACTTGGCATACTCACTAAAACGCTTAGCCTCTGTTAAGGGGCTGGGTCGTCCTACGTAATTTTTTTGCAGACCTGAAAGTTCTTGATTGAATTCGGGATCTTGTATCGCCTTGTGGTATTCCAAATCAAGTTCTTCGAGGGCGCTAATTAATGCCTCGGGTACAAACCTTCCCCCATATGGGCCAAAATGTCCCGCTGCGGAATCAACTCTTAGATTTTCGGCGCTTAATGTCATGACTAGATTCTGCCCTGTTTTACCGAAGGGTGCGCGCCAGCGGTGACCAGTTCGTGCACCGCCAATCTTGGATCGGCTGCCTTAACCAAGCTTTCCCCCACCAACACTGCATCGGCGCCCAAATTTGCGTAATTCATCAGGTCGCGAGGTCCTGAGATCCCACTTTCAGCAATCTTTACTGCTCCATTGTTGATCAAGGGTGCCAATCGTGCAAATGTTTCTGGATCAATTTCCAGCGTCTTTAAGTTTCGACTATTAATGCCAATAATTTTTGCTCCAGCATCCATTGCTCTGGCTACCTCGTGCTCTTCATGCACCTCTACCAAGGGAGTAAGGCCGATACTTTCTGCTCGCTCAATCAAACTGACTAGTGCTTGTTGATCTAAGGCTGCGACAATTAGTAGAACTAGGTCAGCACCGTAAGCGCGAGCTTCCCATAACTGATATGACGAAACAATAAAGTCTTTACGTAAAACAGGTATGTCAACGGACTTTCTAACTTTGCTAAGGTCCTCGAGGCTACCTAAAAATCTACGCTCTTCAGTTAGCACGCTAATTAAATGCGCCCCTCCCGCCTCATAAGCTTTAGCCAATTCTGCAGGTTCTTTTATTTCAGCTAGCTCACCTTTACTGGGGCTAGATCGTTTAACTTCGGCAATTACTGCTACTCCCGATTGCCTTAGCGCCACAAAGGGATCAAGCGTTTTTTCTCGCTTTTCTGAAAGTTTTTTTAAATCATCTAACGAAACTTCATTTTGTCTACGTGTGAAATCCTCACGAACGCCCGCAACAATTTCATCAAGCACGGACATTACTGTTCCTAACTCTTGACTTTGCTAGATTTTTCCCACACAACCCAAATTAAAGCACCTACTGCAGCTAAGGCGATACCGCCCCAAAAAGCTGCCCAGTTGCCAACAATAACTCCCAGTGTTGAAATCAGTGAGGCTAAAATAATTAATATCGTCCCGGTCCAAGCGGCTGGGGTATGTCCGTGTTCTGCGTTCACTCAGACTCCTCTCTCGATGTTACGACTTTACTTAAAGCCCTCGGCCGCATTCACTGCCGCCATCACTACTGCCGCTTTATTGGCGCACTCCACATCCTCATTTAGCGCTTTACTATCAGCCACAATTCCTGCCCCTGCCTGGACATACGCTATCGAGTCTTTCAAAACTGCAGTTCTGATCGCTATGGCAAAATCCATGTCTCCCGCAAAATCAAAGTAGCCGACCGCCCCGCCATAAATGCCCCGCTGCACTTCTTCAAGTTCATCGATGATTTCCATTGCTCGAACTTTTGGTGCACCTGAAAGAGTGCCGGCAGGAAATGTTGAGCGTAAGACATCAAGACTAGAGAATTCGGGTTTTAACTCCCCCACAACAGTTGAAACCAAGTGCATAACGTGACTATATTTTTCCACTTGCATAAACTGCGCCACTTTCACAGAACCAGCTTTACAAACTCGACCTAAATCATTTCTTCCTAAATCAACCAACATTAAATGTTCGGCTCTTTCTTTTGGATCGTTGAGTAAATCGGCAGCTACCCGATCATCCTCTTCAGGATCTTCCGCCCGATGCCGCGTACCAGCTATTGGATGCATTTTCGCCATTGAATCTTTTACAGTTACCAACGCCTCTGGGCTGGATCCCACAATGTCAAAGCTAACCGCAGAAAGATCTTCAGTTGGAATTCGTAGGAAAAACATATATGGACTTGGGTTGGTGGCCCGTAACGATCGGTAAACTTCAAAAGCGTCAGCGCTTGTTGGTTTGGTAAATCTTTGCGAAAGCACTATTTGAAAGGCATCGCCTGCTTCAATGTACTTAATTGCCCGACCAACTTTTGATTCAAACTCCTCGCTTGAAATTTGACGATCAAAGGATTTTTCACTTTTACTCATACCACTAGTTTTTAATGTTGCCGGCTTAGCAAGATCGGCTTCCATTTTTTCTAAACGAGATACTGAATCACTCCAAGCATCAATTACTCCACTTTCAGTGCCGTTGTAGTTAATGGCATTTGCAATTAACCAAACGCTTCCATTGGAATGGTCCAGTACTGCAAAATCTGTAGCAAGCAACATTGCGAGATTAGGAACCTGTAATTGATCAGGATTTGAAGCAGGAATCTTCTCAAAATGCCTGACGATGTCGTAGGCCAAATAGCCGACTAAGCCCCCAGTGAGCGGAGGTAAATCCGGAAGCGTTTCGCCCGAAAGAAATTTAATGCTCTGTCGCAGCACTGCAATAGACTCACCATTTAATTGCACGCCTACTGGAATACGACCACTCCACTTGGCTACCCCAGCGACATCTTGCAACATGGCAGCTGAATTAACTCCAACGAACGAGTACCTAGACCAACTGTGGGTTCCATCGGCAGATTCCAACAAAAAAGTGCCTGGGCGATTCTGTGCCAAGCTTTGATACAACCCAATTGGGGTAAAAGTATCAGCCAAAACTCGCTTAACTACCGGGATAACTTTTGAATTTTTTGCCAACTGAGTGAACTGCTCTAGCTGTGGATATATCTCTCCAAACTTATATTGCTTCATTGCACTCGCTCTATTGCACTTCCCGCATCAAAACAACTTTCTTGCTCGGTATGACAAGCAGGTCCACTTTGCTTAACCGTTAAAAGTAAACTATCTCCATCACAATCAGCCGAAATTCGAATAAGTTCCTGCCCATTTCCGCTGGTTTCGCCCTTGATCCAGAGTTGATTGCGTGAGCGAGAAAAATAAGTTACTTTCTTAGTCTGAATAGTTTTTATGATTGAATCCTTGTTCATCCATGCCTGCATCAAAACTTTTTTTGAAGATTCATCTTGCGCAATCGCTACAATAAGCCCATCGGTATTAAATTTTAAAGTTGAAAGAAATTCATTAAGTGACGACTCCATGGTCCTATTTTGCCGCATTGCAAGTTCTTCAGTTAGTTTGCGGGCTGTATCTCACGGGAATCTTATTTAAGACTAAGTCTTTCTTGACCTCGTCGATGGTTATTTGCCCTGAATGAAAAACACTGGCCGCCAAAACTGCATCAGCTCCAGCCATAATCGCTGGCGCAAAATCAGAGACTTGCCCGGCTCCGCCTGAGGCAATTAAAGGTACGGTGCAAACTTCCCGCACCAAGCGCAACATCTCTAAATCAAATCCATGTTTTGTTCCATCGGCATCTATAGAGTTGAGTAATATCTCTCCGGCACCTAATTCAATTGCTTGGGTGATCCATTTAATTGCGTCTAACTCCAACGTTTTGTTTCCACCGTGAGTGGTAATTACGTAACCGCTTTCTGAATTTCCTTTTTTTGCATCTATCGAAAGTGTTATTACTTGAGAGCCAAATTTTTCAGCTATTTGTGAAATCAAAAGGGGATTTTTCACAGCGGAAGTATTGACTGAAACCTTGTCACACCCAGCTTTAAGCAACAGTAAAACATCGGAGACTGAACTTATGCCCCCTCCCACACAAAGTGGAACAAAAACATTTTCAGCAGTTCGCTCGACTACTTCGATCATGGTTTTACGATTTTCTACACTGGCTGCTACATCTAAAAAAACCAATTCGTCTACGCCAGCCCCAGCGTAAGCTTCTGCGAATACCACCGGGTCTCCAATTTGAACAAGATTTTCAAAATTTACTCCCTTTACAACTTTTCCATTCTTTACATCTAGACACGCAATCACTCTTTTTGACAGGGTCATAAAGTTATCCGATTGGCAATTGCTAAAGCTTCACCCAAAGTAAATTTATTTGCGTAAAGTGCCTTTCCTAAAATTGCGCCCTCGACTCCAATTTCAGTGAGCAATAAAAGGTCTTCAATATCTTGTAAACTTCCAATTCCGCCCGAGGCCACCAACGGCTTTTTTGTAAATTCAGCTATTTCTCGCAGTAAGTTTGTATTAACTCCTTTTAAAGTTCCATCTTTAGTCACATCGGTAACGACATAACGAGCAGCACCATCGCGTTCTAACCGCTCCAAGGTTTCAAATAAATCTCCCCCGTCTTTTGTCCAACCTCGAGCGCTCAGTGTATTGCCCCGAACGTCTAGCCCGATGGCAATCTTTTCGCCGTATTGAGAAATTACCTTCGCGGTCCATTCTGGATCTTCTAAAGCAGCTGTTCCTAAATTAACCCGGACTGCACCGGTAGCTAAAGCTTGTTTCAACGACTCGTCATCTCTAATGCCACCAGAGATTTCAACTTGAATGTCTAATTTTTTTACCACCCTCGAAAGAGTTTCAAAATTAGTTCCAGTTCCAAAAGCTCTGTCAAGGTCAACTAGATGGATCCATTCCGCTCCCATATTTTGCCAAGCAAGCGCTACCGCTAAGGGCTCACCGAATTCTTCTTCTGTGCCACGCGCTCCTTGAGTTAGCCGCACTGCTTTACCCTCGGACACATCAACTGCAGGCAACAGCTGCAATCTATTTTTCATCCAATGTCTCCAACCAATTATTTATTAATTTCAATCCAGCTGGCCCAGATTTTTCAGGATGAAATTGTGTCGCCCACAGTGGACCATTCTCTACTGCCGCTATGAATTGCTCAAAGTGAGTTGCGTAGTGAATTAATGGGTTGATAATTTTAGAAGAGTCTCTAAACTCTAGTTTTTTAGCAGCAAAGCTATGCAAAAAATAAAATTGTTCTTGCGCTATTTCACTAAACATTTTTGACCCAATCGCAACTTCAATCGAATTAAAACCCATGTGAGGCAAAACTGGCGCATTTATTTGATCTACTATTCCTGGCCATTGGCCCAACCCCTCACTCTTGATTCCATGTTCCCAACCCGATTCGAACATCACCTGCATTCCTACACAAATTCCCAAGACAGGTTTATTTGCGACTAGTCGTCTATCAATAATTTCATTAGCGCGAACTTGCTCTAGCCCTTTCATGCAGGCAGCAAAAGCCCCCACTCCAGGAATGATTAATCCTTTGGCCTCGAGGGCTTCGTTAAAATCAGCAGAAAGTTTTACGCTTGCCTTATTTTTTTCAACAGCGCGTAGCACTGAACGGACATTTCCAAATCCGTAATCAAGAACAACTACGTCATTCACGAGATTTATAACGAACCCTTGGTTGAGGGCACTCCTGAAACTCTTGGATCAATTTCACATGCGGTGCGTAGTGCTCGGGCAACAGCTTTAAATTGTGCCTCCACTATGTGGTGAGCATTTCTTCCGTCTAAGACTTCAATGTGCAACGTAATTTTTGCTTGATTGACAAAAGATTCCCAGATGTGCTTGTTCAAAGTTGTGTCATAGCTACCAATCATCGGCGCCATCTCTGGTTCTTTATGTATCAAGTAAGGGCGGCCAGAGAGATCCACCGCCGCGCGCACCAAAACATCGTCCAAAGGCACCGTGGCATCCCCATACCTACGAATCGACGCCTTTTCACCTAAAGCCTCACTGAAAGCTTGACCGAGCGCCAAAGCAGTATCTTCGATTGTGTGGTGCTCATCAACGTCTACATCACCAACAGTTTTAACTTTTAGATCAAAAAGACCATGTTTAGCTAGTTGACTTAACATGTGGTCATAGAAAGGAATCTGGGTATCAATTTCGTTAATCCCTGCGCCATCTAGATTCAATTCAATTGAAACTTGGCTTTCTTTAGTCTTTCTTGAGACCGTAGCAATTCTTTTCATGATTCCGTTTCTTTATTTGAGAATTATCTTATTATTCAGTAAGCCCTTTAAGCGCTCAATAAACAGGTGCGATTCCTGTTCTGTTCCCACTGTAATTCGTAAGAATCCCGCTATCGCCACATCTCGCACCAGAATCGATTCGTCAACCAACGCCTGCCAGGCGTGCTGGGATGAGGTGAATTCACCAAATAAAAAGAAATTTGCGTCACTCTCAATTACGGTTAAACCAAGCTCTCGTAACTGCTGCATTAGAAATTTTCTAGACTTAATTATTTTTTGCACTTGACCTTGCAATAATTGATAATTACCTAGAGCTACCTTGGCAAGCACCTGACTTTGGGTGGAAAGGTGATAGGGAAGCCGCGCTAAGCCCAGCGCCGCCAATGTCTCTAGTTGTGCAACCGCATATCCAATGCGGGCGCCAGCAAAAGCAAAAGCCTTACTCATAGTTCGCGAAACAATCAGATTCGGATACTTTTCAATCAAGCAAATTGCACTGGGCTCTGTAGAAAATTCTCCGTACGCTTCATCCACAATCAGAACGCTTTGAGTTGCAACTTGCAAGATTTTTTCAATATCCCCGAGTGAAGTCGAAGTGCCGGTTGGGTTATTAGGAGTCGTTATAAAAATTATTCTGGGATTATCTCTTTTTATGACACTCAGTGCTTTTTCAAAATCAATTGAAAAATCATCGCCTCTTGGTACTGCTTGATATCGATATCCCACCGCTTCGCTAATTATCTTATGCATGGAATAACTCGGCTCAAAACCTAATGCGATCTCACCTGGATCGTGAAACGCCAGCAAAATTTGATTTATAATTTCATTAGACCCATTTGCTGCCCAGACTTGAGTTGGTGAAATCGCGACATTAGTAATTTCATACAGGTACTTTGCTAAGGCTGTCCTCGCCTCGACCTGCAATCGGTCTGGATACCTATTTACTGCATCTAACTTTTGCGAAAGTTCCTCTAAAATTTCGGCTTTAACTTCAGCTGGCAAAGGATACGGGTTTTCATTGGTGTTCAACTTCAGTTCTAGATCTAACACTGGAGCACCATAAGGCTGGCTGTTTTTAAATCTTTTACTTAAGGGAAGTTTTGGATTTACCTTAGTGTTTTCAATATTAGACATTTAGTTGTTTTCAAATCTCACTTCAACTGCTTGAGAGTGAGCTGGTAGATCTTCGGTTTCAGCTAAAATTTTTAGTGCGTCTTTAACTTGTGCTAAAGCAGCCTTATCGTAATTAATAAATTGAACGCCCCGTAAAAAAGTTTGAACACTCAATCCAGAGGAATGGCAAGCGCATCCTCCGGTAGGTAATACGTGGTTGCTTCCTGCCAAGTAATCACCCAATGAAACCGGCGCAAAGGGGCCTACAAAAACTGCCCCTGCGTTCTTTATTTTCTTTGCTACTGCCGCTGCATCTCGCGTTTGGATTTCTAAGTGCTCGGCGGCGTATTCGTTAATTACCTCCAAGCCTTGCGTGAGATCCTTAACTAGAATTATGGCACTTTGAATACCTGCTAAAGCTTTAGAAATTCGCTCTGCGTGTTTGGTATTCGCAACTTGAATTCTCAATTCTTCTAAAACTTCTTGCGCTAGTTTTTCACTATCGGTAACTAAAATACTTGCAGCAGAAATATCGTGTTCAGCCTGACTTATTAAATCCGCCGCCACCCAACTAGCGTTTGCAGTTTCATCTGCCAAAATTGCAATTTCGGTTGGTCCGGCTTCAGAATCTATTGCTACTGCTCCCCGTACCAAACGCTTCGCAGCGGTTACATAAATGTTTCCTGGGCCAGTAATCAAATTAACTTTTTTGCAACTCTCGGTACCGTGCGCCATCATGGCAACAGCTTGCGATCCCCCCGCGGCATAGATTTCGCTCACACCTAAAAGTGCACAAGCTGTCAAGATGGCGGGGTGAGGCCATCCTTCGTTATCTAATTGCCCTGGTGAAACAACTGCAATCGATTCAACTCCAGCGATTTGTGCAGGTACCACATTCATAATCACACTTGAGGGGTAGACCGCTGCACCTCCCGGAACATATAAACCAACTCGTGCCATAGGCAGCCAGTCAATGCTTACCACTCCACCTGCAGCAACTTCGATACTTTGCTCGCTTCTGGTTTGAATTTGGTGAAATTTTTTTACTCTTGAAATAGCTTCATTTAGGGCAGAAATTAATTCTTGGCTGCTAGCCGCCAAAGCGCGATCGATTACAGCTTGCGGCACCCGCAAATCAGTTTGTTTGCTTGCTGAAAATTTTTCATTCCAAAAAACCACGGCTTCATCACCACGATTTTTCACATCAAGAATCACTTCTTTTACCTGAGCACTTACCTCTTCTATGTTAATAATCGCTCTAGGTAAGGCGAGTGACTCTTTCTCGCCCTTAACTCGAAAATCTAAAGTCTGTATCATGATTCAAGTCTACTTGATTGGCCTAATTCGCAAACTGCTCTTATTCTAAGAGTCATGAGCGATTTTGAACTAATTCCAATTTTTCCGCTTTCAACAGTTTTGGTTCCTGGCATGAGTTTGCCGCTTCATATTTTTGAAACTCGATATCGGCAGTTAGTCACTGATCTGCTGCAGTTACCTGAGCCAGAGAGAAGATTTGGAGTAATAGCCATAAAGGCTGGCTGGGAAGTTGGTACCTCTAACACGCCAGCACTCCATCAGATTGGGACTATGGCAAAAGTTAGAAAGATTAAGCACCTTGCGGAGGGTAACTTCGACTTGGTAACCACAGGCGCTGACCGCTTCTCGCTAGAAGAGCTATTACCCGCCCGCGCACCTTATTTAATGGCAAGAGTTAATTTTTTACCCCCAGCTGAAACCCAAGCTCCTGATGAATTAATTTCACATGCCATGCGCTCTTACTTAAATTACCTAAGAGTTATCGGTGAAACTACCGAAGCGGCTTATGCGCAATTGCCAAGTCAAGCTGGAGCCTTAGCTAATTTATTAATCACTACTTTGTCTGGCAATGTTCAGGAGCAGCAACAATTATTAGAAATGAATTCTGCAAAAGAAAAACTTTCAAAATTGATAAAAATCTTCAATCGAGAATCAATTTTGCTTGAAGAAATTCCGAGCATCCCCGCACCCTATTTGACTAGTTTTTCTATAAGTCTTAATTAAGCGACCGCTGCCGGGCCTAATAAGGCTTTCAAGTCCGCGTACAAAGACAGTGTTGGATCAACCTTTAATTTGTCATCGATTTTCAAGACTGTAGTTTTTCCGTTATTACTCAAATGAAGATGAACATCGCTGGTTCCTGGATGGCTCTGCAAAACCGCTTTAATTGAGTCAACTACTTCTGGGGTGCACTTAACTACTGGTAACTTAAGAATAATGGGTCCAGTTCTTTGCTTGTTTAAATCTGGTTGTGAAACTTCGAGAGCAACAACTCGAGGGTTATCCTCTTCTCGTAAATCCATTCGAATTCTAAAGGTTAAAATTGCGTCTTCATGCAACAAAGTGGCGACCTGCTGATATACCTGCGGAAAAACCATAATTTCACTTACGCCTGCTAAGTCTTCTAAAGTAACAATCGCCCAAGCTGCTCCTTGCTTGGTGATCTTTCTGTTGACTGCAGTTACTAATCCCGCCACACTTAAAACTTGTCCGTCTGCTCTTTCATCACTAGCTAATTCAGAGACCGGAATATCACTGTTTTGATCAAGAATGTGCTCGACTCCAAACAAAGGATGATCACTTACATAAAGTCCTAACATTTCTCTTTCGAAACTAAGCAGTGTTGACTTTTCCCACTCGCCTTCAGGAATCACCAAGTTAAAGCCACTTATCGTTTTTCCCTCATTGGTGTCATTGAATAAATCAAATTGACCAATCGCCTGGGCACGCTTAAGTTCTACCGCCTGCTCAACCGCTTCTAGGTGAATACTTAGCAATCCTTTTCTAGATGGGGCAATCGAATCGAAGGCCCCGGCTTTGATTAGGGACTCGATTATTCGTTTTGAACAAACTTGAGCCTCGATTTTCTCTAGAAAATCTGAGAAATCTTCGAATTTAGTCTTTTCGCTGCGAGTTTTTAAGATCGACTCCACAACTGCTGATCCAATATTTTTTATGGCTGATAGCCCAAATCGAATGTTTCCTTCACTAGGAGCAAATTCTGCCGCTGAAAGCTGAACGTCTGGCGGCAAAACTTGAATTCCCATACGTCGACATTCGTTTAAATAAATTGCTAATTTATCTCTATCATCTTTAACGCTGGTCAAGACTGCACTCATGTATTCAGCAGGATAATTCGCCTTTAGGTACGCCGTCCAATAAGAAACTAGACCATAGCCAGCAGTATGAGCCTTATTAAATGCGTAATCAGAAAAAGGAACCAATAAATCCCAAAGCGTCTTTATGGCTTCTGGGGAATAGTTATTTTTTATCATCCCATCGCGAAACGGGATAAATTCTTTATCTAAAATCTCTTTTTTCTTTTTACCCATAGCCCGGCGTAATAAATCAGCCGCACCCAGTGAGTAACCTGCTACTTTTTGGGCAATTTCCATTACCTGTTCTTGGTAGACAATCAAACCGTAGGTGTCTTTTAAAATTTCATCTAGTACTTCTTTTAATTCCTCATGAATTGGGATTACAGCTTTGCGTCCATTTTTTCGCTCTGCATAATCGATATGTGCGCCTGCCCCCATTGGTCCGGGTCGATAAAGGGCTAGGACTGCACTGATGTGTTCAAACTCCTCCGGCTGCATGGCTCTCAATAGTGAACGCATAGGCCCACCATCTAATTGAAATACCCCTAAAGAAGTGTCACCCTTGCTAGAGTTCATAAGTTTAGAATCGTTTAGTTCTAGCTCTTCCAACACTAAGTTTTTATTTGATGGATCTGCATTAAATTTAAACAATCGTCCAAAACTGTTAAGTTTCTAAGGCCAAGAAAGTCCATTTTTAATAAACCCATTGATTCACATGCACCCATATCAAATTGCGTGATAACCGAATCGTCTTGCTCACGTCGCCACATCGGCAAAACATCAAGTAATGGCTCACGGCACAGAATTACTCCAGCTGCGTGGACCCCCGGCTGTCGCTTTAATCCCTCAAAACCCTTAGCCGTATCAACAATTCTTTTTACATCTGCATCAGCCTTGTATAAATCTCTTAAGGCTGAAGCTTCAGAATAACGAGAGTCTTTTTTATCGAATACTCCTTTTAATGAAATATCTTTACCCATAATTGCTGGCGGCAGAGCCTTCGTAACTTTGTCGCTCACCGCAAACGGGTAACCTAATACTCTTGCCGCATCTTTAATAGCTGCTTTGGCTTTGATGGTTCCGTATGTCACGATTTGCGCTACGTGGTCTGATCCATACTTATCAGTTGCGTATTTAATCATTTCTGAACGACGACGTTCGTCAAAGTCAATATCTATATCTGGCATAGAAATACGTTCAGGATTTAAGAATCTTTCAAACAGCAATCCATGTTCAATGGGATCTAGTTCAGTAATACCAAGCGCATAAGCAATTACCGCTCCTCCTACTGAACCACGACCCGGTCCAACTCTGATTCCATTTTCCTTAGCATGTCGGATTAGGTCGGCAACAACTAAAAAGTAACTAGGAAAACCCATTTGTTCTACTACCGCTAGCTCATATTTTGCTTGCGACAAATGAGCAGTTGGTACAGCTTGTGGAAATCTTTGTTTTAATCCTCGCATTACTTCTTTTTCTAGCCAGCTAGCTTCTGTTTCGTCGGCAGGAACTTCAAAGGAGGGCATTAAATTCGCACCTTCTTTTATCTCAATCTCACACCTCTCTGCGATTAAAAGCGTATTGTCACAAGCTTCTGGAAACTCCTTCCAGAGTTGTCTCATTTCTTGGGCGGATTTTAAATAAAAATCTTGCGCGTCAAATTTAAATCTATTTGGATCGTCTAAAGTTGATCTGGTACCGATACAAAGCAGAGCTTCGTGAATTGGTGCATGTTCAGCCTTCACGTAGTGTAAATCATTTGTTGCCACCAAGGGTAAATTAAGTTTTTTTGCTATTTCAATTAAGGCCGGCATAGTTTTGCGTTCAATCTCTAACCCATGATCCATCAGCTCGGCGAAATAATTCTCTTTACCTAAAATATCTTGCATTCGAGCCGCCGCCGCTAATGCTTTTTCTTTTTCTCCAGCTTGCAGCCAGCGATTAACTTCACCCGAAGGACATCCTGTGGTGCCGATTAGTCCTTTACCGTGTTTAATCAACAACTCTTCATCTATCCGCGGCTTATGGTAATAACCATCAAAGCTAGCTTGAGAAGAAATTCTAAATAGGTTTGCTAAACCAATATTGTTTGACGCCCAGAGCGACATGTGGGTGTAGGCGGCCTTGCCCTTTCCGGCAAATTCTTCATCTTCAGAATTTTTTACCCCGAGTCCAAATTCAATGGGCGCGCGGGTGGTTCTGCCTTGGGGCGCAAAATATGCTTCCACCCCAATAATTGGCTTTATCTCGCGCGCTTTAGCGGCTTTATAAAAATCGTAAACTCCATAAAGATATCCGTGATCAGTAATGGCGATGGCCGACATCTCTTGAACTTGAACTTCATCCATTAGTTCATTTATGCGCGCTGCGCCATCTAACATTGAATATTCGGTATGTACATGCAAATGCACAAAGTCCGAATTAGACACCGACAAACTCCCTGCTAACAAATTTTTCAAAATCTAGGCTTCCACAATGCTCCAAGACTAGTCAGTTATACGAAAAAGTTGCCCAAGGCGCAAAAATCGAGTGTCTGAGACTTTAATAACTCTCGTTAAGCAATTGTAAAACTTTTGCCAAATCCTCACTATACGAAGAATTAAAGGTTAACGGCTCATTGGTGATGGGGTGAATAAAACTGATTTCAAAAGCATGTAGCCATTGACGATCGAGTCCCAACCTTTTGGTGAGGGTTGGGTCTGCGCCATACAAGGCATCCCCTACGCAAGGGTGGCGAATTGCTTGCATGTGAACACGGATTTGATGAGTTCTTCCAGTTTCTAATTTTACCTCTAGCAATGAGGCATGCGCCCAAGATTCTAAAGTTCGGTAGTGCGTAACGCTGGGCTTTCCTCCTGCGATCACGGCAAATTTATGACTTTGACCAACCAGGCGATCCAGTGGTGCATCAATGGTGCCTTCGCTGGGATCGGGGTGACCCTGCACTAAGGCATGGTAGAGCTTGGTCACTTCTCTCGATCTAAATTGATTTTTCAATCTGGAATACGCGACTTCACTTAAGGCCACCACCATCACCCCAGTGGTGCCGGCGTCCAAACGCTGAACTATTCCTTGTCGCTCAGGTGCTCCGCTAGTCGCCGGAAAGATTCCTAATTCTTTTAATCCAGCTACCACCGTAGCGCCACTCCAACCAACACTGGCGTGCACCGCAACATCTTTTGGCTTATCGATCACTACTAGATCTTGATCTTGATAAAAAATTTTAATTGGTTCAATTGGTGGAATATCGAGCATTTGGGTCTTCGGCAATTCTAAATTTGCTGTTATTTGATCCAGTGCCTGAACTCGATAAGATTTGTCAACATTTTTGCCATTGACCTGAATTTGACCCAAAGAAATCAACTCAACTGCTTTAGTTCGCGATACTTCACTCACGCTGGCTAAAAACTGGTCTAACCGAGTATCAACCATGTTATCTGGTACTAAATATTCCATGGTTTATTTCGCTTTCTCATCAACTTTAAAAAGCGTGAGCAAAAATATTCCGATTGCGGCAAGCGTTATCGCGATGTCAGCCACATTAAAAACTGCAAATTTTTCAACTGCAATAAAATCAACTACCCCACCCTGAAAATTGGCTGGAGCTCGAAATACACGATCACTTAGATTTCCGGCAGCTCCCCCCATCATTAACCCCAAAGTAATTATCCAATACTTATTAGTGAAGTTTCTACTCAAATAAACTATTAAACCAATTACAAAGATTGCTAACGCACTAAAAATGAAGGTGAAATTCGAACCAAAACTAAAAGCAGCTCCCGTGTTTCACTCGTTACCGTGAGTGAGACCCATGGACCTCCCTCCCCGATCAAGGCAGGTATCAGTGAAATCCGGGGGCGATTTTCTAAAGTTAAAACTGCCCAAAATTTGGTGAATTGATCGAGTGCCAGCAATATGAAAGCAATCACTAAAACTTTTTTTTGAGCAGCACTGGAGGATAAAGTCACATCTGACAGACTACGCGTAGGCTAACGAAGGTTAGTTTTTTGATGGGAGGCTCCAGATGTACCGAGAGATTGGTACTCGGGTTGACCTCACAGCACTAGAGCATCAAGTTTTAGAATTTTGGAAAGCCGAAGCCATTTTTGAAAAATCAGTGGCAAGTCGGTCTGACTCACCGACCTGGATCTTTTACGAAGGCCCTCCCACTGCCAACGGATTGCCCGGAGCGCATCACGTAGAAGCGCGAGTATTCAAGGACGTCTTTCCGCGCTATCGCACCATGCGGGGATACCAAGTTCCCAGAAGAGCTGGATGGGACTGTCACGGGCTTCCAGTGGAACTAGCGGTTGAAAAAGAATTGGGATTCACAGGTAAAAGTGACATCGAAAAATATGGTGTAGCTGAATTTAATAATGCTTGTAGGGAATCTGTTTTGCGTCATGTGGATGCCTTCACACAAATGACAGACCGGATGGGTTATTGGGTCGACTTTGATCAGGCTTATTGGACCATGAGCCCGCAATACATTGAATCAGTTTGGTGGTCGTTAGCAGAGATTCATAAAAAAGGATTACTAACTCAAGATTTTAGAGTTTCGCCGTATTGTCCAAGGTGCGGAACCGGATTAAGCGATCATGAAGTTGCGCAGGGCTATCAAGATGTGGTGGATAGATCTATTTATGTAAAGTTCAAGATACTCAATAGTTCTCTACTTGAAGAATTTAAAAATATTTCACTTCTGGTTTGGACCACTACGCCATGGACTTTAATTAGCAATACTGCGGTAGCTGTTGGTGAAGAGATTGACTATTTAGTAGTCGCTTTTGAGGACGAGCAATATGTAGTAGCAAAAGAATTAGTTTCGAATCTTTTTGAAGAATTTAAGATTCTAAAGGAATTTAAGGGTAAAGATTTAATTGGAATTAATTACCAACCACCTTTTGATTTAGCTCAATTCAAAGAATTTAGTGATAGTAAAATTCATTCTGTATTAGCGGCGGATTTCGTTACAACCAGTGATGGATCTGGAATCGTGCATTTGGCTCCGGCTTTCGGTGCGGACGATATGAAGACTTGTCGTCTTAATTCATTACCAGTTATTAATCCAGTCCTGCCGGATGGTGTTTTCGACGATTCATTCGAGCTGATTAAGGGCCAGTTTTTCAAAGACGCCGATAAAACTATCATCAAAAATCTAACGCAAAATGGATTACTTTTTAAAGAGAAGCCTTACCAACACTCCTACCCACATTGTTGGAGATGTAAAACTCCACTGATGTACTACGCACAACCAGCTTGGTACATCAAAACCACCGCCGTAAAAGAGCAGCTACTCGCAGAAAATGAAAAAACTAACTGGTTTCCTGAAACCATTAAGCATGGTCGTTATGGTGATTGGCTGAATAACAATGTTGATTGGGCGCTTTCTCGAAATCGCTATTGGGGAACTCCACTTCCGATCTGGATTTGTGAAAACTCCCATCAAACTGCGATTAGTTCGTTAGGTGAGTTAAGTGAGCTTTCAGGAAACAACGTCACGCAACTAGATCCTCATCGCCCTTTTGTAGATGAGATTGAGATTTCCTGCCCGCAGTGTAAAAGTAAAGCAAAAAGAGTGCCTGAAGTAATTGATTGCTGGTACGACTCCGGATCGATGCCTTTTGCGCAGCTTGCTTACCCGCAAAAAAATCAAGACATATTTAACCAAAACTACCCAGCAGATTTTATTTGCGAGGCGATTGACCAAACTCGCGGTTGGTTTTACACCCTGATGGCAATCGGAACTTTAGTGTTTGAAAAAAGCTCTTATAAAAACGTGTTAGCACTAGGGCATATTTTGGATGAAAAGGGACGAAAGATGTCCAAGCATCTAGGAAATGTGCTCGAGCCAATCCCCTTGATGGATCAGCATGGGGCTGATTCTGTTCGCTGGTTTATGTTGGCGGGCGGATCGCCTTGGCAGGCTCGAAGATTGGGTCATGCCGCGATTAGTGAAGTCACTAGAAAAGTACTACTGACGCTTCTCAATAGCGCCTCATTTTTATCGCTTTACGGACGATTAAGTGACGGTGACTTTATTGCAAAAGCACACCCGGTGAGCGAAAGGCCTAGTTTAGATCGCTGGATTATTTCGCTAACTAACAAAGCGGCTAATAAAGCAGCTGAAGCATTAGATCAATTTGATACCCAGAGAGCTGGCAAACTTTTAGCAGAAGCAGTTGATGATTTATCTAATTGGTACGTGCGACGCAGTCGAAGAAGATTTTGGGACGGCGACCCAGACGCACTTGCAACTCTTCATCAAAGTTTAAAGACCCTCACTCTGATTATGGCTCCCTTTGTGCCTTTTATAACCGAACGAATTTGGCAAGATCTATTTAGAACTACCTCTGAAAAAAATACTGAGTCAGTTCATTTGGCAAATTGGCCAATTTTTGAAAGCAAAGAAATTGATGAAACCCTACTAACCCAGATGCAGCTAGTAAGAGACTTAGTTGAATTAGGCAGAAGTGCGCGAGCTGAGTCAAAGATTAAAAATCGCCAACCCCTCTCGCGGGCTTTAATCGCGGCAGCTGGATGGGGGGAAGTGCCCGCTGAAGTAAAAAATCACCTGCCTGAGGAGCTCAACATCCTGCAAATGCAAAGTATCGAGCAAGCGGATGATTTAGTAGATGTGAGTGTGAAAGCAAATTTCAGAAGTCTTGGCACCCGCTACGGAGCTCGCACAAACTTAATTGCCCAATATATAAAAGAGAATTTCACCGCCGAGTTGGTTGAGCAAATCAGACTAAAAAAGAAATTATCTCTTGAAGTTAATGGTGAGCCGCTAGAAGTTTTATTAGACGATCTAATAATCACCGAAACTCCCCGAGAAGGTTGGGCAGTCGCCAGCGCAGATGCGGCCACGGTAGCGCTGGATCTAACTCTTACTCCTGAATTAAAAGCGATGGGGCTTTCACGTGAAGTCATCAGACTAATCCAAGAGAATCGAAAACTTTCTGGTTTTGATGTTTCAGACAGAATTTCAATCCATTACCAAACCCGTAACGCTGAACTATTAGCGGCGATCGAATCCCATAAAACTGAGATTAGTCAAGAAGTGCTGGCAGTATCCTTTGAGAATTCAGCCCTAGCTAGCGCCGCTACCGCCACCGAAACTGAATTAGAGCTAGTTATCTGGCTACAAAAATCGAATTAGGATTCTAGAGAATCATTCTCTGCAGCAGTTAGCTCATTTGCAGAATCTAAATCCTGCAACATTCCACTAAGCCAATCTTTCAATCGTCTGCGATATTCAGTTTCGATGGCTTCAAGTTTTTGCACTTCGGATTCAATCGCTTTTCTTTCAGCTTCAACCGTAGAAGTAATGCTGGCCGCACGAGCTCTGGCGTCACGAACAACTCTTTCAGCCTCACTGTTGGCTGCCTTTAATGCTTGTTGGGCTAATCCCAAAATTTCGGCAGGTTCTTGATTTGAAACCTCACTAAGCATTGCAACGCTAGCTGTACTTTGAGTTGAAATTATCTGCGATTGCAAAGAGGTGATCTCGGCTTGTAAATAATCTAAGAACTGATCAACTTGTTCAATGTCATAACCTCCACGAAGGCGTCTTACATCAAATTTCGCATTTTCTATATCTTGTGGACGCAGTGCCATAGCTTCTCCTGAGTTAGAGACCTCTTGCAATTCCCATTGCAATTTGCAAGAGAATGATCACAACAATAAAACTTAAATCTAAAGAGACTGCTCCCAATCGCAAAGGAGGAATGAAACGTCTGAAAAACTTTAGTGGTGGATCAGTAATACTGTAGACAGCCTCAACTACTACTAGCATTCCTCCACTTGGAGTCCAGGTACGAGAAAAAATCTGAACATAATCAACGACCAAGCGCCCAATCATTATCCAAAAATAAAGGTATAAGACGGTGTAAAGTATGGCTCCCATTGAGAATAGGTTACCTTATATAAAGTTTTGGTTCCCTAACTCAGGACTGGTTAAAAAACCCGTCCCCTTCAAGCTGCGCTCTGGCCGCCGCTCCTAGGTCCACATTCGCTGGAGAAAGCAAAAAGACTTTAGTAGTGATTTTTTCGATTGATCCTTTTAGACCAAAAACTAAACCAGCTGCAAAGTCCACAATCCGCTTGGCATCAGTATCGTCCAAATCAGTCAAATTCATAATTACCGGAACACCCATCCGGTATTCCTCGCCGATCCGACGCGCTTCGTTATATGAACGAGGATGCAGGGTGGTTATTCGAGAAATCCCAACCGATTCGGCTTTAAATTGACGGGGGTTTACTTCAACTTTTTCAGCCAAAGCATTGGCTCCGTAAGAGATCGGTTGACGTGAAAATCGAGCTGGGGCGGAAACTACTTCTGATGCATGATTTGATTCGTAAGAAAATTCTTCTTCATATTCGTCGAATTCACGGTTGTCTTCAACTAAGCCTAAATAAACGGCCATTTTGCGCACTGCGCTAGGCATAAGCCCCCCTTGAGATACCTCTGTTGCCCCTGTGACTAATGAGACATTACCTCAAATCAGGCCTTACCCCTAGCAATAAAGAGCCAATTCTCAGGTGTGTCGCACCAAATTCAATTGCGGTTTCAAAGTCATCGCTCATTCCAATGCTCAGTAGTCGAGCTTGGGGGTGGTCTTGCAAAAAACCAGCTCGAATCTCTACTAGCTTCTCAAAGGCATCCGCGGGCGCAGTATTCAGCGGTGCCACCGCCATTAGTCCAACCAACTTGACTTTGGGAAGTGTCTCAATTTCGGCGGCTAACAGAGGAAGCGATTTCGGAGCTACTCCTCCGCGATTTTGATTATCCTCCCCTAGGTCAACTTGGATAAATACCTGAATCTCTTTATTAATTGCCACACATTGTTTACTAATTTCTTTTGCTAAATTTAATCTGTCTACTGAGTGCACATAGTCTGCATAACTAACCACAGATTTAACCTTGTTAGATTGCAACTGACCGATAAAATGCCAGACAAGTTTGCTTTTAGTCTCTTTAGATTTCTGTTTGGCTTCTTGATCTTTATTTTCACCGACATCATTTATGCCAATTTCAGCTAAAAGCTCGACGTCACTGCTCGGAAAATTCTTTGTCACCGCGATTAAGGTGATCTCACCTTCAGCTCTACTTGCCCGGGCTCCCGCTGCGGATACTTTCTTCTGCACGTTAGTGAGATTGCTTAGTAATTCTGATTTTCTGTCCATTTAATTATTTAACCAAATCACGCTAGCCATCCGTCCTGTTTTGTGGTCTCTTCTAAAACTGTAGGCATTCTCGTCTTCAAAAGGGCATATTAAAACATTGTCAAAAGATACTTTTTCATTTAATAGTTGCCAGGCTAAACCTGCTCTTACATCAATTGCAAATTCATTTTGTTTATTTATAAAACAAGCAGCCGGTACTTTCGTCTTTACCTCACGGTACCGGTCTTCGCTGACCGCATAGCACTCTGCACATATTGTTGGTCCGATTAGTGCTTTGATTTCTCTAGCACCCACCGCTCGAAGTTCATAAATAGTTTTTGGCAAAATTCCATCACTCATCCCCTTCCACCCCGCATGTAAAGTTGCAATGATTTTTACCCCTAAGGCAAAAATTAAGACTGTTGCACAGTCTGCACTTAATGTTGCTATCGCTCGGTTTTTTGATGAGGTGATTAATCCATCAACTTCAGCGATCTCATCACTAGATTTTTCATCTACCCACGCAAGATTCTTGCTATGAATTGCTTTTGCAAAGGTAATGGGTTTACCGATTTGTGCGGCTAGCCGGCTTCGATTCACTTGCACTAATTTAGAGTCTTCCCCTACATTCAAAGAAAAATTAGTTTGGGCGAATTGATCTTTGGACACTCCGCCTGTCCGGGCTGTGATTAACCAACTTGCTCCGTCAAAACTTCCTTTTGCTAACGCAGCGATTTCATTCATTACTACCGAAGAAAATCAGGGACGTCCAACTCGTCATCGCTGGTGTCATCAAAAACAACCCGACGAGGTGTAGCTGGTACTGCCGGATCGAATTCTGTAGAAATTACTGGTTGCGGCCCGGTATCTTCATTTGCATTAACAAAATCAGGAATTTCGGGATCATCGCTGGCTTCTACCTCTTGACTTGCTGGACTCCAAGGTCGATTTGAAGGCTCATAAGCATCAAATCCTGCGGCAATTACTGTCACACGAACTTCGTCGCCCAAAGTGTCATCGATTACTGTTCCAAAAATTATGTTTGCTTCTGCATGTGCCACATCCGCTACTAGGCGAGCTGCTTCATTTATTTCAAAGAGACCTAAATCTGAACCCCCCGCAATCGAAAGTAACACGCCGCGAGCACCATCAATACTGGCTTCAAGTAGCGGGCTAGCTATGGCATTTCGGGCAGCTTCTGCTGCACGACTTTCACCGCGAGCCAAACCAATTCCCATCAAAGCGCTTCCCGCGTCCTTCATCACGCTTCTTACGTCTGCAAAATCAAGATTAATTAATCCAGGAGTTGTAATTAAGTCTGTTATGCCACTAACGCCTTGCAAGAGAACGTGATCTGCTTGCTTAAATGCCTCTAGCATAGAAATCGTTTTATCTGACAAACTTAAAAGGCGATCGTTTGGAATTACGATGAGAGTGTCAACTTCTTTGCGAAGTTCTTCCACGCCGATCTCTGCTTGCTTAATTCTGCGTTGACCTTCAAAATTAAATGGCTTTGTGACGACGCCAATAGTTAGCGCACCTAATTCTCTAGCTATCCGAGCCACTACCGGAGCGCCACCAGTTCCGGTGCCACCGCCTTCGCCCGCGGTGACAAAAACCATATCCGCCCCACGCAGCACATCACTTAATTCTTCAATGTGATCTTCTGCTGCTTGGCGTCCCACAGAAGGGTCAGCGCCCGCTCCCAGGCCGCGAGTTAATTCGCGACCAATATCGAGCTTTACGTCCGCATCACTCATTAACAAAGCTTGCGCGTCAGTATTAATTGCCACAAATTCAACACCTTTGACGCCAACTTCGATCATGCGATTTATGGCATTTACTCCACCACCGCCAATGCCAACGACCTTTATTACCGCTAGATAATTTTGCGGTGCTACCACGCTATTGCCCCTTTGTTAAATCTAAACCTTTAGTTGAGCCTTAAACTTTTGCCTTTTATAAAGCCCACAGAACCTAGGTAATGAAACGACTATAAGCAAGCAAGCCTTTCGGCGTGTCTTTGATCAAATCTATATATACAGTCAGAGTTAAACTCCCGCATCCACCCGGGGTTCTGATTTGCGTTTAATATTCTGGGGCCTATGGTTAGCAATGACAAAAAGCGAAGGGTGCAATCTTCTTTATGAAGCTGCTAGTAGTTAAAGAACTCAAGTCAGGTGAAAAAAGGGTTGCCGTTGTTCCCCAGGTTGTTAGCAAGCTACAAGCTTTAGGCTTCTCAGTCCAGATCCAAGCGGGAGCTGGTGAGGCCAGCTTGCAATCTGATGAGCTTTACCAACAAGCCGGTGCCACCGTGATTACCGACATTGATGCAGCGCTCTCTCAAGCTGAATGTGTGGTGAGTGTAAACCCCTTAACAAAAGAACAAATCGGAAAACTTTTGCCAAAAACACTTTTAGTTTCTTTTGCTCAAGCCAAAAGAGATTTAGACAGCATAAGAGCCGCCATAACTCAAAAAGTTTCTTTGCTCTCTTTCGATTTCTTACCCAGAATTTCACGCGCGCAAGCAGCCGATGCTCTAACTTCTCAAGCAACAGTTGCTGGCTATCACACGATGTTAAAGGCTGCGAGCTTAAGTCAGAGAATGTTTCCTTTGGTAATGACTGCCTCCGGAACAATCCGTCCGGCAAAAGTGCTAGTACTTGGAGCTGGTGTTGCTGGCCTACAGGTAATGAGTGTCGCTAAAAAACTTGGTGCAGTGGTTTCTGGATACGACGTACGAGTTGCTTCAAAAGATGAAGTGAAATCTGTTGGTGCAACATTTATTGAATTAGATTTACCACCGCTAGAGGGTCAGGGTGGCTATGCGCGAGAGCTCAACGAAGAGCGATCTCGTTTACAGCAAGAGTTGTTAACTCCTTTCATCACCGCCAGTGATCTATTGATTACCACCGCAGCGGTACCGGGCCGACCTGCTCCCCGCCTAGTAACTAGCTCCATGTTGCAAACGATGCGCCCCGGAAGTGTGGTCGCGGACATGGCCGCTGAAAGTGGTGGAAATGTTGAAGGTTCGGTGCCGGGTGAAATCATTGAAGTCGCTGGCATCAAGGTCTGGGGTGGGGCAAACATCCCAAGTCAAATGAGCCCCGATGCTTCATTTCTCTATAGCGGAAACATTGTTTCGCTTTTGGGCTTTTGTGTAAAAGATGAAAAATTAGCAGTCGACCTTAACGATGAAGTGTTGAAAGGATCAGCCCTGATCTTAGACGGAGAAGTTGTAAATGATTTTGTAAAGCAAGAACTAAATGAAGGGTCTAACTAAATGGATCAATTAGCCCTCTTGACCATCTTTATACTAAGTATTTTTGTTGGATATGAAGTTGTTTCAAAGGTATCAACGGTTTTGCATACCCCGCTAATGAGTGGCGCTAATGCTATCCATGGAATTATTTTGGTGGGAGCCATCATTGTCACCTCTCATGCGGAGGGTGCAGTGGAATTAACAATAGGCGCTATTGCCATTGTGCTATCTGCCATCAATATGGTGGGTGGATTTGTGGTCACCGATCGAATGCTAGATCTGTTCAAACCTAAAAAGAAGGTTGAGGATAAAGCGTGAATCCTCCAATTTGGACAGAACTAATTAACTTAGTTGCGGCAGTTGCTTTCATATTGGCGCTCAAAGCTCTCTCTGGCCCCAAGACTGCTCGATTGGGTAATCGCGTGGGTGCCATCGGCGCCATCGTGGCCACGGTTGTGGTGTTCTTTGCTATAAACAATATTCAAAATGTTGAAATAATTTTGATTGCCATGGTGGTTGGTTCACTTTTGGGTTACTTTGCGGCCAAGAAAGTTCAAATGACGCAGATGCCTCAAATGGTTGCGCTTTTTAACGGCGCTGGCGGTGGAGCTGCGATGGCGGTTGCGGTAATTGAATTTCTCACTGGATCCATTTACACCTCTCCGATTGCCTTAGTGGCAACGGTACTAACCATCATTATCGGCGGCGTCGCATTTACTGGTTCGATTGTGACATTTTTAAAGCTTCAAGAATTAATGACCTCACGACCTGTGATTATTCCTCTGGGGCGCTTTATCACTATCGGAGTTGCTTTAGCTAATTTGGCACTTGCTGGTTATTTAATTGTTGATCCAACTGCTTGGGCAATGTGGACTTTGTCTGTTCTGGCTTTAGTTTTGGGTATCTTATTTGTTTTGCCTGTTGGTGGCGCTGATGTTCCGATCGTAATTAGTTTGCTGAATGCTTTCACTGGCTTATCGGTGGCTGGCATGGGTTATGTACTTGAAAACGTCTTGTTGTTAGTTGGAGGTACCTTAGTTGGAGCTTCGGGAACTTTGCTCACCCGTTTGATGGCGCAAGCCATGGGAAGACCTTTGACAAACACACTTTTTGGTGCTTTCACCAAAACTGCTCAAAAAATCTCTAACTCGCAAGAAGATCGCTCTGTTAAATCCGCACAACCAAATGACATCGGAATTATGTTGGCTTACGCCTCTCGCGTCATTATCGTTCCTGGATACGGATTGGCAGTTGCCCAAGCTCAGCAATCACTAAGAGAACTAGTTGACTTATTAATGAGTAAAGGAATTGAAGTTCAGTACGCTATTCACCCAGTAGCCGGAAGAATGCCTGGACACATGAACGTTTTGCTAGCAGAAGCAGATGTTCCCTACGATCAGCTTAAAGAGATGGATGAAATAAATTCAGAATTTGCTTCTACCGATGTAGCGGTAGTAGTGGGTGCTAACGATGTAGTTAACCCCGCCGCTCGCACCGATGCTGACTCTCCAATTTATGGAATGCCTATATTAAATGTTGACCAAGCCGAACAAGTTGTATTCATGAAGCGCTCAATGCGTCCAGGCTTTGCTGGGATCGACAATGAACTGCTCTTTAACGACAAGACCACACTTTTATTTGGTGATGCAAAAGATTCGCTTACCAAAGTAATCGCGGCCGTAAAAGCAATTTAGTACTCTGAGCACAAGTTAATCGCGTTCGAGAGTAATTGAAGGGATACTGCATTTCATGGTCGAAATGACGGTGGCAGTTGAGGATGTTGGTTCGGCGTTGCCGGCCCACCTCTCACCCAGTCAACTCAGCACCTTTGAAAAATGTGAATTGAGCTATTGGTTCTCTTCGGTTGCTGGCTGGCGTGAACCACCACAGCTTCCGCAAATCATTGGCAGCTTAGTTCATGATGTTTTAGAAAATTTGATGAAGTTGCCAAAAGTAGAGCGCGATAAAGCCATGGCATGGGATTTACTGCGTGAAGTTGGCGCAAATACCATCTCAGTTCATCAATCTTGGCTAACCGATGGAACTATTGGCGTACTAAAACAACGCAGCGCTGACTCGCTCTCTAATTATTTTAAATTAGAAGATCCCAGTCAGGTGGAAGTTCTAATAGAGGATCTAGAGCGGCCCGTTACGGCAATTGTCAAAGATGTAAAACTTTATGGGCGGTTAGATCGGATCACCAGAAAACCGCTAACACGAATAAGTGACTATAAGACTGGTAAAAAGCCCGCGGCAAAGTATTTGCCGGAGTCCTTACGACAAGTGATGCTTTACGCAGCAGGTTTAAAAATTCAAGGTGAGACAGTGCATGAAGTCGAGTTGATCTACTTAGGCTCCGCTGATCGGGTAGTCCGCCCAACGTATCCAAATGCACTTGATCGGGCACTTTTAGATTTAGTTAACGCGAGAGGCAACATGCAAGTTGCACTAGAGCGCAAGGCTTGGGTTGCCAAAACTGGTCCGCTCTGTCGGTATTGTGCCTTTGAAAAAGTTTGCCCTGCAAGAAACTCCGATGCCCCTACCCCCGGCAGCGAAGCGTCGAATCAGCAATTAGTGCAATTAGGTCTTGAAAAAAGAGTTCGTAGCAACTTGCCGCAAGAGAGCGGACTACCTTTCGATGACTAAGTCTGAGATTGAAATTCCCGCTTGGCATCCCAGCTTTATCTATCAACCAGGTGAATTCATTAGATTGAGCGCCACCCAAATTGGAGTAGCAAATGAAAAGCTTTGTCTGGATAATTTTGCCCTAAAGTCACGCCCCACTACCAAGGTTAGTAAGACCTTTAGTCAAAATTCGAGTGAGAATTTTCAAAGCTTTCCCCTGGGCTTACTTAAAGATGCCTTCGTTACTAGTTTCAATGCAAAGGGACTTTTGTTTGATGAAGACCAATTAGACGAATTCATCTCGCAATCACTTTCTGAGCAGATTTCGCAAAGTAGAAGTCCAGTACACCCAGCCACTGAAAAATGGTTAGCAGACGCAGTAGGTGGCTTCGCTTCCGCCTGGCTTAAAGCTAATGCTGAAAGTGAAGATATTTTCACACAATTAATAGATCCCATTGCCTTTAGTAACTCAAGTCAAAGTGTTGAGTGGTTCGCTTGGGGGTTTTATTTAACGACAACAGATTTCAAAGTGCGCGAGTTTCGGATGTTAAAGATGCACTCCGCTGGAAAAAGTACCATTAATCCAAATCGACTTGCTGCGATTGTAAAAGTCTTAACTCAAGGTGAGGCGAATAGTGGTATGGATTTTCGCTCCCCCACCCAAGCTTTGAATGGTATTTGGCCGGCACCTGAGCAAGTAAGAATTCGAGAGCTAGGAGTACTGGACGGAAGCCAAAAATTAATTTTTGATGAATCCCTTACCAATCTTGACTTGCCTAATGAGGATTTTTACAGCTTAATCAGCTCGCGACTTGTGGGTGGTGAACAAAAAGTTTCATCAGAATGTCTTAAATGTAGAGCTAATCCTGTTTGCCCCACTTTACCAACCGTAGCGGGACTCCTGGGCGTTATAAATACTTCAGAAAGCGTAAAGAGTTTTTCGCCATCAAAGTTAAATACTTATCTCAGATGTAATCATGCCTACTTTTTGCAACACGAATTATCACTTCCTTCATTACCGCAACTTTCGACAGTCCACCAAGAGCGGGGTCTTTCGGTTCATGCCTGGATTGAAGAGGCTCATAAAAGAAATCAAGCTTGCCAAAAATCCGACTTACCAAGTGAAAAAGATTTTGGGGAAATTGCAAATAAATTAGCTTGGAATTCTGAACAAGTAGCAGCAAGTGAAGCGTACCTAAGGCATCATCTTAAGACTTGCCCAATTAAGAGCGGCACCCAACTTAAAAATGAAGTCGAGATGTGGGTGATGGATTCTGATTCTCAAAGTTTAGTTGGCACTAGGCCAGATTTGATTTATTTTGCAAAAAATACTCTAGTTTGGCGAGAGACTAAATCAACAGATAAAAATTACGAAGTCTCACCTGAAGCTTTTTTAGATATTTACCCGCAAATACCTTTAGCAATAGTTTTAATGAATCGAGTGAAAAATCTTCCAAATATCCCACAAGAGTGGAGTCAAGCAGCTAAGCGAAGAGTTGAATTAGAAATTTTAACCAAAGATTCTGCTACTTTGATCGAATTCGATATCTCCGACCCATTAATAACTAGTTTGGCTTGGCAAAAATTAGCGCAAGCTGCAGATTTTTGGATTAACGATAAAGAATTTATTCCTACCCAAAACCCACCCTGCAACTGGTGCTCGGTGTCCAAATGGTGTGAATTCGCCAATACCGACAGTCGAATAACCAGATATCAGGGCGTTAGCGTTGATACCAATACTGGGGAAATCATTGAAGCCGATTTAAACCTCAATCAAGATCAACAACTTGCTAGAGCTTTAGGGTTGATGGCCTCCCTTCGTGAAGTTGAATCTGATGATGGTTCGGTACCCTTTTAGTTAGCAAAACAAAGGAAACCCTCATGACCTCGACCCTTCCTCGTTCAGTGGAAAATCCGAATCAAGCTAAGACCTCGGAATTAATGGCTAGCATCCCGACTGGGTTATTGATTGGTGAAGGTTTCGTGTCCGGCAGCGATGAACCTTTCGCAGTGCACGATCCCGCTAATGGCGAAGTATTAACTTTAGTTGCAAACGCAAATGAAACAGATTTAGAAAAAGCTTTAACTGCCGCCGCTTTTGCGCAGCCAATTTGGGCTAAGACCGCACCCAGAGTGCGCGCTGAGGTTTTAAGAAAAGCCTATGAGCTAATGATCCAGCAAGCAGACGAGATTTCACTAGTGATGTCGCTCGAGAATGGTAAAACCATAACCGATGCCAAAGCCGAAACTTTGTACGCTGCAGAATTTTTTAGATGGTTCAGCGAAGAAGCCGTAAGAATTGATGGTTCTTTTAGAACTGCACCGAGTGGACAAAATAAGATTTTAACTTTTCGCCAACCGGTGGGTATAGCTTTTTTAATCACTCCGTGGAACTTTCCAGCCGCCATGTTTACCAGAAAGGTTGGTCCTGCCATTGCTGCAGGTGCGGCGGCAATTCTAAAACCAGCTCAAGAGACGCCACTAACAGCATTGCTAATCGGAAGACTACTTTTGGAAGCTGGCCTTCCCGCAGGTATTTGTGGCATTCTTCCAACAAATAAATCTTCTGTGCTTACCAGTGCCGCCTTGAGCGATAATCGAATCAGAAAATTATCGTTTACTGGTTCTACACAAATCGGAAAACTCTTGCTACATCAAGCTGCCGATCGAGTCTTAAATTGCTCAATGGAACTTGGCGGTAATGCACCTTTTATTGTGCTTGACGATGCCGATCTTGACTTGGCGGTTGAGGGAGCGATGTTAGCTAAAATGCGAAATGGTGGCCAAGCTTGTACTGCCGCTAATCGTTTTTTTGTACAGGACGCAGTTCATGATTCCTTCGTTCAGAAGTTATCTGAAAAAATGAGAGCGCTACGGCCAGGCCATGGCAGTGATCAAGCAACTACTTTAGCTCCGCTAATAAATCGTAAGGCGGTTAAAACAATTTCTGAAATGGTAAAAGCTGCTATTGCAAGTGGCGCAAAGCAATCCGCTGGCGGTGAAGTTAACGATGGCCCCGGTAGTTTCTTTCCCGCTACCGTGCTGGGTGATGTTCCTGCCACTTCGCAAGTTGTGATTGATGAAATTTTTGGACCAGTAGCGGCAGTGGTTAGAGTAAAAGATGAATTCGAAGCCCTCAAATGGGCAAATCAAAGTGAATATGGATTGGCTGGGTATATCTATACAAAAGATGTAGCGCGGGGTTTAAGAGTCTCTCAACAATTAGAGGTGGGAATGATCGGGCTTAATCGTGGATTAGTTTCAGATCCCGCAGCACCTTTTGGTGGGGTAAAGCAATCTGGGCTTGGTCGCGAAGGGGGCTACGAAGGGATAGACGAATACTTAGAAGTTAAATACGTCGCCACCAGCGATTTTTAGTCTGCGACCGGCACCTTTAACACTGGTACTTCCACCGTCGAGATATCTATATCCCCCTCATTGGTTCTTAGTAGTACCAGCAGCACTGCAGTTTTATCTTGGGATTTAAATTCGTCCCCCCAGAGGATTCTTCTACCCGAGTTTAGGATCACAGTCGCTCTTTTTGCATCAAAACTTTCGATGCGATTGATATCTCCCACTAGCCAATCCGGCATCTCCCGTGAAACTCGTGCTGCCAATCCGCGAGCCGTTTCGTTAGGGGCAAAAACAAATAGATGTACATCGTCTGGACCCGCTCGACGAAAGGCTTTTCCAGTTTCATCAACAAGATATCTACCATCAGCTAAATCTGTCAGTGCGATTGGCACTCGCTCTTCTATCGCTATTACGACGCTATCGGGCCAGCCTTTGCGAACTTCAACATTCAACACAGTATCGATTTGCCTAATTCGCGAAATGATCTCTTCAGAATTTAAGTCGACCATAGGGCTCTCTAGCTTAATTTGCGCTACGGATCTGACCTCATCTTGCGAAAGCCGCTCAATCCCTGTCACGGTAACATTTCTTATCAGCAACCAACTTGAGAAGTATGCTAAATAAATTCCAATCCCAGTAAAAACTAAAATTATAAAAAATATAAAGAGTAACTTTTTAGCCCTGCCGGTAATCAAAGAATCCTCTTTTTATCCATTAAATTTTTGTTGCAATAAATTCAAGACTTCTTCGCCTAACATCCCAATGTCCCCGGCCCCCAAAGTCATGATGATGTCACCGGGTTCTGCTCTTTCCACCAATCGTGAGGCTACGCGTGACCAAGATGGCTCAAATACAACTTGGTCTTTGGGTAACGGAACAAAGGAGGCCATAGTTTGTCCACTGGCACCCGGGATTGGTTCTTCACCAGGTGCAAAGACCTCTAACACAATTGCAATATCTGCCAACCCTAAAGACTCACCAAATTCTTTGTTGAACAATGCTGTCCGGTAGTAATGATGGGCTTGAAAAGCAACTATCAGCTTGCCGTTTTCTACAACATCCCTAGCCGCCTTTAAAGTGGCGGTAATTTCGGTGGGGTGATGGGCGTAGTCATCAAAAACCCTTACTCCACGAACACTGCCACGATATTCGAATCTTCTTCTCGTTCCTGTAAAACCCTTAAGCGCATTTCTAATTAGGTCTAAATCCAGCTCGAGACCTAGTCCTACTGCCACTGCCGCAGTGGCGTTTAAAACATTATGTAAACCAGGAACCGACAGAGAGAAGTCACCCAAATCTTTACCTTTAAATTTAAGTTTAAAATCAAATCCCGGTAGGCCTGGGGTGACTTGCGTGATCTGGAGATCGGAATTTGATTGACCGTAGGTGATCATTTCTATTTTTTTTTGCACCTTTTCAGCTAATAGTCGTCCACCCTTATCGTCTACACAAATTACGGCAAATCCTTGTTTGTCTTTGACTTTTAAAACAAATTCTAAAAAAGCATTTTCTAATCTTTCAAACTCTCTCCAATAATCAAGATGATCTGCTTCCACGTTAGTAACTACCGCCACACTCGGGCTCATATGTAAAAAAGAGCCATCTGATTCATCCGACTCCACCACAAATAAATCACTATCTCCCAAGTGAGCGTTCGCTCCAGTTTCGGCTAGTTCGCTACCAATAACAAATGAGGGGTCCTTAGCGCAACCTTGTAGCATGACCGTCACCATAGAAGTCGTGGTGGTTTTTCCGTGGGTACCAGAAACCGCGATAGATTTAAAATCTCTCGTGATTGCACTCAATGCTTCAGCTCGAGAATAAATTTTAAGACCTAGCTCTGTTGCTGCCAAAATTTCTATGTTGCTTGACTTAATTGCAGTAGAAGCAATAATTGTTTTAGTTGGTTTTACATTTTCTTTTTTATGACCGAGAAAAACTTCAATACCTAAGTTTCTTAAAGCTGTTAATCGACGAGACTCTTTCAGGTCTGAACCGCTAACACTTTTACCTTGGGCTACCAAAATTCTGGCAATCCCGCTCATTCCTGCTCCACCCAAACCTAGAATGTGCACATCGTCAAGCGAAATACTTGACGTCACAATTAACTCCTCTGTTTCTATTTATCTAACAAGGTTAGTGCTTTCCTCGCCAATATTCGGTCAGCGTCACGCCGACCAAACTTGGTTGCGGCTTTAGATAGCTGGGTTAGTTTTTCGTCCGATTTGAATAAGTCAAGTACGGTTCCTAAGAGTTTCTCGCCCGTTAGTTCAGCGTCAGAAATAGTGATAGCAGCACCACTGGCAACGAGTTCACGAATATTTTCGCTTTGTTCCCCGTTTCCGCTCGGAAAAGGCACAAAAATTGCCACCTTTCCTAAGGCAGTTACTTCAGAGACCGTCATCGCACCAGACCGGCTCACCACTAAATCTGCAACTGCATATGCTAAATCCATTCGATCTATATAAGAGACCGGATAATAATCCGGAAAAATATCTAAAGTTTTTTCTATTTGTTTATTTGGGCCAACCGCATGAAGCACTTGAAATCCGGCAGCAGTTATTAAGCCAATTACTTCAGTTAGTGCCTTATTTATCTTTAAAGCACCTTGTGAGCCACCAAATACTAAAATTGTAGGTTTTTTTGGATCTAATCCAAAGAGTTCGCAACCTTCTAAGCGAGCGTCGGTTAGCGCAATATTTGAGATTGACTCACGCAACGGCATTCCAATAGTTTCAGCCCCCGGTAATGAATTTTCAAAGCATTGAAAAACATATTTAGCCTGCTTATAAAAGAATTTATTAGCAATTCCCGGCTTGGCATTGCCTTCATGAATGATAACCGGGATTTTTAATTTCTTAGCGGCTAGATATACCGGAAATGAAACATAGGCGCCAAAACCAATTACCAGGGCGGTCTGATTCTCTTTTAAAACTTTGATTGCCTGAGCGCGTGAGGTAAAAAACTTTAATGGAAACAGAATTGTTTGCAACGAAAAGCTTCTTGGAAAGGCACTGGCATTAACAAGTTCTAAACGAAATCCTGCGCTAGGTACCAACTTTGATTCTAGCCCTTTAGGCGTACCGATTAAGTAAATTTCTGCATCCGGCTTTTGTTTCATTATGGCTCTCGCCGTTGCTAAAGCTGGCTCGATATGACCAGCGGTACCTCCTGCAGCTAACGCGATAGCACTCATGCCCTACTCGCCATCTTGGAGTTTACTTTTCTACTTTTCATTCCCGGCTCATGTCGAATGCAAGCTAACAAAACCCCAAGTGCCACCAGGATAAATACTAAAGACGAGCCTCCATAAGAAATTAAAGGTAGCGGTACTCCAGTAATTGGCAGCAATCCTAATACTCCACCTAAATTAATTAAAGTTTGAATCAAAATCCAACCCGCAACGCCAAAAGCAAAAATGCGCGTAAAATTATTTTTTGTGCGTCTCGCTAAAGTAATAATAGAAATAATTAAAATTGCAAACAGAAACAGAACAAAAAAAGTACCTACTAGACCCAACTCTTCACCAATTACTGCGTAAATAAAATCAGTGTGTGCCGCCGGAAGCCATCCCCATTTTTGTTTAGAAGCACCCAAACCTAAGCCGAAAATTCCACCCTCAGCTAAGGCGTACTGGCCTTGAATGATTTGCCAGCCCGCACCTTCCGGGTCAGCTTCGGGATCAAGCCAAGAGATCCAACGTTGCATCCGATAAGGAGCTTGGATTGTTAGAACCATGATTGCTAAGACACCAAGTAAGGCGTTAACAAAATTAAAGATCAAGGGTGCGCCCGCCGAGTAATAAATTGCTAGCACGATTGGCAAGATAATTAAAGCTGTTCCCACATCCCCTTGGGCAACCACTAGCGCCGTGATTACTAAACCAACCCAATAAACAGGGGTCAATAGCTCTTTCCAAGTTAGTTCTTTCTTTTCAACCTTTTTACTCAAGACCCAAGCTCCCCAAATTACTAGTGCTAACTTTGCATATTCACTGGGTTGTAAACGAAACGGCCCAAATATTTCAATCCAATTTCTTTGACCAGAAACTGAAATACCAATGCTTGGAATCAATACCATCACTAGCAAGACAAACGCTAATCCAATGGCAACATTTGCCCATTTATAAAAAAAGGTTAGTGGCAATCTAGAGATAGTTAGCATTAGAATTATGCCCACACCAGAAAAAAGTAATTGACGCAAGGCAATATCGTATTGATTGCCAGTTTGTAAAAATGAAATTTGAGTAGATGCGGACAGTACCATCACCAAGCCCAATACTAAAAGACTCAGAGTTGAGATTAAAATTGCATAAAATATATTTTGTGCTTTTACGGTTTTTTTAGTCTTAGTCATTTTAAATTTTGTACCGCCTGCTCAAAAGCTTGGCCGCGCGCTTTGTAGTCTTTAAACATATCCCATGAAGCGCAACCAGGAGCTAATAAAACTACATCGCCTTTTTGTGCCACATCAGCTGCGATATCTACCACTTGCCTCATTGCAGTTTCATTAGTTTCTGAAATCTCATAAATTGGTGTTTGGGGGGCGATCTTTTGAAAGGCAGACCTTATTAGATTTCTATCTTTACCCAAAAGTACTACTGCCTTTATCTTTTGCGAATGCCTGATAATTAATTCAGAAAAGTCTTGACCTTTTGCTAATCCCCCAGCAATCCAAATCACACTTTGATAAGCGTTCAATGATGTGTCAGCCGCGTGAGTATTAGTGGCTTTTGAATCGTCAATAAATGAAACACCGTTGTGCTCTCGCACCAAAGATATTCGATGAGGCGCTGGCTCAAATTCTCTTAACCCTTGCTTCACAAAGGCCGGAGCTACTTCAATGGACCGGGCGAGCGCAGCGGCGGCTAGCGCGTTGGCGACATTGTGTGGTGCAAAAGGCTTTATGTCATCAAAGGTTGCAAGTTCTTGCGCGTAATCACTCCGGTTTTCTATAAATGCCCTATCTACTAGGCAATCATCAATCACACCCAGCATCGAAGGGCTCGGAACTGAGAGCGTAAAGCCAATTGCACGAGCGCCTTCAACCACGTCTGCTGCTGCCACCATCTTTTCTGTCTCAAGATCTTGCACGTTGTATATACAAGAATTTTTAGTTTGGTGATAAACCCTCGCCTTCGCGTTTCGATAATTTTCAAAACTTCCAAAAAAATCAACATGGTCCTGTGCCAGATTTAAAACCACTGCAGATTCCGGTGACATTGAATAAGTGAAAGGAAGCTGTGGTGCGCCAACTTCTACCGCCAAAACTTGAGCAGGCGTAGGGTTCATTACTGCACTCACAATTGAGTCACCTATGTTTCCAACCGCCTCCACTTTTAAACCACTAGCTTTCAAAATACTTGCCAGCATTAAAGTGGTGGTGGTTTTTCCATTTGTGCCCGTCACACATAACCAAGGAGCCGGGTTCTCCAGTGGACGCAGCCGCCAAGCCAGCTCCAGCTCCCCATAAATCGGAATCTCTTTGGCTTGCGCGGCCTTAAACCAAGGGTGGCTTGGTGCTAGGCCAGGGGAAGCCACTACCAGATCGAGATTAGTGGGTAAATCATTTTTCCAATTTAAAAATACTTTCACACCGAGCACATCTAATATTTGTGCCCGCTCGTTCATGTTCTCATTCGAAGTTTCATCATAAACTGTTACATTTGCACCTAAATCAGCTAAAGCATCTGCTGCCGCAAATCCCGCAATACCTAAACCGGCGACTACCACGTTTTTTTCTGCAAAATCTGTATTACGCGTCATCACTAGATAAACCTGACCCATTCTGCATAAAAAATTGCTAGCGCACTTGCCAACATAATTCCTTGAATAACCCAAAATCTCACGACTATTTGAATTTCAGGCCAGCCCGACATCTCAAAATGGTGGTGTAGAGGTGCCATTTTCAAGACTCTTCGACCCGTCAATTTAAAAGCAGAAACCTGCATCACCACCGAAACAGTAATTATTAAAAACAAACCGCCCATTAGCGCCATTAAAAGTTGAGTTTTAGTAAAAATTGCTAAAGCAGCAATCGCTCCACCTAACGCGAGTGAGCCAGTGTCTCCCATAAAAATTTTTGCTGGGCTGGTGTTCCACCAAAGAAATCCAATTAGTGATCCCCCAATTGCGGCGGCAAAGACCGCCAGATCTAGTGGATCTCGCACTGTATAACAGAAAGCAGTTGCCTCAACTGCGCAACTTTGATTAAATTGAAAAACAGAGATTAAAACATAACCGGCAAAAGTTAAAATTGAGGCTCCCGCTGCCAGGCCATCTAACCCGTCAGTCAGGTTTACCGCATTGGTCATGGAGGTAACTAAAAACCAAACCCAGACTAAAAATAACCCTATTGGCAAAACGATTAATGTGTCTCGCACAAAACTTATAGAAGTGCTAGCTGGAGTAAATCCATTTGCATTTTCACCATTTATGGCCGCGTAACCAAATAAAACCGCCACTACCGCTTGTCCTAAAAGTTTGGTACGAGCGCGTATACCCCTGCTATTTTGCTTATAGATTTTCAAGTAGTCATCTAAAAATCCCACCAGCGCCAGGCCACCCATTAAGAGAAAGGCCAACATCACCGAATAAGAGGGTGGTCGCATTACATAAAGATGTGCTGCGGCATAACCCACGACTGTTCCACCCAAAATTGCCACTCCACCCATCGAAGGTGTTCCTATTTTGTTTTGGTGTTCTGGGTAATTGATTCCGTTTTCACTAATCCGAATTGCTTGAGTTCTGCCGCGACGCTGTAAAGCCTTGATTAAAATTGGAGTAAAAAATAAAGTGAAGACCATTCCCAGTACCCCAGCCAGAATAATTAATCTCATGCCTCACCTTTAATTTCGATAAGTTCTTTTGCCACAACTTCTAGCCCCACCGAGCGAGATGCTTTAATTAAAACCACGTCGTTTTCACTAAGCAATTCTTTCGCATGATTGAATAAAGTCTGGTTATTTTCATGTAGCGTTGCCTCCCCTGACCAAGATTCATCTGCTCGCGCACCTTCAATAATCTGCTGCGCGCCCCCACCTACGACCAATAGGTGGTCAATTTTCATTTTTGCAGTTAATTCTCCGATCGCAAAATGAAAGGATTGACTCTTCTCACCTAATTCTTTCATTTCCCCCAAGATTGCTATTTTTCTTCGTTGATTTCCGATTTGAGCTAGTGCTTGCAAGGCTGCGCTCATCGATTCTAAATTTGCGTTGTAAGCATCATTTATTAAGAGAATATTATTCTTAAGTTGGGTTGATTCCATTCTCCACTTACTCAAAGCTTTAGATGAATTCAATCTCGCTGCTACCTTTTCAAGACTTACCCCACTTAACAAAAATGGCAAGGCAGCTGCCATTGCATTGTAAACATTGTGATTGCCAACTAAATTAAGTTTTACCTCGAAAGACTGACCTTTGAACTCTAATTCAAATTTAGGGTTGCCCTGATCGTTTGTGCTAATACTTTTTGCAATTAAGTCAGCGTCATTATCAACTGCAAAAGTTGCTAAGCTAGCTAGCGTTTTGTTGATCACTTTCTTAGAGTTATTGTCATCTAAATTTATTATGGCCCAATCTGAGGCAGATAAATTTTCTATAATTTCAGCCTTAGTGTTAATAATATTCTCTTGAGAACCAAATATCTCTAAGTGTGCTGTTCCGATGTGTGTAATAATTGAAAAGTTGGGTTTAGCAATATTTGTAAGGTATGCAATATTTCCGCTATGACGAGCTCCCATTTCTAAAACTAGTAATCGAGTGTCATCGTTGCATTCCAGCACCGTAAGTGGCATTCCAATCTCATTATTGGCACTCCCCTTTGTTGCTATTGTGCTGCCTAGTAAGTCACCTAATTGAAGCACCAAATCTTTAGTAGTAGTTTTTCCGCTAGATCCAGTGATAGCCACGGTAATTAACTGGGGCAAATTCTGATGAACATATTTTGCTAATTTTGCTAATGCCCAGATTGTGGGCTGTGAAAAATCTTCAGGTGCTTGCGACTTCTCTGTTACAAGTATGTGAGGAAAGTCTGCAATTGGTTTCGAAACTAAGGCAACTATTGCCCCATTAGCAAAAGCTTCTTCTATAAAAGTATGACCATCCTGTCGAGCTCCTTCGATTGCCACAAACAAAGCTCCTGGCGTTACTTTGTTGGAATCAATCGCGACAGCGGCGATAGTTTTAGAAGCTGAAGAATTTACCAGTTTGCCGTTTACTATCTCAGCAATTTTTTCAAGACTAAGTTTAATCATTTGCCCAAACTCCCTTAGTCAAGGCAGTTTTGAGTACTTCGCTATCTGAAAAAGCTAACTGCTCACCCTTTACTTCTTGATAAGTCTCATGACCCTTGCCCAAAATTACAATAGTGTCAGCTTCAGTGCTTTTAGAAACTGCGTATTGAATGGCTTCTGCTCTATCTGCAACTTCAACTGCTTTCGATTTGTCAACGATTCCACTGAGAATGGCTTTACGTATTGAAGCTGGATCTTCATCTCTTGGATTGTCATCAGTTACAACTATCAGATCTGCTTTACTCACCGCTTCACCCATCAAAGCGCGCTTGCTACTGTCTCGATTGCCGCCCGCCCCAATTACAGCAAAAACTTTTCCGTGAGTTTGTGTGCGTAGCGTTTCAATTACGACTTCGATGGCAGCTGGAGTGTGGGCATAATCCACCACACCAAATGCCATTCCCGGTACCAAGATTGGCTCCATTCTTCCTGGGACGTGAGCGCTTCGAAGGCCTTGCAAAAATAATTCTCGCGATATCGAAAGTTGACTGGTCATGGCGATAGCTAAAGCCGCGTTAAAGGCATTAAATGCTCCCGCAAATTCCAATTTAACTTCAATTTTACTTTTATGAGGCGGAATTAAATTAAAATCAACATGACCCAAAGCTGGGCTAATGTCATGCAGTCTCCAATTTGCATACTCGGCAGTGCCTACAGTACTTTTTGTAATTTCACATTCTGCCGCAAGTCGTTGGCCCCATTCGTCGTTCAAACAAATTACGGCAAAGTCGCTGTACTTTTTACTAAACAGCAATTGCTTGACTTTGAAATACTCATCCATTGATCCGTGAAAATCTAAATGGTCTTGGCTTAAGTTTGTAAACCCTACCGACTCAAACCAAATTCCCTCTACCCGATTCATTGCTAGCGCAATGCTCGAAACTTCCATAACTACCGCAGAAATTCCTTGCTCGACTGCCAAAGCTAACATGGCTTGCAACTGTGGTGCCTCTGGAGTGGTTCGCTCTGAAGCAATCTCTATTTCTCCGATTTTTATTCCAGCAGTACCAAAAAGTGCAGTAGGAATGCCTGCGGCTAAGAGGCCGCGCTGGAGTAACCAACTGGTAGTGGTTTTTCCATTCGTACCTGTAACTGCAAATACTTTAAGTTTTTTAGAAGGATGCCCATAAATTTTTGCGGCTATAGAACCTAAATGAGATCGCAAATTTTCTAAAGTTAATATCGGCACTCTGCTTTCATCACGCAAGATAGTTCTTCCGACACCGTCGGTCAGGATTGCTACAGCCCCTGCACCGATCGCACTTGCCGCAAAATCTGCCCCGTGTTTTGACTTGCCGCTAAGTGCTACAAATAAATCACCCACCTGTACTTGCGATGAATCATGAGTTA
>JAGYJD010000039.1 GCA_018402365.1 Candidatus Nanopelagicales bacterium | reverse complement strand
CCCCAGCGAGCAACTCACGCAGCGCTCTCCTGAACCCAAAGGCCAAACCAGCGGCGCCGTGCGGCCACCATCCTGGCTGCGCAAGATTCGCAGCAGTTCTGCCTACAATCAAATCGCTTCACGCATTCCTGGGCCCATCAGAAAAGCTGTTTTCAACGTGATTGGGGCGCGACAGGATGTGTCTCGTCCCAGCTGGAGCGAGGAGGATATGTCCTTCTTCACCAACCGTTTCTACGGCAAGTCGATGCAGTTTCTCACCTTATTCGGCAAGGAGAGTTCCTTCTGGCCGTTCACATCCACACGCTCAATCCCTGAACGCATTTAGAAGAACCGCTCCCCGTGCAATCACCCTGCATGGCTTCCCCACCAGGTTTGGGTCCACGGGCAGCCAGCCTGAGCTGGCCCTGAATGCATCGGCAACACCACAGACAATCCAGCCCAATCCAAGCAGTTTTACTGAGGATCTTCGTCTGCAAAATGCACCTAAGTCCACTAAGTTGGAGTGTGGAGGAGGGTGACCGTTCAGGGCAATGCGAAGTCGTTTTCTGCTAACTCTGCTTGCATCGCAAAAAGTTGGCCCGCCCGCCAGAGGGCTGACAGCGGAGGCTTCGAGTGAGCAGGGTTTCTCGCTGGCAGTTGTGTTGCTCGCCATGCTTTCCGTGGTGGTGGCGGGCGTCACCATGGCCAACCGCACCCAGACTGGCCAGCTCGCCGCAACGCTGAGCAGCAGCAACCGGGAGGCCCGCGAAGCAGCTGACGCCGGCATCACTCACATCCTCAGCGAGTGGAACCGCAAAGAGAACCGGGGCGTTCTCAGCGAACTGCAGCCCATGACTGCATGGCAAACCACAAATAACGCCCTCAAAAACCCCTGCAACAACAAGCTCACCCCAACAGCAACCGCAACTAGTGACCTTGCCGGTGGCGCCGCAGTCGCGATCGACGCCAACCGCAGTTTTCGGCTCACTCAAGTCATCTTTAGAGACGGTGCCAATCAGTTCGTTGCCCAGCCAGGAGATAGCACTAAAGCCCCAACACCGCCACTTACACCCAGTGAGATAGACATTGTTGTTGAAGGCATCTACGAACGCGGCAACAACACCAACAAAGCGCAAGCCACCAAACGGCTAACCCTTGCGCAGGTAGATTGCCCTGGTGGCGGCGGGAGCAGCGGAACCGGCGATGGATTTTTCGCTTTTGGAGGAAACAACCCTGGGAGCACCTTATCTTTCAATAGGCCTTTAATTTTTTACGATAATAACGGAAAGATTGACTCCAAGCTCGCAGACAATATCATTTGCCTACCAATAACGTCATCAACTGACGGCTGCCCCCCTTCCACAGCCAAGGGCATACCTGTAGGAATTACTATTACCACCCCTGATCCTCCTCTCTCCAGCGCAGAAAAGGCCAAATTAAACCCGCCCACATTTGCTTCAATTGCTGAAGCAGAAGGGAAAACCGTAAGCGCCCTAAGGATCAAGAGTCCAATTACTTTTGATGGAGACGAGGCAAATTGCATTCAATCCAAGGGAGCATCTCATTGCAGGATTTCCAGCATTAATCTCAACAGTGGAAATATTACTGTAGACACCACGAAGAACCCCGTCTATCTTTACGTAGATGGCAATATCACTTTAGGGGGAAATGCTGACATTGTACACAATAACAACGGAAATCCAGTTACTAGTGACAAATTCACTTCATACCCAGACTACCAAGAAACGACCTTTCGGTTTCAAATTAGGGGTCAACGTGTCACAGAGAGCCCGACAAGCCAAACTTTCAAACTCGCTGGCAACCCATCAGCCAATTTATTCTTTTGGGCTCCCACTGCCACTCTTGACTTGAGAGGTAGTGCTGGGATCACTTCAGCACTTTTCGTCAACTCTCTAACTACAAAAGGCAGCTCCAGCAAAATCACACTGGTGGGCCTCCCCCAAAGCTTCATCGACTCAACTGGATTCCCACTTGGAGGTGGTGGTGCTGCCAAGCCCCCAAGCCTGGTTGCGCGGAGCACTATTTTCACCAAATTCTTCTAATGCATCCCCGCACTTATGGTGAAATGCAGCACCAGCCTCAAATGGCTGGCTTCACCTTCGTGGAATTGCTGGTCAGCACGGTGTTGATCGGCACTGTGCTTGGCTCACTTGCACTGTTACCGGGAATCATTGGCCGCGGCAGCCTGCAAACTGAGCGACAAAACAACAGCTTGGCAGGAATTGATTCCGATTTATCCACCATGCGCGCCCTAACCCATAATTTCAGCTGTTGCTCCGGAAGTTGTGTTACATCGTTAAGCCCCACCAATTGCAATAGTCAA
>JAGYJD010000038.1 GCA_018402365.1 Candidatus Nanopelagicales bacterium | reverse complement strand
TGTAACGGTGGATCAATCAAGCGAATAACTACCGGGTAGCCCTCGGTGGCTTTTAATAGTTCATAAAAATCTTGAGTTTGCAACGGTAGTAATTCTTGATAAACCAAATCACGTTCTGCTTGGTGGTCTGCCAAAATTAATGACTCAATTAATTTTTTGCGATCACCTAAAAACATATGCTCGGTGCGGGCAAGTCCGATTCCTTCTGCGCCCATCTTGCGAGCTCTGATTGCGTCTGCTTCAGTATCGGCGTTGGCACGCACTTTTAGTTTGGCAACTTCATCAGCATGTTTCACTAAACGATCAACAGCTTTGATTAATTCATCAGCCTCAACTGCTGCTAAGCCTTCTTCAAAGTATCGACTCACCAAGCTAGGTGCGACCGGTACTTCACCTAAAAAGACATCACCACTAGTGCCATCGATGCTAAGTACATCGCCTTCGTTTAATACTTCACCACTCGGCAAAGTTATTTTTTTATTTTCAATATCAACTTGTAAGTTTTCAGCACCGCAAACCGCAGTCTTGCCCATACCTCTTGCCACTACCGCCGCATGAGAAGTTTTTCCACCCCGCGAAGTTAAAATTCCAGCAGCTGCCACCATGCCGGCTAAATCGTCTGGATTGGTTTCACGCCTTATCAAAATGACTTTTTCACCACTGGCAGCTTTTTCGACTGCAGCTTTGGCACTAAAAACTATTTTTCCTACTGCTGCCCCGGGTGAAGCTGCGATACCTTTGGCAATTAATTTCTTTTCGGCTTTTGTATCAAAACGTGGAAACATCAATTGAGTTAATTGAACTCCATTGACTCGCTGTAGCGCTTCATCCAGCGTAATTAAACCTTCATCCACTAATTGGCTAGCGATTCTAAACGCAGCAGCGGCGGTGCGTTTGCCGACGCGAGTTTGCAGCATCCACAGCTTGCCGTCTTCAACAGTAAATTCAATGTCGCAAAGGTCTTTATAGTGCGTTTCAAGGGTGTGCATAATTTGCATTAACTCTTTATGCACCTGGGGCATTAATTTTGCTAAATCGTCTAAATGCAAAGTGTTTCTAATGCCCGCCACCACATCTTCACCTTGCGCGTCAGTAAGCCAATCTCCGTAAGCACCAGTTGCACCGGTGGCGGGGTCGCGCGTGAAGGCGACGCCAGTACCGCTGTCAGATCCCTTGTTTCCAAAAACCATGGTGCCAACATTCACTGCGGTACCTAAGTCATCCGGAATTCTTTCTTGTCTTCGATAAATTTTGGCGCGGTCGGTGTTCCATGAATTAAAAACTGCTCTTATTGCAAGGTCAAGCTGAGTGTAAGCGCCTTGAGGGAACTCTTCGCCAGTTTCATCTAAAATAATTTTTTTAAACTTTTCTACAATTTGCTTTAAATCATCGGCTTTTAAATCTAAATCATTATTGGCGCCGATTTTTTCTTTATGATTATCAAAAACAGTTTCAAATTTTTCACCTTCAATATCTAAAACAGTTTTACCAAACATTTGAATCAAGCGCCGATAAGAATCCCAGGCAAATCTTTCGTCCCCGGTTTCTTTTGCTAAGCCGATCAAAGTTTCATCGTTAAGTCCAATATTTAAAACCGTATCCATCATTCCCGGCATTGAAAATTTTGCACCACTTCTTACTGAAAGTAGAAGCGGATTTTGGCTATCACCTAGTTTTCGGTTTGAGCGAGATTCAGTGGCTGCCAAAGCGGTACCCACTTGTGGTCCCAGTCCTGCTGGCTCGCGGCCCTGTTTTAAATATGCGCGGCATGCTTCGGTGGTGATGGTAAACCCAGGCGGAACCGGTAATCCCAATCGCGTCATCTCAGCTAAGTTGGCTCCTTTACCTCCTAAAAGGTCAGACATACTGCGGTCACCCTCGGTAAAGTCGTAAACATATTTACTCATAGCCATGACACTAGAGCAGATGGATTAATTAATAAAGTGGAATTTACTTAATGTTTTTCACAAGTTGGATCTTTGTGAATAGCAATGGTCTGCCAATCTGCATTTAAGGCATCAAAAATCATTAATCTGCCAATTAAGGTTTCGCCTATTGAAACTATTATTTTAATTGCTTCTAAAGCTTGTAGATTGCCAATTACTCCACACAAACTTCCTAGAACGCCAGCTTGCGCACAACTTGGCACACTCCCTGCGGGCGGCGCTTGTGGGAACACACATCTGTAACAAGGACCCCGTTTAGCGTCAAAAACACTTACCCGCCCATCAAATTGATTTAAAGCTGCCCAAACATCTGGGATTTTCAATTCAGCACAGACATCATTTACTAAATATTTCGTTTCAAAGTTATCGCTACCATCTATAACTAAATCAAAATCCTTCAAGATTGTTTTAGCATTTTTTTGATTTAACTCTGTATTGAAAGTAAT
>JAGYJD010000037.1 GCA_018402365.1 Candidatus Nanopelagicales bacterium | reverse complement strand
GTTGAGATGCCAAACCCCAGGCCGAAGACAAATATCAGACTTACTGCCAAGGCCAAGGGAGAGATAGGTATGCGCTTGTTCACTCTCCGATTGTAGGCGTTCGACCTCTAAGGCTCGCGTAAACCGATTTTTAGCCCAAAAAATCTGCCCACAGCGTAAGGTCCTTGAGTCAAAATTGAGAAAGTCTAGCTACTAACGACTTAACAAACGACGGGAGTTTTGCTTCCACCAAACCAACCAAGCGGATTATGTGGTCTACCATCTAGATGTACTTCATAATGCAAGTGTGGGCCAGTTGACCAACCGGTTGAGCCGACAAAGCCAATTACTTCACCAACCGCCACCGCGGAACCAACGCTGGTATTAAATCTTGACATGTGTGCATACATACTCGACATTCCGCCACCGTGATACATGATGACTACGTTTCCATAAGCTCTCAGCGTTGTTACAGCTGTAACTATTCCTGAGGCTGTGGCGTAGATCGGCGTTCCTGTTGGTGCCGCTAAATCAATGCCGGTGTGACAAGAGCGGTAACCAAAAACTGGATGACGACGTGGGCCAACTCCTTGGGTAAGACGAGCACCGCTAACTGGCCAAAATAATTCCCCAGGTCTATCACCAGTAAATCCGCCACGCAAACGGGCTAATTGACGAAGTCTCTCTTGCTCTTTCTTTAACTCTTCATAACGTTGACGAATTGCTTCGCGATCTTTTTCTGCTTTTTTAAGTGCAGCCTGTTGACGATCAATTAAGGCTTGAACTTCTTTTTCAGCTTTTCTTGCTTTTGCAGCAGCTTGCTCGGCTACGCCTAATTTTGCTTCAAGTTCAATTTTTTGCTGAGTAACTGCATCTTGTTCAGCTTGCAACATAGCTTGAATTCCTGCTAATTCTTTAAGTACTTTGTCTTGACTTTCTAAATATGTTTGCATGGACATCATGCTGCGCGTGAAATCGTTTGGGTCTTTTGAATTTAGCAATATATCTAAAGTTGAAAGCGGGCCCTGCAAATATAAATCTCTTGCCACATCCCCAACAAAACCTAAGTTAGTTTCATAACGAAGTTGGGTATCGCCAAGTTTGGCCTCAAGTTCAGCTAAGTAAGCCTCAGCCCTAGCAACTTCATCTCGGGCTATTGCTAATTCTTGGCGCGCTTGACGAAGAGCTGCCTCTGCGCCCGGGAGTTTTGCTTGGACTTCTTTGAGCTCTGCTGCCGCCTCTTTTACGGCTTCACTTGCCACATTTAAATCTTCTTGCGCTGCTGCAACTTTATTGTCAATATTGGTACGAACCGAAGCTCCTGCTGAATAAGTTAAACCTAAAACAAATGAGATGGCTAAAAGAACCGAAGCTAACTTACGGAGGGGACGCAAAACTACCTCCTGGAGATTAGTAAGTTTGAAAATATCATGCTATTAATAACACCTGTCACTTGTGTACCATACCTAAACACCATTTTCCTAGTGCATTCGGCGGCGCTGCCAAAATTCATGCTTTGAGGTGACGACTAATCCCGATCCACGAAGCAAATAATGCCAAGGCTAAACCAGCTGCTGTTGAAATCAAAATTGCTTCTTGCACTGCTTCCCAGCCAAAGAAAGAGGTAAATAAAAATCTGGTGGCAATAATCTCATCAACCAGATATCCCTTAACTCCTGCCAAAACTGCACCCGCCAGCAGTGAACCAACGATCGCACTAAAAGCAGTTTCTAGCAAAAATGGAAGCCGTATTGATGCCTTACTTGCCCCCACCAAGCGCATAATTGCCAATTCTCGCCTTCTGGCATAAGCCGTGACTCTGATGGTGTTACTGATTAGAAGCATCGTAACTATCAACATCGATGCGGCAAATCCCAAAGCTAAAATCTGCAGACCGTTCAAAACCGCAAAAAGACTGTTGAGCGTTGCCCGTTGATCTCTTACTGCTTCAACGCCAGGTCTACTAGAGAATTTCTCAACTATAACCAAAAATTGTTCTGGGTCCGATAGCTTGACTCTAAAGCTTTCTGGCAATTGCTCTGGTACTACATTTGCCGCAATTGGTGAATCGCTAAATCTTTCAATAAATCTTTCATATGCTTCTTGATTACTTTCAAAAAAGACTTCGCTCACTAATGGTCTTAATTCATCTAAGTCAGCTTGAAATTGATCTTTTTGCTCTTGAGTTACTGCACCCTCGCAATTTGCAGTATCGCTGCCAGCGGTACAAAGAAACACAGATACTTCAACCCGATCAAACCAGTAATCTTTCATCTCATCAACCTGTGCGCCCACCAAAAGTGAAACACCCATCAACGAAAGTGAAATTGCAAAAGTAGCGATTAAGGCAATAGTCAAAGTAATACTTCGACTTATGCCTTGCCACATTTCTGACAAAATAAATCTAATTTTTGCAAAAAATCTACTCATTAGTAACCGTAATTTCCTTGTGATTCATCGCGAGCAATTTTTCCATTTTCAACTTGAATAACTCGCTTACGCATCTGATCAACAATTGAAGCATCATGGGTTGCCATTAATACTGTTGTCCCGGCACGATTAATCTGATCCAACAATCGCATAATGTCAATTGTGGTGTCTGGATCCAAGTTTCCAGTTGGTTCATCCGCTAGCAGTATTGAAGGTCTATTAATTAACGCGCGAGCAATCGCCACCCGCTGTTGTTCACCACCTGAAAGTTGATTCGGCCGACGATTCGATTTATCAAGAAGACCAACTAAATCCAAAACTTGTGGAACAGTTTGCTTGATTTCTTTTCTGGTTTTACCAATTATTTGCATAGCAAAAGCAACG
>JAGYJD010000036.1 GCA_018402365.1 Candidatus Nanopelagicales bacterium | reverse complement strand
TACCAAGGGATTACCTGTGGCATTAGCTCCACCGACCACTGCAGAAGCAGGGGGACTAACTACCGCTACTGCCAGCAAAGTCGCTAACAGAGTTGAGGTAATCCTTTTGAAGTTATTCATTCGTACTTAAGTGTAAAGGATTAGTGTTTAAGCCTCAAATCAAGATAGCAAAAACATGAATAGGTAAAAAAGCAATAAACTTTAGTCATGAAGCAACCGCTAGTAGCTGAAGTAGTGAACATTCTAAATGAGCTCTACCCCGTGAATCTTTCGCAGGATTGGGATGTCAACGGATTAAATGTCGGCAAGCTAGATCAATCCGTCAAAAAAATTCTTTTTACAGTGGACGTGACAGACGAAGTAGTGGAAGAAGCAATCTTCGAAAAAGCTGATTTAATCGTAAGTCACCATCCTTTATTACTTAATCCAGTTTCGATTATTTCTGAGGAGACTTTCAAAGGCAAAATAGTGGCGAAGTTAAATCGGGCCAATATTGCTCTCTTCAATGCTCATACCAATGCAGATGCTGCTTTAGGCGGGGTGAACGACGCTTTGGCACAAATTTTAGGCCTAAATAATGTCAAGCCGATTAACGATTCTGGAATCGGACGCTACGGAAATTTATCTGGCGAAGTTACCTTGAGTGATTTTGCTGAAAAGGTAAAACAGTTACTGCCGGCTAATTCGTCAGCAGTTTTGGTTTCAGGAGATTTGCAGGCAAAAGTAGCTACAGTCGCAGTTTGCGGTGGTGCTGGAGATAGTTTGTTAGCTGAGGTGAGAGAGTTGGCGGTAGATGTTTACCTGACGGCTGACTTACGGCATCACCCAGTTCAAGACAATAAAGAGATGCAAGGTCCGGCGTTGATCTCAGTTTCTCATTGGGCGAGTGAATGGCCTTGGCTAGAAAGATGTCAAGCTGCATTAAATCAGGAATTATCAAATAGAGGTTTTAGTGTGGAGAGTAAGGTTTCAAAAATAAATACTGATCCTTGGGATGCTGCACTATGAAGGCGAGTGTAGAACAACAACTCTTAGCGGTGGAATTAGCAAAACTAGATCAAGAATTTAATCAATACTCGAGTCAAGCAAAACATCATCCAAAACGTGAAGTGATAATTAAAATCACTGATGAAATTGAAAAACTAGAATCTGAGATCATCGCCCTGACCGCTCAAGCTGGTGATATTAAAAAAGACTCATCAAAACTGGAAGATGAAATTGAGCAGGTGAGGGCAAGAGCTGAAAAAGATCAATCTCGAATTGATTCGGCCAGTAATGCAAAAGAAATTACCGCAATGGAGCATGAAATTGAGTCACTAAAAAATCGTCAGAATGATTTAGAAAATCAAGAGTTAGTTTTACTTGAGCAGATTGAGGGATTAGACAAAAAAAGAAATGCCTTTGAGCAGCAAAAGCTTAAGTTCACAGTTGAATTAGAGCAAGCTACGGGAGAATTAAAAGCAGACTTAAATGCTTTAAAATTAAAGGCGGATCAAGTCAACCAAGATAGGCAAGTGTTAGCTACCAAGATTGAAGCAGAGTTGATGCAAAAGTATCAAAAAATCAGATCCGAACATCAAGGCTTAGCAGCCGCAAGACTACTTAATAGTGCTTGTTCCGGATGTAACATAAGTTTTTCACCGATTGAAGTTCAAGAAATAAAATCAAATGACATTGAATTAATTATGCTTTGCGATAATTGCAGTTGCATCTTGGTGAGGGCTTAATTGAACCGTTTTGTGATTGAGGCAGACGGTGGATCACGAGGAAACCCGGGCCCTGCGGCATATGGCACCTTGATTTACCATGCCGAAACTCGTGAAACCGTTTTTGAAATAGGGCAAAAGATTGGTATCGCAACCAATAATGTGGCTGAATATCAAGGATTAATAGCAGGACTAAGAGCGCTGAGTGAGTTAGATCCAAATGCTGAAGTAGAAGTGAGAATGGATTCCAAATTAGTAGTTGAACAAATGAGTGGAAATTGGAAGGTCAAGCACGAAAACATTAAGCCGCTTGTTTCTCAAGCTAAAGAGGCGTTTCCCCCAGAGAAAGTTAAGTATGTTTGGGTTCCGAGAGAAAGTAACACTCGGGCTGATGCTTTGCTAAATAAAGCACTAGATGGTCTGCTCTAACCTCTTTTATTAAGTTGTGCCAGGTACTCGTTGTAGGCGTCGGTATCGGCCTGTGTAAAGCGCTTACCTGCCCTTTCGTCTCGCTTGGCCCATTGAAAGAGCAAAATGATTAAAACAATCACCGTTGGGATTTCACCAAATCCCCAAGCGATTGAACCACCAAGTTGTTGGTCAACCACTGGATCTGCCAGCCAAGTGGGGGCAACTTGAAAGAACCAACCTCCACCAAGTGGATTACTCGCAGAAGAAACGATAAAACCAAAAAATCCATGAAAAACCGCAGCAAGAAAGACTAAGCCTAAGCGCGCTGGATCAGAAATTTTGTGATGATTGGGATCGGCGCCAATTATGGTCCAGAAAAATACGTATCCAACCAATATGAAATGTAAGTCCATAAATAAGTGCCCAAGATGAGAGCTCATCAGCGTTGTCAAGAGGGGCGTGAAATACAGCATCCAAGTACTGGTTGCAAAAAGCAAAAAAGCAACGATCGGATGGGTTATAAATTTAGAAAAATTTGATGTTAAAAATAAAGTTAAACCCTCGCGAATTGAAATTGTGGACTTAGCGCCGGCGGGAAGCGCTCGCAGCGCTAGCGTGATGGGAGCCGCCAGCGGTAGTAAGACTGGCACCACCATCGCTAAAACCATGTGCACAATCATGTGAACACTGAACATCACTAAGGCATATCTGCCGAGGGAACTGTTGGTTACGTAGACCGCAATCAAGACTCCACTCACCCACATGATGGTGCGATTGATG
>JAGYJD010000035.1 GCA_018402365.1 Candidatus Nanopelagicales bacterium | reverse complement strand
AAAAGCTTAGGTAACTCCACCAAGATCAATGAAGTTTTAAAGTTAGTTCAACCTATTCATCTGCGCTACTACTTAACCAGTGGGCATTACCGGAGTAATTTGGAATATTCCGAAAATTCCCTAAAAGAAGCTGCTATCAGTTTTGGACGAATCGAAAAATTCTTGCAAAATGCCCCCCAAATAGAAGCCACAAATGTGAGTCTGGAATTTGAAAGCGCTATGAATGAAGATCTAAACACCCCTAAGGCGATAGCAGTTATTCATGAATTAGTGACGCTGGGCAATCAAGCTTTAGACAAATCTGATCTAGCAGGTGCAAAAACTATTGCTGGGTCTTTACGAAAGATGCTGGAAATCCTCGGTCTAGATCCACTTTCAGCTCAGTGGAATCAATCCAGCACAGTTGACACAGCCAAAAATTCTTTAGCAGTTTTAGTTGAAAAAATGCTGCAAACCCGTGCTGCCGCACGAGAAGCTAAAGACTTCGCGATTAGCGATCAAGTAAGAGACGACTTGAAGTCAGCCAAGATTGCAATTGAAGATACCGTTAATGGTGCCCGCTGGACTTTCATCAAAGAGGATAAATAGTGCCTGTAAAAAAAAGAAGTATTGGCTCTGGCGGAAAGCGCCGAAGAGCTTTAGAGCCAAAAGGCCCGACTCCTCCTGCTTCAAAACGTAGAGAAAATAAAGGTAAGACTGCTGCCAGAAGTCCGCGTCCAAAAAAAGTTGTAACGCAGCGAAAATCCTACGATTTAATCATTGGTAGAAATCCAGTCTTAGAAGCATTAAAAAATAAAGTGCCCGCGTTTAGTTTAAGAATCGCAAACGGCATCGATATTGATGAAAGAGTTCAAGAAGCAATTAAGTTTGCAAACGACAACGATATTTCTATCGTGCAAGTAGACAGACGTGATTTAGATCGAATTACTGACCACGGCCCGCATCAAGGTCTTGCCTTAGGTGTTAAGCCTTATGAATACAGAAGTATCGACAAAATTTTAGCGAATAAACAAAATGCAATTGTCGTAATTTTAGATCAAGTTACTGATCCAAGAAACTTAGGTGCAATTGTTCGCTCTAGTGCAGCATTCGGTGTTTCAGCAGTTGTAGTGGGTGAGCGTAGAAGTGTAGGAGTTAATGCTGCAGTTTGGAAGGCAGCAGCTGGTGCGCTTGCACACGTTCCTGTTTCTCAAGTTGTAAATATTTCTCGCACCATTACGGATTTAAAAAAAGCGGGATACTTTGTTTTAGGACTTTCTGCAGAGGGGTCAAGTCAACTTCCAGAATTAGATCAAGAGTTATCTAAAAAACCCTTAGCAGTTGTTGTTGGTTCAGAAGGCAAAGGCATCTCGCGTTTAGTAGGCGAAAATTGCGATATTCATATTTCAATTCCCATAACTTCAAAAGCCGAATCATTAAATGCTTCGGTAGCGGCGTCAATTGTGCTCTATCAAATTGCAGTTAATCGAGCAAATTGATTGCAAGTATGATTGGCATGCTTTAAATTTGCCGACGTGGCGCAACTGGTAGCGCACCCGACTTGTAATCGGGCGGTTAGGGGTTCAAGTCCCCTCGTCGGCTCTCAAATTGATACTGGTGTTATCGGTGTGACATGTGTCAGTCATTACACAAAAAAACTAAGTAAATAGTCAAGTCTTTTAAGGAAAATAATAAAAACTTACATACGATAGGCCCTAGACTTTAAACAAGAAATTTTTAGGAGCTTTTCAAAATGGATTTAGCACCCAATGGTGTTCAAGCTGGTGTGTCTGGATTAACTGAAAGAGATTTTAAAATTTTAGAATTTGAGCGCCAATGGTGGAAGTATTCTGGTGCTAAAGAGCAAGCAATTCGCGACCTGTTTCAAATGAGTGCTACTCGCTATTACCAAGTTCTTAATACGCTGATTGATAATGAAGAAGCTTTAGCGGCCGATCCCATGCTGATAAAGCGCCTAAGACGCCTGCGTGAGTTTCGCCAACGCAGTCGTTCTGCTCGCAAGTTAGGGATAAATCTTTAAAAATCCCCTGTAAATCTCGCTTTTTTGGGGGGTAATTTGCACTCGAGCCATGAGAGTGCTAAAAATAGGGTTAGCACTCTCACAGTCAGAGTGACAACCCTTGTGGTTGGTCCCAGAGAATCGAAGAGGAACTAACAAATATGTCAAAAATGATCGCGTTTGACGAGGAAGCCCGTCGCGCTATGGAGCGAGGCATGAACATTCTTGCCGATGCCGTTCGTGTGACCCTTGGACCAAAAGGTCGCAATGTGGTTTTGGAAAAGAAGTGGGGCGCTCCCACCATCACTAACGATGGCGTCTCGATTGCTAAAGAAATTGAATTAGAAGATCCATACGAAAAAATCGGTGCCGATCTTGTTAAAGAAGTAGCTAAGAAGACTGATGATGTTGCTGGCGACGGCACCACCACCGCAACCGTTTTGGCTCAAGCCATGGTTCGCGAAGGTTTGCGAAACGTTGCTGCTGGCGCTAACCCAATGGCACTAAAGCGCGGAATTGAAAAAGCCGTAGAAAAAATTTCAGCCAAGTTACTAGAGATGGCTAAAGATGTAGAAACCAAAGAGCAAATTGCTTCTACCGCTTCAATCTCTGCTGGTGGCGATAATGAAGTTGGAAACATGATTGCTGAAGCTATGGATAAAGCTGGCAAAGAAGGTGTAATCACTGTTGAAGAGAGCAATACTTTCGGACTCGAACTTGAGTTAACAGAAGGTATGCGTTTTGATAAGGGTTATATCTCACCTTATTTTGTAACTGACACCGAACGCATGGAAACTGTCTTAGAAGATCCATACATTTTGGTTGTTAACCAAAAGATTTCTTCGGTAAAAGACATGCTTCCTATTTTGGAAAAAGTTATGCAATCAGGTAAACCTCTTGCCATCA
>JAGYJD010000034.1 GCA_018402365.1 Candidatus Nanopelagicales bacterium | reverse complement strand
TCAACTCTTGGTAGGCGGCATTGTGCATTTGTGGTGAAGCAGAATGAGTTACCGGGTTGCCAACAATTGCTGCGTATTTTGTCATGAATTTAGACTTTGTCGATACCACTCTTGAAATTCTCGCTTATACACTAAAAATTCATCGTTCGTGACGGCAAATTTGGTTTCTCTTGAATCAAGATTGACTGTCACCCAGTAAATCCAGTCCCCTTCTTCAGGATTTAAGACTGCTGAAATAGAAGTTTCGCTGGGGTTTGAAATTGGCGTTGGTGGTAGCCCTGAAATTAGATAAGTATTAAATTCATTCTCTTGCGCAAGCTCTTCGGTCGTAAAGACAATGGTGTTTGAATCCAAGGCATAGTTCAAAGTGGAGTCAAGCTGCAGCGGCATTCCTCTGTCTAAGCGATTTAATAAAACTCGAGCCGCTTTTTGAAAATCCACTGGCGCCACTTCTTTTTCAATAATGCTAGCCAAAATTAATACCTCATACGGATCTAATTCATTCTGCTCGGCTCTCACAAAAAGATCGGAGTCTTCGATGGCTTTCTCAAATCGAGCCACCACCGTGCTTAACATCTGCTCAAGTGAGGCACCCTCATCAAATCGATAAGTAGCAGGATACAAAGCACCTTCGAGATTTCCGTTCAACCAATCCGGTAATGGCACTAGTTCTCGGTCATTCATCACCGCTGCAACTTCTTCAACATCGATTTCTAATGCCGTTGCTAGTGAATTTGCCACTTGAGAACTTCTGGCGCCTTCTGGGATCACAAGTTTCACGCCTATTCGACTATCGGGGTTTAACAGCGCTAGCACTGCTTGCTCGGCTGTAATTCCTTGTTGAATTAAGTAGCGTCCTGGCCCAATTTGACTCGATGCTGGGTTGTCGTTAGTTGCCTCTATAAATTCAGACACTGTTGCTAAAACTCGCGCCTCTGTAAGGATGTTAGCGATCTCAGTAATTGAAGCTCCAGAATTAATTTCAATTTCTACAACTTCACTACCGACTTCAACTACACTTTCGCTAACTTCACTTTGTGGTTTAAATTCAAAATATAAAAAAGTAGCCATTGCCACAAAGATTGCCAAGGCAATCTGAAAGCCAAGATTTGATTTCTTTCTTGAATTCACTTTTGTGAGCGTCGAAAATCCATCAAAATGGGTACTCATTCACCAATCCAGTCTTGAGGGGACTTACCAGCGAGACTACCGCTTCGCTGTTCTATTTCGAGAGCCTGACCAAGTACCGCCACCGCAGCAACTTGATCTACTAAACCTTTAGTTTCACGAGTGGTTAACCCGGCAGCTTGCAAGGCAGCGTTAGCGTTACTTGAAGTGAATCGCTCGTCGATCATTCGCACTGGGATTTCAGATAAAACCTCTTGTAAGCGCATACCCAACTCCAAGGCCTTTTTTGCACTTTGGGTAACTTGGCCTTTTAAATTTAAAGGAAGACCTAAATAAATTACTGCCACTTGATTATCTTTTATTAACGTAACTAAATTATTTATTAAACTTTCATCATTTATTAATGTTGCATGAGGCAGAGCTACCTGGCTGTCTGGAGCACTAAGCGCTACCCCAACTCTAACCGTACCAAAATCTATCCCTATTTTTATAGTCATTTACTTGTTAAGCGTCAAGGCCGCTGCCGTCAGTGCATTTTTAATTTGAGCTTGATCCACTCCAGACCCTTGAGCTAGGTCGGGCTTTCCCCCACCCTTACCAAGAATCTTCTCGCTTATAACTTTCAATATTTCAATGGCATTGATTTGACGGTTTCTTGCCGCTTCATTTGTAGCAACAATTGCATTCACTTTCTCGTTTGCAAAATTTAAAGCTACGACTACTGCCGCTTGAGTTTGGGTGCCTCTGACTGCTAACACCAACTCTCTCAAATCATTTGCAGAGAGATTACTGTCTGCTTCAAAGCCAATAAAGGCGATTTCATTTATTATTTCTTTTTTATCGCTATAACTAGAAAGGTCACTAAGTACCTGTACCTTTCTGACTCTTTCAAATTCTTTCTCGATATCTTTTAATTTTTCAATTAAAGATGAGACCTTTGAAACCAATTCATCTGGTCGGCCTTTTACTAAGTTAACGAGTTGGTTGACTAAAAGGTGCTCTCGAGCCAAAAATTGATAAGCATCGGCACCGACTAAAGCTTCGACGCGTCTTACGCCAGAGCCAATGCTTTGTTCTGTCAAAAATTTGACCACTCCCAGTTGCGCGGAGCGTTGCGCATGCGTGCCACCGCATAATTCATGAGCCCAGTCACCAACACTGATAACCCGAACTTCATCGCCATACTTTTCACCAAAAAGCGCCATCGCGCCCATCTCGCGCGCCTCGGCCTGACTCATGGAATGAGCAGTAACTTGCAAATCCGCTAGCAGCAATTCGTTGACCCGAGCTTCTGCCTCTTGAAAAATATTTTCACCTACCGGTTTGTTGGAGGGGAAGTCAAAGCGCAATCTGCCCGGAGCGTTTTCTGAACCAAGTTGGGTCGCGGTTTCGCCAAGAAATTCTCTAAAAGCCTTATGGATCATATGAGTAGCAGTGTGAGCGCGCGAAATAGCTTTACGACGTTCTACATCAACCTGGGCGATGGCAGCGATGTTAGAAGAAATTTCACCCGTTACTACCCGGCCTCGATGCACGTACAAACCAGGTACCGGCTGTTGCACGTCATCCACTTCAATTACTGCCCCTTGATTTGTTAGTAGTTTGCCCGCATCCGCTAACTGCCCGCCGCCCTCGGCATAGAAAGGGGTGCGATCTAAAGCAAATTCAATTTCATCCCCCGCCTGAGCGCTCTTTACTAATTCACCAGCTTTCAAAAAGCCCTTAAGTAAAGCTTCTGATTCAACTTCGCGGTAACCAACAAATTCGCTAACCCCTGCTAAATCCGCAAGTTGCCGGTACTGCCCGGTATCAGCTAAGCCACTCTTGCGAGTCTTGGCATCTTTTTTGGCACGCTCACGCTGCTCACCCATTAAATTCTTAAAGCCCGTTTCGTCTACCGCTAAACCCGCTTCTTGCGCCATTTCTAAAGTTAAATCAATTGGAAACCCATAAGTGTCATGTAATTCAAAAGCTTTTTCGCCAGAAAGTTTGCTAACTTTAGCGTTTTTTAAGTCATCAACTGCCAAATCAAAAATTTGGGTGCCCATCTTTAATGTCTTAATGAATGATTCTTCTTCATTTCGGGATGTTTCTAGTATTCGTGAGCGCTCTGAAGCTAACTCAGGATATTGCGGACTCATGGCATCGATACTTGAGGAAATTAGATCATTCATTACTAAATCTTCAGTACCTAAAAGTCTCATATTTCTAATAACTCGTCGCATCATTCTGCGCAAGACATATCCGCGGCCCTCATTGGCTGGGACAACACCATCAGAAATCAAGAAAGTTGCGGTTCGAGTGTGGTCAGCAATAACTCTCAGGCGAATATCATTTACGTTTTCAGCCCCGTATTTTTTGCCAACGAGCTCGGTTGCCTTATCCAAAATAAATTTGGTTGTATCAATCTCATAAATATTGTCTACCCCTTGCAAGATGGCGGCCATTCGCTCGACTCCCATGCCGGTATCAATATTTTTATTTGGAAGATCACCCAAAATAGGAAAATCGTCTTTTCCGCCGCCTTCACCGCGAAGAAATTGCATAAATACTAAGTTCCAGACTTCTAAGTAGCGCTCCTCATCTGAAATTGGTCCGCCATCTTTACCAAATTCTTTACCCCGGTCAAAATAAATTTCACTACAAGGCCCACAGGGTCCAGCAACTCCCATTGACCAAAAATTGTCTGCCTTGCCCCGTCGC
>JAGYJD010000033.1 GCA_018402365.1 Candidatus Nanopelagicales bacterium | reverse complement strand
GGCATTCTCGTCGGAAAGATTCGGCGCGAGAGAGCGCAGGTGATCGTGAACGCTCACATTGAAAGCGACCGAATCAGCTGGGACGTGGAGAATGTGGGGGAGTACCCCTGGCATGCGGATCGGGGTTCCATCTAAAGTGATGCGCCACGGGTCCGGGTGTCTCCCTGCAGACAGTGCAGCTAGAGCCATGTCTCGATCCAGTATCGCTGGCGTGACGAGTCCTATCAAATGTGTTTTCGCTGAAGAGTGTTCCACCTCGAATAGAAGTTCACGACCCTGCGGAGTATTTAAAAAATGGATATCGTCAAAATGCTGACCAGGTGACAAGATCATGTCGATTCGATGTCTACTCACGACTGCCAGATTCAGGCATCGAGCCCAATGGGGCAAGATTCGAATACCAGCGACAACCCCCTCTACATAAAGTAGGGCTGCCGCCACCGATGCAAGTCCCGGACCTCCTGCGGTCACTCCGAAGATAACAACAGCTAGAAGCCCAAGCATTCCAGCTGCGTATGCGCCTGTGACCAACCGAGTGACAAGCGCGGCCTGACCAATCGATTCAGCAGTCAATTTATACGTGCGATCTGCCAATCGCGATTCGATCCACCCTTCGAGGTGAAGACCAGCAATTGTTCGCGGCGACGTAATCGCCTCGTCTACTGATTCACCCACGCGACTACTTGCAGACAGACGATCCCGATCTTGAACGAGCAAACTCCGACCCACCGTCCGGCGAATCAGGATGAAGCCAATCGTCGCAAGAATCATTACCAATCCAGCCCGCCACTCAATAAAAGTTAACAGGGATAAACTCAAAACAATCCTGATAATTGCGGGAATACCAAGAGCCACCGTCATGGAGAAGGCTTCGCTGACATTGTCAACATCCGAAGTGTGCCGGCTAACGATTGAAGAGCGAACCAAGCCGTCGCGGCGAACCACCCTTACGCGAAGTGTGCGAGCAAAAATGTCCCGCCGGAGACGTCCGGCAGACTTCGCAGCCACGTAAAAAGACCCAAATTCGGTCGCATAAAGACCTGCAACCGAGATGACGATTGACAGCGCCAGCACTGCAATGGGTAATGATGCCCACACCTCGTTGTTGAGAATCGACTTAACCTGCAAGGGGATAAGCGCCTGAATCGCCAGCACAATGCCAGCAATCCCCATCGTTAAGGTGAGGCGCCCTCGAGACTCGCGGACATATGGCCAGAACCAGCGAAGCAGCCCTCGAAGCGGCTTGTCACCACCAATTGAATTCTTGGCCTCGCGATCCGTTTTCGACACGCAACAAGTCTGGCAGAGAAGTTGTGGCAGCCTCCGCACTGGGAGGTGTATCTAAATGTTGATTACCTGATGATCACCCTATAGATATGTCGTGAAACAGGGCACCCGAAACGGCTGCATTCTGAAGTTCCGAGACGTTGTTCATAGGTATCTTGCAACGCTGGATTAGGCACCGAACTACTTGATTCGGTGACGATCAGTTGGTCGCTGAAGCGCGATCGTGCCCTCACGCGCTTGTCCGCAGAATTGGCCGTTTTAAAAGCTAACTAGAGTAAAGAATTGGAGTGTGCCCAATCAGGGATTAGCTGCTGTTAGCTGACGTTGCCGATGCCAATAAAACGGTGAGGTTTAGCGTGGCTGGTGTTGGAATGCGCGAGATGAAGATGTGCACTAAATGTGCACAGCTCCGACCCCGTGCTGACGCCAGCACTCTTAAGTTTTGATTAATCTGTGGTAAATCTGTGGTAAAAATTAGACTTTAAAAGGGTGTGTTTATTTTAATCAGATTAACCCTATATCTGTTGGTAAAAATTCAGGGTTTGTGCAATTACAGAAATTTGACCTACGCATTACGAGTGCGTTGCTCTACCAACTGAGCTAAGGCGGCATGCTTTAAACATTGAGTTTTAAAGCAAATTAGATTGTATTAGCACAGTTAAGTTTTGATTAATCTGCCTTTTCGCCGGATTAGTTTTTCGGATAACTGATGGGCACTGGAATCTCCGGCATTTGATCGACCTTCTTCAGTAAGGTGCTGAATCCCGCGGCAGCTCCATTTACAAGGTGTCCGCTCTGCACGAACATCATCTCGGTTTCGGAGACAAGACTGAGTTCCCCATTCCCAATGACTCCAGGGAAGTCCGACTCTTCGTCATGCTGAGTTTCTGCGTAGAGCATGAGCGTCTCTGAAACGGGACTGACTACTCCCCACTCTTCAACGTGAATGGCATTGGTAACGTTCCACCAGATAATTTTCATAACGTAAAGGTCAGATTCTGAGTAGAAGAGGGCGCAGACATCCTTGCCTTCCTTTACCTCAACTGACCCAAATCGATCGACCGCTACTCGTGCATGCTCTTCAGGTGAACACCAGATCGTGCCATCGAGTTCACCATTGGTAATGGCCTGGCTGGTAGTGTTTCCGCATCCCGAAAGCGCAAGGGCAAGTGCGCCTAAAGATAATGCGGCGACCATGCGGCGTTTTGAAAGTCGCGTTTTTTTCATGAATTTTGCACTCCTTTGTTGAGCGGTTCTCAGCGTGGTGGTTGAAAAATCGCGGTGAGCGTCAAGTCCTTGCTTGGCATCACCGCTGAGGCCTTCACAACTGTTCCCTCAAACCAGTCCTCACCGCTCTCGACGGCCGGGTACTGAGCAAGAGACTTGTAGAAATCTTCGAGGCTAATTCCGAACACGTCTAAGAAAGCGGTCTCGGAGTCTGGCTTAGCGGGCGGATTCAGCGCGAGGGCGAAGGCTTCTGCTTCGGTGAGTCCCAGAGTGGTCTGGAGTTCTTTCGCCAGTGCAAGCACCATGAAAGTTTGAGTAGTGCCGTTCATGTCCGAATCACCCTGAGCTGCGCCGCCATCTCTGTCATAGCGTTCGAAATCTGACGGGTTACTGAGAGCGGTTGCGATAACGGGTGACAAGTTGTTGTCGAAGTCGCTGGAACCATAGTGCTCAGCGGTGTAAAGGTTCTGCACCACACCCGCACCGCCCTCCCACATCCAAACCGGCCAGCCACTTCCCTGAGGAGGCGAATCCGCCATCCAGGCTCCTCGTTGGTAAACATGCCAGTACTCGTGGGCAATAACGGAATACTGGAAGATGTTTCCGCCAGCCAAATCGTCTGAACGCATTTCCAAGATCATCCACGTGTCGCTTCCGTTCCCAGAGATGCTGGTGCCTTCCATCCCGGGCTTCTCCTCGGGCCACGGGTTACTCACCTTGTTACTCCAGGCATAAATGCTCATGGGTGACTTCACCGAATTTTCCCCGGTCTCATAGTCCGTGAAGTCATGAAGGCACGACGAGATGGGGGCGACTTCTTGAAGGTTGGCCAAGATCACACCAAACTCATCTCGCCACTTCACGGGGAGGCTGTCATCGAGCTTTGGGGTAAATTCAAAAGCACCCTTGGGGTGAGCAACAGAAGGGTCGCACACAACTACTTCGGACGCCGCCTGGGTTTCTTCATCCTGAGAGGACTCTGCCTGAGTTTCTGCCTCTGAAGGAGGGCTGACATCTGTCGATTCTTCGGCGCTACAACCAGTAACAAAAACAACCGCTGCTACAAGGGCAAAGCCAAAATAATTTCTCATGAGCGTATTACCCTTCGTAAGTATTGTCAGACGTGGACTTCGCAGAAGGGCCGCTAGAAAAGTGGGAACCAAGAGCTTAGGTCTGACCGTAGCACGTAACTTGCAACCAAGATTGGCGCTACAACTGAGCACCGGTAGGGCGGACGGGACTCGAACCCGTGACCGACGGATTAAAAGTTCGGCGGCGAGTAGTTGCACTACCCTTTGGTAATAGCACCAGTTTCGAGTTGTTTGGTCAGATCTAGCATGAGCATTGGCCACATCAGATTCTCACTACGACCCAATCTGACGATGACTGTTTCTTCGTCGGGGGAAATAACTATGAACTGGCCTTTGTTACCTTGGGCCGCAAATCGGTTGTCGGGGTACACCCACCACATGTATTGGTAATTTTGCTCGAGGAAGTCAT
>JAGYJD010000032.1 GCA_018402365.1 Candidatus Nanopelagicales bacterium | reverse complement strand
CGACCTTTTTGAAACGCTGCTCAACCATGAACCAAGTATTGCCGTCTTAGCAAATGATGCAGACTCTTTTTACATTAGTCCAGACTTGCTAACCGACCAAGAAGTCAAAATAGTTACTAATGCAATTATTAAGCTTTTTTCTTAAGCCATAACTCTGCCGGAAAACTCACTTCTTCAACTTCTTTTACTGCGACCCTCGCATTTGTAGCCGCACTCTGATACGCCGCAATTGCTACTTGCAATGCTTCCAAGCCATGCACTCCGCTCATTTCAGAGGCTTTATTTTCTAAAATACAGCTAGCGAAGTGCTCAATTTCTGCGTACCAACCCCAAGTTCTGGCTTCTTCGTGAGAAACTTTTAACCAACCTTTTTCAATTTCAACTTTTTCGGTGGCGTATCCAACTCCAGAAAGTGAATAAACATCAAGTGCGGCTCCTCGAGCTAGGTCGGCTCGAACATATCCGCCCCTACCTAAAATTTCTAAGACATCATCAACTCCACCTGGTGCTGCCCACGAGGCGTCTACCGTTGCTAAAACACCATTTTCAAATTCCAAAGTAATCAGGCAGTGATCATCTAAGGCGTACTCTGGCTTTATCGAATTTATGCGCGCAAAAACATGCGTAACTTTATTTGGTCGCATCAACCACTGCAAAATACCGATTCCGTGAATTCCCATATCGAGCGTTACCCCACCACCCGATATCTCTGGATCAAAGAACCAATTTGCGTGAGGGCCCCCATGGCGTTCTCGATGAGAAAGATGAATTAGATCTCCAAAAGCACCTTGACTGATCAACTCTTTTACTTTTTTATATCTTGCTGAGAAAACTATCTGTTCTGCATAAAAAAGCTGACGTTTATTTCTTTTAGCAGCATCAATCATTTCTTCTGCTTGTTTTATATTCATGCTTAATGGCTTTTCACAAACTACATGTATGCCTCTCTCTAAGGCCATAATTGCTAGTGGGTGGTGAAATCTATTTGGGAGCGTCAGACTTATAACATCAAGCGCTTCATTTGCAATCATTTCTGTGGGATCTTGATAACTTTTACCACCAAAAGTATTTGTGAAATTAGTGCGAGTCGTCTCACTTTGTGAGCTCATTGCAACTATTTCAGCCTTACCAGTATTCAGCCATCCCTCTGCATGCAAGGTGCCAGCAAAAGCGCCACCAATAATTCCCACTTTAATCATTTAAATTACCAACTCGGTGCGTCTAATTTTGCAACTTCATCAATGTTTTCTTTAACTTTATTCATAGCAGTCAAAACATTCAAAGTATCTGAATCATCACCCATCAACACACTTGTCGTGAACCAAAGCGTGTTTGCAGCCAATTTATCCGTTACTGGTAACTTTTGTTGGTTGTAGCGAATCTGAGCAACTTCCCCACGAAATCTAGGGGCTAAGCCTTCACTGTCAGCAAATAATTCGAGTGCGTGTAAAGGTGGGTAGGCCGTGGTAAGTGGAATCCCTTCTTTCAGTAAGGCTAATCGCACCTGATCTCGAGTGGCACCATTTAGCTTTTCTGGTTCAACTTCAACTACATAACAGTAGTTACCTTGATCGGTGCATCCTGCTAATCGACCTTGCGGCTTGAAGCCTTCAATCTTTGCAATTTCTTGATTTAAAGGTTTTGCATTTTTTGCCTGGTTGGCCTGCTGCGCGAAACCTTTCAAGTTGGGCTCACAATACCGCACCCTGCCATTCGGTCATTCGGTAATTACCACCAAAGCGAATATGTCGGTAGTACCAAATACCTTCACCGCGACCGCAATTAATAATTGATTGGTACATGGCAGCATGATCCGAATGCTTAGACAGAATTACCCCACCCTCACCAGCTGTCATCAATTTCGACGATTGAAATGAAAAACTCCCGGCATCGCCAAGTACCCCAGCATGAATTCCATTCCAGCGAGAACCGTGCGCATGAGCCGCATCTTCAATTACTAGAAGGCCGTGCTTGGATGCGATTGCGTTTAATCCATCCATATCAGCCATCGAACCGGCAACGTGCACACAAACGATGGCTTTAGTGCGTGATGTTATTGCTGCTTCTGCTTGGGCGATATCGATAGTGCCAGTAATTGGATCAACATCTACAACTTTTGGGATCGCATTAACAGCGATAATTGCGGTAATAGTTGCTAAGAAAGACCAATCAGGCAGAATCACTTCGTCACCTTCACCAATGCCCAGTGCAGTAAAAATCACTTCTAAAGTGTGAGTGCCATTGGTAACTGCAAAGGCATTTTTTGCACCGGTAAATTTGGCATAGTCCTCTTCATAGGTTTTAACTTCTACCCCTTGATTGGCCCACCAATTTCTCGACTCCAAAACCCGAAGTAGCCCTTCGCGTTCTCGCTCATCATATTCAGGCCAAGCGGGATACGATTTAGTTCTAACTGGTTTTCCACCGTTTATTGCTAGTAGATTTGACATTAACTTAAGTTCCTTCCGATCATTTTGTCTCGAACTCTTTCTGCAGAAAAACTTGCCGCACCAATAACGCCAGCTCGATTTTCCAACTGACTTTGCTTAATAGTCACGTGGTATGGCAATAGAGAATTTGTTACAGTTCTAACTTTGTCTAGAAACATTGGATTGCAACCAATTCCACCAGAAAGAATAATAATTTCGGGATCAACTATTGCAAACAGTGAAGCACAAGCATAACCCCAATACTTTGCGACACTATCAACTAAATTTAAAGCTACTATTTCACCAGACTTAGCACGCTGACAAATATCTTTAACTGTTACATCTTCCCCGGTTTGTTTTGCAAATTCTTTAACAATTCCTTTTGATCCGGCGACAGACTCTAAAAGCCCATTTGAAATTGCGTTAGGATCATTCGGATCCCCGAATAATGGCAAAAAAGCAGTTTCGCCAGCCCCACCGCGGTGACCTTTAATTAATTTTCCATCCACAAATATGCCGCATCCAATTCCTGTTCCAACTTGCAACAGGGCAAAATTATTAACTCCAATTGCTGTCCCGTGAAAAAATTCACCTAGGGCAGCGACGTTGACATCATTCTCCACCACAACTTCTGCTTCTAACATTCTCGAAAGTACTTTTTGAAGGTGCACCCCTTCAAGTTGATCCACGTTCTCACCCAGACTTAATTCGCCGAGCTCATTCATAATTCCTGGGGTTCCCACGGTAACTTGGCTAACACGATCAATATCAATGTTGGTTTTCTCGCATAAACGCTTAGCGATCTCGACCATTTGCGCCACAGTTTTTGGCCCTGCCGGTTTTGCAGTGGGCTCAAGTTCTTCAGCTAATATCTCACCTGCAATATTTGCGATAGCTCCTGCTAGTTTTGAGCCCCCAAGATCAAAACCAATGCCAAAACCTGCATTTGCGTCTAGTTCAAAAAGTGTCGCTTTACGACCCGGACGCCCAAATGACAGACCAGTGGATTTAATAACACCTTTTTCAATAAATCCATCAACGATGAGATCAACCGTTGGGCGGGATAAGCCGCTCAGTTTAACTAATTCTGGCTTACCTATCGGATGATGCGATGCGACAATTCTGATCAAACGCGATTCATTGGCTCTTCGTACGATGTCATGTCTGTCTCTGAAATTTGTGACTGTCTCTGTCATTCTTTAACTGCACCTCCTGATAATCCGGAAACTAACCACTTTTGAATCAATACCGTAAAAATTGCAATTGGAATGATTGCCACGGTCGCTGCGGCAGCCATAGGTCCCCAATCAAGGGTTCTGTTTGAGATAAAACTGGCTACCAGCACAGGGAGTGTTTTAGAATTCTCACCTGCCATAATTACTGGAATCAAGAATTCATTCCAACTTAATAACGCAACGAAAACGCCCGTCGCAACCAAACCAGGAGCGGCAATCGGGAACAGCACGCGTCTAAATAACGCAAAAGTGCCGGCACCATCTATTCGCGCCGCTTCTTCAATTTCAATTGGAATCTGTTCAAAAAAACTTGTCATTAACCAAACTGCAAAGGGAATGGTAAATCCGGCATAAATTAAAGTTATAGCCCAAATGTTGTCGTAGATTCCAATATAACTACCTAGATTAAATAACGGTAAAATTATGACAATCCCAGGC
>JAGYJD010000031.1 GCA_018402365.1 Candidatus Nanopelagicales bacterium | reverse complement strand
GTCTGCTTATTTGGTGAGAGTTCGCCCCGCACTCTTAAAAAATGAACAAAGGCAAAGTGCCTTGTTACTTTCGCTGCGTGGTTCTCGCCTCAGTAGACAAGCTATCTGGTTAATAGTGAAAGAGTTATCGAAACAATCTGGTTTGCAAATTCAGATCAGCCCCCATTCGCTACGACACACTTTCGCAACTCATTTGCTAGCGGGTGGGGCTGATATCCGGGTGGTACAGGAGTTACTGGGGCATAGTGTTGTGACTACAACACAGATATATACCAAAATAAATATCGACCAAGTACGCGACGCTTTTGTCTCGGCTCATCCACGCGCAGGTTGATCCAAAGAATCTTTCACCCTCAATGACAGACTAAGGTAAGCGATAACCCAACCGGGGTGGTTGCGTAGGAGGCTGAAAGATGGCGCAGGGGACAGTCAAAGATGACGGCTCCAGAATTCCCAAAGGTTTAAAAACAGCCAATCAATTTGCGATACCAGAACCTCTTAGTAGCCATGGCCCCGCGAAGGTAATTTCGGTAGTGAATCAAAAAGGTGGGGTTGGAAAAACCACTAGCACCATAAATATAGGTGCGGCACTTGCCCAATATGGGCGAAAAGTTCTTTTAGTGGATTTCGATCCGCAAGGTGCGCTTTCTGTTGGTTTGGGTATCAGCGTTTATCAGCTTGAAAAAACTTTATTTCACGTATTAGGAAGCGATCGCATTGCGGCGAAAGATGTCTTAGTTTCTACCACTGTAAAAAATCTTGATTTATTACCTAGCAATATTGAACTCTCTGCAGTTGAAATGCAATTAGTTAGTGAAGTGGGTAGAGAGCAGGCTCTGCAAATAGCTTTGCAGCCTTTGATGAATGATTATGACTACATTATTATCGATTGCCAACCATCTTTAGGCCTATTAACGGTCAATGCCTTAGCTGCTTCTGATGGTTGTGTGGTGCCACTAGAAACAGAGTATTTCGCCCTTAGAGGATTAGCACTATTAACACAGACCGTTGACAAGATTAAATCACGAATAAATCCGCGATTAGAAATAATTGGTATCTTGCCCACTATGTATGATCCGAGAACAGTTCATGGTCGTGAAGTGCTAGAGCGAGTAGAAGAAGCATTTGGGGATAAAGTATTTGAAACTGTAATTATGCGCACCGTCAAATTTCCAGAAACCACTGCGGCAGGGTCACCTATAACTGAATATGCCCCAAAGTCTCCCGCTGCTCGGGCTTATCTTCGGTTAGCGCGAGAGCTGATTGCTAAATTCTAATGAATCAACCTGTAATGGTTCTGGATGAGAATCCCGATCAGAAACCAATATTTCAAGTTAAGTTAGATGAATTTGAAGGACCTTTCGATCTCTTACTTAGTTTAATTGCAAAGCATGAACTTGAAGTTACCGTGTTGGCACTTCATGTAGTGACTGATGATTTTTTAACTTTCATCAGATCGCAAGGTAATGAATGGGATTTAGAAACTACTACAGAATTCTTGGTGGTGGCAGCAACACTTCTGGATCTAAAGGCTGCGAGGCTTCTACCAAGTGGCGAAGTTGAAGACGAAGAAGACATTGCAAGACTTGAGGCAAGGGATTTACTTTTTGCCCGACTGCTGCAGTACAAAGCGTTCAAAGATGTTTCCGGTTGGTTTAGACAAGAGATTGAACTTAATCAGCGAAGAATGCCGCGTCTTGTTAGCTTGGAACCCGCTTTTGCTGATCTCTTACCTGAGGTTTTAATTGGTTTAGGACCCAATGAATTTGCCCGACTAGCAAAAAAAGTTTTCGAACCAAAAATTGAGCCGGAATTCACGCTCACCCATCTTCATGCTCCTTTGGTTAGTGTGTCTGAACAATCGGGTTTGATTGTTGAACGTTTAAGACAGCAAGGCACTTTGACGTTTCGGGCACTAGTTGCGGGTGCCAGCATTGGCGAAGTAGTTGCGCGTTTTTTAGCCATTCTGGATTTATTTAAACAAGCACTGGTTACTTTTGAGCAGGCAGCACCCTTGGCTGATCTATTTGTGCGTTGGACTGGAACTTCAGAGGGAGCAGTAATTGCCGGAGCGGAATTCGATCAAGAGGAAGAAAATGAGTGATATTGAAACAGGTGAAATGATCGAAAACGAAGTCATCGAGGTTTCAATGACTGAGAATGAACCCGAGCCGAGTCAGGATTTTTCAGCACCTTCTCTTCGATCGGCGTTAGAGGCAATTTTAATGGTGATTGATGAACCTGCCAGCATAGAAATTTTGGCACAAATTGTGAATACACCAATTGCGGAAGTAGAAATCGAATTAGCAAATTTAGCTTTTGAATTAGAAGAAAAACAAAGCGGTTTTTTACTAAAGCAAGTGGCTGGAGGTTGGAGATTTTATACCAACGAAGAATGTTGGCCGGTTGTTGAAAAATTTGTTAAAGAAGGACAGCCCGCTAAATTGACTCAAGCTTCACTCGAGACCTTAGCTGTGGTGGCCTACAAACAGCCAGTCTCGAAGGGTCGAATTTCGGCGATCCGGGGGGTAAATGTAGATAGCGTTATAAGAACATTGCTTAATCGTGGATTAATTGAAGAAGCCGGTATAGAGCATGAATCACAGAGTATTTTATATAAGACCACAAATTATTTTTTGGAACGTTTAGGCATCAATGAGTTATCACAACTACCGCCTGTAGCGGACTATCTTCCTGATATGAGTGCCTTGGACTCGTTAATTGAAGATTCGGATCGTTAAATGCAAAATACAGAAGGAGTTCGTCTTCAAAAAGTTTTGGCACAAGCTGGTTTAGGTTCAAGAAGATCCTGCGAAGACTTGATTGAGCAGGGTCGAGTGCGGGTTAATGGAGTGCAGGTGGAATCCCAAGGAAGACGGGTCGATCCCGAAAAGGATTTAATAGAAGTTGATGGCGAGAAGATAACAAAAGGTTTTTCTGTGGTGGTTCTGATGATGAACAAGCCAACTGGAGTAGTCACCACCATGAAAAAGACGGATGATCGGGTAACCGTTGGTGAATTTGTAGAAGGTCGAAAAGAGCGTTTATTTCACATCGGTAGATTAGATCAAGACACTGAAGGCTTGTTGTTATTAACAAACGATGGCGCCCTAGGCCACGGCTTAACTCATCCGTCAATTGGTGTAGCAAAGGTTTATTTAGCTCGAATTAGGGGCCAAATTAAACCACAACAACTGATTCAACTCACTCAAGGATTTGAGCTGTCTGATGGTTTTGCTCGTGCTAGTAGTGCCAAATTAATCGCTGCCACCGCCGGGGATTGCTTAGTGGAGATCACAATCCATGAGGGTAGAAATCGCATTGTTAGACGAATGATTGAAGAATTATCTATGGAACTGTTGCAACTAGTACGTACTCAATTTGGACCAATTAAACTTGGTGAAATGAAGCCTGGAAAATCAAGATTGCTAAGTGAAGTCGAAGTTAAAAGTCTATATTCTGCAATTGAAAAATCTAAGACTCGGAATGTCTCATGAGAGCCATCCGGGGGGCCACTATGTTGCAGAATAATTCTGCCGAAGAGATGAAAGATGCAACAAAAGAATTACTATTTGAAATGATGCTTAAAAACAATGTCGACAATAGTGACTTAATCAGCATAATTCTTACCGCTACCGTTGATTTAAACTGCGCCTTCCCGGCAGCGGCGGCACGTGAAATGGGAATGGGTGATGTCCCGTTACTTTGTTCAGTCGAGATGAACGTAGTAGGAGCTCCTGAAAAAGTTGTCAGAGTTTTAATGCACTGTGAAACGGATTTAAAACGTTCGGAAATTACTCATATCTACCTGCGGGGAGCAGAAGTACTACGACAGGACTTAGCGCAATAGCATGAATATTGCTGTAGATGGCCCTAGTGGCTCTGGTAAATCAACTGTCAGTAAAGCCTTAGCAATCAATTTAAATTTGGCATATTTAGACACTGGTGCAATGTACCGAGCAGTGACGGCTTGGCTTTTAGGTGACAGCACTTCTCTAGTTAGTAATTGGCAAAACATGTTAACAAAAAAAGTCAATATGAAAATAAACCCCAATGCTGCCGCCTTCACCATCCTGATTGACGAGCAAGACGTAACAGAAGAAATACGTAGCCAGAGAGTCACAGACACTGTTTCTCTTGTCGCAGCAGAGGCGGACGTGAGGGATTGGATGGTGCAATTACAGCGAGAGATAATGAGCACAAGTAAGGGAATTGTTATGGAAGGTCGTGATATCGGCACTGTAGTAATGCCAGACGCTGAGGTAAAAATATTCGTAACTGCCGACTTAACAAAAAGAGCTGAACGAAGGGCCAAAGAAATGGCTCAGCAATCAGACTTCACTCAACAATCCTTGAGCTCAAGAGATGAAAAAGATTCAAACCGAATCATTTCACCATTGTTAAAGGCAGCGGATGCAATTGATTTGGACACTACTTTTTTAAGCATTGAAGAATCTATTGAGGCAGCACTCACAATAGTCAAGCGGAAATTCTAATGTCTGAAAATTCCCTAGAGGAAGACTTTTTAGCACCAATCGTTGTAGATGATTGGGTTGAGGGGGAGGAAACTGAAGACTTCGAAGATCCGCTCTATGAAGTTGAACTTAGAGATTTAGATCCAACAGCGCTGGCGCAGGTTGTTATAATCGGCCGCCCCAATGTCGGCAAATCAACTTTAGTAAATAGATTAATCGGAAGACAAGCTGCTGTGGTGGAAGATCGCCCTGGTGTTACTCGAGATCGGGTTAGTTATGTGACTGAGTGGGGTGGAAGAACTTTCACTATGGTTGACACTGGGGGACTAGACACCGATAAAGAAGGATTTAGTCCGCTAATTGCGGCAAAGGTAAAAGATGCAGTTGATCTGGCTGATTTAGTTCTATTTGTGGTTGACGCCCGTGTTGGGGCGACCTCTGAAGACAACATTGCACTCGAACTTATAAGACGAAGTGAGAAACCCGTTCTATTAATCGCAAATAAAGCTGATAGTCAAAAAGATGAATTAAATGCTGCTTCCTTATGGAACTTAGGGCTTGATGAGCCCTATCCCGTTAGCGCATTGCACGGTAGATCTATCGGTGACCTATTGGATTTAATCGTTAGTAAAATTCCTTCCGATCTAAGCAGTAAGAAAGCCCAAAAAATATTTTCAGTGGCTATCGCTGGACGACCTAATGTTGGCAAAAGTAGTCTGCTTAATGCCCTTACGAAAAGTGAACGAGCGGTAGTTTCACCAATTGCTGGAACCACTATTGATCCCATAGATGAGATCGTGGAGCTAGAGGATTCCACTTGGAGATTTATTGATACTGCGGGCATTAGAAAAAGAGGCAAGCAAAGTGATGGAGCAGAGTATTTTTCTGTATTAAGAACCCAAAGTGCCATCGATCGAGCCGACTTGGTTTTATTAATTCTTGATGCCTCAGACCCCATTAGCGATCAAGATAGAAAACTAATTAATTTAACAGTCGAAGCGGGCAGAGGACTGATTTTAGTTTTTAATAAGTGGGATTTAGTAGAAGAGGAAAGACAAGTCACTTTAGAGAGGGAAATCGACACCTTACTTTTTAACGTTAAGTGGGCTCCACGAATCAACATCAGTGCTAAAACAACTTGGCATGTAAATAGAGTTGAAAAAGCACTGATGACGGCATTGTCAGGCTGGCAAATGA
>JAGYJD010000030.1 GCA_018402365.1 Candidatus Nanopelagicales bacterium | reverse complement strand
TTAGCGAAGTATTTGCCGATGAAACTCGACCACTTTTGCAAGGCGCTCGTCTTACCGCTTGGGAACTTTCGCAATATAAAATCCCGCATTACGTCTTAGCTGATGGCGCCGCTGCCAGCACCATTGCTCGCGGTGAAGTGGATGTAGTTTTAATCGGGGCTGATCGCATTGCTGCAAATGGAGATAGCGCCAACAAGATTGGCTCTTATCCACTCTCTTTAGCGGCTAACCGGGCAAATATTCCCTTTTTAGTGATTGCGCCAGAATCCACCATTGATCGCTCATGCCCTTCGGGTGAAGAGATTGAAATTGAAATGCGAGATGAAAAAGAAGTTTTAGAGTTAAATGGAATCACCATTGCGCCCAGTGGCTCACGGGGCTATAACCCAGCATTTGATGTAACACCCTACGATTTGATCAGCGCAATTGTCACCGAACGAGCGGTTTATGAAGGAGCAAAAATAATTTGAGTATCGAATTAGAGCAGTTAGTACGTCGCAGCCAAAAGTTAGGCCAAGATCAATCTTTTGTGGTTTATGGCGGGGGCAACACTTCGTCAAAGGGTGAAATTCTAGATCACCTAAACCGCAACCGAAAAGTTTTATGGGTTAAAGGCTCAGGCGCGGATATGTCTAATGCGATAGCACCGGATTACCCAGCGCTCTATTTAGAAGAGTTAGAAGCCTTAAAGCAATTTGACGCCCTACTTGATGAAGAAATGACAGATTTGGTGGGACGCGCGCTAGTCGACCCAACCAGCAGAAGGCCGTCTATCGAAACTTTGTTGCACGCATTTTTGCCTTTTAAACACATCGACCATGTGCACGCGGATGTTATTTGTGCCCTCACAAATCATAAGTCTGGTGAAAAAGCAGTTAAAGAAGCTTTAGGTGAAGGTTTTGCTTATGTGGATTGGATGAGACCAGGCTTTGAATTAAGTAAGCAAGTTTCGCTTTTGCACCAAGCAGAAGGTGTGGTGTTAGCCCATCACGGATTAATAGTTTGGGACGAAGACTCTGACAAATGTGAAGAAAAAACTTACCTAGCGGTAGCAAAAGCACAAAAATATTTAGATTCACTTAGCAAAAAGCCTGAATCACTCTTTATTCATAACGAGTTAACTGAGCAAGACTACAAAGATTTACTGCTTACGCTGCGGGGTAAATTGAATAAATCTGGTAAAAAAATCATCACCCTAGATACCAGATTAAAAGAAATTTCACAAAGAAAAGATCTTGAAGAAATAGTAAATGCTGGTGTTTCTAGCGCTGATCATATGTTAAGAATTAAGCCGCGCTCAGCAATTTTAGAATCAGATCCAATTAAAGCGGTTGATGAATACCAAGCAAAATATGAACAATACTTTCAAGAAAACATCTCGCTTTTGCCCGAGGGCTACAGCATGCATAACCCAGATCCAAAAGTAATTTTGGTTCCCGGTAAGGGTGCGCTGCTAGCTTCACAAAGTAGAGCTGAAAACAAAATGTTGGCAGATATTTCGTATCACACTCATCAAACCCATGCAATGGCTAAAGATGCTTTTGCCAATGTGGAGCCATTGCCAAGTAGTGAAATATTTCAATTTGATTATTGGCCTATGGAATTATTTAAATTACAAAGTAAACCGAAACCAAAGAGCTTTGCGGGCTCCATCTTTATCGTGACTGGCGCCGGTAGTGGGATAGGTCGAGGAATCGCAATTGATTTAGCTAACTATGGTGCAGCTTTAGTATTGGCTGATTTAGATCAAGGCGGGTTAGATGAAACCTTGAGCCAATTGTCAAATAAAGATGCGGTGTTATTGGCAGGGGATCAGACTGATCCATTGATTGTTGAAAAAACTATAGAGTCAGCGATTGAGAATTTTGGCGGATTAGATGGAGTTGTCTTTTCAGCCGGAATTGGGGTGAGCGATAAATTAACTGATTTAACGCTCGAAAAATGGAACAAGGGTTTGCAAGTGAATTTAACTAGCGCCTTTTTAATGACGAAACTAGCCATGAAGGTTATGAAAAAACAAAACTCAGGCGGTGCTTTGGTTTACATCGCCAGCAAAAATGCTTTTGCCCCGGGAGCTGGCTTTGGCGGTTACTCGGTCAGCAAAGCTGGCATGCTGCAATTGATGCGCATTGCTGCCATAGAGGGTGGGGAAGATGGGATCAGAGCTAATGCTGTTAATCCTGATGCGATCTTTGAAAATTCAAAACTTTGGGAGGGGGGAATTCGCGAACAACGCGCCTCCTCACATGGGGTGAACCCTGAGAATTTAGAGGACTTTTATGCCACTCGTAACCTCTTAAAACAAAAGATTTCAGCGCAGGATGTGGCAAATACCGTGAATTTCTTATTAAGTGAAAAATCCCTTAAAACCACTGGCGCGGTGCTGGCAGTAGATGGCGGTGTGCCTGCAGGTTTTCCAAGATAAGGCTACAATCAAAAAAAGTCGCTTTGACTCTGAGAATAGAAAGGGTGTGAAACCCAGCGGGACGGATTCTCCGTCTTCGAGCAGGCCAAACCCCCATGAAAACATTAATCAACCAAAATCATTCACAAACTTTTAGAAGAACTCCAAGTACTGTCAAACCACTTTCGGTTTCAAAAGTAGCAGAGCTGCTACAAGCAGAAGAAAAGAAATTTTCTTTACTAGCGCCAGAGAGCCAACTAGAAAACAAGAACGCCTCGCAAGTAACCCCACTTGGTGTGGCATCTTCGTTTCAATATTGGGATCCGTTCCCAATATCAGTAGTTAGCGCAAAAGGCGCCTGGGTAAAAGATGTTGACGGAAGAGAAATGCTAGATCTTTCAATGGGATTTGGTTCGATGCTGGTGGGTCATTTAAACCCTGAGGTAGTTAAAGAAGTTCGCGAAATGTTAGATATCGGGACGCTGTCAGTTACCCCATCGCCCATTACCCGAGAAGGTGCTGAGATTTTATGTGAGCGCTTTGATTTAGATTTAGTACGTTTTGCAAATTCTGGAACCGAAGCCACCATGTATGCGATTCGCACCGCTCGTGCTTTTACCGGCAAAAACGGAGTGGTCAAACTTGAAGGTGGTTACCACGGTAGCTACGACCCATTAATGGTGTCAGTCAAGCCACCAATTGCAGAAGCAGGAGATGTTGCCAATCCAACTGCGGTGCCAACCGAAGCTACCGTAACTGGGGACGTGTGGGCTGTTTCTTATAACGACGCAGAATCTTTGGAACGAGTTTTTAAAGCTCACCACGAAAAAATTGCTTGCTTCTTTTTAGAGCCAGTCATGGAAAACATCGGAATTGTTTTACCGGATGAAGGCTACTTAGAGCGAGTTCGCGAATTGTGCGATGAATACAAAATTGTCTTGATCTTTGACGAAGTAAAAACCGGCTTAACCGCTGGCGTTAATGGTGCCGCGGGTCGACTTGGAGTAAAGCCAGATTTGATTTCGCTAGCCAAATCAATTGGTGGGGGAATCCCGGTTGCAGCATTCGGTGGTAAGTCAGAAATCATGCAAACCGTAGTGGACGGACGCCATACTCACCTTGGAACTTTTAACGGCCACTTTTTAGCAATGGCTGGCTTAAAAGCCACCGATCGTGTCTGCACTGAAGCCGCTTTGAGTCAATCAGAGGAATTAAACAAGCAAGCTTTAAATCGCATAGGTGACATCATCGAACAATACGAATTGCCAGCGCATGTAGTTGGTTTTGGTGTAAAAGGCTGTATTACTTGGTCTAGTGATCCGGTAAGAAATTATCGCGATTACAAATCAACTGACTTTCAAGTAGCGCAATTAGCTTTTTATTGGGCACTCAATCGCAACATTATGACCCCACCAGGGCTAGATGAGCAATGGTTAATCAGTTTGGCACATGGTCAAAAAGAAGTTGATTTAATTGTTGATGACTTTTTAGAGCTAGCTCAAGCTTTGCGCTCTTAGCGCTAATTCTTTAGCGTTCTCAAGTAAATCCCCACGATGTAAAGCCCCACCAACTAGCAGCATTGTGTCGGGGCCAAAAAACTTAACTAGCTCTTCAATTCGATCTAACGTCATACCACCACCTGGGGCAGGCCAAATTGGTTTCAAATTACCAAATTCGCATCTAGCCGCTTGCGCAATCTCTAAACATTGCTCTTTACTAAAGCTAAATCTTCCGCCGTAATTTGGAAAGATTGAAATATCAGCCCCAGCTAGCCGCATCAGTTTTGCTAAAACTAAACCATGGCTGATCCCGTGGTTTTGATTCATAACTAATGAGCCCAGCATTGAAGGGTGACTCATTAAAGGCAGAGCTAATTCATCATCTTCAGCCAAATCTTGCATTAAGGCAAAACTAGAAACACCCGGCAGCACCAAAAGCGCACCTGCCCCTTGAGATTTTGCCCAATGCGCCATTTGCTTTAAGTCAGCTTTTAAATTCAAACTAGGTGCATAAACCGCTTTAGTATTAAATTTTTCATTAGCTGCTCTAATTGCGCTAGCGATTATTTCTACCCGGTCTTTCCAAAGGGCCCAAGGTTGATTAGCTAAGCCATGGTCATCTTTGATTAAATCAAATCCAGCTTCAACTAAAATACTTGCAGACTTTGCTAAGTCGCTAGCCGCTAAACCCATTGGCTTAAGCGCGGTTGCTAAAAGCGGCCGACTGGGGGCGTCAAACATTTCACGCAACCCCTTAACCCCAAAGCGGGGGCCTTTAAATTTGCTCAAGAATTCATTAGAAAGTGAAAAATCCACGATCTTTACATCAGCAAAGAGCGAGACATTCCCCCATAAAACATTTAAAAATTGTGAGATTTCAAAGCCAGTTACCCGATCGTCATAGCAAATAGTTACTAAATTATTTTTTATTTCAACTATTTCGCCCACGACTGTTTCTTGAATCCAAGTGGGAGCTAAATCAAACGGAAACTCAATAGTCTGCTCAACCCGAATTGCTTCGGCTACTTCTTTAATATCTTTACCAAGTACTTGATAAGTAACAGTAAATTTACTCACTTAAAGTGCTTCCACCTTGGCACTAGAATGCACGCTGATCTCTCGCGCCGAAGGGATTTCTTCAGCTGAAATATTAAATTCTTTATCACACAATATTTCAACCTTTTTAATTAAGGCCATCGCATCTAGTTCATAATGATTAAGAAGATATTTTTGCGAAGCTCCGTGTGCGTAAGTATCGTTTAAACCAATCCTGATTAATGGTTTGCCGATAGCATTCTCTGCCATTAATTCAGCCACGATTGAACCCAACCCACCAATCACACTGTGGTTTTCCATGGTGATTATGCCTTTTTGAGCTTTGTGTAACGCAGCAATAACTTGGGGGTCTTCAAATGGCTTTAAGGTTGAGATATGTAGGTGTTGGATTTCAACCCCACGCTCGCGCAAAATTTTGGTGGCGCGCATCGCTTCTTCAGTGGTGATTCCAGAAGTCAGAAGCGTTATTTCACTGCCTTCGCTCAAAACTCGGGCGGTATTTAACTGCATAGGTTCTGACTTATCAAAAAGTCTTGAAACCTCGCCCCTTAACATTCTGATGTAGACCGGACCTTTAATGGCATGGGCAACATCTAAAACTGATTCAATTTCGGTAGCGTCGCCCGTTTCTAAAATTGTCATATTAGGCACCCCGCGCAAAACATTCACATCATCAATCGCTTGATGAGTAACCCCGCCAGGGGTAGTAATACCGGGTAAAAATCCCACAAATCTCACTGGCAAATTCGGATAAGCCACAGACATTTGCAATTGATCTAACGGGCGGCGGTATAAAAACACCGCAAAGGTGTGCAGCCAAGGCTCAAACCCTTCGCGTGCTAAACCAGCGGCAAAGCTCACCATGTTTTGCTCAGCCATACCCATCGAGAAAAACCGCTCAGGGTAGGTATCGCGCCATTTGCCTACTTCACAAGAATTCGTTAAGTCAGCACTTAACACTAAAACTTTAGGCTTGTCTTTACTCCAATTGATGAAGTTCTCAACATGCGGGCGGCTAACAATTTCGCTACTCATAAGTTCCAAGCCTCATAAAATTCGCGGTATTTTTCTCTTTCGGATTCTGAAGAAAATCTCACATAATGCAAGATCGGAAGCCGTTCACTTAAAATCTCAATATTTTTCATCGGATCGGTATACGCCAAGATCGCATGTGGTTTAAAAGTTTCTTTTGCTCCCACTTGATACATTTGGGACAAATTATGGCCATCGATCACATCCACCGTCCAGCCAAAGCTTTTAATTCTTTGCGCTAAAGGCTCAATCGTCATAACAGTATCCATCGGACCATCGCATTGATTGCGATTAACATCTACAATTATTTTTACATTTGTTAAATCATGATAATTAATCGCGGCTAAAGCTTCCCAAGTTTGACCCTCTTGAAATTCTCCATCGCTCATAAATACCCAGACTTTTCCAGATTCTTTTTTGAGTTTTCTAGCCAAAGCAATACCGCCTGCTTGGCTCAGCGCTTGCGCTAATGATCCAGTTGTAGTTTCAAAACCAGGGGAGTGTTCTGCCCCGATCATTTCGATGTTGTAGCCGTCTTTGTTAAAAAAATCTAAACTATCTTCGCGCAGTCTTCCACTCTCAATTAACGCTGTATAAATCACAAGTGCGTAGTGAGCGGGGCTAATAATTAATCGATCACTGGTAGGAGTTTGTTCACCGTGAAAAACTGCACCGGTTTGATATTCGGTGAAGTTTTTGCTTGGTACACCTTGAAACAAAGCTGGCGCTAAAGGCGCTTTAAGTGGGGCAAGGTTAGCTAGGCCTCCATATAGCGCCGCCGCGATTTCAGCAGCGGAGCAAGCTTGGCTGAGGTAGCCCCCATTATTTTTTACGGTATGTTCTAAAACTCGCTTGCGAATGTTATTCGCTTGTTTTTGAACCTTTTCAAGGTCGAGGTTTGTCATATAGATAAAACTCTATCTCACAACGAAACTGCCCCTTATCTTTTTTGTGAAAGGTAAGGGGCAGTTTCTGATGGATGGGAATACGACGGTCTAGGGATTAAACCGCCATCGGAATTTTCTTTTCGGCGTAGATGGTTTCGCGGTCATCCTCGCTCATGCCACCCCACACACCGTAGGGTTCACGTACGCTCAAAGCGTGCTCAGCACACTGTTTTATAACAGGACAAGCGGCGCAGATCATTTTGGCGTGAACAATGCGTGATTCTCGCGCAGGCCCACGTTCACCCTCTGGGTGAAAAAATTTGCCGGGGTCTTCTCCGCGGCAAGCGGCGTCTAGCTGCCAGTCCCATATATCTGCATTAGGCCCAGGCAGTCTTGATACATCTGCCATTCTGTCCTCATCTCTTTGAATTCCTTTACTATACAAACTTGTTCAAAACTTTGTCAATATTCATAAGATGAACAACTAGTGTTTTATAGCACATTTCATAACTGGCACAATTGCACAATTACCTGCACAATTGACCCGTGAGTGAAGAACTGCAAAAAACCGCAGAAAACAACGTAGTTTCTCTCGGATTAACGGTGGCCTGGGTGGCCCGCCGCCTGGGGGTGGCTCCTGCGACTTTGCGTACTTGGGACCGGCGCTACGGCTTAACCCCAACAGATCGCTCAGTTGGCGGTCATCGTCGTTACACCAATGTGGACCTAGCCCGACTTGAATTAATGCGTCACTTTGTTATGGATGGGGTTCCCGCTTCAGAGGCAGCTCGTGCTGCTATGGCGGCAGACGTTTCTCAAGCCAGTGAAAACTTGTTAGTGGATTTTAATCAAATAAATGAAATCGCTGAAGAATGCGCTTCAACTATAAACGTAAATACCCGAGCTGGCGGCGGTGCAGTTATTGCAATTCCTGGCGGAAGAAATTCAGCCCGTGGCTTAGCTAAGGCAGCCAACTCTTTAGATTCGCACAGTTGCAACCGAATTATTGAAACTAACTTAAAAGAACAAGGGGTAGTTCAAACTTGGAATGAGTTATTAATGCCAGTACTCACTAGCGTTGGAAAGCGTTGGGCAGAAACAGGTGACGGGGTAGAGGTAGAACACCTTTTAACCGAGATCGTAACTTGGCAAATGAGTAAGATGGCTGATCGCTTACGTGCTCCAGCAAATCCTCGAACCGTTTTGCTAGCTTCTGCTCCCTATGAATTACACACCTTGCCGCTTTATGCTGTGAGCGCAGCCTTAGCTGAACGCAATATCGGATCCAAAGTATTGGGTGCGCGAACTCCAGTTGGTGCAGTTGAAA
>JAGYJD010000003.1 GCA_018402365.1 Candidatus Nanopelagicales bacterium | reverse complement strand
AACCCGGTTACTCACTCTGCTTCACCACAAATGCACAATGCCGCCTACCAAGAGTTGAAGATCGACTGGCAATACCTTCGACAAGAGGTGGTAGCTGGTGGATTAGCTAACTTTATTAATCTCAATCGTAATAATTTTCAAGGACTTTCAGTCACAATGCCACTTAAAGAAGAAGCAATTTTGGTTGCAGATTCTGTAACTCCATTAGCCAATATTCTCAATAGCGCAAACACCTTGCTAATTTCAAGTAACGAGATAGTGGCAGGTAATACTGACGTAATTGGAATTAGAGACGCCATTTGGCAAAATACAAAAAAGAAATTTAAGTCTGCCACCATCATTGGCACCGGGGCCACTGCCCGCAGTGCGCTAGCTGCAGTGAAAGCATTAAGAATCAACGAAATATCAATCGTGGGTAGGTCACCCGAGGGATTAATTGAAATAGGGAACTTAGCTCAAAGAATTGGCGTCCAAGTTAACACATATCGATGGAATGAATTGGTGAAAACTATGGATACAGAATTAGTAATTAGCACAGTGCCAAAAGGGGTAATGGACGAATACGCTTTGTTGATTCCCTTTAAACCAAAAGTTTTGTTAGATGCGAGCTATCACCCTTGGCCCAGTCCCTTGGCTAGAGAATGGCTGTTAAGAAGCGGAAGAGTTGTAAGTGGTCTAGAAATGCTTTTGTATCAAGGGGTAAAGCAATTTGAAATATTCACAAAGCGAAAAGCGCCGATAAAAGTCATGCGAGCTGCTTTAAATAATTAATGCACTTACTACTGCCAGTAATGGCAGTGATAGCTATCTATATTTCATTTATAGACCTTAAAACTCATACAATTTCAAACAAATCAAACGTTGCTCTTTTGGGATTGGTCTTAGTAGGTACTTTGATCGCCGCACTGAGAGATGGAAGTTGGAATAAATTTTTTAACGCTTGGCTGATTGGGTTGATAGTTTTTTTAGCGATGTATCTTTTAGCTTTACTAAGTAAAGGAGCATTGGGTGGTGGCGACATTAAATTTGCCCCAGGGCTTTCGGTGGGATTGGCATATCAAGATCCAGTTTTAGGGATTTGGTCGCTGCTTTTGGCATTTCAAATAGCAGGCGTAGTGGCGCTTTTGCTATTGCTCGGTAAAAGTAGGTCACTAAAACAGCAAATTGCCTTCGGTCCATATCTAACTTCAGGCTTTTGTGGGGTTTGGTTGTGGAATTTGGTGCTTGCTTAAGTAAATCTTGTCTAATGCAAGAATAAGCCCATGATTAGATGGCTGACCGCAGGTGAATCGCATGGAGAAGCATTAACTGCCATTTTAGAAGGTGCCCCTAGTGGTATCAGGATTTCTCGTGACGAAATAAGAAATGATTTGGCACGCCGTCGCTTAGGGGTGGGACGCGGGGCTCGGATGAAGTTTGAGCAAGATGAATTAGATATTTTGGGCGGAGTACGTCACGAATTAACTTTGGGATCGCCAATTTCACTTCGAATTGGAAACACTGAATGGCCCAAGTGGCAAGAGGTGATGAGTGCAGATGCCGTTTCTGCTGAAGTTTTAGCAGAACTAGCGAGAAATGCCCCACTCACAAAGCCCAGACCAGGACATGCAGATTTAGTTGGAATGCAAAAGTACAACTTTGAAGAAGCTCGACCAGTTTTAGAGCGAGCTAGTGCTCGTGAAACTGCGGCGCGAGTTGCAGTTGGAGTGATTGCTAAAAAGTTTTTAGAACAAGTGGGTGGCGTAAAGGTGCTCAGCCATGTCGTGCAAATCGGAACAGTCAAACTACCAGAAGGCATAATTCCAGAGCATGATCAACTTAATGCAATCGACGATGATCCTGCACGTTGTATAGATCAAAAAACTAGTGAAGCGATGCAAGAAGAAGTTTCGAAAGCCCATAAAGATGGTGACACTTTAGGTGGCGTGGTAGAGGTAGTGGTTTATAACTTACCTCCAGGTTTAGGCTCTCACGTCCATCATGATCGTAGGATTGATGCCAAATTAGCGGCGGCTTTGATGGGCATTCAAGCTATTAAAGGTGTGGCAGTAGGCGATGGGTTTGATGCCTCGGGTAAGCGGGGATCTGAAGCGCACGATGAGATTTTTTTAAACGATGGCAAAATCAAAAGAAATACTTTTCGCAGTGGCGGCACCGAAGGTGGAATGACTACAGGCGAAGTTTTACGAGTACGTGCTGCTATGAAACCAATATCGACTGTACCTAAGGCTTTACAAACTGTAGACGTTAACAGTGGTGAAGCAACCAAAGCACACAATCAACGCTCAGACGTTTGTGCGGTTCCAGCAGCGGGAGTGGTGGCTGAAGCGATGGTGGCTTTAGTTCTATTTGACGCCATGCTTGAAAAATTCGGCGGAGACAGCATTGATGAGACTAGGCGCAATTTAGAAAATTACTTGGCTAACTTGAAGATTAAATAAATATGGCACCAACTGTGGTTCTGGTGGGCGCACCTGGCAGCGGAAAATCCACAATCGGTGAATTAATAGCCGAAAAATTAAAGGTGGCTTTCACTGACACTGATCAAGTAGTAGAAGAGATAGCTAAAAAAACTATTTCGCAAATTTTTATAGATGATGGTGAAGCAGCATTTCGCTTGCTAGAACAAGAAGTAGTTGCTAACACTATTAAAAATTCGACCGGAGTAGTTTCACTTGGTGGTGGGGCAGTACTCAATCCGCAAACTCGAACTCTTTTAAAGTCTGTGCCAACTCTGTGGCTAGAAGTGTCGCAAAAATCTGCAGCAGCCAGAGTCGGTTTGGCTCAGGCCAGACCTGTTTTAGTAGGGAATGTGCGTGCCACTTTAGTCAAGTTATTAGAAGAACGAACTCCGCTTTACCAAGAAGTTGCCACTTTTTCGATAGACACCTCAGAGAAATCAACCGCTGAAGTTTTAAATTTAGCTTTAGAGTGGTTGAGTAATGAGTAGCGTGAGCGTAAAAGTGAAAGCTGATCGAGACTATGAGGTTTTGATTGGAAAGTCCAATCTGTCGGAATTAGTTTCACACATCGATAAATCCGTGCAAAGAATCGCGGTAATTTATCCAAAAGACTTGAGCGGATTGGCTATCGGTTTATTTAAAATACTTGATGATTGTGATTATGAGATTTTAAAGATAGAAGTACCCAACGCCGAAAGCAGTAAAACTTATCAAACCGCGATTGCTTGCTGGGACCAATTAGGACAAAATAATTTCACACGAAGCGATTTGATAATTGGTTTTGGCGGCGGCGCCACAACCGATTTAGCTGGGTTTATAGCTGCTACTTGGCTTCGGGGCATAGATTCGATTTTGGTTCCGACCTCATTATTGGCAATGGTTGATGCCGCAGTTGGTGGAAAAACTGGCATTAACACTTTGGCTGGCAAAAATCTAGTTGGCGTTTTTTCATCTCCTAAGACTGTGATTTGCGATTTAGATTTTTTGCATTCACTGCCAAGGCCTGACCTCGCGGCGGGTTTAGCAGAGGTAATTAAATGTGGTTTTATTTGGGATACTTCAATTCTAGAGATATTTGAAAATGAGTTTGATATTAATAATGAAATTGACTTCACGCTTTTGCAGAATTTAATTGTAAAAGCGGTAAAGACAAAAGCTCACGTGGTTGGTGAGGATTTTAAAGAGAGTAGTGATTCAAAATTAGGCCGCGAAATTCTTAATTATGGTCACACCTTGGCGCATGCTATTGAGAAATTAGAAAATTTCACTTGGCGCCACGGGGACGCAGTTGCGGTAGGAATGATTTTTGCAGCGGAACTGTCGCAGGCAGCTGGACTTTTACCAGCGCCTGGGGTTGCAAAGCACCATGAATTAATTGCAAAACTCAATTTACCTACTAAATATGAGGGTAGAACATTAGAAGATGTTCTTTCAGTTATGGCAATCGATAAGAAAACACGAGGAACCACGCTGCGCTTTGTTGTGCTAGATGATTTGGCAAGCCCAACTAGACTTGAGGCACCCAGTAAGGAAGTTCTGCAACAGGCTTGGCAAAAGGTGAGTAACTAATGAAACTTTATATATTGAATGGTCCCAATCTCGGCCGGTTAGGAACCCGCCAACCCGAGATTTATGGTGCAATGACTTTTGCAGAATTAGAACAAGCTTGCAAAGTTGAAGCTGAAAAGTTTGGTTTTGATGCGGAGTTTAAGCAGACTGATGATGAAGCGACTTTGATCAAATGGTTACACGAAGCTGCTGATGCTGCAGCTCCGGTGATAATGAATCCAGCCGCCTTTACTCATTACAGTTACGCAGTACGCGATGCCGCGGCACAATTGACTGCTCCTTTTATAGAAGTGCATTTATCTAATCCAGCAGCAAGAGAAGAATTTCGTCAACACTCAGTCACCGCGCCGGTTTCAATAGGAGTTGTGGCTGGATTTGGTTTAAATAGTTACTTGTTAGCGATTTCAGCGATGCGAGAATATTTAAACAATGTCAAGCGCTAGACGAGAAAGGTTAAGAGAAAAACTTGCTGGCGCTTGGGCACTTTTTATTGATCAAGAGAGTATCTATTACTTAACAAATTTCTCAGGTTCTAACGGAACCCTATTAATTGCACCAGATTCCCAAAATGATTTTTTGTTCACAGACGCTAGGTATCGAGAACGGGTTAAAAAATTAGATCAAGGTTTAAATGTCTCAATTACTGCTGACCTTAATAAACTGCTTAAAGATACGCTTGCAAAGTCAAAAGAGATATTGATTGATGGCGATTTAATCAGCGCCGCAAAAGCCCAGCAACTAAAAGAAATCCTGCCAGAGGTAAATGTTAAACTAACAAAAAATTTACTAACAGATTTAAGAATTATTAAAGATCTTGATGAAATCGCGCATATTAAAAAAGCGTGTGAAATTACAAGCCAATCCTTATGGTATTTAATTAACGACTTAAGGCCCAATATGTCAGAGCGTCAAATAGCCAAAAAATTCTGGCAAAATGCCTTAGAGCGGGGAGCGGATGATTTAGCTTTTACCAGCATTGTGGCAAGTGGTGAAAATTCAGCCAGCCCACATCATGAACCATCAACGCGGCTTTTAAAAATTGGTGACGCAGTCACAATTGACTGTGGAGTAAAGCTAAATGGCTATCACTCAGACATGACGCGAACAGTTTTTATTGGAAAGACTCAAAGTTGGCAAGTTGAGATTTATGAAGTAGTAATGCAGGCACACAAAAAAGCAGTTACCGAAAGCTTAGTTGGACAAACTGCCGGCGAGGTGGATGCTTTAGCGCGAGATGTTATTAGTGCGGCTGGTTTTGGTGAATATTTCATACATGGCACTGGACATGGAGTAGGTCTCGAGGTGCATGAGGCACCAATATTGTCAAAGTCAAACCACACTAAAATAGAAGAGAATTTCTGCTTCACTATCGAACCAGGTATTTACTTGCCCGGACAAGGGGGAGTAAGAATTGAAGATACTTGTATTCTCGAGGCCAGTGGACTAAGGATATTAACCAAGGGTTCGCATGAAATTGTTTGTGTCGGTTAACTAGTAAAGGGATGTATGGCAACCACCAATGATTTAAAAACAGGATTGGTACTCAACTTAGATGGTCAACTTTGGACTGTTGTTGATTTTCAGCACGTAAAACCTGGCAAAGGTGGCGCCTTCGTGCGAACTAAACTTAAAAATATTTTGAGTGGCAAAGTTGTAGATAAAACCTTTAACGCTGGGGTGAAGGTAGAAACCGCAAATGTTGATAAGCGGGATATGCAATTTTCTTATCGCGATGGTGATGATTGGGTTTTCATGGACACCGTCAATTTTGAATTAATCACCATCTCCAATGCTGCGGTAGGTGAGGCGGGAGGTTACTTACTTGAAAATCAACAGGTGATGGCTGCTTTTTACCAAGGAAGCCCGCTCTATCTGGAATTACCGGCAAACGTTGCCTTAAAAATCACTTACACTGAGCCTGGCTTACAAGGTGACCGCTCAACCAGTGGTACCAAAAAAGCCACAATGGAAACTGGAATTGAAGTAGATGTACCTCTCTTTATTGAACAAGATGAAGTAATCAAAGTCGATACTCGAGATGGCTCATATTTGGGTCGTGCTTAACCTTAATGAAAGCTCGCACCAAAGCTCGCAAGCGAGCTTTAGACATTCTGTTCGAAGCAGATCTTAAAGGAGTTCCGCTGGAGGGGATCTGGAGTAGTGCAGATCAATCTGACGAGTTCGTTAAATTTTTGGTAGACGGGGTTTTAGCGTCACTCTCTGAGATCGATCAAACCATTGAAGCCACTTCTACCGGTTGGTCGCTGGAACGGATGCCGATAGTTGACAGAAACTTGCTGCGGTTAGCAATTTTTGAAATTAAACATTCCACTCAAACCCCTAAGGCGGTAGTGATCGCAGAAGCGGTGGAATTAGCAAGTACTTTGAGTACCGAAGAATCCTCGAATTTCATAAATGGGCTTTTAGCGAAGATTTCTTGATTGTGCCCCGAGTGAGAGTCGAACTCACACTGGTACGAGTTTGAGTCGTATGCCTCTGCCAGTTGGGCTATCGGGGCCCAAGGCATAACTTTACGACAATTGAGAACCCAAAAGCTCACCACCTAGGCTAAGAAACCATGAAGACCCCAATCCGAATAGTGATCGCAGAAGACGAATCGATAATTCGTCTTGATCTGGCAGAGTCGCTTATTGAACAAGGCTTTGAAGTTATAGCCAGCGTTTCCGATGGAGCACAAGCTGTGTTAGCTGTAAAAAATCATAAGCCTGATGTAGCAATTTTAGATATAAAGATGCCGGTGCAAGATGGATTGAGCGCAGCGGTCGAAATTTTAGAGGACAAACTTTGCGCAGTTGTGATGCTAACTGCATTTAGTCAAATTGAATTAATTGAAAAAGCCAATGAGGCTGGAGTTATGGCCTACTTAACTAAGCCATACCGGGCAGTTGATTTAGTGCCTACCATTGAAATTGCCGTTAGTCGATTTAAGCAAATGCAGCAGTTGCAAGGTGAGATGAGTGAGTTAAGTGAACAGCTAGCCGCTAGAAAGACAATTGAAAAGGCTAAGTCAATCTTGATGAAAGAACTGAAACTTACCGAACCTGAAGCTTTTAATTGGTTGCAAAAAACCGCAATGGATAAAAGAAAAAAAATGGTAGAGGTTGCTCAAGTAGTGATTAGAGAATTAAAAAGCTAATCGACTTTTCCAAATAATCTATCCCCAGCATCACCTAAGCCGGGCACGATATAACCAACTTCGTTAAGTTTTTCGTCGATCCCTGCGATTACCAGGGTAAAATCTAAATCTGGCGCTAAGGCTATGTTTAAATTTTCGATACCTTCGGGAGCAGCCAAAAGACAAATCGCTGTAATCTTTTTTACTTTTTTGTTTTTCAAATTAAGACTGGCGGTTATTAAAGTGCCACCCGTAGCCAGCATGGGATCTAAGACAAAAACGTGGCGATCTTTTAAATTTTCGGGCATTCGCTCGGCGTACGTTGAAATCTGTAAGGTGGCCTCATCTCTTATCGCACCTAAAAACCCCACCTCAGCTTGCGGCATAATTTTTAGCATGCCTTCTAGCATGCCTAAACCTGCTCTGAGTATTGGCAAAATCATTGGCACCGGTTCGGCAAATTTGACACCATTGGTTTTGGCAACCGGGGTGACAACTGCTATCGGTGTCACTGCTAAATCACGAGTCGCCTCATAAGCCAAAAGGCTTACCAATTCTTCGGTCAATTTTCGAAACCGATGCGACGGGGTTGAAGCGTCTCTTAATTCTGTGAGTTTTGCATGTATTAATGGGTGATTTATTTCGATTACCTTCATGCAACTCCTAAGTTTTCATTTTACTTTAAAAAATACCGAAAGTTTTGCAGAGGCAATTAGTTTTTCTTTATCATCCACCACTTCAATTTGGTAGGTTCCCAGGGTTTTTCCAAGGTGAAGCGCAGTGGCGGTAGCGATTAATGAACCCGTCGTCGCTGGCCGATGGTGAGAGATTTGCAAATCGATTCCCACCGCAACTTTTTCAGGAAACGCATGAACATTTGCTGCGATTGAACCTAAGGTTTCAGCTAAAACTGCGTTAGCACCACCATTAAGTAACCCTAAAGGTTGTCGGTTACCTTCAACTGGCATCGAACCTACAGTTTTTTGTGCCGAAACTTCTATTAATTTGATGCCCATTCTTTCTGCTAATTCACCAAGGCCATAGGCGTTTAAAGCATTTTTTAAATCCTCCGCACTGAGTTGATCCATTGGAATATCGGCGCGAGAGCGATTGCGAGTGAGAGGTTCTTCGTTGGACACACACAAAGCCTAGGATCTGGTTTATGTCAAGCAAAGTTGCACCGCCCAGATTGTTGTTGGTGGATGGAAACTCTTTGGCATATCGGGCTTTTTATGCACTCCCGCTGGAAAGCTTTTCTACAAGTGCCGGGCAGCCCACCAATGCCGTTTATGGCTTTTGCACCATGTTTCTAAATGTGCTCAGTAGCGAAGCTCCAACGCACGTGGCGGTGGCTTTCGATGTTTCTCGCAAGACCTTTCGTAGTGAACGCTATCCACTTTATAAGGCGAATAGATCGCAAACTCCTGAAGAATTTATATCGCAATTAGGTTTGATCGATAAGTTCCTGAACTCATTTAAAATAAAATCCCTCCGAAAAGAGGGATTTGAAGCCGATGACCTAATCGCCACCCTAGCTACTCAGGCAGCCGAAGCTAATTTTGAAGTTTTAATTTTGACGGGCGACCGTGATGCTTTTCAACTGGCAAACGAATCTATAACAGTTCTATACGCTTTGCGGGGTGTGAGTGAAATCGCCCGCATGACACCGAGTGCAATTTTAGAAAAATATGGACTTACACCTTTACAGTATCCGGACTTTGCCGCCTTGCGTGGTGATAGTTCCGATAACTTGCCATCTGTCCCAGGGGTAGGTGAAAAAACTGCCACCAAATGGATTACCGAGTACAAAAACTTGAACAACTTATTGGCAGCTGCTGATCAGATTCCAGGAAAAGTTGGACAGTCTTTGCGAGACAATGTAGCGCAAGTCAAGTTGAATCGAGAATTAACTCAATTAATTCTGGATGTAGAGATAGATACAGAACTTAAAAATTATGAATTACTCGAACCGGACGGAACCGAAGTTCTACAAGTTTTTACGGATCTAGAATTTAATAGTCTTAAAACACGTTTCAAAAAAATGAGTTCAAAAGAAGTTACTGTTGAAAGTGAAATTGAATTCAGTGTGCTCAATGACTCACAGGCAGCAGCGTGGTTTAAGAAAAAGCCAGAAAAACCAGTAAGTTTTGCAATTGGTTACCAGGCGGCTGTTCCGGCATATTTAGCAGTAGCCGAAGAAAGGGTGCTGATTATTCAGCTCTCAGCGGTGCAAACAGCTTTTCTCGACTGGTGTAGTAATCCTGATATAAATAAGCAAACCCACGAAATTAAACCACTCGCTAAATGGCTTTTAAAAAACAAAAAGAGTTTTGCCGGACTTTCTTTTGATACACAACTAGCAGGATATTTACTCAATCCTGGGAGTAGAAGTTTGTCCTTAGCTGATTTAAGTCTTGAATATTTAAATCAAAATCTTACAACGAAAGTTGAGACGCCAGCACAATTATTTGAAGAGGCATCGCTTGATCAATCATTTCTAGCTAAGCAAGCCTCAACCATCGCCCAATTAAGCGAGGTACTTAATACGAAAATTCAAGAGATTGAAGTTTTCAAACTTTTTAATGAACTGGAGCTACCGCTCGCTTTACTGCTCTCTGAAATTGAAGAGAGTGGCGTCGCAATGGATTTGCCTTTCTTAAAACAATTAGAAAACGAATTCAATACAGAAGCAATGACAGCTCAAAAAAATGCCCATAAATTAGCAGGACGAGAATTCAATTTAGCATCCCCAAAGCAGTTACAAGAAATTCTGTTTGACGAAAGAGATTTACCGAAAACTAAAAAAACGAAAACCGGATTTACTACTGACGCCGAGGCACTCCATTGGTTATTTGAAACAACCTCAGATCCACTACTTGAGCAGATTCTTACTTTTAGAGAATTTATAAAACTAAAACAGATTGTTTCTGCTTTGATCCCACTTACAGATAAGCAGGGGCGAATTCATACCACCCTCAATCAAACCGTCACCGCAACTGGACGCCTATCATCGCAAGATCCAAATTTGCAAAATATTCCGATTCGAACCGAGCATGGTAAAAAAATCAGGAGTGCTTTTATTTCAGGACCCACCTGGGAGACTCTTTTAACTGCAGATTATTCGCAGATAGAGATGAGAATTATGGCGCATTTATCAAATGATGAAAATTTAATTGCCGCTTTCAATTCGGGTGAAGACTTGCACACCACTGTCGGCGCGATGGTATTTGGTGTGAAAAAAGCAGAGGTGGATGAACAGTTACGTCGGCAAGTAAAAGCCATCTCTTACGGCATTGCTTATGGTCTGAGTAGTTATGGCTTGAGTCAAACTCTCTCTATTTCTGTTTCTCAAGCGAGTGAATTGATGGAAACCTATTACCAAAGATTTGGAAAAGTTCGCGACTATTTAGCCAGCGTTGTTGAAACCGCCAAAAAGAATGGATACACCCAGACGATTTTGGGTCGCAGAAGATACTTGCCAGACCTAGCGAGCGGCAATCGTCAACTGCAACAAATGGCAGAACGAATGGCACTCAATGCTCCAATTCAGGGCTCTGCCGCTGACCTTATTAAGTTGGCGATGCTGCGAGTTAAGCATGAATTAAATGAAGCGAAGTTGCACTCGCGATTGGTGCTGCAGGTTCATGATGAGTTGATTATCGAGGTAGCAAAAGGTGAATTAGCTCAAGTTGAGCAGATTTTGCCCAGGGCAATGGGCGAGGCTTATCCGCTTCAAGTTCCTTTGGCGGTTTCTTTGGGAGTTGGTAAATCCTGGGCCCAGGCCGCGCATTAAGGATTAGTTGATCCAAGTACGCTTGGGTAGTTGAGTCGTTGATGCTTCATCCGACAGGGCGTGGTGAAGTGATCTTTGATAAAGATCAAGTCGATAATTCACTTCCTACCAAAAAAATCGTGGGTTTTTTACCACTTGAAAGATAATTTAAATAATGTCTGTTTCATCTACCGCAAGTCCACAAGTTGCAATTAATGATATTGGCACCACCGAAGAGCTGTTGGCAGCAATCGATAAGACCATCAAATATTTTAATGATGGGGATTTAGTCGAAGGTTTGGTTGTCAAAGTTGATAGAGATGAAGTTTTACTTGATATCGGTTATAAAACCGAGGGTGTCATTCCCTCTAGAGAATTAACAATACGTCACGACGTCAACCCCAGCGATGTAATTAAAGTTGGCGACATAGTCGAAGCATTGGTTTTACAAAAAGAAGATAAAGAAGGTCGTTTAATTCTTTCTAAGAAGCGTGCTCAATACGAAAGAGCTTGGGGAAGCATTGAAAAGATCAAAAGCGAAGATGGCATGGTCAAAGGGCATGTTATCGAGGTTGTTAAGGGCGGTTTGATCGTTGATATTGGTCTCCGCGGCTTTTTACCGGCTTCTTTGGTTGAAATGAGAAGAGTTAGAGATCTCTCACCATATATGGGCCAAGAGATTGAAGCGAAAATTATTGAACTAGATAAAAACCGTAATAACGTGGTTCTTTCCCGTCGAGCTTGGCTAGAGCAATCGCAATCAGCAACTCGTTCCACCTTCTTAAATCAACTTCAAAAAGGACAAATTCGTTCAGGTCATATTTCTAGCATCGTGAATTTTGGTGCTTTTGTGGACTTAGGTGGAGTTGACGGACTCGTGCACGTTTCTGAATTGTCATGGAAGCACATTGAGCATCCTTCAGAAGTTGTAGAAGTAGGAATGCCAGTAACGGTAGAAGTATTAGAAGTTGATATGGAACGTGAGAGAGTATCGCTTTCTCTTAAGTCCACCCAAGAAGACCCATGGCAGCAATTTGCTCGCGAACATAAAATTAATCAGGTGGTACCTGGAAAAGTTACCAAGTTGGTTCCGTTTGGTGCTTTCATCCGAGTCGCCGATGGTATCGAGGGCTTAGTGCACATTAGCGAGTTGAGTGAAAGTCATGTTGAAATCCCAGAGCAAGTTGTGCAAGTAGGTCAAGAGCTAACAGTAAAAGTTATTGATATAGATCTAGATCGTCGTCGTATCTCACTATCAGTACGCCAAGCTGATGAAGGTTCAGACAGTACTGCTTCTTTCGATCCTTATCAGTACGGAATGACACCGGTCTATGACGCTTCTGGAAAATATATTGGTCCAGAGGGTTTCGACCCAACAACTGGCGACTGGAAAGCTGGATTTGAAGATCAAAAAGAAGAATGGCAACGACAGTATTCGAGCGCTTTAGCAAAATGGCAAGCAGAACAAAGTGGTGATGGTGGCACTTTGGCACAGCACAGTCAGTTAGCTGAACTTAAAGACAAATTAGACCAAGAATCCTAGAGATTTTGACCTAAGTTGCGAATTGGGTTAACAGGCGGGATCGGTGCCGGTAAGAGCACCGTTTCCGCTTTTTTTGCTAAAAATGGCGCAAAGATTATTTCTTCAGACACAATTGCGCAAGAGTTACTAGATCGTCCCGATATTCAAACCCAGTTAATAGAAATCTTTGGGTCTGAAGTCGTGAAAGAAGGTAAAGTCGATCGTAAGTATTTAAGTGAAGAAGTTTTTTTAGAACCTGATCTTCGCCTTAAATTAGAAGCAATAATTCACCCCGAGGTTAGAAAAAGAGTGATTGAGGAATTTCGAATCACTCCTGAGGGTGAGATTGCTATTAATGAAGTTCCTCTACTTTTTGAAGTGGGATTAGATAGTCATTACGATTTAATAATTAGTGTGATCTCAGATAAAGAAAAAAGAATTCAAAGAACGACTCAGCGAGGGTTAAGTCGAGCCGACACGGTGGCCCGGATGAGCGCTCAGGTTGAAGATGATGAGCGAATTGCTAAAAGCGATATTGTGATTGAGAATGATGGAGATTTGTTAGAGCTAGAACAAAGAGTCAAGGAGGTTTGGAGGCAAATTTCGGCTTCTAAAACATAATGAGTCTGGCTCCGAAGTTAAATCGCAAAGTTAATCCCTTTCAAGTTGTTTCTGATTTTCAACCCGCTGGGGATCAGCCTGCGGCAATCAGTCAACTTGAAACTCGAATCAAAGATGGCGAAAAACATGTGGTGTTATTGGGTGCCACTGGAACGGGTAAGTCAGCTACAACTGCCTGGTTGGTTGAAAAACTTCAAAGACCAGCTTTGGTTATTGAGCCAAATAAAACTCTTGCAGCGCAGATGGCAAATGAACTAAAGCAAATGCTCCCAAATAACGCTGTAGAATATTTTGTTTCTTATTACGACTATTACCAACCTGAAGCATATGTGCCTCAAACTGATACTTTCATTGAAAAAGATGCCACTATAAATTCTGAGGTTGAGCGACTTCGTCACGCGGCAACCAGCTCATTACTTACTCGAAGAGATGTGATTGTGGTTGCAACAGTTTCATGTATTTATGGACTTGGAACGCCTGAAGAATATATTCAACAAGCTATCAAGGTGACAAAAAATGATTCGATAAGTCGTGAAGAGATTTTGAAAAAATTAGTAAATATTCAGTACTCACGTAATGACATTGCCTTTGAGAGGGGCACTTTTCGGGTGCGGGGGGATACTTTAGAAGTTTTTCCAGTTTATGAAGAGTTCGCGGTGCGCATAGAAATGTTTGGCGATCAAATCGATCGCATTTTAACGCTTCACCCATTGACTGGTGAGATTATCTCTGATGACGAAGAATTATTGATTTTTCCAGCTACACATTATGTGGCGGGGGTAGATCGCACCAATAAAGCCATGAGTGAAATAGAGAAAGAACTAGAGCAGAGATTAACCGAGTTGAGAAAACAAAACAAGTTGCTAGAAGAGCAGCGTCTAAGAATGAGAACAACTTTTGACTTAGAGATGATTCGTGAATTAGGTTTTTGTTCGGGCATTGAAAACTACTCAAGGTTTTTTGATGACCGTCCACTCGGTTCAGCCCCTAACACGCTGCTAGATTATTTTCCAGATGATTTTTTGTTAGTAATTGATGAATCACACGTAACGGTTCCGCAGATTGGAGCAATGTACGAGGGGGATCGTTCTCGAAAGCGAACTTTGGTTGACTACGGATTTCGCTTACCGAGTGCTATGGATAATCGCCCGCTTAAATGGGTGGAGTTCGAAGAAAGGGTAGGGCAAACGGTTTATCTTTCTGCCACTCCCGGTAAGTACGAAATGGCAAAAGTTGATTCGGTGGTTGAGCAGGTAATTCGGCCAACCGGCTTAATTGATCCACAAGTTTTAGTTCATCCCATAAAAGGGCAAATTGATGATCTACTTCATCGAATTAACGAACGTGCAGAAAAAAATGAACGAGTCTTGGTTACAACTTTAACAAAAAAAATGGCAGAAGAACTGACGGATTTCTTCACTGAAAAGGGTGTTCGGGTTCGGTACCTTCATAGCGAAATAGACACTTTGCGCCGAGTTGAATTATTACGGGAGCTACGGCTTGGAGTTTATGATGTTTTGGTTGGCATTAATCTGTTACGAGAAGGATTAGATTTACCTGAGGTTTCGTTAGTAGCAATACTGGATGCGGACAAGCAAGGTTTTTTACGGTCAGAAACTAGTTTGATCCAAACCATTGGTCGTGCCGCTCGAAATGTGTCAGGTCAAGTTGTGATGTACGCAGATTCAATAACCCCACAAATGCAAGCCGCGATAGGCGAAACTAACCGACGTCGAGAAAAGCAAGTGGCCTATAACTTAGAACACGGAATTGATCCGACTCCTTTGCGAAAAAAGATTGCAGATATTACAGATTCGATCGTTCGAGAAGACGAAGACACACAAAAAGCGCTAAGTCAAATCGACAGTAGTATAAGAAAGTTAAATACTCCGACCGGTGATTTGGCGGCTTTAATCTCAGAATTAACTCAGGCAATGCAGCAAGCAGCAGCGGAGCTGAATTTTGAGTTAGCGGCACGCTATCGAGATGAAGTTAGAGACCTTAAAAAAGAGTTAAATCAAATGTTGAGAGCGAATTAAGGCAGAATAGGATAAATTGAAATAAATGGGCGTTTCTCTTACTACTTGGGTGATAACCCTAATCGTGGTTTTTGGTGTTTATGCGTGGGACTTCATACACGCCAAACGTAATCCTCACGTAGTAACAATGAAAGAAGCCGCGATTTGGGCCACTGTTTATATCGTGGGCGCCTTTCTATTTGGAATTGGAATGTGGTTTACCAGGGGCCCACAGGCAGGCCAAGAGTTCATCGCTGGTTTTATTACTGAAAAAAGTCTTAGTGTAGATAACTTATTTGTTTTTGTAATTATTCTTTCAGCTTTCTCGGTGCCGCGAATTCATCAAAAGACTGTTTTACAAATTGGAATAATTGGGGCCTTGATACTGCGATTTATCTTTATTGTTATTGGTGCGGCGCTTATTATGAGATTCTCTTGGATGTTCTTTATCTTTGGGGCCTTCTTGGTTTACACCGCGTTCAAGCTGATGAAACACAACGGAGTTGAATTCGATCCAGCTAAAAGTAGAGTCTTAAAATGGGCAGAAAAATTACTTCCGATCACACCAAAATTTCATGATGGAAAATTTAGGGTAAAAATTGCTGGTAAGTATTTTTATACCCCTATGTTTATAGTGATGATCGCAATACTCTCTACAGATATTGTCTTTGCCTTAGATTCGATTCCAGCAATATTTGGCTTGACCCAAGACCCTTATATTGTTTTTACAGCCAATGCTTTTGCTTTAATGGGTTTACGACAACTTTATTTTTTACTAGACGGATTACTTGCAAGATTGATTTATCTCGGCTACGGATTAGCAATAATCTTAGGATTTATTGGGGTTAAAATGCTCTTACATGCGGCTCATGAGAACGGATTTCCGCAAGCGCCCGAGATTCCAATTTCAATTTCATTGCTGGTGATTGTGGCGACTATTACAATCACAGTAATTTTGAGCTTGGTTCAGGCTAAGCGTCACCCAGAGTTAGTAAAAAATCCTGGCAATTCAGAATAAGTCTAATTTTATGAAATCAGACCAGCTCGTCGTTCGTGGCGCTAGAGAACATAATCTAAAAGATATTTCAATTGAAATTCCGCGCGACGCATTAATAGTCTTCACCGGTTTAAGTGGCTCAGGCAAATCATCATTAGCTTTTGACACAATCTTTGCCGAAGGGCAGCGCCGATACGTAGAAAGTCTTTCGGCCTACGCCCGACAGTTTTTGGGCCAGATGGATAAGCCCGATGTTGATTTTATAGAGGGCTTATCCCCAGCGGTATCCATTGATCAAAAATCCACTAATCGAAACCCTAGATCGACCGTTGGCACAATTACCGAAGTTTATGACTATTTACGTTTATTGTTTGCTCGTGCTGGAATTCCGCATTGTCCTAAATGTTCAAGTGAAATAAAGCGACAAAGCCCGCAGCAAATCGTGGATCAAGTTCTACGATTGGATGAGGGAATCCGTTTTCAAGTTTTAGCTCCTGTTATTTCTGGCCGTAAGGGTGAATACGCAGAGCTATTCAAACAACTCACCACCGATGGCTACGCCCGGGTGAGAGTTGATGGAACCACCTATCCAATAGATCAGGTTCCCCCTCTAAAAAAACAAGAGAAACACAATATAGAGGTGGTAGTCGATCGTTTAAATGTAAAAACTGAATCCCGTCGCAGAATTACCGATAGCGTTGAAACTGCACTTCGCTTGGCAAGTGGGACAGTAATTTTAGATTTTGTAGATTTAGCTGAAAAGGCAAAGGATCGATTTAGAGTTTTTTCTGAACATTTAGCATGCGTAAAGTGCAATCTTTCCTTTGATCAACTTGAGCCCCGCTCGTTTTCATTTAACTCACCTTTTGGTGCTTGTCCTGAGTGCGATGGTTTAGGAGTAAGGCTTGAAGTAGATGAGGAACTGCTGGTCCCAAATGAAGACCTATCGATCAAACAAGGAGCCATCGCCCCCTTTTCAAGTATCAATGTAAGCGAATATTGGGCAAGACTGCTAGAGGCAGTGAGTGAAGATTTGGGATTTGACTTAGAAACCCCTTGGCGTAAATTACCCACGAAGGCAAAAAAAGCACTCTTGCACGGATACGACTCTGAAATTCACGTTAAATATAAAAATCGTTTTGGACGATCTCGCTCTTACTGGACAGATTTTGAAGGCGCTGTCAATTACGTATCTCGCAGATTAGATGAAGCTGATTCTGATGCTTCTCGTGAGCGGTTTACAGGTTTTATGCGGGAAGTTCCTTGCGATGAGTGTAAGGGAGCCAGATTAAAGCCGATTTCACTAGCGGTAACTATTGGAAAGAAGAATATTGCTGAAGTATCAGCTCTCAGCATTAAAGAAGTCAGTGAATTTTTAGATTCCCTAAAATTAAATGCCCGACAAGCCGCGATTGCCGGCAGAGTATTAAAAGAAGTGAAAGAACGTTTGCAATTTCTTTTAGATGTGGGCTTGGATTACTTAAGTATGGATCGTGCCGCTGGAACTTTGTCTGGTGGTGAGGCGCAGCGAATTCGCCTGGCCACTCAGATTGGCTCTGGCTTAGTTGGGGTTTTGTACGTTTTAGATGAGCCAAGTATTGGTTTACATCAAAGAGATAATAAGAGATTAATTGATACCTTGGTGCGACTAAGAAATCTTGGTAACACTCTGATTGTGGTGGAACACGATGAAGACACAATTCGTTCTGCCGATTGGGTGGTGGATATTGGGCCAGGGGCTGGTGAGCACGGGGGAGAAGTCGTGCATAGCGGCAGCTATGAGCAATTAGTAAAAAACAAGAAATCCATAACGGGGGACTACTTAAGTGGCAGAAAAGAAATTTCTTATTCTCAAACTAGAAGAAAACCTGACGTAAATCGAAAAGTTACCGTGGTACAAGCTACGGCTAATAATCTTAAAAAACTCACGGTAGATTTTCCGCTATCTACTTTTATTGCGGTGACCGGAGTGAGTGGGTCCGGAAAATCAACATTAGTTAATGATGTTTTGTATTCAGCCTTAGCGCGAGACCTAAATGGCGCCCGGATCGTGCCAGGAAAGCACAAGGGTATTGAAGGATCAGAGCAAATTGACAAGGTAGTTCACGTAGATCAAAGTCCAATCGGAAGGACGCCTCGCAGTAATCCCGCCACCTATACCGGTGTTTTTGATCATATTCGTAAACTATTTGCCGAAACGCAAGAAGCAAAAATTCGCGGCTACTTGCCGGGCCGCTTTAGTTTTAACGTAAAAGGTGGTCGTTGCGAACACTGTTCTGGTGATGGCACTATCCGTATTGAAATGAACTTTTTACCAGACGTATACGTTCCTTGCGAAATTTGTGATGGCGATCGATATAACCGTGACACGCTTGAAGTTCACTTTAAAAGTAAAACAATCAGTGATGTTTTAAATATGAGCATTGAAGAGGCATTGTCATTTTTTGAGAGTATCCCAGCCATTGCCCGACAAATGCAGACTTTAGTTGACGTGGGGTTGGGATATGTGCGATTAGGACAATCAGCGCCCACTCTTTCCGGTGGGGAAGCGCAGCGCGTAAAGCTGGCTTCAGAGTTACAGCGACGAAGTACCGGAAGAACTCTCTACGTACTGGATGAGCCAACCACTGGTTTACATTTTGAGGATGTTCGCAAACTTTTATTAGTTCTCAATAGATTAGTAGACAGTGGCAACACAGTAATTGTGATTGAACACAATTTAGATGTAATTAAAACCGCTGATTGGGTAATAGATTTGGGGCCAGAGGGTGGTTTTAGAGGTGGAGAACTGCTGGTAGAAGGTACACCAGAAGAAGTCGCTAATAATTCCAAAAGCCATACTGGAATGTATCTGAAACCACTTTTAAAAAAAATTCAAACTAAGTAGGTGTGAGAGATGGGCGATCGAGCGCTTTATCGGCCTAAACATATTCCTACCGAGCCCGGTGTCTATCGCTTCAAAAACAGTCAAGCACAAGTTCTCTATGTTGGAAAAGCTAAGAATTTAAAATCAAGATTAAATTCATACTTTGGGGATATCGCTGCACTTCCGGTAAGAACTCAAGCCATGTTGCGGGCAGCAGACAGTGTTGATTGGGTGATTGTTGGTAGTGAAGTAGAAGCGTTGCAATTAGAATTTATGTGGATCAAAGAATTTAATCCAAGATTTAACGTGAGGTTTCGAGATGATAAGAGTTACCCCTACTTAGCGATAAGCCTCAATGAACAATTTCCGCGGGCAATGGTGGCGCGCGGAGCTCAGAAAAAAAATCTAAAATATTTTGGACCCTATGTAAGTGCTTTTACTATTCGCGACACTTTGGATCACTTAATTAGAGTGTTCCCCGTGCGCACTTGTCGTAATGCAGTGTTTCAGCGACATAAAAAATTAAAACGACCCTGCCTGTTAGGTGATATTGAGAGGTGTAGCGCACCTTGTGTAGAGCGAATTGAAGAATCTGCTTATCAAGATTTAGTCAAGGGCTTGAGTGAATTTTTATCGGGCAAAACACGAGGAATTATGAAGCAGCTCAGTTTGCAAATGCGCAATGAAAGTAATAAAGAGAATTTTGAGCGAGCAGCTGTTTTACGAGATCGCATAAAAGCCTTGGAATATGTTTTAGAGAAGTCGTCGGTGGTTTACTCATCTGACACCAGAGCTGACTTAATTGCAATAGCACTCGATGAAATGCATATTTCTACTCAAATATTTCATATTAAACAAGGAAGAATTTTGGGTGAAAGGGCATTTGTGACTGATCGCACTGGAGGTATTAACCCAATCAGAGCACCTAAGGCAGTTGGTAACTCAGCTCTATGGCGAAGCGGAACCAAATGCTATACCTAATCAAGTATTAACTAATTTTCAAATTGAAGAAAAAGGTCTACTAACAGCTTGGTTAAGCAAAAAATCCGGTCACAAAGTAACTCTCACTAACCCAAGTAAAGGCGATAAAAGCGACTTATTGGCCAGTGTCACAAAGAATGCCGTGAGTGCCCTAGCTAGACATAAATTAAAACGAGCATCAGATTTAGATGCTCGAAGCAAGGCAATTAATGAGCTGAGTGATTACCTTGATCTGGATACTCCCGCCTTACGAATTGAAGGAATAGATATTTCAACTTTGCAAGGCAAAGACACCATTGCTGCTTTAGTAGCTTTTGAGGATGGGTTACCTAAAAAGAATTCATACAGAAAATTCACCATTAGTAAAGAAAATGCTCACAGTGATTTAGCGTCTATCCGTGAAACAGTAGAAAGACGATATCGATATTTGGTCCAAGAGCAAAATAAATCTGCTAAAGAGCGTGAAAGATTTTCCTATCGGCCCAGCCTTTTGCTGATTGATGGCGGTCAGCAGCAATGCAAGGTAGCTAGAGCCGCACTCGCGGAATTGGGGTTGGTAGATATCACAGTGATTGGTCTGGCCAAGCGCCTAGAGGAGGTTTGGTTAGCTGATAATTCAGATCCCTTGATTTTGCCGAGAAATAGTGAGGCATTGTTTCTATTGCAAAGGGTGAGAGATGAGGCACACAGATTTGCTAATAGCGCCCTTGCCACCAGGCGAAGAAAAGCTGTGTTGGAAGAGAGTAAAGGTGAGAAGCGGGGTCAAAGTTTCGATCCTGCAACCGGAGAAATATTAGATACTTGACACGCATGGCAAGGTAGTAGTTAATGAATAACCAACAAGTGCTTTTAGTGACTGGGATGTCAGGGGCTGGAAGGTCTACCGCCGCCCGCGCGCTAGAGGACATTGGCTGGTTCGTAATTGACAATTTGCCGCCACGCTTAATCCCCGCCGCGATTGAAGATTCGTTGAATATTTCAACTCACGTTGCGGTTGTGGTGGATGTTCGCGGTAAGAAGCTATTTGAAGATCTTGCAAATGCACAAAAAATATTACATGAAAAAAAACTTGCAGTTGATATTTTATTTTTAGATGCGAAGGATGATGTTTTAGTAAGAAGATTTGAATCAAGTCGCCGTCCGCACCCGATTCAGGGGCAAGGGCGAGTATTAGACGGGCTTCGTGATGAGCGAAGAATTTTGGGCGAGTTACGGTCTAATGCTGCAATGGTTATTGATACTTCGGAAATGACCCAACCCACTTTGCGCTCAGTACTAGATAAAGCCTTTAGTGTAGGAAATATTGAATTTAATATTACTGTTTTATCATTTGGTTTCAAGCATGGAATCCCGATAGATTCAGATTTTGTTTTTGATGTGAGATTTTTACCAAACCCATTTTGGAATGATGAGCTACGTGAAAAAACTGGTGTTGATTCACCTGTACAAGACTATGTGATGGGGCAAGTTGGTGCCGAGGAATTTTTAACTCACGTTCAAGACTTAATATCCTTAGCTAAGCCTGGATATTTACGTGAAGGCAAGCGCTATTTAACGGTTTCAATTGGCTGTACCGGTGGTAAACATCGAAGCGTCACATTTGCAGAAAAGCTCTCTAGCTTACTGACAGGTGAAACAAACCGAGTGAGAATTGTTCATCGAGATTTAGGCAAGGAATAAAAGTGGCAGAATTTCAAAAAAAGACTAAGCATCACTTCAAGATAGGTGGCAAGAGCTAAAGATGGCAATGACAGCAGCAGTTAAAGATGAGTTAGCAAGAGTTGAGTTAAGTAAATCTTGTTGTCGAAAAGCTGAGGTTTCTGCGCTTTTGCGCTTTGCCGGGGGGCTTCATATTGTGGCGGGCCATGTGGTGGTTGAAGTTGAAGTCGATGCAGGTCAAATCGCTAGACGGTTGAGAAAAGATATTGTCGAACTTTATGGTCACAATGCAGATTTAGCCGTAGTGAGCGGTGGCGGAATTCGTAAAGGCACCAGATATTTAGTGCGAGTTTCTCAAGCTGGTGAAATTTTGGCAAAGCAAACGGGATTAATTGACCAAGCCGGTAGACCAATTCGCGGCTTGCCACCAGTGGTGGTGGGTGGAGGTTTGTGCGATGCCGAAGCTGCCTGGCGAGGCGCATTTTTAGCGCACGGTTCTTTGACTGAGCCTGGGCGCTCTAGTGCCTTAGAAATTACCGCACCTGGTCCTGAAGCAGCTTTAGCTTTAGTTGGAGCGGCTCGTCGCTTAGGAATTGTGGCAAAAGCTCGCGAAGTGCGCGGGGTAGATCGGGTTGTGATTCGTGATGGTGATGCAATCGGCGTACTTTTAACACGACTTGGTGCTCATAACGCGGTAATGGAATGGGAAGAGCGCCGAATGCGGCGCGAAGTAAGAGCCACAGCAAACCGCTTAGCTAATTTTGATGACGCGAATTTACGAAGAAGTGCTCAAGCAGCGGTGGCAGCGGGAGCGCGAGTTGGTAGAGCTCTAGAAATTTTGGGGGATTCCGTTCCAGATCATTTGCGTAAAGCTGGGCAATTACGAATAGAGCACAAGCAAGCAAGCTTAGAAGAACTTGGACAAATTAGTGAACCGCCTTTAACAAAAGATGCAATCGCAGGACGAATTCGTCGCTTACTGGCAATGGCAGATAAAAAAGCCATGGATTTGGGTATCCCCTCTACTGAGGCCAGCCTCACTCCGGACATGTTGGAACACTAGAATTGGGTTTCATTTAACTCAGTGGCAATGGTGCCCTGAATACAAGTTTTGGAGTAATTAGTGACTATTCGAGTTGGAATAAACGGCTTTGGCCGCATCGGAAGAAATTACTTAAGAGTTTTAGCGGAAAGAAGCCCCGGTCAACTAGAAGGCATTTTAGGTCAGATCATTCCTGCTGGGGAAACAATCGAAGTTGTGGCGGTTAACGATTTGACTGATGTTAAAACTTCAGCACATTTATTAAAATACGATTCCTCATTGGGACGTTTTCCTGGAACGGTCTCCGTGGAAGAAAACACCGTATTGGTGAACAACAAGCCAATCACAATCACATCTCACCGCGATCCAGCACAAATCCCTTGGGGAGATTTTGGCGTGGATGTGGTAATTGAATCTACCGGAATTTTTACGGATGCTGAAAAAGCTAAAGTGCATATGAACTCTGGACCTAAAAAAGTATTGATTTCAGCTCCCGCCAAAAATGAAGACCTTACGGTGGTGCTGGGAGTAAACCATGATGCATATGACCCAATAGCCCACAAAATTATTAGCAATGCCTCTTGCACTACCAACTGCTTGGCACCGATGGCCAAAGTTTTGCATGATGAATTCGGAATAGAACGTGGGTTGATGACAACTATTCACGCCTATACCAACGACCAAAGCACCTTGGATTTTCCTCATTCAGACTTACGAAGGGCTAGAGCCGCTGCCATAAATATGATTCCTACAACCACTGGTGCAGCTAAGGCAATTGGCTTGGTGATGCCGGAGCTAAAAGGAAAACTTGATGGCTACGCGATGCGAGTGCCAGTACCGGTTGGTTCAGCAACAGACTTAACTGTTGAGCTAAAAAAGTCAGCCACTCGAGATGAGATTAATGCCGCGTTAGAGAACGCCTCGAAAACCCATTTAGCGGGGGTCTTGAGTTACACCGAAGATCCTTTGGTTTCTAGTGACATTGTTAAAGATCCACACTCTTGCATAATCGATGGGCAAATCACTAATGCCAACGGCAATATGGTGAAGGTGTTGGGATGGTACGACAATGAGTGGGGTTATTCCTCTCGTTTAGTTGATTTAACCTTGCTGGTTGGCGCTAAATAGCCTTAATGCCAATTAGAAAACTAGCTGCAGCTAATTTAAAAAATCAGCGCGTCTTAATGCGCGCTGATTTTAATGTTCCCATGAAAAACGGGAAAATTACCGATGATGGTCGAATTTTAGCTGCGCTTCCCACTATAAAACTTCTGCTTGAAAATTCAAACAAAATTATTTTATTGGCCCACCTAGGAAGACCCAAAGGTGAAGTAAAACCTGAGTTGAGCTTGGCTCCAATTGCAGAACGTTTGGCTCAACTTTTAGAAATCAATGTCAAGTTAGTAACTGATTTAACGATGGATTTTGCTGATGAAAAGGTTGTATTACTTGAAAACGTTAGATTCGATAGTAGAGAAACTAGCAAAGTGGCCAGCGACAGAATGGAATTAGCTAAAACTTGGGTTCCCTTGGCTGAGAGTTACGTTAGCGATGGATTTGGAGTAGTTCATAGAGAGCAAGCCAGTGTCACTGAAATCGCAAAACTCTTACCTAGTTTTGCCGGACTGTTGATTGAAAAAGAAAACGTTGCTTTTGAACGGGTACTTCTCAATCCCCAACGCCCTTATGCGGTAATTATGGGTGGATCAAAGGTAAGCGACAAATTAAAAGTTATTGAAAATCTACTGCCAAAAGTTAATAAGCTACTAGTGGGTGGTGGTATGACTTACACTTTTTTAGCAGCACAAGGATATTCTGTTGGTAAATCACTGCTTGAAGAAGAAATGATTGAAAGTGTTAAAAAGTTATTACAACGTGCAGTTGAGATGAATATCGAGATTTTGCTTCCAGTTGATGTAGTCGTGGCTAAAGAGATCTCACCTGAGGTTGATACTGAAGTTAAATTAATATCCGAAATTTCTTCAGATGAGATGGGACTTGATATTGGTCCTGCCACTATCCGGCTGTACCAAGCAGCATTGGCAGATGCTAAAACCGTTGTGTGGAATGGCCCGATGGGAGTATTTGAGCTTGAAGCATTCTCTGGCGGTACTCGCGCTATTGCAGAAACCTTGAGTACTTTAAGCGCTTACACTGTGATAGGGGGAGGGGATTCTGCCGCTGCAATCAGAAAGTTTCAGATGGCAGAAGAAAGCTTTAGCCATATTTCAACCGGCGGGGGAGCTTCCTTGGAGTTATTAGAAGGTAAAGAGTTACCAGGATTGAGGGTGTTAGAAGAAAATGAGTGAACAAAAACGTAAGCCATTAATGGCGGCAAATTGGAAAATGAATATCACTCATCTGGAAGCGATTGCCTATTTAAATAAGCTATCTTTCACTCTCAGTGACAAAGATTTTGATAAAACAGAGGTAGTTGTGTTCCCTAGCTTTGTGGCACTTCGCTCTGTACAAACCATTGTGGATGCTGATCGATTACGTATTAAGTATGGTGCACAGGATATGAGTGCTTTTGAAAGTGGCGCTTATACAGGTGAGATTAGTGCGCTGATGTTAACTAAATTACAAACTCACTATGTTTTATTAGGTCACTCTGAGCGTCGGGCATACCACAACGAAACTGATGAGTTAGTGAATACCAAAGCTAAATTAGCTATTAAAAATAAATTACTTCCTTTTGATAGCCGTTGGTGAAACTTTAGAAATAAGAAAAGAAGGCAAGGCAATTAATCACACAGTAAGCCAACTTAAAGCAGCCTACAAATCCATTACCGCTGATAAAGCTAAAGAAACCGTAGTGGCTTATGAACCAGTATGGGCAATAGGTACCGGTGAAGTTGCTACTGATGATGATGCCCAAGAAATGTGTTTTGAGATAAGGTCTGCCTTATCAAAAATGTATGGTGATGATCGCTGAGAAAATTCGGGTCTTGTACGGTGGTTCAGTTAAACCAAGCAATGTTTTGGGTCTAATGGAGCAGCCAGATATCGATGGGGCGCTGGTGGGCGGTGCCAGCTTAAATCCCGATGACTTCATTAAAATCGTGCGCTTTAGCGAGCAAGGCTAGCCCCTAGCAGGACTTGTCAGTGGTTGAGTTTATCCTTATTTAGTCAGGCTTATTAATGATTCAAAAGGACCGTTTAGTGCAGGTAGTCTCTTATGTTCTGATTGGCATTTTGCTGATCACTAGTTTTATTATGACTGCATTAATTTTGCTTCACAAAGGCCGCGGTGGGGATTGTCCGACATGTTTGGAGGAGGTTTTCCAGTTCTCTGGGAGGCTCTTCCTTAGCTGAAAAAAATCTTGATCGATTAACTATCGGTGTGGGATTAATTTGGGCTGCCAGTATTTTGGCCTTAGGAATTTTAATAACAGCTTTATAGATTTACTTATCGAGAGGATCGTTATGGCTGGTGGAAGTGCAATTAGAGGTAGTCGAGTCGGCGCCGGCCCAATGGGCGAAGCGGAACGTGGAGATGCCGCACCAAGAATTCGCGTGTCATTTTGGTGTTCACGCGGACACGAAAGTCGTCCATCTTTTGCGGTAGATGCAGAAATTCCAGAAGCTTGGGACTGCCCGCGTTGTGGTTGGCCAGCTGGAAAAGATGAAGATAATCCACCCGCCCCTCCACAAAATGTACCCTATAAAACACACTTAGCGTACGTGAAAGAGCGTCGCAATGACAAAGACGGAGACACTATTTTGGCCGACGCGATTAAAGCCTTACGCGGCGAAGCTTAAATCCCCTTTTTTACTTTTTCTACAATCTTTTCAATAGTCAAATTAAATTTTGAGTAAATTTGGGACGGCTTGGCGCTTAAACCAAAATCGTTGACTTCAAAGACATATCCATCACTACCAACAAGTTGATGCCAACCAATTCCAATTCCGGCTTCGATGGCGATGCGATTTTTTACAGCAGGTAACAAAACTGAAGCTTGATATTCTTTTGTCTCAGCTAAAAACCACTCTAAACAGGGCATCGAGATCACACGGGTTGAGATTTTCTCTTTAGCTAATAATTCTTGCGCTCCCATTGCTAAAGCTACTTCAGACCCAGTGGCAATTAGCAGCGCTTGCGGACTGCCTTCGCCTTCACTCAACACATAGCCGCCTCGCTTAACATTTTTTAGCGCTAATTCTGGTGTGGTGAAGGTTAATAAATTTTGTCGCGACAGCACAATGGCGGCAGGGTTTTGTTTTTCAATTAGCGCCAACCAGCCAGCCGCAGTTTCGTTTGCATCCGCTGGGCGCACAACATCAAAATTAGGAATTGCCCGCAGTGACCAAAGTTGCTCCACCGGCTGATGAGTGGGGCCATCTTCACCTAAGCCAATTGAATCGTGACTATATACAAAAATGCTTGGTAGGTTCATCAAAGCCGCTAAGCGAACACTTGGTTTTTGGTAATCGCTAAAAATTAAGAAAGTGGCACCAAATGGGCGCAGCAGTCCATGAAGTGAGATTCCATTAGTGATCGCACCCATAGCATGCTCACGAATTCCAAAATTTAAGTAGCGACCGTACTCATCGCCATCTTCCACTGCAGAGCCTCTGGCTTGCATAGTTTTTGCATTCTTTAATGCCACTCCATTGCTCTCTGACAAATCGGCAGATCCACCAATAATTTCTGGCATTTTTTCAGCAAGGGCATTAAGTACGGCACCGCCCGCTTTGCGAGTGGCCACTTGTGAGCCCACTTCCCATTTGGGTAGCACCTGCGCTAAGTCATTGGGCAATGTTTTATTCAAAAGTCGATTTAATAGTGTTGCGCGGTCTGGATGACTCTTTTGCCACTCTTCAAACGATGTTTGCCACTGAGCTTTTAATTCGCGCGCCTTCTCGCTAGTTGCACGAGTGTAAGCGAGGACTTCGGGTGAGACATAAAAGCTTTCAGATTCCGATCCACCTAATACTTGTTTGGTGGCTTTTGTTTCAGATTCCCCTAACGGCGCTCCATGGCTGGCGGCGGTTCCTTGCGCGTTGGGTGCAGGCCAGGCAATAACAGATTTGACCTGTATCAAACTAGGACCAGTAAGACCTTTTGCTTGTTCGATTACTGCCAAAATTGCCTCAGGGTCAAGACTGCCATCAACTTTTGTCTCAACGCTGAAGACATTCCATCCATAACTTTGGTATCTAAGTTTTACATCTTCTGTGAAGGCGCGAGCAGTATCGCCATCGATACTAATTCGATTGTCATCCCAAAAACTATAAGTTGGTCTAAAGCTAGATGTCCTGCTAAAAGAACTGGCTTCGCTAGTTATACCTTCTTGTAGATCTCCGTCGCTAGCAATCACGTAGGTGTAGGTGGCAAAAAGACTTTCTTTTGGTCAACTTCTTTTGAAGAAGTCCATGGGTGTAACGATTAGCTATGGCAATTCCAACCGCCGAGGCCAAGCCTTGGCCAAGTGGTCCGGTAGTCATCTCTACGCCTGCGGTGTGGCCAAGTTCAGGATGTCCGGGGTAAGACTGTTAAAGGTACGAAACTTTTGAAGATCTTCTAGCTCTAACCCATAGCCATTTAAATAGAGCTGGGTATAAAGCAACATGCTGGCGTGACCGCAGGAAAGTATCAAACGATCGCGTCCAATCCAAGTTGGATCCTTGGGATCGTGACGCATAACTTTGTTAAACAAAAGATGAGCCAAAGGTGCTAAGGCCATTGCGGTTCCGGGATGGCCGTGGCCCGCCTTTTCAACAGCGTCGAGCGCTAGCAATCTGGCAGTTGTTACCGCCTTGTCATCCAAGTCACACCAGGCTGAATTCACAGATACTCTTTTCTTAAACCCAGCGCTCAGCCTACACATTCGACGGGTTAAGTAATGCTTTATCCGTCATCTCTACTAGCGTTGAGTTTTGGGAACAAAAAAATTAAGTAAAGGAAGATTTTGACTTCACCGTTAGTTGCGCCGAAGCCAACTCGAGGAAAATTCGCCGCCTTTCTGGCGTTGACGAAACCGAGAATAATTGAACTACTTCTTGTAACCACTGTGCCAACCATGTTTCTGGCTTCAGGCGGATGGCCAAATTGGCAAAATGTAATTTTTACTTTAATTGGTGGGACCTTAGCCGCAGGGGGAGCGAACGCTCTGAACAACGTTGCGGATCGTGATATTGATTTGCTTATGCAAAGAACCGAACATCGTCCTTTAGTAACCGGGGAGATTTCTCCCAAGGGTGCGTTAATTCTTGGCCTCGCTTTGTCATTTATTTCAGTTATTTTTTTAGCGGCACTAGTCAATAATTTGGCAGCTTTTTTAGCAGCTTCTGCCATACTGTTTTATGTTTTCGTCTATACACTTTGGTTAAAAAGACGCACTTCTCAAAATATTGTTTGGGGAGGAATTGCGGGATGTTTTCCGGTCTTAATCGGATGGGCAGCAGTTACTAATTCATTGAGTTGGGCTCCGGTTGTTTTATTCATGGTGGTGTTTTGGTGGACCCCACCGCATTATTGGCCACTTTCTATGCAATACCGCGAAGATTATGAAAGATCAAAAGTCCCAATGTTGCCAGTGGTGGCAAAAGAATCTGTTGTCGTTAAAAATATTGTTATCTACTCATGGCTAATGGCGGTTACTAGTTTAATACTTCCATTGGTCTCGACGGTGGGATTGACTTATATCTCGATCGCAGTTCTGGCGAATCTTATTTTTTTGTATCAAGCTCACGCGCTACAGTATCGAAGTAGTAGAGATTTACCAACTAACCCAATGAGGTTATTTAATTATTCAATCACTTATTTAGCATTAATATTTTTTGCGGTAGGTCTCGATCCACTGCTTGGTTAAAAAGCCACCAAATCTTTCAAAGGCAGCAATTAATTGACTTCAAGTTTTGAAGATCGCGTTGAAAGTAGCGTCCTTACCAAAAATATCCACAAAAGCACAGCTAATCCCACATGCACTGCTACCAAAGCCCAAGGTAATCCACTAAACCATTGAGCGTATCCAACAAAAGCTTGAACAAGGGATAAAACCAGTACCAGATTGAGATTTACTGACAGTGAGGTTTTTATTTTTAGTACTCTTATTAAAACTAGAGAGCCAACGACTAAACCCATAAATAACCAAACCGCATCAGCATGAAGTGAAGACATGGTTCTTAGATCTAAATTAAACCGAGTAGCTTCGCTATCTCCAGAGTGGGGTCCGGTGCCGGTCGTGATGGTTCCTAAAATTATTACCAACAATCCCACACCCACCATTGTTTGAATCAAGTAGTGACCGGTTGCCGGTAATTGCGATAAGGGCTTAGTCGGTTCTGGATTTTGAGCCTTCCAAATTAAGGCTATCGCGAGCGCTACCAAAATAATCGATATTAAAAAATGTGCCATGACGGTATAGGGGTTTAAAGCCGTGAGTACTGTGATGCCGCCTAAACCAGCCTGAAAAATAGTTCCAGCCAATGGCACTATTGAAAGGGTAAGCAGCATTCTGTGGTGGCGAAATTTTCGAATTCCGTAAATCACAACCGCTATTGCTATCGCGGCCAAGACGAAGGTTAATAAACGGTTTCCAAATTCGATCCATTTATGAAAGCCTTCAGCTTGCGAGGCGGTAGGAGTGAAAGACCCTGGTGCGCATTGAGGCCAGGTGGGACAGCCCAAACCAGAACCGGTAAGTCTCACAATCGCACCTGTAAGAATGATGCCAGATTGCGCTACTAAATTCGCATAGAAAAGTCGGATGGCTAGAGGGGACATATTTGCAAGATTACTTTGTTCTGCTCACACCCGCCTGATGCCTTAAGTTTCTAGTTGCCTACTTTGGATGAATTAGATAACATGGGGGTTATGGAATTAATGACCGAAGCTCGAGAGCGGGTAGCAAGAGAAATACTAACTCACGGGCCCATTAGCGCCTCAGAACTGGCGAAAAGCTTCAAAGTCAGCGGTGTGGCAATGCGCCGATTACTTGATGCTTTGGTGGCGGCGGAATTAATTCAAGGCTACGAACAAGCACCTTATGGTCCGGCAAAGCCAAAAGGCAGAGGCCGACCTGCTCGGGTTTTTTCAGTTACTGAAAAAGGTCGAGATTATTTTGAATCAGATTATGACAAAATTGCCAATGATGCGGTTGATTACATTAGTCAAATTGCTGGCAAAGAAGGAATACGAGAATTTGCGGCCTTACGAGCAAATAAGTTGGCACAAAAGTTTTCTAAGTTCATTAAAGCTAGTGATCCATTAGAAAAAAAAGTTTTGGCATTAAAAGAACAATTAAGCCGAGAAGGTTTTTTAGCCTCGGTGCAAAATGAGATGGGTCCAACTCAAACACTCTTACTTTGTCAGCATCATTGTCCAGTAGGGCATGTAGCTACAGAGCACCCTGAATTATGTGACGCGGAAACCGCGATGTTTTCGAGTCTTTTAGGGGTAAGTGTTACCCGTTTGAGCACAATGGCAACAGGTGGCGAGGTTTGCACCTCGCTAATAAGTAAATCCACAAGCAAAGCGCAAAAGATCGCGCACTAGGTAGAAAGAGAAAATATGACAATCGCCCGCCCAGAATTAGATGGTTTAGGTACTTATGGATACGGATGGCACGATCTTGACACTGCTGGTGAAACCGCGAGACGTGGACTTAGCGAAGAGGTAGTGCGTGATATTAGTTCTAAAAAGAATGAGCCGGCTTGGATGCTGGAGCGCCGCCTAAAAGGGCTTGAATTGTTTTATAAAAAACCACTGCCTAATTGGGGAGCCGATCTAACCGGAATTGATTTTGACAACATTAAATATTTTGTTCGCTCCACTGAAAAACAAGCTACCTCTTGGGATGACTTGCCTGATGAAATTAAAAATACCTACGATCGCTTGGGTATTCCTGAAGCTGAAAAGCAAAGGTTAGTCTCGGGTGTGGCAGCACAATATGAATCTGAAGTTGTTTACCACGCAATAAGAGAAGACCTAGAAGAACAAGGCGTATTGTTCTTAGATACCGATACCGCTTCTTTAAGAGAACATGAAGATGTTTTAAAGAATATTTTGGTTCTATCATCCCAGTTGGAGACAATAAATTCGCCGCTTTAAATACCGCAGTCTGGTCCGGTGGATCTTTTGTTTATGTGCCTAAGGGGGTAAAGGTTGACATTCCCTTGCAGGCATATTTTCGGATCAACACTGAAAACATGGGACAATTCGAGCGCACCTTGATTATTGTTGATGAGGATGCCTATGTGCATTATGTAGAAGGTTGCACTGCGCCGATTTATTCATCAGATTCTTTGCACAGCGCAGTAGTTGAAATTGTTGTCAAAAAAGGTGGTCGTTGCCGTTACACCACGATTCAAAACTGGTCTAACAACGTCTACAACTTGGTAACAAAGCGAGCTGTGGCACGTGAAGGTGCAACTATGGAATGGGTAGATGGAAACATTGGATCCAAAGTAACTATGAAGTACCCAGCAGTTTGGTTAACAGGTGAGCATGCAAAGGGTGAAACTCTCTCGGTAGCTTTTGCCGGAGCGGGACAACACCAAGATGCGGGGGCCAAAATGGTGCATGCTGCACCAAATACTTCTTCTGCCATCATTTCTAAATCAGTTGCCAGAGCGGGAGGTCGTACTTCTTATCGTGGATTAATCCAAGTTGACGAGGGCGCCTATAACGCAAAAACCACTGTGAAATGTGATGCCTTGCTAATTGACGACGATTCACGTTCAGACACGTATCCATACATTGACTGCCGAGAAGACGATGTCTCAATGGGGCACGAAGCAACAGTTTCAAAAGTGTCTGAGGATCAATTGTTCTATCTAATGCAACGCGGAATGAATGAAGACGAAGCCATGGCAATGATTGTTCGTGGTTTTGTTGAGCCAATCGCTCGTGAACTACCAATGGAATACGCGATTGAACTAAATCGCCTAATCGAACTACAAATGGAAGGGTCGGTTGGATGAGTGCCGGCTTGGTAGAAAGAGAAATATTAGTAAAAAATTTAGACGCCAGACCGGATCGCATTCTTTCTCGCAAAGCTAGTGATTTTGCGATCCCAACTGGTCGTGAAGAGGAATGGCGCTTTGCACCACTAGCGCGCTTTGGAGAGTTGCATACGGATGCACCTGCGGATTCTAAAGTTTTATTTTCAGCCAGACATTCTAATGAGGTAAATAGCCGCGCTTTAAGCCGAGAAGATCAAACAAGCTTTATGTCACTAGATCGAATCGGTGCCCGCGCAATTGAATCATGGGATAGTGGAATCATTTTAGAAATTCCACAGTCCAGTGAAATTGCCGCCCCCATTTACCTAGATGTGCTAACCACAAAAGGCATTAGCTTTGGGCACATTGTGATTCGAGTTGGAGCAAACAGCAAATCTACTGTGGTAATTGGACATCAAGGAACCGGTAATGCGGCGGTCACAGTAGAAGTTCACGCAGAGAATGCGGCTCAGTTGGATTTAGTAACCCTTTTTGATAGCGAGCGGGATGCGGTTTTAGTTTCCGAGCATGAACTCAACATTGGTAAAGACGCCAAAGTAAGAACTTTGGCGGTTCAACTAGGAGCTGATGTTTTACGATTCACTCCGCGCGCAAAGTTCACTCAAGATCACGGGAGTGTTGAAATTTTTGGGGGATTTTTAGCTAGTGGTGGACAGTACATCGAAAACCGGGTGTTAGTAGACCATAACCAGCCCAACTGCGTGAGCAATGTTCTTTTTAGAGGTGGCGGGCACGGCGAAAACTCACATACCGTTTGGGTAGGTGATGTTTTGATTCGAGAGAACGCTAGCGGAACTGATACTTATGAAATGAATCGGAATTTGCTACTGGATGCCGGGGCCCGCGCTGACTCGGTACCAAACTTAGAGATTGAAACTGGCGACATCTTGCGAGCTGGACATGCAAGTGTCACTGGTCGATTAGATGATGACCAACTTTTCTATATTCAAAGTCGTGGTATTGACGCCGCTACCGCGAAGAGATTAGTAATCGAGGGTTTTTTTGCAGATATGTTTGGAGAATTTAAAAATCCAGAAGTTGCAGAGTTACTGGCAAAACGCCTTGAAGAAACTATTTCACTCGCCTTGGTGGCACAACTATGAGTTGGACTGAGGTTGGAAAATTATCCGAATTAGCGATGGACTCAGCTAAAAAAGTTGAAGTCAACGGAGAGGCAGTTTGTTTGGTGCGAAACCAAGCCGGGGTTCACGCAATCGCTGATGCCTGTACTCACGGGGCGGCTTCATTGGCTGAGGGTGCTGTAACAGACAAAGGAATCGAATGTTGGTTGCACGGTGCAATATTTGCTTTGGAAACCGGTGAAGCACTAACTCCACCCGCGTCTAAAGCAGTTGAAGTTTTTGAAGTAAAAGTAGATGGCGATGGCGACGATGCCGTTGTCTCGGTATCGGTCTGAGAGGTCAGAGATAAATGAGTGAACTAGTAATTAAGGGACTTAAAGTTTCAGTAGAGTCCGAAGACACCCAGAAAGAGATTTTACGCGGGGTAGATCTGACCATAAGGTCAGGCGAAGTGCACGCGATTATGGGTCCCAATGGCTCTGGTAAGTCCACCTTGGCCTATGCCGTGGCTGGGCACCCTAAGTACACAATCGATTCGGGCGAGATAACGCTCGATGGTGAAGATGTTTTAGAGATGACAGTTGACGAAAGAGCGCGTGCTGGTCTTTTTCTAGCTATGCAGTATCCAGTTGAAATACCAGGAGTATCGGTGAGCAATTTCTTGCGAACCTCGATTACTGCTATTCGTGGCGAAGCCCCGAAACTACGTGATTGGTTGAAAGAAATGAAATCTGCCATGAGTGAAATTGGAATGGATCCGCAGTTCTCTGAGCGAAATGTTAATGAAGGCTTTTCTGGTGGCGAGAAGAAACGTCATGAAATTTTGCAGCTTGAATTACTCAAACCAAAAATCGCGGTGTTAGACGAAACCGATTCAGGACTTGACGTTGATGCACTCAGAATTGTTTCTGAAGGAATCAATAGAACAGTGGAACGCAACAATACTGGTGTTTTGTTGATTACTCACTACACCAGAATTTTGCGTTATGTAAAGCCTGACAAAGTTAGCGTTTTTGTTGATGGAAAGGTTATTGAAACCGGCGGTCAAGAATTAGCTGAAGAACTAGAGACAAACGGCTATGTGAAATTCACTAAGGCAGCCGCCTCAGTATGACTCTAATTTCTCATAAAATCGCGCTTGATGTGATGAGCATCAGGCGTGACTTTCCAATTTTAGAAGTAAAGATGAGAAATAATAAAGATTTAGTTTATTTAGACAGTGCTGCTACCAGTCAAAAACCAAATTCGGTTTTGCAGGCAGAAGCGCGATTTTACGAACAAGTAAATTCTGGTGTTCATCGTGGGGCGCATTACCTGGCTGAATTAGCAACTGATCAATACGAAACCGCTCGCGCCAAAGTGGCAAATTTTGTTGGAGCTAAACCTGAACAGTTAGTTATTACTAAAAATGCCACCGAGTCGTTAAATCTTTTAGCTTATGCGTTTGCAACTCAAAACAGTAGTTTGTTGTTAAAACCAGGAGATGAAATTCTTGTCACTGAAATGGAACACCACGCAAATTTGGTTCCATGGCAACAGGTGGCCGAGAAAACTGGTGCCAAACTGAGATGGATTCCGATTACACCCGCGGGGGAGCTAGATTTATCAAACATAAGCGAATTAATTAATAAAAAAACTAAAGTAATTTCTTTCACGCACATGAGTAATGTGTTGGGAACGATTACCCCAGTGGCCCAGATTGCCTCGTTAGCTAAAAGTGTTGGGGCAAAAGTATTTCTTGATGCCTGCCAGTCCGTTCCACATATGAGTGTAGATTTTGCTACCTTAAATGTTGACGCGATTGTTTTTAGCGCTCACAAAATGCTCGGCCCCCTAGGGGTTGGGATGCTAGTGGCCACTGAAGAATTGCTGGATGAAATGCCACCCTTTTTAACCGGGGGATCAATGATCGAAATGGTTTCAATGGATAAATCAACCTTTGCTAAAGCGCCAAAAAAGTTTGAAGCGGGGACACCAAATGCTGCTGGGATCGTTGCCACAGCGGCAGCAGTTGATTATTTAAACAAAATCGGGATGAATAATATTCAGGCGCACGAAGAACACCTAACTGAATATCTTTTAGCTGGATTAGCTCAAATGCCAGGGGTGCAAGTTTTCGCTCCCAACCTTATTGAACGCGGCAGTCCTGTCTCTTTTGCTGTTGCCGGGGTTCACCCACATGATGTTGGTCAAGTGTTAGACGACGACGGGATTGCTATTCGGGTGGGACACCACTGTGCCTGGCCCTTAATGAAGAAATTGAATGTAACTGCCACCAGTCGAGTAAGTACTTATCTATACAACGAGCAAAGTGAGATTGATGCTTTCCTGACCTCCTTGGAGCGAGTACGGTCCTTCTTCGGAGTTAAATAATGCAATTACAAAGTCTTTATCAAGAAGTGATTTTGGATCACTACCGTAACCAACGCGGCAAAGGTTTGCGAGGAGACTATCAAGCAGAGTCTCATCAGGTTAACCCAACTTGTGGTGATGAAATAACATTGCGAGCACATTTAGCTGAAGATAAAAAAACTATTTTAGATATTTCGTATGAATCAACTGGCTGCTCAATTAGTCAAGCTTCCGCTAGCGTATTATTTGAACAAGTAAAAGGTGTATCGATCGCAGAATTTGAAAAAATATTTAATGAATATCATGCAATGATGCAAAGTCAAGGAAAGTTAGAGGCCAATGAAGATCTCATTGGTGACGGAGTTGCTTTTATTGGAGTAGCCCAATATCCAGCTAGAGTAAAATGTGCTTTGCTAGCTTGGATGGCAGCCAAAGACGCGATCGGAAAGGCGGCGCTATGAGCAGTATTGAAACAAGTTCAAAACAAGAAGACGTTTTAGAAGCGCTTCATGACGTAGTTGATCCCGAATTGGGTATCAATGTGGTGGATCTAGGACTGATTTATGGAGTAGAGGTTGCTGAGGATGACGTAGCGACCATCGATATGACCTTAACATCAGCGGCCTGTCCTTTAACCGACGTGATTGAGGATCAAACCCGCTCGGCCTTAGATGGGTTGGTGAAGGATTTTAAAATTAATTGGGTCTGGCTCCCACCTTGGGGTCCTGAGAAGATTACTGACGAGGGTCGGCAAATGCTTAGGGCGTTAGGCTTTAACCTCTAAGGAACCCATTGAGCCAAATGCAACCTTGGGAGATGTATCGCTCTCTCACCAGGGATAGAAGTGTCCTAAACCAAAAGCTCGGCAAGGTTACCGGTAAGAGAATTTTGGGGTACGCAAAACCTTTTTATCGGGATTTTTATTTTTTAGTGGTACTAGTCACCGTTGACGCCTTTTTAATTGTGGCGCAGCCTTTACTCTTCAGAGAAATCATTGACGAAGGAATTTTAAAAGCTGACACCGGAGTTGTTATAACAAGCGCGGCACTGGTGGCAATTTTGGCACTCTTTTCTGGACTTTTTAGCATCGTGGAGCGTTGGTACTCAGCAAGAATTGGCGAAGGATTAATTCTGAATTTAAGAAGCCAAGTTTTTGATTCAGTGCAACGTCAACCGGTAGCTTTTTTTACTCGCTCCCAAACTGGTTCTCTAATATCTAGATTAAATAATGACGTAATTGGGGCGCAGCAAGCTTTTACCTCCACCTTGAGTGGAATTCTCTCAAACTTCATCGCTTTAATCGTGGTAATTGGCACAATGCTGGTTTTAAATTGGCAAATAACCTTAGGTGCTTTGATTTTGGTGCCCTTATTTTTGGTTCCGGCTCGGCTTTTAGGTAGAAAACTCCAGGCGTTGACGCGAGAGCAAATGAATTTTAATGCTGACATGAATCAACAAATGAGTGAGAGATTTAATGTCTCTGGTGCTTTATTGATAAAGCTATTTGGCAACTATCAAAGTGAAACAAAGATTTTTAGCGACCGCGCTACTTCGGTAAGAGACATCGGAATCAAAATTGCCATGGCAAATCGAATTTTTATTATTTCCCTCACCCTGGTGGCAACTTTGGCTACTGCGCTGGTTTATGGATTTGGTGGAGTGCTAACTATTAATGAAACAATTACCCTAGGCACGCTATTAGCCTTGACAGCGCTTTTAGGACGCCTTTATGGCCCTTTAACAGCACTTTCTAATATTCGAGTTGACGTGATGACCGCGCTTGTGTCATTTGACCGGGTTTTTGAGATTCTTGATTTAAAAAATCCTATAACTGAGCCAAATAATCCCAAAACCTTACCAAGTGGCGAATTAGGGATTGAATTTAAAAACGTTAACTTAACTTACTCAGATTCAGAGCTAACTTTAGAAACACTCGGTTCAAAAAATATTCAAGTCCAACAAGATTTAACTGAAGCTTTGCAAGATATCAATTTGACTATTGAGCATGGCTCAACTGTGGCGCTAGTAGGACCAAGTGGGGCCGGTAAATCTAGTTTGACGGGACTCGTTACTCGTCTTTATGACGTGAGTGAGGGCGAAGTCTTGATTGGTGGTGTGAATGTAAAGATTTGTCGACCTCACTTCTGCGAGGTGAAATTGGAGTGGTCTCAAGAACCGCACCTGTTTCATGATTCCATTAAAAATAACTTACTTTTATTAAACCAGATGCAACACCTGAAGAGTTATCTGAATCTTTAAAATCAGCCCAACTTTATGATTTTGTTAAAAATTTACCTGCAGGCTTAGAAACCGTGGTGGGGGATAGAGGGCATAGATTAAGTGGCGGTGAAAAACAACGCTTAGCTATTGCCCGCGTTTTTTTAAAAGCCCCTCGGATTGTAATTTTGGATGAAGCTACCGCTCATTTAGACACCGAGAATGAGGCTCAAGTACAAAAGGCACTTAATTTAGCTTTGGCAAATCGAACGGCTTTGGTGGTGGCACATCGACTTTCAACCGTAGTTAAGGCAGATCAGATTGTAGTTTTAAATCAAGGAAAGATTATCGAAATTGGAAATCACATTTCTTTACTTAAAAAGGGTGGACTATACAAAGAATTGTTTGAAACTCAGTTAATCTAATTTTCTCAATTCACTTAATTCTTTTCTCGTAAGAATTATCCAGCCCACTACGATCATGAAGGCAAAGGCAAACCACTGCAATGAATATGCCAAGTGTGATCCAAAAGTCAATTGAGGTGAGGGGATTGCTTGCAAATTCTCTTCGGTATTTATTTGATGAATAAATAGTTGATAGTCATTTTGGCTTAACTCAAACTGAGTGGCATTAATCGCACTTACTTGAAGAGGTGGAAGATCTGAAGGTTTTTCAGATTCCACATCTAAGTTTTGAAAGTAGCCTTCTACCTGCACGATACCGAGCGGTGGGTCTTCAACTTGTGGTGTTTCATTTGCCGCCAGCGTGGCTGGGATAAATCCGCGATTTACCAAAACTGTTTTACCATTATTGGTTTGCAACTTGGCTACAATCCAAAATCCAAGTTTGCCTTCGAGATATCTTCTTCGTACTAATTTTTGACTATCGGCAATAAATTCACCAGAGGTCATCACCTTTTGCCACGGGGAGGCGTCTTGGTAAATAGCTGACAAATCATTTGCTGGAGCGGTGAGGGCCTGTTCAACATTTTGATTAAATTCGACTCGGCTTTGGTGACGTTCGTTCTGCCAAAAACCTAGTCTTATCGAAATGGCAAATGCTAAAATTATTAATAATGTAAAAAGGATCCAATTTTTACCCGAAAACAACTTAAGTAATACGGATTTAGGATTCGGATTTTGTAATTTGTTGGACATTTGACTTCAAGTTTACGCCAGGGGATTTAATGGGTAAAAAGGTTCGCTCTCGGCCAGCATTTGCCACTACTACCGCGATGTAGGGTAAAAATATTGCTCCAATAATAAAAGCAATTCTCAGGTTACCGGTGGTGACGACCGCTGCTAGAAAACAAATCGTTCTAAGGCTCATCGAGAATAAGTAGCGACGAGTTCGACCCTTTTGCTCCTCTAAGAAACTAGTCTGAGCATTAGTTATGCGAAAAACTGGCTGCTCACTCAAGCTCAAGCCCCTCTCATCTGGATTTAGCCTAAAGCCATTCGGGGTTTTCAGCCACAGCAAAGCAAGGGCGAGCTTACGGGTATGTTCAAGGTCGTGAATGAGAGAAAAGTTGCCCTAATTACAGGTGCCAATCGTGGCATTGGGCTGGCAATTGCACAGGAATTTGTTTCGCAAGGTTGGCAGGTGGTTGGAAGCTATAGAAGTGAGAGAGCAAATGCTGAATTTGAGCAATTGCCGTGCGATGTCACCGATCCAGTATCGATAGAGAATTTAGTTAAACAGGTTGAAGACAAATATCAACGAATTGATGCCTTAGTAATTAATGCAGGGTGGAATAAAGATGCTTTGCTAATGAGACTTGAGGATTCAGATTTGCATCAAACCATTGCAACCAATTTGACAGGGTCTATTCAGATCGCGAGAAGGGTAAGTCGCTTAATGCTTAAGCAAAGATCTGGCAGCATTATCTTTATCGGATCAGTAGTAGGAATGCTGGGCTCGAGCGGTCAAACGGCATACGCCAGTACTAAGGCTGCGGTAATAGGCGCAGCCCGCTCAATGGCGAGGGAATTAGGACAAAGATCAATTCGAGTAAATGTGGTGGCGCCTGGTTATGTGAACACGGATATGACAAAAGATTTACCAGCAGAACAAAAAGCAATGATTGCCTCCATGACTCCGCTAGGTAGGACTGCCGAACCTAGCGAAGTAGCCAAAATGGTTGCATTTTTGTCTTCCGACGATGCAGCTTTCATCACAGGTGCCCTCATCCCGGTTGATGGCGGCTTAGGTATGGGACACTAGAGGACTTATGGGAATTATGGATGGCAAGACAGTACTGGTTACTGGAGTTTTAACAAATCACTCAATTGCTTTTTCGGTCGCAGAATTAATCCAACAAAACGGTGGCAAGGTTATCTTGTCATCTTTTGGACGAGCGATGTCTCTAACCGAGCGAGCCAGTAATAAATTACCTAGTACTCCACCCATTATTGAATTAGACGTGACAAGTAAAGAAAACTTAGATAATTTAAAAAGTGAATTAATGAAATACACAAAACAGATTGATGGCATAGTTCACGCCGTTGGTTTTGCGCCGCAGAGTGCTTTGGGTGGAAATTTTTTAAAAACTGAGTGGGAAGATGTAGCAATTGCTTTACACACCAGCGCCTTCTCATTTAAATCTTTGACGGTAGCGGCCTTAGATCTTATGCCAACTGGGTCGAGCGTGGTTGGGCTAGATTTTGATGCGGCGGTTGCCTGGCCCCAGTACGACTGGATGGGAGTTGCAAAGTCCGCGTTAGAAGCCACCTCGCGATACCTTGCACGCGATTTGGGTCCAAAAGGAATTCGCGTTAATTTAGTAGCGGCTGGTCCCTTAAATACAGTTGCCGCTAAACATATTCCTGGATTTGAAAAATTCGAAGCAGCTTGGTCTGATCGTTCCCCGTTGACTTGGTCGATCTCAGATCCAGTGCCTTCCGCAAAGGCAGTAGTTGCCTTGCTAAGCGACTGGTTTCCAGCGACCACTGGTGAGATCATCCATGTGGATGGTGGCTATCACGCCATGGGCTACTAGTTAATTTTTAAAGCCTTTAAGACATCTTGTAAGTTTTCGCTGTCTACTATTAAATTAGCCTTTTCTTTCAGGGCAGGTTTGGCATTGAAGGCAATACCGATTTCAGCCTCATCAATCATTGGAAGATCGTTGGCGCCATCACCAATTGCAATAGTGTGCTTTAACGAGATTGCGTATTTTTGAGCCATTTCAAGCAAGGTAGCTCTCTTACCCGCAGCGTCAATAATTTCACCCAATAGTTGGCCGGTTAATCTGCCGTCTATTATTTCGAGTCGATTGGCCGCGAAATCATCAATCCCTAGATTTTCTACTATCTTCTCAACAATCACGTCAAAACCGCCACTAACAACACAGGTCTTAAAGTTTAATTCTCTAAATTTTGAAATCAGCTCTTGTGCTCCTGGGGTAATTCTAATATTTTTTTGTACCTTGGCGATAACCAATTCATCAGCACCAGCTAAAAGCGCAACTCGCTTCTTTAAACTTTGTGCGAAATCAAGCTCGCCTCGCATGGCTGCTTCGGTAATTTCTTTGACTTGTTGACCCACTCCATGGGCACTTGCCAGGTCATCAATGACTTCATTTTCAATAAGCGTTGAATCCATATCCATCATCACCAAGTAGCTAATATTTGGTTGAATCATAAAAATTTTGAATTTCTCATTAATTCCAATGATAATTGCTAACTTGCGAAAGATACGAACGACTTCTTGTGATTAATTCCTCAACGTTTTCTTTAAAAAGGCGATTTTTAGTGGAAGAGGCAGAATGGGCAAAGTCCAGCTTTGCCAATTCACCAATTACCAGTGTCCGCATCAATCTGCCGAGCAAAAAAGTAACTCGCTCTGGTTGGAGCTCTGGGAATTGCAAGGTAGAAATATCGTGATCAAGTGAGATCATAATTTCCCGAGCAGCTTGATTTGCCGCGATCAAGTCAAAGGCCTCCAAAGATCCACTGACTTGCGGTAGGAATTCAGCAAAATTTCGGTCCACCTCGCGCCAATCAAAAAAAGCCATCGCCGGTTTTACCTTTATCGGAAATAGCGACCACTGGTGATAGTTAGGAACTAACGCGTAATCTTCTGATCCCGAAAGAGTTATCACCTCACCCGCGGCCAACGCAAAATCCAGATATTCACCGGTATCGATCAAACCATCTAAGGCGCCACTAACCGGTAAATGAACTCGTGCTTTTGTTACTTTTGAGTCCCTTAGAAATTCAAGAAATTCGAAAACGTCGAAATCATAGGCACCAAAATTAACACCAGGGAGTTTCAACGCTAATGAATCATGAGAGCTCTCAAGCGACTCGGTGGAGCTTAAGAAGGCATTGAGCCAGATTGAAACATAGCAACTTTTTAGAAATTCTGTTTCAGGCGGGTGGTTAAGAGTCATCGAGACTATTGTTGATTAAGATTAAATTCAAATGACCACCGGCTCCGTACTTAAATTTGAAAACGTTGATTTGATTCGAGATCAAACTTCAATCCTGAAAAATATCAATTTTGAAACCAAATTCAACCAACATTTAGTTATTTTGGGACCTAACGGTGCAGGTAAGACGTCTCTGATAGAGATAGCGGCCGGATTTCAGTTCCCGTCAGGTGGAAATGTTGAGATTTTAGGAAAGGTTATGGGTAAAACCGACCTAAACCAATTGAAATTGAGTATTGGTTATGCGGGATCGCGACTAAATTTGATTATGGATCCAAACGAAAAAGTTTTTGATGCGGTTATCAGCGCCGCTTACGGCATAGTTGGACGTTGGCGAGAAGTATATTCAAGCTTTGATATTGCCAGAGCGGCGCAAGTATTAGATCTCATGGGAATGAGCGGCTATCGGGACCGGCAATACGGAAACCTGTCAGCTGGAGAGAGAAAAAAAGTTGACATTGCGAGAGCACTCATGAATGATCCAGAACTTTTAATTTTAGATGAACCCGCTGCCTCTTTGGACTTACCATCGAGGGAGGATTTGCTTCATCAATTGGCTAAATTAACTGAATTCTGGCTTTAAACCGCCTTTGCGATGCTGCGACTCATCATATCGAAGAGATTCCTAATGGGTTCAATCAAGCGCTATTATTAAATAACGGTGAAGTTTTTGCCAAAGGAGATATTGAGTCCACTTTGAGCGAAGAGAGCTTATCAAATTTATACGGTTTTAATATTCGAGTAGTTAATACTGAAGGGCGAAGATTTGCCTACCGGAGGGCTTAAACCAAAAGTAAGAATTCTTTTACCCGACCAACTCGGTCCACATTTCGTTGATGATAAAAATCAAAAAATCTTACTTGTGGTGCCATACGATCTAACATTTTCGCGAGAGTTACATATCCAAAAAGCAATATGGTGGATGAGTGCGATTCTGCATCGAATCGATTCAGCGAACGAACAAATTGAGCTCATTGAATGTGATAACTTAGAAGATTTTGTAAGAGATTTTGATGAACCAGCTGAAGTTATTGGCCCCACCAGTTATATAGCAAGAAAGCTTTTTGGAGGAAAGGAAAACTTCGTTCGATTACCCAGTCGCGGATTTGTCACAGGTGAAACAACTTTTCAAAAATGGGTAGCAGAGAGAGCTGGCAAACGTCTGCGGTTAGAAGATTATTATCGATTTGTTAGATCTGAGCACCGAATTTTGATTGAGAATGACGGTTCGCCGGTAGGTGGATCTTGGAACTACGATTCGGAAAATCGCTTGCCACCACCGAAGTTAGAGAAGTTAGCTTTAGCTGAAAATATTTATCCAAGTTGGGACCCAATAGATGAGGCGGCATTTTTAAAGATTGAAAAGCTCATTGAGTCGGGATATAAATTTATAGGTAAACCATCTCGTAACAAATATTTTGCTACCAGCAGAAAAGAAGCTGTAGCTGCTTTAAGTAATTTCATTAAGTATCGACTGGAATCATTTGGTCCATACGAAGATGCTTCTTTAAAAAATGATTGGCAAATGTCCCATTCGCTTTTGAGCGCACCTATGAATATTGGCCTTTTAGATCCCATGGAAGTTATTAAAAAAGCGGAAACCGCTTATCAGGGGGGAGCTCCCTTAAATAGCGTAGAAGGCTTTGTTAGACAAATTTTGGGATGGCGCGATTACATTTGGCATCTTTATTGGCATTTCGGGGAAGACTACGTAATTTCAAACAATCATCTAGCGGCAACCAAAAAATTACCAGATTGGATGCGTGATTTATCAAGTTCAAAGATAAAAGCTAACTGTCTTAGTCAGTTGACTGATGACTTAAATGATCGTGCCTGGTTACACCACATTCAGCGATTAATGATTTTAGGCAATTGGGCCATGCAGCAAGAAATAGCTCCTGCACAACTAGTGGATTGGTTTGATAGGGCTTTCATAGATGGTCATCCTTGGGTGATGGCGGCCAACGTAATCGGCATGAGTCAGTACGCGGATGGTGGTCGAATGTCCACAAAACCTTATGCCGCAGGGGGTGCGTACATCAATAAGATGAGCAATTTTTGCAAAGGTTGCGCATATCAACCACAGGTTCGAGTGGGTCCGACTGCCTGCCCATTTACTGCGGGGTATTGGAAGTTTATAAATCGTCATAAAGAAGAGTTTCAAAAAAATCCTAGAATCTCCCAAGCGGTATTCGGATTGCGTAGACTAAGTGATCTTGAAGAATTACTGCATGAAGAAAGTAACAAAATTTAGGATGAAAACATGGGCGTAATGCAAGAAGAACACGATGATGGCAGTTGGCTTTCAGAGAGCGAATTGACATTTGTTCGATCTCGGTTGCCAATTCTGTATGTGGATGCAGTGCCGGTAAGGGTTGACGAAAAGGGCGTTGTTACTAATTTTGGTCTATTGCTACGAGCCATGCCTAACGGTTCTATTAGTAGAGCGATGGTTTCCGGACGAGTCCACCACAAAGAAAGAATTCGCGATGCGCTGTTGCGTCATATTGCTAAAGACTTAGGAGCCGACGCAAAGCCTAAGATATCTGCTGAATTGACACCATTCACTTTGGTTGAGTACTTTCCGTCACCTGAATTAACAGGTTTTTTTGATCCTAGACAACATGCAGTGAGCATGGCTTTTATCGTTCCGATAGAGGGGGAGTGTGTCCCGAATCAAAGTATGCTCGATTTCACATGGATTACTTTAGAAGATGCCTTAAGTTCACAATTACAACTTGAGATGTCTGGCGGTCAAGACAAACTGTTGCGTAAAGCTATGGCGCACTTAAACTTGATGCCATGACCTTCTCTAAACCGCTTCAGTGGTTGCTGCTCTTAGGCGGGCTAATTGGCTTTTGGGCAAGCATGGTCTTGACAAATGACAAAATAAAGATTTTGCAAGATCCAAACTATATCTCAAATTGTGATATCAATTCAATATTTTCTTGTGGCGAGATAGTAAATACAGCTCAAGCTTCTGTTTTTGGTTTTCCTAACACCCTAATTGGGATATCCACCTTTAGTGTTTTAATTACTTTTGGTGTGTTGCTGCTAGCAAAAGTTGAATTACCCAATTGGGTATTAAAAGGCATTGTGATTGGTTCTGGTATAGCAACCATTTTCGTCAGCTGGTTGGCCTATCAAAGTATTTTCATTATTGGAGCCTTGTGTGCTTACTGCATTGTGGCGTGGGGAATGACACTGCCGATTTTTTCGCTTTCAGCACGCGACCTATTAAGGACAAGTGCAAAACCTTTGTTTCTTTCTCTTTCTAATCTAATGGGATTTTTTTTATTAGGCTGGACGATAGTTGTGGTAGCCCTCATCTACATATTCATAGTGCTTTGATTAATCAGGATAGATATCTCTAAATTTTTCATGAGCTAAGTCATCACCGATAATTATTAACTCGGCACCAGCAGCTAGTGGAACTAAAGGATCTGGGTCTGATTCGGTAACGCCACCATAAACCAAAGCAATTGCCGTAACTCCGACTTGATTCTGTAAATCTGCCTCTTGCAAGGTAATGCCAGCTAACTTTTCAGGAACTTTAACGCGGAGGATTAATAGACCGTCTGCTAACAAAATTGTGTCCTCGGACTGCCCCCTGTTCCAAATTGCAGTGGCTCCAGTTGAGGCATAAGAGAGTACGGCATCAGCTCCCGCCTTGTAGAGAGTTGTGACGTTCCGATCGAGCCTGGCACGTGAAATAATTTGAGCTTCAGGTCGAAGTCTTCGGGCGTAAATGGTTAGGTAAACATTGACATCGTCTTCATGTGTTGTTACCAAGATAGAACTTGCCTCTTTAATGCCGGCAGCCTCTAACACCCTTAAGTCAGCCGCATCGCCAACCACGTATTGACTGGGATCTCGTACTCGGTCCGATTGCTTTTCAATGATCTTGAATTTGATTCCCATCTCATCAAGTGACTGACCAATTTGACGTCCTACGCGACCGCCGCCGATAATCAAAACAAAGCTTTTTTCAATCTTCTCTTCTGCAAACACTTCATCATATTTCTTTAATTGCTCTTTCGTGCCAGCTAATATTAAGGCTGAGTTGGGTTCAAGTTTGGTGACAAGGGTTGCCGCTACAAATTCACCGCGATTGAAAACTCCAACTACATTTACGCCGGTTAAGGTTCTAATTTTCGTTTCACTTAAGGTCTTGTTCACTAGGTTGGTGCCAGATATGCCAACCTCAGCGACTGAAAGTCCTGCTAGTTCGCCAACAATCTGACATCTAGCCTCAGTGCCGACAATTCTTTGCGCCATCATTTTTCCGAGTGTGACACCGAGTTGAATTACTTGATTGGCGCCAGCTAACTCCAAGATATCCACTGAGGCACTTGCTGAAGCGAGAGCGACCACCGGAACCTTTTCAGAGACTTCTCGGACGGTGAAAATTATGTTGGTGTTTGCGATATCACCTCGGGTCGCAGCAAAAAGTGAGGCTTGCGGAACTCGCGCTGCCCGATAAGTGTCAGGGTTATCTAATTCGCCTACCACGACCTTGTACCCAGCGTCATGTAAACGTAAGGCTTCTTCCAGGTCGCCGACTATTAGTACATATTGCATTCCAGAATCTTCCGCCCTACGAATTAGGGCATCCTCGATTGAGCCAGTATTTGTTAAAACTAAATGATCCTCGATTCCTTCATCAATTGCGCGCGGTGCCCTGGCGGTAGCGCGGCGTTCAAGAATGGGCACAACAATAAATTGAATCAAAACAAACGGGAGTAAAACTAACAAAAAGGCAATTCCCGAGATAATTACGATTATGGAAAAAAGCCGGCCCAGGTCAGAATTAAAAGTGATGTCTCCGTAGCCCAGCGTGCTCATGGTAACTACCGCCCAATAAAAACTTGACCACCAAGAGTGGACTTGTCCCTCCCGGGTCATAATTATCTGAAAAATTACGGCATAAACTCCAACTACACTTATGAAGATTGCTAATAGAAAAAATAATGCCCTGTACCTAACAGGAGTGGCGGTTTTTTCACCTCTCAGAAAGCGACCGGGATCTTTGCGTCTACGCTCTGTCAATATTCTCCAATTTCGTTAAATTCTAAATTAGCATCTAAATATTAGGGCCTAAATGTTGGATATCGCGTGATAAGGCAATCGCTGCAGTGTGTCCGAGAGGGGACTTGAACCCCTACGCCCTTGCGGGCACTAGCCCCTCAAGCTAGCACGTCTACCAATTCCGCCACTCGGACTCAAAATCAAACTGTACTAACGAGTCGAGTTAGTTGCCTTAGCTGGTAACTGGGCAAGATGGGGCCATGGAAGAGAAAGTTGTTGAGATTTGCCGTGAGCTGATCCAAATTGATTCTCGAAATTGGGGGTTAGGGGAGAGTAGCGGGGAGCGAGCGGCCGCAGATTACGTGTTTGAAAAATTAACTCAAATGGGATTAAGTCCATTTCGAGTTGGACCCTCACCAGATCGAACCTCCGTTTTGTGTGAGGTAGTGGGTAAAAATCCGGATGCAGAAAAAATCGTTTTACATGCTCACTTGGATGTAGTCCCTTTCGACGAATCCGAGTGGCTTTATCATCCGCTATCGGCAGAAGTAGTTGACGATGTTATTTACGGTCGTGGCGCAGTCGATATGAAAAATGGTGTGGCCATGATTTTGGCTGCGTTAGCTGAATTAATAAAAAATAATTGGCAACCGAATAACTCTCTGCTGCTTGCTTTTTTTGCTGACGAAGAAGCAGGAGGAATTTTGGGGTCTCATTGGGTGGTAGATAACCAGCGAGATTTTTTTGAAGGAGCAAAATTTGCTGTTGGTGAAGTCGGTGGATTCTCCACCTCACTTGCGGGGGGAGTGAGACTTTATTTAATAGAAACAGCACAAAAAGGTATTGCTTGGATGAAACTCAACGCCAAGGGTACAGCTGGCCATGGAAGCATGATTAATAATGACAACGCGGTGACTGAGATAGCAAGTGCGGTAAGCAGAATAAGCAGCCACAAATTTCCGTTGACTTTGCACGAGAGTGTTTTAACACTACTCGAAGAAACCGCTCTAATCACAAAAACTGATTTCGATCCAAAAGACCCTGAAAAAACCGCTGACTTATTAATTGGTCTTTCAAAAATAGTAAAGGCGACGTTTCGAGATACCGCTAACCCAACAATGCTCTCGGGTGGTTACAAAGCGAACGTAATACCAAGTGAAGCTTCTGCAGTGATCGATGGAAGATTCCTTCCAGGTAATCAAAATGACTTTATCTCAACAATTAAATCTTTAGCTGGTGAAAAAATAGATATCGAATTTCAAAATTTAGATGTTGCTTTGAGTGCACCTTTTGATGAAGTAATTGTTAACAGCATGATCGAAGCAATTAGTGCTGAGGATCCCGCCGCCAGAGTTGTTCCGTACATGCTTTCAGGGGGAACAGACGCCAAGGCGTTATCTAAGTTGAACATTGCTGGGTATGGATTTATGCCACTCCAATTACCAAATGATCTTGACTTCGCCAGTCTTTTTCACGGTAAAAACGAACGAGTGCCTATCAGTTCGCTTCAATTTGGGGTAAGGACTTTTAAACGATTTTTGGCAAGCCTGTAATTATTGAGGATTTAACTCTAAGAACTTTTCTTTTAATCCAAACTCGCTTTTGTCCATTTGGATAAATTCTGGTTCGATGTAACTCCCATTGCCCATATTCTGCCAAATCGGTAAGAATATCTTTGGTGTCGTTGATTATGGAATGATAGCCAAAATTTATTTCCCGAATTTCCCAATGACTTTTAACTTTACTCAAAATCTGCCACCTCATTTAAAGCTTCGAATAATTCAGTTGGTAGATCGATAGTGGACGAAGTTAAGAGTTGAGACAACTGAGCAGTATTCCTGGCATTTATCAAAACTCCGGTTACTTGATCATGTGCCAGCAGCCAAGCTAAAGCCAGCTCAGCTAATCCAAGTTCAAGACCCGCCGCTGCGGTAGCCAATGCTTCAATTTTGGATTGGTTTGCGCTTGTCAAGAGGTGTTGGAAATCTTTGCCACTTCTTGCCAACAGAGAATCCGAGGGAGTTGAAAATCGATACTTTCCAGTTAACAGACCTAGCGCTGTGGGACTGGTGGCGATTAGCGAATGGTCAAAGAATTCGCTACCTTGAATTTCTGATTTACTTAAACTTCTTTGCAAAAGTGACCAGTTTATTTTTAGTCCAGATATTGGAATTTTTTCAGACATGAGCCGTTCATCTAAAAACACCGTTTGCCAAAATGGTTGACTAAGTAAGCCTAGATACCTAGTTTTTTCATAATTAATAAAACTTTGAGAAATTTTTACTATTTCGTTTAACGAGAGGTTATAAAAATCGAAACTCAACCAAGTTAAGTCAAAATGGTCTAATCCACTTTGCGAGAGGGCATTGCTCATCAGATCCTGCGCGTGAGAATAATTGGTAATTTGACTTAAATTCAGGTGTACTTGAAAGGATTCCCGATCGGTCAATTCAGCTAATAGTTCACCCGCCATTGCCATAGCCTTCGAGTTGGGAGAGATATCAAGTGCGAAGCCACCGGCTGCTTGATAAGTGCGGAGTTGACTGCGAGCTTCAGGTAGGTCAACATACTCACCCCAATTTTGGGTACCCAAGATTAGTTTCGGTACTCGGTAGTTGACTCTTTTTAAAAGACCTGCCTGCATGCATTGAGGCTAATAGAAAAACTTACCTCTAGGCTCGCTTATTGAGCGTGTTTCTTGAGAGTTAGGTTGATTTGGATTATTTAGTGGCAATTTTGCTTGGTATTGTACAAGGGGCTACCGAGTTTTTACCCATTTCTTCAAGCGCGCATTTAAGATTTGTTCCGCAGTTAATTGGACAGGCGGATCCTGGAGCCTCCTTTACAGCCATCATTCAACTTGGAACAGTCGCAGCAGTTCTCATATATTTTTACCGGGACTTAGTCGATATTTTGAAATCTGGTACTCAGTCTTTAATGGGAAAAGTCTCTTGGAGCGACCAAAACTCTAGGCTCTTTATCGGAATTGCTATCGGAACATTACCGATAATTTTTTTGGGTCTTATTTTACAAGATACAATACGGACCGCCTTTAGAAATTTATACCTAATCTCTATTCTTTTAATCTTGGTTGGCGTAATTATTTGGTTGATTGATAAGTATTTCGCTGATGACGAAAACCAATACTGACTTGAAATACTCGCAAATGTTTCTAAATTTGGAATCGCGTACAATCCTTGGCTCCTGATCCCTGGGGTAGTTTGATCTGAGCGACGATGCCGCCGCGCGGCTTTTTAAATTAGAACGAAAGGATGCGGCCTGGTTTTTACTTTTATTATCAGTCCCAGCGGTGGTGGCAAGCGGATTCTGGCTGAAGCGCTGAGTATTTCAAGTAATAATTCAGCAGGCTGGGGCCCTACCTGATCGCCACATTCTGTTTCATTTTGCGGATACGCCTTCATTGCCTGGCTATTGAGGTGGTTAGCAAGTAATTCACTCGGTATCTTCGCGATTTATCGGGTCATAATCGGGGTAGGACTTTGATTGCTCTTACTGCAGGAATATTGACTCCTTTAAGATGGGAACAAATGCATACCATTTATCTCGTTCGACATGGCAGGTCTGAGGCAAATCAAAAGGGGCTGTTGGCTGGAAGAGCCTGTGTGTGAAAACTCTGATGAAGTTGGTCTTAGCTCAAGCAAAAGCTTTGGGTGAAGTTGCTCAAATACTCCACTGATCTTTGTTCCTCGAGCCCTAGAGCGATGCTTGAACACTGCTGAGGCTAGCAAAGAAAGCTCAAAAGAAAATGTAAATATTAAAAAAATGCTGATTTTATTGAGTGTGATTATGGAACTTGACCAATAAACGCTCAGTCTTTCAGTATCATCATCTCTGAAAACAATTCAGTCACATCCCAGTCAAGGGACTTTTCCAGCGGGTGAGAGTCTGCTGAATATGTCAAATCGAGCTGTTGATGGCTTAAATTTAATTCTTCAAGCGTAAAGGAAAAATAATAAGATAGTAATTAGCTATGCTGATTTAATAAAAGCCCTTCAGCCAATGCCTAGGGATGTATCTTGGATAACTTTCAAAAATAATTATAGATCCAAGCCTGGTTTCGACATTGCAATTTAACGGAAACAGTTATGTGACAGCAGGTATTAATGAAAAGTCACACTTGAAAAATATTGAAAGTAAGTCAAAGCATCCCGTCAGGGGCGGTACTGGGCGGGGGGAGCCGGCTAATGGAGCGACAAGTTTTTTTGTTTGAGCTTCCCGGAGCGATTTATTTCTGGCACTGTGGGCGTCCCAGGGAGAGGGTTTTCATTTTACAGGCAGAAAAGTTAGGTCAGATCACAACTGTGTTGCTTGAGAAAACCAAGTCTCTTGCTTTGCGAAAGAATGGATGCCTTGTTGGATCAATTGCAACAGAGCGAGGTTGTCTCTGATGATTTGATTCCAGATATACACAATGAAAGCAGTCTTGATCTAGCGCCTCTTAATTCACCAGTACAGGAAGAATTTAGAGTTGGCACAATTGCAATTATTTTCATAGTTCAAAAAGACTAATTATTGTAGAAGCTCACCAAGACCTGAGGTCTTGATGTTCCTGATTTAGAGTCTGGAGGATTCGACGGGCCCTGATTTGTTGAGGCAGAATTACACCTGAACAGGCAAGAAATTTTGCAGAGCGGGGAAGGCGATTATTTCTGCAGGTAGACCACCTTGTCTTTTTACAACTACCACTCGATCCCCAAGGTCATATTTGCCTGAGAGCTAATGGTGGTATCGTCGTTGACATTGACGAAATCGAAAGTGAGTTATTAAATTCTGAATTCTCTGTAATTGGTCAGATAACTAGTGCCTCTAATGTGGCCTGCTTTTAGCTATTAATACTCTCAACGCAAAATAGCTTTCAAAGCGATTGATAAACCCAAAAGTGGGATTAGAGAATTATGGACTTTCCTAATAACGATCTAGTGGAAAGAGAGTATGCAAGTTACCTATTGAGTAAACAGAGTGGATTAAATCTAGTGCCCGCAACTGTAATCCGTGAAATATCAGATTTTGGCGAGGGAATGGTACAAAATGGGTAGATGATTCGTGAAGTAAAATCTGTCGGGATATTTAAACACGACTTAGTGCCAGCAGAATATTTAACGGTTTTAAAGGCATACATCGGACAAGCTTAATTTAGTAAAAGTAGCAGCCACATCCCCGTCCATCTCACCAATTGTCCTTGACAACTTCACGCGTCGTTGCGCTAACCTGATCGCAAAGGAAGTCAAGACATATCAACTGACCCAGCCGGAGTTAATTGGGCGATCGATCATGGAGTTAATGGCATTTGATAATAAACTGCGCACGGTCTTGTGGGCTAAAGCTGGTGAGGAACTTTCGGCCATGCACTTTTAACTGTCGGGAAAAATAGAATCTGGCCTCAGTCAATCAGCAGAATTACTTAGTAAGTATTAAGCAAAGCTGAGATAACAGGCAAAAACACTTTGGGGAATAGTTGCAACTGGTATGTTTCCTTTGCTGCAGGGTGATTGTCAGCAATACCTTGGCCGGTATTTTGAACAAATAGACTGGAACACATGATTTGGCAACATGATGAGCCCAATAGGAAAGAATTGGTTTCTTAGCAAAAGTCGAGAGTATTCACTTTATGAGAGTCAAGCGCAAAAAATTACTGAGATAGATACAACCCAGAAATCGATTTACTGATATATATATGGGATTAACCCTGTATGATTCAGCACATTTAGGACACGTCACCTATTCTGTCTTCGATCTTTGATTAGATTTTTAAGACAGAGTCAAAAAAATGTTTCTTATGTACAAAACATCACGGACGTGGACGATCCTTATTTGATAAACTGACAAAAACACAAGGAACAATTGGAAAGAGATCGCAGAATCACAAATAGACAAATTTGCTCATAGACATGCAGGCGATAGCTGTAATTGCTCCAGATGTTTTTGTTTCTGGTAAGTGACGAGATGCAAACCATCATTAAATCCAAGCTAAAACTTCACGATAACAACACTCTTTATAAATTAGTTGACGACTGGTATTACCGAATTGAAAAATTGACCAGAATTAGTTTCAGTTGACGAATACGCAGTTGCGCGATACCTTCGCACGCGGGGAGATCCCAATAGAACGTGTGCCGGAACCCTTTGATGCGGTGAGTTTGAAGTTTTCGCTGGCGGATGAACCGAGTTGGGATTCAAATCTGGGCCAGGAAGGTTTGAAGGCTGGCATATCGAATGCGTAGCCAGTCATTGAGAAGTATTTGTCATTGCCGCTTTTATTCAAGGGGAGGCAAAGATTTAATATTCCCGCATCATGCAATTTGTGCACAGGCAAAAAGCTTCTAACTAATAAAGAAATCCCAGGCACGTTGGGTTGTGGTTTATCAAGGCGAAAAATGAGCAAATCTTTAGGAATTCAGTCTCGTGTCCGATTTACTAGCTAAGAAATATTCAGCCGCAGCAATTAGCGCTCACCTTATTTCACAAAAATGGAACGTGAAGACTGGGAATGGAAGGAAGCTGATCTCCAAACTGTTTCAACAGAGAACAGATATTTGGCGAGAAAGTTTACTAGTGCGCCAGTAACAGATGAATTAATTGACTTAGTTTTTGTGAGCCTACAAAATAATTTAGATGCAGTTACAATTTCTTGACTATCTTGACAATTGTAATGTCGTAAAGAATGAGCGAAACAGATCCCCAAAATACTATCAGTGGATTCCTGTCGGACGTTCTAGAATTTATTTATGAAGATGAACAAAAAAGTGATGGTACTTGTGAATAATTCAGAAGATTATTTACTATAGGCCAAAGAGGATCAAATGCGTTGCCAGCGGCTCACTAAATCTGCCAATGGATTAAGGATTGACTTCTCAAACAATTGTGGGACTTTTGAGATAGTGAGAGAGAGTTATCTGATTTTGATCAAGACAAAAAAGTTAGCAACAAAATCAAAGCTCTATTCAGTGGTGCGAAGATAAATTTGTCAGAGGATAGGGCAGTCAAGCATTACTTACTAAGAGCCCCTCTTGGGGGATATAAAGACCCAGATTTGCGTGGCAATCGAGGTGAGGGGAGAGCTTTTTAGATTTTGCAGAGAAGATCTACCAAGATCCTAACATTCAAACATTTCACTCAATATCGGAATTGGTGGCTCTGACTTTGGGTCCCTTGATGGTGCATCAAGCATTAGGCGAAAGCAAGAAGAAAGTTTTTTATGTTTCAAATGTTGATCCCACCGACTTGATCCCATGCCCAAATCAAGTCAACTTAGGGCAAAGACTCTTTTTGCAGGGAAAGAAGTAAACTTTTACCACAAAAGAAACTATAAGAATGCACAAAAAGCTAAAGCGGTAGTTATCTCGCAGTTAGGTGAAAGCAAGGTAGCAGATCATTTCGTAGTCGTGAGTATAACGTTGTGGCATGTAAAGAATTTGGTGTGAATGACAGAAAGATTTTTGGTTTTGGGACTGGGTCGGTGGGCGCTATAGCTTGGCAAGTGGTAGGTATTTCCAGTTGCTTGGTACCACGGTAGGAGCAGCTTTGAATGTAATCTCTGCAGTGCATGACTTTGATTTGCATTTTCGTGACACACCTTTAAATGAAAATTTAGCCTATTGGCATGCCCTGAGTTGATTTATAATGTGAATTACTTAGGCCCAAGAGCCATGCCTGTAATTCCATATTCTAAGTTGAAGCACTTCACAAGATTTCTTCAACAATTAATCATGGAGAGTAATGGAAAATCGGTGGATCTTCAAACCAGCCGCCAGCGAGTACCCTCAAGCCCAGTTGTTTTTGGAGAACCCGCACAAATGCGCAACACTCATTTTTCCAAAATGCTTCATCATGATCTGAGGTAGTACCATCCATCTTTTACTGGCAATATTGCGCCCGCCAGTTAAAAATGAATCTGGAAGTAAAGAAGCTGCTACCGAGTTGGCGCAGGCAGCTGCGTCTTTGCTTTTTGGAAGTCAAGGCATTAACGAGAATTCAGCTGAGAAGACTATGTCAGGTAATCGCCCAACAATTTGATTTTGGTAGAGAAGTTAGATGCCTACTGCACTAGGGCACCTCTGATTTCTCTGTACGAGGCAAGCACCATAATTCAAGGATTTATCTGGGGATTAAATTCTTTTGATCAATGGGGTGCAATTAGGAAAACAGGTGGCAAAGGATTACGTGTTTTACTTTACAAAATAAGGATTTAGATAGTTCAACAAAAGTGCGATTGAATTTTTGAATTAGTCGGTAGTTCGGCGTTTGAGGTATCGTTCAGCTCCTCTGGCAATCGCCTCACCGCTAGCTTCTGGTAGATCGGGTGGCATCTAATATCTCTTCAAGTCTTGTGATGTACTCAGAAATTTCATCATCCTCTTGGGCCATTTCATCAACACCTATTTGCCAAGCCTGGCTTCTTCCGTAGATCGCCCCTTGGAAAATCGATATTTGTAAGATCCTCAATTGGTAATGATGGCCAACGAACCTTTAGGGCTAGGAGGAGAAGATACATATGCGGGAGCGCAATGATAAAGAAATGGTGGGGATCTTTGCAGACTCAGGTAGTTGTGGATTACACCAATGATTCCAGTCGGTCCCGTAGCTTGATTTTTCTAAGCCTAAAACTTGAGCCAATTTTTGGTCATTTGAAACAGCGGTAACTGAGATGGGGGCGAGTGGGGTGCATCTGCCAGCAATGTGCCTAGCGAGATCACACTTGAACATTCAGCGCCTGCAGTTTTTCCATAATCTCTGAGCAAAAAGATTGCCATCGATTTGGTTCGATACCCTGCACCAACACAAAATGCTGGACGATCATTGGTAGCAGGCGCTAAATAAAATTTAGTTGTGGACCATTCGATGATTCTTTCATTATCTTCTATTCGAATTCTCGGGCGAGCAATTTGATAATCGTAGTAATCATCCGGGTTGATTGTGTCTACTAACTGCGCGTTAAAAGACTCTATGAAGTGAGAGACAACGCCCGAAGCCGCTTCACCTGCGTCATTCCAACCAGCGAAGGCCATTATTGCCACGGCACCCGGTGGGGGGAACTGCGTCAAGTCTTGTGGCATTTTGATTTTGACCTCAGGCTAGGATTCGATGACTTAACCTTATTAGAAAATCCCAGAAGAGGACTCTTGACTCCTGAAAAAACTTTACAAGCTGTATTTATTGATATGGATGGAACGCTGGTTGAGACCGAAAGTGCTTGGTGGGAGACTGAAATAGCCGTTATGCGCTCTTATGGTTATGAATGGACCCAGAAAGATCAAGAATTAGCGCTGGGTGGTCCGATGCACAGAGTAATTGACTACATGAGCGAGAAAACTGGCGTGCCTGGCCCAGAAATCGACACCAAGTTAATTACTAGTATGCAAAAGCGATTAAGCGAGCAGCCTCCTCGAATCCAACCAGGGTGGGATCTTTTAATACCTGAATTGATTGAAAACAAAATAAAATTAGCTCTAGTTAGCGCGTCCCCACGTCTTTTAGTGGACACGGTTGTGCAAGGTTTAAATCTTGATTTTTTTGACCTCACTATCGCCGCAGAAGATCCTGTAAAAACTAAACCTTATCCAGACCCCTTCTGGATGGCGGCAGATCAATTGAATGTGCCTAGAACTAATTGCTTAGTTATTGAGGATTCTAATACTGGTGTTACGAGCGCAACTCGCGCCAAAATGCCGACCTTAGCGGTTCCAGCAGAAATACCTATTGTGACAGATGAAAAAGTTGTTATTGTTGAATCAATTACTCAAGTGAAGTATCAAGACTTAGTAAGAATTTATAATGATTATTACCAAGGGTATTAAAAATGCGAAAAGACATTTTTCAAGTAGGGGATTTACTGAGATTAGTTGATCAAAAAGGTAAGCAACATCATATAACTTTAATCGCGGGGCAAAATTTTTTTACCAATCATGGATCGATAGCTCATGATGAAGTAATTGGTAAAAGTGTTGGTTCAATTTTTGAAAGTACCAGTGGGATGAAGTACGTCGCTTTTCATCCCGCCTTAGAGGAATATGTAATGAAAATGCCCCGTGGGGCAGCGGTAATTTACCCAGAGGATGCACGGCAAATTATCGGACTCGCAGATATCCAGGCCGGCGATCGAGTACTTGAGGCCGGGGTAGGTAGTGGCGCTTTATCCCTGCACATTTTGAGAGCCCTGGCGGGGGAAGGTGAATTAGTTAGTTATGAATTAAGAGAAGATTTTGCCAGTATTGCCAAAAAAAACGTAGAACGCTATCAGGCAGTTACGAATTGGTCTTTGGTGATTGAAGACTTGGGCAACATCAGTGAGAAAGAGAGATTTGATGCAGTAATTTTAGATATGTTAAATCCTTGGGATTATCTAGAACTTGTTGAAAAAATATTACAGCCCGGTCGATTTTTTGTGAGCTACGTTGCAACTACCACTCAGATGTCTCGGCTAGTGGAGTTAATGAAAGTTTCTGGAAATTGGTTTGAACCCAAAGCGAGTGAGCAGCTAAACCGGGAATGGCATCTGCAAGGTTTGGCGGTGAGGCCTAATCATCGCATGGTGGGACATACAGGATTTTTAGTTCAAGCAAGATTGATGGCGCCTGGGGTGAAAGCTCCAGTGAGAAAAATGAAGCCCGCTAAGGGTGCTTATGGACCAGATTGGCAAGCGATGGTGAATGAGTGAATTTTGGGTAGCATGGGGGTTGGGAGGTGTTCGCGATGTCAACTGGTGACGAGAATGTTTTAGAAAAGTTACGAGAAGAAGTTTTATCTCTTAGATCACATAATGAAACCCTGGCACAAACACTTCGTGAAGCCAAAGAGCAAATGTTGGCGCTCAAAGGTGAAGTTGAAAAACTTGCGCAACCTCCAAGTGGATTTGCCATCATCTTGCATAACAATCAAGACGGATCAGTGGATATTTTAAATGCTGGTAGAAAATTAAGAGTAAATGTATCGCCGGAAGTCGATAAAAAAGAACTAGTAGTCGGCCGCGAAGTGATCCTAAATGACTCGATGAATGTTGTCGAGGTCACCACTTTTGAGGAAGTAGGTGAGGTGGTGACTTTAAAAGAAATTCTTAACGATCGACAGCGCGCAATCGTAATCGGAAGAACCGACGAAGAGAAGATCGCCAGATTAGCTCAACCATTAATGGACCAGGTTTTGCGTTCGGGCGATTCGTTGATGTTGGATCCAAAAAATAATGTTTTGTTTGAAAAAGTCCCAAAAAGTGATGTTGAAGAATTGGTGTTAGAAGAAGTTCCGGATGTGGACTATTCAGATATTGGGGGATTGACCCGGCAAATCGAACAAATACGAGACGCCGTTGAATTACCCTACTTACACAAAGAATTATTTTTAGAGCATAAACTTCAAGCTCCAAAAGGTATATTGCTTTATGGCCCACCGGGATGTGGTAAAACCCTTATCGCTAAAGCTGTGGCAAATTCTTTAGCTAAGAAAATCTCAGAAAAAACTGGCGATAACGACACTAAATCCTTCTTTCTGAATATAAAAGGTCCAGAATTACTAAATAAATATGTTGGTGAAACTGAGCGACATATTCGTCAGATATTTCAAAGAGCTCGAGAAAAAGCCAATAGTGGAACACCGGTGATAGTTTTTTTCGACGAAATGGATTCACTCTTTAGAACCAGAGGAAGTGGAGTTTCTAGCGATATTGAAAACACTATTGTTCCTCAGTTATTAAGTGAAATAGACGGCGTGGAATCTCTAGAGAACGTAATAGTGATCGGAGCTTCTAACCGCGAGGACATGATAGATCCAGCAATTTTGCGTCCCGGAAGATTAGATGTAAAAATTAAAATAGAAAGACCTGATCTAGAAGCTGCCCGTGAGATTTTCACGAAGTATCTAACTGCCGATCTTCCAATTCACCCTGAAGATTTATCAGAGCACGATAACGACAAGGATGCCGCAGTTTTAGCCATGATTGATAATGCTGTGAACAAGATGTACTCACAAACAGATGAGAATAGGTTCATTGAGGTCACCTACGCTAATGGTGATCGTGAAGTTTTGTACTTCAAAGATTTCAGTAGCGGGGCAATGCTCGAGAATATTGTGTCACGGGCAAAGCGCGATGCGATAAAAGACTTTTTAGCTACCGGGGTTAAAGGTATTTCAGTAAGTCACTTAACAAACGCTTGTTATGAGGAATTTCGCGAAAACGAAGACCTACCTAACAGCACCAACCCAGATGACTGGGCCAGAATTTCCGGAAAAAAGGGTGAACGGATCGTATTCTTACGAACTTTGATTCATAATAAGCAGGGTGAAGAACCAGGACGCTCGATTGAAACGGTTTCACAAACAGGTCAGTATCTTTAAAAATTTGAAGCCCTAATTATGAGCGTAAAACGAGTCATGGGTTTAGAGAGTGAATACGGCATTAGCCAACCAGGTGTGGCAGAGGCTGACCCGGCCTTTTTGTCTTCCCTGGTGGTTCATTCATATGCGAATCAAATTTATCCAAATCTTAAAATTCGCTGGGATTATGATTTAGAGACACCTTTGCGAGATGCCAGAGGGTTTGAAGCGAGTCGCGCTGATGCGGATCCTTCACTTCTCACCGATGAAGTTTCGGTGGTAAACATTATTTTGACCAATGGGGCAAGATTTTATGTGGATCATGCACATCCAGAATATTCTTCACCTGAGGTTTTAACCCCACAAGAGGCTGTGATTTGGGACAAGGCTGGCGAAAGAATTATTCAGCAAGCAGCTCTGCTGGCAAGTAGGTCCACCGGAAGTGAAATTTTTATACATAAAAATAATACTGACAATAAAGACGTCTCTTACGGCACACATGAAAATTATTTGGTTGACAGAAAGCTCCCTTTTGCGAAACTAGTTGAGGTGCTCACGCCATTTTTTGTCACCAGACAAATTTTTACTGGTGCCGGCAGACTTGGCGTGGGAGTTGGTGAAATCGAACATCGTTTCCAAATTTCACAGCGAGCTGACTTTTTTGAAACTCTGGTGGGTCTTGAAACAACCATGAAAAGACCAATCATCAATACTCGTGATGAGCCACATGCGGACCCCAACCTTCATCGGAGGTTGCATGTGATTATTGGTGATGCAAACTTGAGTGAGGTAGCGACCTTACTCAAGTTGGGCACCACATCCTTAATTTTAGGAATGTTAGAAGATGGTTTTATCGAAGATTTTGAATTGAATTTGAAAGATCCGCTGACTTCGCTGAAAATAGTCTCGCAAGATTTAACCCTAACTTCAAAATTACCTTTGAAATCAGGCAAAGAAATTACCGCTCTAGAGATGCAAGAGTATTTTTTTACTAAAGCAGTGGCTTGGGTAAACAAAAATGAATCATTAGACCCTGAAACACAAGAAGTCCTTTATTGGTGGGAGTTTGTTTTAAAGGGCTTAAGTGGAGATATTTATAAATTATCAAACTGCATTGACTGGATTGCCAAATTAAAATTAATGAATGAAGTCAAGGCTAGAGATAATCTTGCGTGGAGTGACCCAATTCTTCAGATGCTGGATTTGCAATATGCTGATTTAGCTCCCACAAGGTCCATTTCCCAACTACTCACAAGGCGAGGAAGCCTGCTGAGACTAACTGAAGAGCACGCAGTAGAAGACGCCATAAAAAATCCGCCCAGCAGCACTCGCGCTTGGTTTCGCGGGCAGGCGCTATTGAAATTTCCCAATGAGATAGCCGGCGCCAGTTGGGATAGCGTGATTTTTGATGTAGGAGCCGATCGTCCACTAGTTAGAATTCCCACTCTCGACCCCTTGAAAGGAACACGAGTTCAAGTTGAGGAATTGTTTAATTCAAGCAGTTCAGCGGCTGATTTAATCATGCAATTGGGTGAGAATTAACATTTTCTAATAGACTTTAACTCTTATTAAGGAGTGTATTTTGTCAGAACAAGAGCAGATTAAATCTCAATCAGCTGAGACGGATTCTGTTGATGAATTAATACTTGATAATCCTAAAGTCGACACTGCCAAGGCGGATGATTTACTAGATCAAATTGACGCAGTTCTTGAGAAAAATGCTGCTGAATTTATAAAGGGTTTTGTTCAAAAAGGGGGAGAGTGAAATATTGGATTTCTCTTCTTCATTTTATGAACACCTACGTCAAACTCAAGGCGAAAGATTAGCCTTTAAAAAAGACGGTACGGACCAAATTATCCATGGCACGACCATTGTGGCAGTGGCTTTCACTGGTGGCGTGGTTATGGCAGGTGACCGGAGAGCCACTATGGGTAATTATGTAGCCCAAAATGATATAGAGAAGGTTTTTCCAGCTGACGATTTTTCGGCAATCGGAATTGCGGGAAGCGCAGGTATTGCAATTGAGCTTGTCAAATTATTTCAAGTTGAATTAGAGCATTACGAGAAGATTGAGGGTATGCCGCTATCGGTGGAAGGAAAGGCAAATCGTCTCAGTGTTTTACTTCGCGGCAATTTGGGTTTAGCGATGGAGGGTCTAGCGGCGCTACCGCTTTATGCAGCATATGACAAAAACAGAAATTCTGGGCGAGTTTTCTCTTATGACATAACAGGCGGTCGGTACGAGGAGCATGACTATTTTGCCGTTGGCTCTGGCTCACTTTTTGCAAGAGCCAGCCTAAAAAAAATGTTTGAGCCCATTGAAGATAGTAATTTTGCAATTCAGATTGCGCTTGAAGCTATTTATGATGCAGCGGAAGAGGATTCTGCAACTGCTGGTCCTGATATGGCCCGTAACATTTATCCTGTTGTGGTAAAAGTAGATTCACAAGGATTTGAAAAAATTTCGCAAGAGGCGCTAGCTAATATTCTGACTAAAATTCTAAAAGGTCGCAAAAATCGGCCAGATGGTCCAATCGCGAGGCATTCATGAGCGTTCCTTTTTATGTATCACCCGAGCAATTAACTCGAGATCGTGCTGACTTTGCCCGTAAGGGTATTTCACGCGGGCGAAGCGTAGTGGTATCGCAGAGTAGTGAGGGAATTTTATTAGTTGCAGATAACCCGTCTAAAGCTTTACACAAAATTAGCGAGATTTATGATCGGATCGCCTTTGCCGCGGTAGGAAAGTACAACGAATTTGAGAACTTACGTGTTTCAGGTATTAGATTTTCAGACATGCGGGGATTTTCATACGATCGAAGTGATGTCTCAGCCAGGTCTTTAGCAAATGCTTATGCACAAACTATGGGAACAGCTTTTACCGACGCCTTGAAACCTTTAGAAGTCGAATTAGTGGTGGCGCAATTAGGGCAAAAATTAGCAGATGACGAAATCTATAAATTAACTTTCGATGGCTCACTGGCAGATGAACATGGATATGTTGCAATTGGAGGCCAAGCGGATGAAATCTCGCAAGTGATGGGCCAGTCGTGGAAATCTACTATGAGTTTTTCAAAGGTACTAAAAGCCAGCGTGGAAGCCTTGGGTAGTCAAAACAATCAAGATCAACAAAACTTTGATGCCTTAAGACTTGAAGTTGCAATATTAGATCGTAATAAATCTGGCAGAACATTTCGTAGGTTGACGGTACAACAAATAGATACGCTTTTAAAAACCAGTTAATGCAGCGCAGAATCTTTGGAATTGAGACAGAGTACGGAATTACTTGCGTATTTGAGGGGGTTCGCCGTCTTTCACCAGATGAGGTTGCCCGCTACTTATTTAGAAGGGTTGTTGCCTGGGGTCGATCTAGCAATATCTTTTTAACCAATGGGGCCCGACTTTATTTGGATGTTGGATCACACCCTGAATACGCAACAGCCGAATGCGATGACCTGCACACACTAGTAGTTCAAGACCGCGCTGGCGAAAGAATAATTGAAAGCTTGGTGCAAGATGCCCAAAAGAGAATGCAAGATGAAAGTATTCTGGGCGAAATTTATCTTTTTAAAAATAATACAGATTCGGCTGGTAATAGCTATGGGTGCCATGAAAATTATTTGATAGAAAGAAAGAGTGATTTCAATAAAATTCTGGAGAGCTTAGTGCCTTTTTTAATTACTCGACAAGTAGTTTGCGGCGCTGGAAAGATAGTTCAAACACCCAGAGGGGCTTACTACAGTCTCAGTCAGCGGGCAGATCACATTTGGGAAGGGGTTTCTAGTGCTACGACTAGATCCCGACCCATAATAAATACTCGCGACGAACCTCACGCTGATGCCGAAATATATCGACGCTTGCACGTAATCGTTGGAGATTCAAATATGTCAGAAGTTACTACCCAACTGAAAGTCGCGATAACGGATTTGCTCTTAAGGATGTTGGAAGATGGCGTAGTGTTAAGGGATTTTACGATAGAGAATCCAATTAGAGCCATACGTGACATCTCAAACGATGTTGAAATGAACAAAACTATCAAGTTAGCTAATGGTCGAGATTTAACTGCGATTCAGATGCAAGTTGAGTATTTTGAGAAAGCTCATGCCTATGCAAACAGATCGGACCTTGCAAAAGATCCAATCTACTTTCGGGCCCTAGATTTATGGGAGCGAGCATTAAAAGCCGGCGAGAGTAGGGACTGGAGCTTGGTGGACCAAGAGCTCGATTTCGCCATCAAATACAAATTATTAGAGCGATATAGGACAAGACACAATTTAGACCTTTCAGATCCAAAATTGGCGATGATAGATCTTTCTTATCACGATATTAATCGCGAACGTGGGCTTTTTTATCTACTAGAAAAAAACCAGGAAGCATTACGTTTGACCACTGATGAAGAGGTTTTAAGTGCGAAGGACTTGCCACCGCAAACTACTCGAGCAAAGCTTAGGGGGGACTTTATAGCGAAAGCGCAAGAGAAAAGAAGGGATTTTACGGTAGATTGGGTTCACTTGAAGTTAAACGATCGAACGCAACGAACTGTGTTGTGTAAGGATCCTTTCAAGAGCGTAGATGAGAGGGTCGAAAGACTATTGGAGAGCATGTGAAAATAAGAGTTCTGACGCTAGTGGCACTACTACTTTTAGCAGGCTGCGGCGTAACAAATGACGTCCCACCAAATCAAGGAGCTGCAAATTTGGAAAGTTACAAAGGTGTTGAGGTAGTCAGTACCGTGGGTGAAAAGCCACTTATAACAGTGAGTGAAGAGGCAAAGAGTGCCATTGACTTGTTCTCAACTGATCTACAGGTTGGGGATGGTGCAATCGCTAGCCCGGGAGCCGAAGTTACCGTTCATTATGTTGGTGTGGGACTAGATTCTGGAGTGGAATTTGATTCTTCTTGGGATCGAGGAACACCAATCAGTTTCAGTTTGGATGGAGTTATTGCTGGGTGGAGTGAAGGTGTTCCTGGCATGAAGGTTGGGGGACGGCGACTCTTAGTTATTCCAGGAGACATGGCTTATGGTCCAGCTGGAATTCCACAAGCTGGAATAGGACCGAATGAGACCTTAGTCTTTGTGGTTGATCTTTTAGCTATCGCTGAGTAAGGATGTCTTCTCGTAAGACGGAGCGACAGTTAGATCTGCTCTTTATACTTTTGAATTCAACAAGAGTGCTTACTCGTGATGCTATTCGCGACAAAATAGAAGATTACAAAAATCAAGAAAACTCAGAAGCTTTTGAGCGTATGTTCGAAAGAGATAAAGAAGAGTTGAGAGCGGCTGGTATCCCGATTGAAACTAAGCAAATCAATCCACTCTTTGAAGATGAGTACGGATATAGCCTTCAATTGCAGAACTTCTCGTATCAATCTTCAAGTTTTAATGCTGCAGAATTAGCTGAGTTGACTAGATCTGCGCTAATTTGGGAGGATACAACGCTTGCGGCAAATGCACGATTAGGACTAGTTAAATCTCATACTGCTTCGGGCAATGATTTAAATTTCTCGGAGGAATATAATTTTCAGCATTTGATTTCTAGACACCAGTATGTCGTTATTACTGAAGCAATTGTGAATCAAAAAATTATCGAATTTCAATATCTAAGATCAAAAGATTCAAAACCAAAAAATAGAAGAGTTTTTCCACTAAGTGTAACTTCACGTAATTCGAATGTTTATTTAAGCGCCATAGAGGTCGGCGAGAATAAAGTAAAGACCTTTAGTTTTGTAAGAATCGCAGGTGAAGTAAATGTGTATGAGGCAACTAGCGATGAGATCAGACAAGCCAAAAATACAAATCAACAAGCTATAACTGAAGAGAAAAAGATCGCAAGTATCGTTCCGTTCAATTCAATAATTGCGCTACAGCACCAGATAGGAGGTGAGCAATCAGCAGGTAGTTTACTCATTGAATATTTCGATGACGAGAGCTTCGCTGGATTTCTCGCTCCTCATGCCTATCAGATTTCTGATATCAAGCCGGAAAGTTTAAAGAACTAGTTATAGCGCATCTACACTTAATACTGAAGAAGATTTCATGAGGCAAAATTCTTTTCGATTGGCCCGTTTATTAACAATGTTGCCGTGGCTGCAAACTCAAAAGTCTCTTTCGGTAAACGAAGTGGCAAGAGTCTTTGATATCACTCAAAAAGAGGTTTTGGCAGATTTGGCGTTGCTAACATTTGTTGGACCAGATCAGGCCGGTGGAGGTTTGGTTGATATTCAATATGACGAAGATGAAATAAAAGTGATTGATTCCCCAGGGGTTAGAGAACCTTTAATCTTAAATAACTATGAAATTTTGTCACTACTGATGGGCCTTAAAACACTTCAGGATTTAGAAATCGCTAATCCTGCCACCTTTAGTGCCATAGAGAAATTGGAGCAGATCAATCAACCAGAGGTGGAAACTTCAAAAGTTAATTACGACATAAATAAATGCATAGACGAGAAACAAACCTTGATAATCCAATACCTTTCATTAGGAGCCCCAGAAACATCGATACGAGAAGTAGAGCCACATAAAATTTTAGTTGAAAATGGAACTCTGTATTTACTAGCTTGGTGTTTAGTCAGTGATGATTGGCGCAATTTTAGATTAGATCGAATAATTTCAAGCTCTGTTGGTGAGCAAAAGTTTCAGGTGAGAGAGAAGTTAGAAGGCGAAAGCCATCATGGATATGAGATCGAAATTGAATTTGATGCCAGTGTTAGTTGGCTTTTAGAACAATTCAAAGTAAAGGCAGATGACAAAGAACGCGACACAATTTTGGTTAATATGCAAGTTTATTCAAGTCAATGGTTCCTTCAATTCATTTCGGCGACAATCGCGAAATCACTCAAAGTCAAAATACCTATTGAATTAGAGCTAGAAGTTACAAGTGAAATTGAAAAAACATTGAACAGACTAGAGTCGAAGACATGAGGTGCTTTGCCTCGTGACTGATACATTAAGAGCGTTGAGTAACTAAATGAGCGAATATTCCCAGAAGTATCAAAAATTCAGAGATCGTCAAAAGTACATTAGTGATTTGGTAAGAGATTATCAATTAACAGTGCCATTTGAACTAGACGAATTTCAATTAAAGGCCTTTGTCTCAATCGAGAATGATAAGAACGTTTTGGTCTCTGCCCCAACTGGTTCTGGAAAAACCGTGGTAGCAGATTTTGGGATTTTTTTAACTCAACGTAGAGGTCTCAGGTCGATTTACACAACACCAGTAAAAGCATTGTCTAATCAAAAATATCGGGAGTTAATAGAGAGGTTTGGTAACGAAAATGTTGGCTTGCTAACGGGTGATAATGCCATTAATAAAGACGCTCCAATTGTGGTGATGACAACTGAAGTGCTTCGAAACATGATTTATGAAGATCTTGATAAAACATCTAATATTGGGCTGGTAGTAATGGATGAAGTTCACTACTTAGCTGATCGAAACCGAGGGGTGGTTTGGGAAGAAGTTTTAATCTTACTTCCGAAAGAAGTTGTAATTGTGGCACTTAGTGCCACCGTGAGCAACGCTGATCAAATCGGAAATTGGCTTACGCAAATTCGCGGCACCACTGATGTAGTAGTTGAGGAAAAAAGACCAATTCCCTTGGAGCAATTTGTGGTGACGAAACATGATGTTATGTCACTTTTTGAGGCAGATGGAGCTGGGGCGATAAATAAATCTCTCATTAGGTTACATCAAGCAGCGCAAACCCGGCGCAGTAGTAAATACAAAAAACCTGACCATACTTCAGTTGTTCCAAGTCAAGAAAATGTTATTCGTCAACTACAAAAAGCAAATCTTTTACCTAGCATATATTTCATTTTTTCTAGAAGACAATGTGATGTAGCGGTTGAGAATCTACTTGCCAGTAAAATCAGCCTGATATCCAGTGAAGAAGCATTGCAAGCTGAAAAATTGATAGAACATGTTCTCTATGCATTAGAAGGGGAGGACTGGAGTCTGTTAGGAATTGACAGATGGCAAGCTGCTGTTAGAAGAGGATTTGCCTCTCACCATGCGGGTTTGCTTCCGGTGATCAAAGAAACCACAGAAAAACTTTTTCAAGAAGGCCTCTTAAAGCTGGTTTTTGCCACAGACACTCTGGCTTTAGGAATCAATATGCCAGCGCGGAGCGTGGTTTTAGACAAGTTAGACAAGTGGAACGGTGAATCTCATGAGCTTCTGAGTGCGGCTGAATACACCCAAATCACTGGACGAGCGGGACGTCGGGGAATTGACACCCGAGGAGCTTCAGTAATTTGCTTTTCTCGTGCGGTGGATCCCAAATACTTAAGTAACTTAGCTACCAATAGAGCGTTCCAGTTAGAGTCGAGTTTTCAACCGCGCTACAACATGGTTTGTGGACTGTTGGAAAAGCGGACTGTTGAACAAACTGAGCAACTTCTTGAAAAATCATTAGCCCAGTTTCAGGCAAAAGAAAAAGTAAAAAAATTAGTAACTCGTCAGGACCGAGAAGAAGAGGCACTAGCTAAATATCAAGAGAATACTCACTGTCACTTAGGTGAAGTAAATGAGTACTTAGCGTTAATAAAGGCACTAAATGTTGCCCAAAAACGGAATCAACCTGATTGGGAAGTAATCAAGAAAGCTATTAGAATCCACCCCGTTCATGGCTGTAAGGATCGTGAGACGCACCTAAGGTGGGGCGAGCGCCGCAGTAAATTAGAGCGACAATTAGCCTCACTAAAACGAGATATCTCAAGAGATACCTCAGGAATTAAAAGGGTTTTTAAGAATGTTCTCTCTGTTTTAGATCACTTTGATTACATAAATCTAGAACAAGCAAATGAGGTACTAACCGATAAAGGAAAACTTCTCACCAAGATTCATTCAGAGCAAGATTTGATTTTAAGTGAAGCGGTAAGCCGCGGGTTATTAAACGATTTAAAGCCAGCTGAAATGGTGTCATTCATATCCGGATTAACTTATGAATCAAGAATGGATCAGGAATATGAGTATTGGCTACCTAATGAGACTCTCAATGAACGTGCTGATGAATTGGTAGCGATATCTCACGAGATCGGTGCGATAGAAACTAAGTTTGATTTATATTTCACGATGGAGCCTGATTTTAGTTTTTCTAATCCCGTCTACCTTTGGGCCAGCGGGGAAAGCTTGCGAAAAGTTTTAAAGCTTTCCGGACTTTCAGCCGGCGATTTTGTTCGCAGTATGAAACAAAATATAGACCTTTTAGGACAGGTATCAACACTTGATGATTCTAATATTTCAAATGTGGCAAAGATGGCACTAAAAGCGATCAACAGGGGAGTGGTGGCACAAGAATTTGTCTTACCACTAGAGGATGCTATCGATCTAGAAGTCGAAGCAATTCATTAACTTGTTTTTCCACTTTAAAAAATTTCGCCTTTTTTTGTAAACTCTTCAATTTAAGTAAAGGTGAATGTATTTCTAGGGCTAAGTCAGATTTCGCAGTTGAGACCTTTTTAGCTTTCTCAAGGTAATCAATTGATTTGAGAATATTTTTTTCTGCGAGGGAGTACACATTTGGATTTTTGGTCTTAATTTTGGACACAAGATTATCAAGATTTTTATACTCAATAATTAATTTAGCTGCAGTTTTCTCACCTACTTTTTCAACTCCTTTTAGTCCATCGCTGGGATCACCCCGTAAAATTGCGTAGTCTATGTATTGTTCTGGACTAAACCCAAAAGAATTGATGAATCGCTTGCTATCCCAGATAGGGTTTTGTTTGTCAGAAAGTAAGTAAATTTTATTATTTCTTTTTGGATTAATTAATTGAAATAAATCTCTATCACCGGTCACAACTAAACAATTTGTTTTTGAACTTACTAGGCTCGCGATACAATCATCAGCCTCGTAATTTTTTTTACCAATAATCGGGATCGCAGCATCTTTAAGGATTGAAAGTAAATTAGGAATTTGTCCAGCGAGTAAATCGGGCATTTCGTCGTTATCGCTAATAACCCGTTGCGCTTTATATTCTGGTAATAATTTAACCCGCCACTTGGGCCTCCAATCAATATCAATGGTGGCAAGGACACCGCTTGCCTGCTGCGTGGAGTAAATTTGCGAAATTATAGAAAGACTTCCCTTTATGGCGTTGGCAGGTTTGCCTGATACATCTTTGATCGTGTCAGGAAGCGCATAAAATGCACGATAATAAACACTAGGTAAATCGAGAATCAAAAGCGGATGCATGATGACATATTAATGCCGACGGGGCTCTAAACTGGATTCACAATGAGCCGTGTAGATCGCTTTAAATTAAGAAGAGAATTAGTGAAGTCTGCCTTGGCAGCGAATGACGTAGACTTAGCCATTATCACGCCTGGTGAGAACTTTCGTTATCTCACAAACTACCAAGCTTTAGCACTCGAGAGAATAACTGCACTAGTTGTATCTCACGCCGATGTCTGGCTATTGGTACCCGAATTGGAATATCACTCCGCTCTAGCTAAATGTCCGGATCTTGAGATTATCTCTTGGAATGAAACCACTGATCCCTATAAGAAAATATCCCAATTATCACCCAAGGCTGCTCGGGTAATGGTTGATGAAAAAATGCCTTTTTTTCATGTTCAAAAGATACAGACCTTATTCGTTACTCAGCTAGAAAACTTTGCACAAGTGATATCGCCTATGCGCATGCGTAAAGATGATTATGAAATAACAAAATTACGTGAAGTTTCTCTTAGTATTAATAGAGTTCATCAAGACCTAATCGAGATCCCTTTTCGAAACCGGAGTGAGAAAGCAATCGCAAAAGATATATCTGAGTTGATTTTAAGAGAGCACGAAAAAGTAGATTTTATTATTGTTGCCACCGGTCCTAATTCGGCCAATCCTCATCACGAACCAGGGGAGCGGTTAGTACAAAGTGGGGATGTAGTGCTGATTGATATTGGTGGTACCTCCTTGGAGGGATACTGCTCTGACTGCACTCGAACCTACGTGGTGGATGAGGCACCTAAGGAATTTAACAAGGACTTTCAAATCCTGTTGGCCGCTCAAAAGCTAGGTACTAATTTGGCAATGGCTGGTGTAACTGCGCAGGATTTGGACAGAGCTGTGAGGGCAGAGTTGGCTAAGACAGGTTTAGATAAATGGTTCATTCATCGCTTAGGTCATGGAATTGGAATGCAAACTCACGAAGACCCCTATTTAGTCGAGGGTAATAGGCAAATCCTCCAGGTAGGTAATGTTTTTAGCATTGAGCCGGGGTTCTACCTACCTGGGCAATGGGGAGCTCGGATTGAGGACATAGTGGCAATTGGACAAACTGAGAGTGAAAATTTGAATAACTTTGAACACGATCTGAAGATTTTGACTTGATACCACTGATCGTAGCTGCACTTAGTGGGGTATTACTGGCGCTAGCCTATGAACCTTTTGGTTTTTGGTTTCTTGCTCCACTCGGTTTAGCCATCTTTATTTACCAACTTCATCAGGTATCGGCATCGGGCAAGTTTTTTGTTGGATTTATTTTTGGGATAAGTTTTTGGTTAATTCAGATTAATTGGTTGACCGTTCTGTCTCCGGTGGTTTTGGCATTTGCGGCAATAGCGCTTAGTTTTTTCTACGGATTATTTGGTTTTTTCACTGAAATATTTCAAAAAACTAAACTGTGGTCACTATTCACTGCAATTAGTTATCTCACGCTAGAAAGTTTGCTGAACTACTGGCCCTTTGGTGGTTTCAATTGGGGCACCATCGGCTACATCACTTCTGCAAATCCCTTAGCGGGAACTGTTGAAATTATTGGAGTTTTTGGTCTTTCAATATTAATTTATAGTTTGAGTCTCACTTTAATTATCAGTTTTACCCTGTTGCGCAAGGGCTCTTTGACTGCAGCATTTGTGACATTGATGATTTGGTTGCTGGTCCCAGGTGCCATTAACTTAATGGAATCTGGGCGAAAAGATGAATTAATTTCAAATAATTTAACAATAGGTGTTGTTCAAGGGAATGTTCCCAGACTTGGACTTGAATTCAATGCTCAACGAAAGGCGGTTTATCAAAATCATCTCGATGAAACAAATAGATTATTGGCTCAGAACAAAAATACCCCGCTTGATTTGATAATTTGGCCCGAAAATGCTCCGGATGTGGATCCTTTTGCCAACGAAGAAGTGATACGAGAATTGAATCTGTAGCGAAAGCCGCGTCGCTCCCATTTTGATCGGATCAAGAATGCAGTCAGCGGCAGGACCAGTCAAATGCAGGCCATTTTGATTGAAGGGGATACTGAACGATTCCGCATTTTATATGCAAAGCAAAAGTTAGTTCCTTTTGGCGAGAAAATTCCTTTTGAAAACTACTTAGCACCCATCGCAGCTAATTTTGGTCCGATTTCTACTAGCTTGGTTGCAGGTGACTCCGCTGGAATATTAGAGGTAGCAGATACAAAAGTCGGCTTGTTGATTTGTTTTGAAGTTGCTTGGGGTCAATTGGCAAAAGAAGTGGTTGATCAAGGGGCAGAGGTATTAATTATTCAAACAAACAATGCGACCTACGGATTAACTAGTCAACTAGCGCAGCAATTTAATATTGCAAAACTGCGGGCTATTGAATCTCAGCGACAGGTAGTCACCATTGCCACGACTGGGATAACGGGACAAATAGATCGTGACGGCAGTGTGCTGTGGGAAGCTGATGAATTTGTGCCTGCTAGCAGTGCTTTGGAAATAGATCTCTATCAAGAAAAAACCACGGGATTGAGCGCAAATTATTATCTACAATTTTTTATAGTTTTGGCTTTTTTGAGCCTTTTTGCTTTTGGTCTTGTGAAGAGTAGAATCAAATGATGTCAAATAAGACTTTAGTTATTATTCCGACCTACCAAGAGTCTGAAAACATCGAATCGATAATTTTACGAACCTTTGCTGCAAATTCCAATGTGGATATTTTGGTAGTGGATGACTCAAGTCCTGATGGCACTAGTGAAATAGTTAAAGGAATGCAAAAAAAGTTTGAAAATATCCATCTACTGATTAATCCAGAAAAAGGTGGATTAGGCAAAGCTTACGTGAAAGGTTTTACTTGGGGGCTGGCACGGGCTTATGACAATTTTGTTGAAATGGATGCTGATGGTTCTCACGCACCAGAACAATTGCCTAGCATTTTAGAAAAGTTATCAAACTATCCGGTAAGTCTTGGCTCAAGATGGGTGAAAGGCGGCCGAATAGAGAATTGGCCATTAAGCAGACAATTGTTATCACAAGGCGGCAACCTTTACACCAGAATTATGTTAGGAATAAAAGTTAAGGATGCAACTGGCGGGTACAGAGCTTATCGGCGTGAAGTTTTAGAGGGTATTGATCTCTCTAAAATCGAAAGTCAAGGTTATTGCTTTCAAGTCGACATGGTGCGAAGGTCTTTAGCTAAAGGCTTTGCCATAGCCGAAACTCCGATTGTTTTCACAGAGAGAGAGCTGGGCAATTCAAAAATGAGTAGATCCATTGTGATCGAGGCCTTTACGAGAATTGGGTTTTGGGGATTAAAAAGGCTTTTCAGGATTAGGTAAGTGTCCGATAAGAGATATTATGTAAAGTTAAAGTTTTTGTATTTCAGAAGTAAAGAGTTAGCTACTACAAAGCTTGAAGAGAGCGCCATCGCTGCCCCTGCCCAAATAGGCTGAAGGTAACCAGCCATCGCGATAGGGATCATGGCTGAATTGTAAGCAAATGCCCAGAATAGATTGATTTTTATAGTGCTTAGCGTCTTTCTACCGAGCTTTAAGGCACTTACAACTTGTTCCAACTCCCCTTTTAGGACGGTTAAATCACTCGCCGCTAAGGCCACATAGGACCCGCTAGACATTGCGATGCTTAAATTTGCGGTGCTTAAGGCCGCCGCATCGTTTAAACCATCACCCACAAATGCAACCACCTTGCCCTCTTTTTGATATTTCTCTATCACCGCAACCTTTTCAGCTGGCTTTAATTCGCTATAGACAACGTCGATACCAACTTGTCGGGCAATCAATTGTGAATTGGAGTCACCATCGCCTGTGAGCATTACAACTTCTAGACCCAGTTTCTTCAGGTTTTCAATGGATTCTTTGCTTTTTGGACGCAAACTATCTCGCAAGGCCCAATAAGCGATTAATTCATCATCCCCAGTTAGACCCACATATCGAACAGTCGGATCTGAAGGTAAATCCTTTATTTCTTTTTCTAGCCATTTTAAATTACCTAAACGATAAGTTCTCAAATCAATTTCACCCACAAGGCCACCACCAGCAATTGAGGCAAAATTCTCTACCCGCGTCTCGGCATTGACAGGATGATGCTTGTTTATTGCCATCGATACTGGATGCGTGCTGCGTTGAGTTAGCGCAAATGCCACAGAATTGATTAATTTGGGTTGGGATATCAATGGATTAAAACTCACGACCTCCAAAGCTCCGGTGGTAATAGTTCCGGTTTTATCGAAAAATATAGTACTTATTTTATTTGACATTTCGAGCGCTTTAGAACTCCTGATTAAAATTTTATTTTCATTAGCAATCGCACTGCTAACAAGCATTGCCACTGGAGTAGCTAGGCCTAAAGCGCAAGGACAGGCAATTATTAGAACCGCCAAGGCACTACTTAAGGCAAATGCAGTCTCGGCACCAAAAATAATCCAAAAAATAAAAGTTAAACTGGCAAGCACTAAAATTGTGGGCACAAAAACACCACTTATGCGATCAACTAAATGCTGAGTTTGGGATTTTTCCGCTTGCGAGGCAATTATCAGTTGCTCAATTTGACCTATCACGCTATCTGCACCAATACCAGTAGGGCGAATAATCAGCTCCCCATCAATCGGCGTCGAACCGGCTATTACTGAACTTCCTATTTTCTTTAATAAGGGTAAGCTCTCTCCTGAAATTATGCTTTCATCCACATCAGCCTGACCCTCAACCACTACCCCGTCCGCCGCGATACGCTCCCCGGGTTTTACTACTAATAGATCGGTGAGTAAGAGTTCTGTAGCCGCAATTTTTACTCTGTTACTTGCACGGATTATTTCTATCTCTTCTTTTGTTATTTTTTTTAACTGACTGATTGCATCCATATTGCGGTGCTTACTTTTAGCTTCAAAATATCTACCCATCAAAATAAAGGCTGGCACCACTGCTGCTACCTCTAAATAGATTCCGCCGGCAGCAGTTCTTTCGAATAAAGAGTGAGACATCTTCATGCCTAACTCCCCCATGGAGGTGAAAAATAGGGCATAAACACTCACCATTAGCGCTACCAAGGTACCCAAACTTATTAAGGTATCCATGTTTGCAAAACGATTTTTTGCCGCTACAAAGGCAGAGTAATGAATTTCGGTTGCACTGTAAAGATGAACAACCAAAGTTAATGCCAATAAAATCCATTGCCAGCCTGAGAATTGAAAGGCCGGAATCATTGAGATAACGATTGCAAATGTTCCTATAACCACCGCAACATTTTTCTTTCTTGCAAGCTTGCTTAAATATGCATCTTCATCCACCGCTTCTAAAGAGGCATGGTACCCGAGTTTTTCCACAACCGAGATGAACTCATCTACCGCTAAATTTCCTTCAGAGATGATAGACGCGGTGGCAGTTGCATAATTAACCTGCGCTTTTGTCCCGGCCATTTGATTGAGGTTTTTTTCAATCTGATTAGCACAAGAGGTGCAAGTCATCCCCTCAAGGTGGAGCATTACTTCTTTCATTCAAAAATCAACTCATCGCCAATTCTCTTACGTCAGGACAAGCACAAATTAGATTTCTATCCCCATAGGCACCGTCAATACGGTTTACCGGTGGCCAGTATTTGCTTGAAACAACTTCGGGTAGCGGAAACACCGCTTGTTCACGCGAGTAGGCGCGATTCCAATCCCCCGTAATATCCTCAGCAGTATGTGGGGCGTTCGCCAATGCGGAGGCTTCGTGCGAGATCTCACCGGTGGAGATTTGATCAATTTCTTTTTTAATTTGTGTCATCGCCCTTACAAACCTATCCAACTCAATAATGTCTTCGCTTTCGGTAGGTTCAATCATGAAAGTTCCTGCTACTGGGAACGACATAGTAGGCGCGTGAAAGCCAAAATCCATTAAACGCTTAGCTATATCGTCAACTGTGACTCCAGTTGTCTTTGTAATATCTCGAACATCCAAAATACATTCGTGCGCAACTCGGCCCTTAGTTCCTTTGTAGAGCACAGGAAAGTGGTCATCTAATTTGCTAGCTAAATAGTTTGCACTCAACAAGGCAACACTTGTTGCATTTTTTAAACCTTCCGCCCCCATCATGCGGATATACATCCACGAAATAGGTAACACTCCGGCGCTGCCCCAAGGTGCTCCACTTACAGGCCCCACAATTGGATTTGCTGGACCAGCTGCTTTTTGTAGCGGGTGTGAGGGTAGAAATGGCGCCAAGTGTTTTCGAACAGCTACTGGACCAATTCCAGGGCCGCCACCGCCATGAGGTATCGAAAAAGTTTTGTGTAAATTCAAATGAGAAACATCGGCCCCGAATTTCCCCGGCTTACTTAAGGCCACCAGCGCATTTAGGTTTGCTCCATCTACATACACTTGGCCGCCAACCGCGTGTACCATTTCACAAAGTTTTACGATGCCTTCTTCGTAAACGCCATGTGTTGAGGGATAGGTGACCATAATTGCGGCAAGTGTTGAGCCGTATTTTTCAATCTTTTTTTCAACATCAAGCAAGTCAACGTCACCATTTTCGTCACACTCAACTACCACCACTTGCATTCCGGCCATTACTGCACTCGCTGCATTAGTGCCGTGGGCGCTTGACGGAATCAAGCAAATAACGCGATCAAAATCGCCATTATTTTCGTGGTAGGCCTTAATAGCAAGCAAACCGGCAAACTCCCCTTGACTTCCCGCATTTGGCTGCAGACTTACTGCGTCGTAACCGGTAATTGTGCAAATGTATTGCTCTAGTTGCTTAATAAGTTCGAGCCAACCCTCATTTTGGTCGACCTTGGAGAAAGGATGAGCACTCGCAAACTCTGGATAAGTGATTGGCTCCATCTCGCTTGCTGCATTTAACTTCATCGTGCATGATCCCAACGGAATCATTGAACGATCCAACGCAATATCTTTATCACTGAGTGAGCGTAACCAACGCATCATCGCGGTTTCGTTGTGATACCTATTAAAGTGAGGGTGAGTTAAGTACTCACTGGACCTTGCTAACTCGGCAAAATCTGTTTTTGTAGCAGACGCCATCTCTAGATTTAGATCTAAAGCTTTATAGAGTGAGGGCAAATTTTGTTCTGTCGTTTCATCAAAACTAACCGATACCCATTCATCGTTAATTACTCTAATGTTTATGTCCAAAGCTTCTAGTCGTTGCGCTAATACGTGAGCATCATCAACTTGCCATGCCACCGTATCGAAAAATTGTGAATGCAAAAGCAAGTGACCACTAGCGGTTAGCGCCGTGGCGAACCTTTGCGCTTGCAAATTGACATTTTCGGCAATCCCCTTTAAACCAGCGGGGCCATGGTATGCCGCATAAGCCATTGAAATTACTGCAAGTAAAACCTGTGAAGTACAAATATTGCTGGTTGCTTTTCCACGACGGATATGTTGTTCTCTGGTTTGTAAAGCTAATCGGTATCCCAATCTTCCCGCGCTATCAACACTGGCACCCACAAGGCGACCAGGTAAGAGTCGAGAGAGTTCCTCTTTTACACTCATGAAACCTGCATGCGGTCCCCCAAATCCAAAGGGAACTCCGAATCGCTGAGCAGAGCCAACTGCAATATCAACTCCCCATTCTCCAGGAGCTTCTAAAAGAGTGAGCGCCAGTAGATCTGTGGTTGCGATAACTTTCATGCCGAGTGAGTGCGCTCTCTCTGTTAAAGACTCATAATTCTTTACGCCACCAGTGCTAGTTGGATAAGAAATTAAAACTCCATAAGCGTCAGCGTCTAGCTCATCTCTTAAAACATCAATTTGCTTAAGTATGATTCCCATCGGGAGTGCTCGCGTTTTTAATACCGCCAATGTTTGGGGGTGGATGTCCTTGTCAACCAAAAACACATCTTTCTCATCCCCCGTAGCACGTTGAGCTAAGCGCATAGCTTCTGCTGCCGCTGTGGGCTCATCGAGTAAAGATGCATTAGCAATATCAAGGCCAGTAAGTTCTGAAACCATGGTTTGAAAAAGAACTAAGGCCTCTAAGCGACCCTGGCTGATTTCTGGCTGATACGGGGTATACGCGGTGTACCAAGCAGGGTTTTCTAAGATGTTTCTCTTAATTACGCTTGGTGTAAAACTGTTATAATATCCAAGTCCAATAAAGTTTTTAACTGATTTATTCTTCTTTGACAAAGCCCTTATCTCGGTTAGTGCATCAGCCTCGCTTAACGCTGGAGGTAAATCTAATGAATCTAAAAACCGAATGGGTTGCGGAATTGTTTCACTTATAAAATCTTCAATATTTTCATATCCCAAATGTTGCAGCATTATAGAAACGTCTTGAGATTTAGGACCAATATGACGATCTTGAAATGTTTTTACTTTGTTTTCATTCACTTAGGACTCCTCGGGTTGGGTGTTACACCCTTCCCACTGTCCCCGCATAACGCGACCTGAGAGCTTCGCCCCTTTAGCGGGACTTCCCCTTCGGTGGATGCCGGAGCACCCTTCTCCAGTAAGGCAACATCAAGGGGTACTTTTGCCTGAGAGGTTCCGGGAAGGACTTGCTCCTTCGGCGTTCGATTTAACGAACTCTCCCACCTGATTGATCAGCCTTAACTAAAGAATACCGTAGAACCAAGGTTATGCAGCGTTAGGCAGATTGTTCGCGAAGTAAGCGTTTTGAAGCCAATTCGTCAACCATGTTTTGAGGTAAGACTAAACGCCCATCGAGGTGCTCCGCTGGAAAATGTTCCAAAGCACCTTCCATCTCTCGCACCACAGATCCAATGGCGATTCCAAATACCCCTTGGCCACCGCGAACTAAGTCAATCACTTCGTCATCGCTATTGCATTCATAGACAGAGGCCCCATCAGAGATAAGAGTTAAGTGGGCTAGATCTTCAATCCCTTGCTGGCGAAGATGATCAATCGCCATTCTGATATTGCTCAACGAGACACCTGTATCTAGCAACCTTTTTACAACCTTCAAAACCAAACAATCTTTAAACGAGTAAAGCCTGAGCGATCCCGAACCAGCAGCATTTCTGATAGACGGCTCGATTAAACCAGTGCGGGCCCAGTAGTCCAGCTGGCGATAACTAATCCCAGCAGCTTGCGCGGCGATGGTTCCTCTATAACCAGAACCCTCAGGTATTGGTTTAAGGTCTATTTCAAAAAGTGATTCTTGGTGATTCTTTTTGGCGCTATTTTGACTCTGCATGTGCCTTAGGTTACCAACTAAAACCTCTAATAACACTCACGTAACTATTGACACGCCGCATTAAACCCTAAGGCTTTACTTGAGGTTTAAGAAGGACTTGCGAAATCATCAGGATTTACCTCATCCAGAAACTGTCTGAACTGGTTAACCTCTTTTTCTTGATCATCTGGAACCTCTATCGCCGCAAGATTCAGTACATCTTCATTGCAATAAATAGGAATAGATTTTTTTAGGGCTATCACAATGGCATCTGAGGGTCTAGCTTGGCGCGAGTCGGCACCCGTAAAAAACAAGCTTGCTTTAAAGACCCCATCTTCTAATGAGTCAACACTTATGGATTCGAATATGCCCCCTATCGCCTCTACCAAGTCAATTAAGAGATCATGGGTGAGCGGGCGGGGTGAGGAGACCGCTTGTTGGGCTAGGGCAATTGCTGTCGCTTCGGGGGTGCCAATCCAAATAGGAAGATATCGCTCGCCTGCCTTCTCTTTGAGTAACACGATGGGCTGATTTGAAGGCATCTCGACCCTTACCCCAACTACTTCCATTTCAATCACGAAATTTCGTCCTCTATTGCCGATTGGATAAGAGAAGACTGCAACAAATTGGTCAATTGCGCAATTTCAAATTTCATCTCATTGGCTTTGGCTATCGCCTCAGGGTGATTACGCTTTGCAAAAGGTGTTGTGGCTTGTTGAATTAAATTAAATTCCCGCTCACTGGCTGTTTTAAAGCCTCGTAAATGTCGGGGTTCTATTCCATAGTTGGCCAGGGTTGAGGCGATTTTGGCAATTTTAAGTGCCCATTCGTCAAAGTGGCGCTTATCAGCTAGCCGTTTTAAGATTCCGAGCTTTTCTAGATCCGCCAACTGTTTAGGATCTAATCCGCTTACTGTTAAAAGCTCTGCCTCAGTTATCCGGATTGATTTTTTTCCACGAGCTGGGTTTACGGCATAAATAGTCGGTACTTTGGGGGTAACGTTTGGTAATTCTGGCGCAGCCAGTCCTCTATCTAGCGCCGAGAGATGTTCTTTAATAACCTTTAACGGTAAGTAGTGCTCTTTCTGAGCTCTCAAAATATATTTAAGTCGCTTTATATCATCACTTGAAAATTTACGATAACCGCTATGCGAGCGTTCAGGTTGAATGAGACCTTCAGACTCTAAAAATCTAATCTTCGAAATCGAGATATCGGAAAATTCCCCACGTAGTGCACCTAACACTTCACCAATTGTGAAATCCGATTCTCTGGTGTTCCGAAGCGAATTGCTCATACGGTCGATGGTGGTAGAAGAAATGTAAATCGATATTTTCCTATTTGCAACTCATCCGCGGCACTCAATTGTGCTGTTTCGACTCTTTTTTGGTTGAGATAGGTGCCATTTAAACTTTTAAGATCTTCCACTGCCCAGATATTTTCTTGGCGAGTGATCCTGGCGTGTAAGCGAGAAACCGTTACATCGTCTAGAACTATGTGGGCATCATCGCTTCTGCCCAAATCAATAACATCGCCACTAAGAACGAATCTTTGATTCTCTTGCGGACCCTGCCTAACTAATAAGGCAGCTGAGTTAGGAGCTAAGCCTTCGATATGTCCTTCATCAATCGGGGGAAGCTCTGAAGCATCGCTAAAAACGATAGGTAATGCACCAGTATTTTCATCCTGCATAAGTCAAACCTTAATACTCTCGCCCGAGAAGGGTCAAGTTGAGGTGGAGGTTTAACCCTCAGTAAATGTTTGATAATCGGCCGCAGATAGAAAATCCGCCGCCTCAAGTTGGCTTGAAACTTTTACCTTCACCATCCAGCCTGCCTGGTAGGGATCTGCATTTACCACCTCAGGATTAGCAGTCAATGCAGAATTTACCTCAGTTACTATGCCCGAGACTGGCGCGAAAATATCACTGACGCTTTTGGTTGACTCCACCTCACCGCAGGTGTCTCCGGCACTAATTTCGTCACCCACTTTGGGCAAACTGATAAAAACTATGTCCCCCAAAGCATCTTGAGCAAAGTCAGTTATTCCAAAGGTAACGCCATCACCATTTATTTGAACCCATTCGTGCTCTTTGGTGTACTGCAAGTCATTAGGTGTTTTCATTTACTCTTCTATCTCCTTTGAATTGATTAATTTGTGGGTTGCGCAATTTTAGGCGGCTCAGGGGTCAAGGTCGCATCGATTTCCACAATATTACTTCTTTTAATTTCAATCTCTCCCCCGTTAGCTATAACGCTTTGCTCAAACCCCCCGGGAATACGCATTGCGGTTTCTAAGGTTTGTGGTTCGCCAATCACTTTAATGTTGATAGGAGTATTTTTAACAGCTCCCGAGATACTAACCCCACCCACAGTGTCGATAAACCAGGTGTTCGCTACCACTCGCACATTATTGATTTGGATGGCGACCGAACCAGCATCTCTCAACTCTTGAACTGCGTCAATCAAAGTAAAGGCATTGATTGAGGCGCTATCTCCTTTTAAAACCATAGTTATTCCCGGACCTAAAACTGTTTTAGTACCAGCTAAAACACCTAGCGCATTAGCTCGATCAAGCGCTGCTTGATTAGCATTTTGGGTCGAACCTGATTGCAGAGAGTCCAGAACATCTTCCTGATCATTAATTTCTATTGAGAGCTGTTCGTTTTGGCGGTTCAGTTCAGTTAAAACTTGAACTAGCTCATTTTCTCTCGCGTTAGACAAAACTTGAGGTTCATTTGATTTTTTTATGGTAATAGTTATCATTAATCCAAATGTGAATAAAGCTAGTGCTACCACGATTTGTCGAACTGTCTTTGATAATTTAAGCACGCTCAATCACATCTTAAAAATCAGTCTGCGGATGGCAGCTGCGTTAGCAAAGATCCTCATTGCCAAAACCACCACAACACCCGTTGAGAGTTGAGATCCGACACCAAGTTGATCACCCAAGAATACTATTAAGGCGGCCAGCACAATATTGCTGAGAAATGAAATGATAAATACTTGATCGTCGAAAACTTTCTCTAAGTTTGCTCTGATTCCACCAAACACCGCATCAAGTGCTGCAACCACCGCGATAGGTAAATAAGGAAGAATCCAACCAGGCACAGTTGGATTGATAAAAATCCCGACTATTACCCCCAGTAATAAACCTACGAAAGCGATCAATTTCTTTGTCCAATCGTTAAGCCTGATAAATCAGGTATGGGTAATACCGCTATCGGGATTTCAATATTATCAATGCTATCGACTTTAAAGCTAATTCCATAAAGTCGAGTTACTTCAGAGATGTTCATAAAATCTTGTGTTTCTTTAAAGCGGTCTGCCAATTCAGGTGAACCAATCGCGTCAATGCGGTACGGCGGAAGGATTGGACGATAATTCACCAGTATTGCTTCACCGGATTGACTAACCGCAGAGCGTGAAGATATTCGCTGATTACCAATTGCCACCGCTTCCGCTCCTGCAACCCATAAGCCATTTAAAATCGTTATAAGATCACTATCGAACACTCGCGCCAAACTTGGGTCCACATCTAATGGCAAACTTGAGATTTCGGCATCATTTATCTCTACTCTTATTCCAGGACCACTAACAGTTTGATAGCCGGAAGCAAAATTGAGCGAAGTGAGCTCTTCTTGATCTACTTCGGGTAAAACCGCAGCTTGATTTTCTTGCAGGGTAGAAATGTTTTGAATCACTTGCTCTAATTGAGATTCTTTGTCTTCAAGCACGAGGGATTGTGCAGCGATATTTTCACGTAACAGATCACGATTTTGAATCGAAAGTGGTATGGATTGGCGAGTAATTGAAGCTCCAATACCAAAGATTAATCCACCAATTGTCAAAACAATTAATATCAACCATTTAGGATCTGAGGACGGTTTTCCCTGCTTAATCTTTTCTTGTGCTTTTAGATTGTATGAGTCATCTTGTAAATCTCTCCAAATTTTATCTAAGAGTAATGAAGAATCCTGAAAACTAGTTCGTTTGCTCATTACTTAATCTCAAATCTAAATATTGTTTTGTATAATGCCCCCTGCGGACCATAGGTACAATCCTACTCCCCAAATTATGAAAGCATTATATAGAAGGACCACGTCGTTTTCCCAATCGTATTCAGTTGCGATTAAGGCCAAAGGTAAAACCGCCCATCGTGACAGAAAGCACCCATTTTCCAACCAAATTAACCGGCAACTTAAAAAAGCCAATCTGCTTTACTCTAATCATTAAGAGTGCCAGGTATATCTCGCGAAGCAAAATCAGCACAACAAAGATCAGTGGCAGCGCCTCGATCAACAATCCCACTACTACCAAAGTTATGATATAAAGCCGACTACGATGGGGTCTAATTTTTCACCCAGCAGGCTATATTGACTCAATTTTCTTGCCAAATATCCATCAAGCCAAATCTGAGAATGAAGCGATAAAGAGTACTAAAAAGCCCAAGCGACTTCTGCGTTTAAAAAACTAAATATGCGAACAATGGAATAGTAAGTAGTCGTGTAACTGTAAAAATTTGAACGGTCCAAATATTCATTCCTACTCCTTCTAAGATTTGGTCGGGCTAGCGGGATTTGAACCCACGACCCTCGGCCCCCAGCCGAGTGCGCTACCAAACTGCGCGCAGCCCGCTTACCTCGCCTTCTCCGTACACGCATATGAATTGGAGAGCCCTAAACCAAATTCCTCACGTAATCTTCGTTCGATAAATCTACATAGCCAGCATCTAGCCCCGGTGGTAAACAGCGTAAAAACTGGCGGCTGGGCGCCAACCTGTGTCATAAACAAACCTTAGGCTGCTTACCCTCCTCTGACCGGGATGCGGGATGGGAGGCAGGATTGTCTTAAGGAACTGATTTATTTGACCAGTCGGGGATTCTCATTTGCCAGCCTGACAATGCTGTCAGCAGGGCTTTTTCAACTTCATTTACATGCCGTTGTTTTAGCACTGATGTTGGGATTCGTGGAGCCCACTTTAACGTTAAAAAGTAAGGTGTCGATTTCCTCTAAAGTGACTTGTCTTTCCTCTTCTACTAAATCCCACTTATTAAAAACTAAAATCAGTCCTCTGCCCGCTTCGGGACTGTTAAATTAATTAGTTTTCATCTTGGATCGCTAATGGGGTCTGAGGCATCAAGAATTAATAAAACCAAGTCGGCTCGATCGATGGCACTTTGGGTTCTTAATACAGAAAAATACTCTGCTCCATCACTTTGCTTGCCTCTTTTTCTAATGCCCGCAGTATCAATAAATCTCCAAGTGGAATCCTCTAGCTCCACGATCTCATCTATGGGATCAATAGTGGTTCCAGCAATTGGTGAAACTACCGCTCGTTCACTTTTCGTAAGGGCATTAAGCAGACTACTTTTGCCAACATTAGGTCGTCCAGCGATAGCCACTGAAAATATTTTTTGGGCTTTCTTACTGCTTAGATCGGAAGGAATTTTACTAACGATTAAATCCAATAGGTCACCGATAGATCTACCGTGCAATGCGCTAACGGGATAGGGCTCATCAAGCCCCAAGTTCCATAAGGAAGCAGCATTTAATTCATCTTTTTGACTATCAGCTTTATTTGCGATTAATAGAACGGGTTTCTCACTTCGTCTTATAAGTTCGAGTGCAATGTTGTCTTCAGAGGTCGCCCCAACACGGGCGTCAACCACAAATAGAACTAAATCAGCCAGATCAACTGCATCTTTTACCTTTGCCGCAATTAGCGGACTAAATCCTTCTTTATCGGTGTCTAGTCCCCCAGTGTCAACCATAGTGAAAGTTCTTCCACCCCACTCAGTCACATAACTAACCCGATCTCGAGTAACACCAGGACGATCTTCCACCACAGCAGCTTGTCTTCCGATTAATCTATTTACTAAAGTTGATTTGCCGACATTGGGGCGGCCGATTATAACAACCTGCGCCAGCGCTGTTGGATCTAAATCTCTCAGTTCAACTTCATAGAGCGGATCTTCGAAGTCTTCAGTTTCCTCCCCCTCAACCCAATCATCTACAACGATTGGTGCTAAAAAGTCTTCCTCTAGGGAATTTTCAGACATTAGAATTCCGCTTGACTATTGTGAGTGCTGCCTCAATAGATTCTTCAATGCTTAAAAAAGTAGTGTCCAAATCAATTGCATCCGCTGCCTTTAACAATGGTGAAATGATTCGGTTTGAATCTTTTTCATCTCTTGAGCTCAAGGATTGTTGAGTGAAGTCTGATTGCTGAGCCATTTCTTTGGCCCTTCGTTCAGCTCTTTTTGTTAAGTCGGCAGTTACGAATATTTTTACCTCAGCGTCTGGCATTACTACAGTGCCGATATCACGACCTTCCATAACAATTCCCTTACTTGTGCTCATTATCTCTCGCTGTAATTGCACCATCCAATCCCTCACGTCCGCCTCTGCTGCGACAAGAGAAACAGTGTCTGTGACTCTCTGGCTACGTATTTCTTCTGTTACGTCTTGCTCGTCAATCAGGATGGTGAAGGCGGCAGCATTGGGGTTTATTTTCATATTGACTTTTTTTGTTAACATGTTTTGCCAATTACTAACTAGAGAAGTGCTGTCACCTAAAAGCCAAGCCGTCACTGCTCGGTACATTGCACCAGTGTCTAAATATGCCAAATTTAAATTGATTGCTAAGGCTTTACTGACAGTTGATTTACCAGAGCCACTAGGGCCATCTACAGCAATATTCATGCTATTGCGCTAAGTCCTGTCGTAGTACTTCTGCTCCCCGCAGGTAGATATGAGTAATTTCCGAACGTTTTAAATCCGTTTCACAGTGCATTAAAACTCTGACAACTTTTTCAGGAGCTCCTACTACGTTCATCTCGACTGAACAAAGTAACGGGACATCACCCATTCCCATTTCACGTGCCGCCGCTGCCGGGAAGGCGCAGTTTAAATCAACGGTAGCGGTAAGAATTATGCTGATTAAGTCACTATTGTCGACATTGTTTTTAAGCATCATTTCAAATAGTAATTCTTTTGTTGCATCTTTCATCTCTTCGGCAGAATTATTCTGCAACATAGTGGCTCCACGAATGGCTCTCATGAGACATTCCGAGTCTTAGATTTTTCAATTGCAGAATATAGACTTTTAACTTCGACTTCACTTAGCAATCTTGATTTTCCAGGCTTCATTTCACCAAGTTTAATTGGTCCAAATTGAGTACGTACTAGTTGCAACAGTTCCATAGATAATTCTTCAATCATTCGTCTAACAATGCGATTTCTACCCTCATGGATTGTGATCTCCACTAAGCAATCCCCGGCGGTGGCAGCGATTAATTTGGCACTACTAGCACGAGCAAAACCATCAGACAGCTCAAATCCTTGAGTGAGTTGACTCAGTTGTTGTGGTTTAATTTGGCCCCTACTCCGAGCTAAATAAACCTTTGCTACACCAATTGACGGATGAGTTAAGCCGTGGCCTAGGGCGCCATCAGTCGTTTGTTAATAACAACAAGCCTTCAGTGTCTTGATCTAATCTACCGATGTGAAATAATCGCTCTTTTCGACCTTCTACAAATTCACCAACGGTTACCCGATCATCCGTCTTTTTCATGGTGGTGACTACTCCAGTTGGCTTGTTCATCATCAGAACCACCACAGAAAAACCTTTTGTTATCTTCACCATCAACTTCTATTAAATCCTTTTCTGGATCGACCCGTCTTCCTTGGGATTCCACCTGCACTCCATTAACCCGCACTCGACCCTGCTCAATCAATTCTTCGCAGGATCTTCTTGAACCTAAACCAGCTTGTGCCAAAACTTTTTGAAGACGAACTCCTTCTGTATTTTGCATTTAACGATCCGAATCTTCAATTAACGAGTCCAAGGCACTCATATCAGGAAGATAGTCCGCTACAGGCGGTAGTTGTGATAACTCATTAATGCCTAAACGTTCCAAAAAATAATTTGTGGTTTTATATAAAATACTCTGTGATTCATGCTCTATACCGGCTTCTTCAATTAATCCACGATTCAGCAAAGTTCTAATAACGCTATCTACATTTACCCCCCGGATCGCCGAAATTCGACCCTTCGAGACTGGCTGTTTGTAGGCCACCACAGCTAAGGTCTCGAGTGAAGCTTGAGTCAATTTAGCGGGCTGTCCTTCTTTAACAAATTTTTCAACAACCGGCCAACATTCTTCGTTGGTATAAAATCTCCAACCTCCAGCCACTTGCTTTAGTAAGAAACCGCTTTGTTTTTCTTCTAATTCAAAAGCTAAATTTGCTAATTCGATTTCTACTTCCGCAATTGGTGTATTCACAATTTGTGCCAAAATTTCTATGCTGGCAGGTTCATCAATCACCATTAAAATTGCCTCTAACGCCGATCGAAGAGAAGGTGCTGAAAAATCCTGACTCGGCTCGGGTTCATTCTCAGTCATTGAAACCTCGATGACTTCGTTTTCGATCATTTCACCTGTTTCAATATCACTCATTTTCTTCCTCTTGATCGAATTCTGCTCCGGCAATTACTGCTCCCTCTGAAGTTCCAGTCCAACGCACAAATAGATCAGCCAAGGGTGCTGCCTGCTCAAAAGTAACCAGTGCTTGTTTAAATAAATCCAGAATGGCTAAAAAACGCGCAACTACTTCGCCAATGCTGGCACCCGCAACTAGTGCCCGAAACGTCAAAGTGCCTTGCTGTCTTAAACGTTCAACAATCAAACCCGATTGTTCAGACACACTAACCAAAGGAGCATGAAGATGGGTGAGCGTGAATTCCGGCTCAATTTTTGGTTCGAAAACTTTTTTTGCTAGTCGGGCAAATTCATTGGGTCCTAAACCAATTAAAACCTCAGGTAAGAGATCAGCAAAAGCGGGTTCCAAGCTAACAAGACGCGGCATTCTTCGCTGATTAAGTTCAATCTCTTGTCTAAACCAACCGGAAACATCTTTGAAGGCTTTGTACTGCAGCAGTCGGGCAAAAAGTAAATCCCTTGCCTCAAGTCTTGCAATGTCTTCTTCGTCTTCAACTTCGCCACTTGGTAGAAGCCTCGCAGCCTTTAGATCCAGAAGTGTTGCTGCCACCACCAAGAATTCTGTAGTAGTTTCTAAATCCCATTCATTACCTTGCGATCTGATGAAAGTTAAAAAATCATCAGTCACTACATGAAGTGCCAAGACGGTAACTTCAAGTTCATGCTTTGCAATTAAAGAAAGTAAGAGATCGAAAGGTCCTTCAAATTCATCTAACTTAACTTGAAATATTGGTTTCTGATCGGGATTCTCATCCAGAACCATTACAGGTTGATTCATTAGAATTTAGCAATCGTCTTCGCGCTAACTGAAGATAAGCCCGAGCAGCGGGAGATTCTTGGGCATATTCAGTTATAGGTGACCCTGTTTAAGTGGTTTTGAATGACGGTGCGCATAATTACAGTTTCAAATACTTTATCCCCAAATGCTTCTTCTACTCGCTCTAGTACCACGACCATGAACTGTTCTCGGATCATACATAGTGGGCAAGATACCAATTATTTCTAATCGCGGATTTATTCGTGATTTAATCTTGTCAACGGTCTGTGTTAATAGTGCTAATCCTCTAAGGGCGAAATACTCTGTTTCTAGTGGCACCACACAACCATCAGAAGCAGCTAAGGCATTGACCGTTAATAGGCCTAAAGATGGTTGGCAATCGATAATAATGTAGTCATAATCATTCATCAAAGGCTGCAAAGCTATTTGCAGAGCCTGCTCTCTACCCACTTCACTAACTAATTGCATTTCAACTGCAGAGAGTTCAATATTGCTAGGTAATAAATCAAGATTTTTTACAGTGGTAGAAACTAAGACATCTTTCGCCGCAATGCGATCGCTTCCTAATACGTGAAATAAAGTTTTTTCAAGCTGATAAACGCTGATACCCAAACCAACAGAAAGCGCACCTTGCGGATCGAAATCCACTAAAAGAACTTTTCGCCCATATTGGGCAAGTGCCGCACCTATATTTATGGTGCTAGTGGTTTTTCCAACCCCACCTTTTTGATTCACTACCGAAATTACCTTCGCGGGGCCATGGCTACTAAGAGGTTCTGGTATCGCAAATTGATTGGCTGTTTTTAAACCTTTGGGAATTCTGGAGCCGTCATCTTTGACTGTCCCCTGCGCCATCTTTCAGCCTCCTACGCAACCACCCCGGTTGGGTTATCGCTTACCTTAGTCTGTCATTGAGGGTGAAAGATTCTTTGGATCAACCTGCGCGTGGATGAGCCGAGACAAAAGCGTCGCGTACTTGGTCGATATTTATTTTGGTATATATCTGTGTTGTAGTCACAACACTATGCCCCAGTAACTCCTGTACCACCCGGATATCAGCCCCACCCGCTAGCAAATGAGTTGCGAAAGTGTGTCGTAGCGAATGAGGGCTGATCTGAATTTGCAAACCAGATTGTTTCGATAACTCTTTCACTATTAACCAGATAGCTTGTCTACTGAGGCGAGAACCACGCAGCGAAAGTAACAAGGCACTTTGCCTTTGTTCATTTTTTAAGAGTGCGGGGCGAACTCTCACCAAATAAGCAGACAGTGATTGTGCTAATTTGCTACCGATTGGGACTAATCGTTGTTTCGCTCCTTTCGCAAAACGTATCTTGATCCATCCTTCAGTTAAATCGATATCCTCTGTGTCAAGCGAAGTCGCCTCACTAATCCTCATTCCAGTGCCATATAAAAGCTCTAAAATTGTACGATTTCTGATACCGGCTTCTGTTTGGCTAGAGGTGGAATCAATAAGAGCAGTCATCTCTTCACCCGTGAGAGCCTTAGGTAGTCTGGCAATTTTGTTATTTGTATGAATATTACTGGTGGGATCATTGTCAATTAAACTTTCATAAATCAAAAACTTGAAGTATGACTTGAGACTTGACAGATGTCTATCGCGCGAAGCTGATGCCATATTTAACGATTTGAGATATTCCCGTATTGTCGCTTCATCTTGGGCTAGTGAATTTTCGCTGGTGTAGGAGAGAAAACGTTCTAAGTCACGACGATAAGCGGATAGGGTATTTTTAGCTAAGCCTTTTTCAATTGAAATATGAGATAAAAAAAGCTCAAGATGGTCCATATTTTTTAACACCTATCAAAGTCCCGATTCTCATCTCGACCTCTTCGCTATTGGCTAACAATACAACTTTTAAGAGGAGCGTTGGTGGTTCAATCCTGCTGCAATAAGTCCCTTAAAAAGTGGATGGGCCTGAGTGGGTCTTGATTTAAATTCAGGATGAGCTTGAGTGGCCAGGTAAAAAGGATGCTCACTTACTGACAATTCGATGAATTCAACTAATTTGTCATCGGGTGAAGTTCCACTAATTGACAAACCCTTTTGTTCTAATTGTTCGCGATACTTGTTATTCACCTCATAACGATGTCTGTGCCGCTCTGTTATATCGGTGGAACCGTAGAGCTGTGAAACCAAGCTATCGACTTTTAATTTTGCAGAATATGAACCCAGTCGCATGGTTCCCCCCATGTCTTTGCCCCCATTCACAACATCAAGCTGCTCTTGCATAGTGGCGATAACAGGATTTGGAGTATCTGAATCAAATTCACTACTGGAAGCATCCGATATTCCTAGTACATTTCTTGCAAATTCAATAACCATGCATTGTAAACCTAAACACAGACCAAGGGTTGGAATTTTATTTTCTCTGACGTATTTAAGAGCGCCAACTTTTCCTTCTATTCCTCTAATTCCAAATCCACCGGGAATACATATTGCATCTAATTCTCCTAAGGCAGTTGCGGCACCACTCTCGCTCACACAACTATCAGAAGGTACCCACTTAATTTCTACTTTGGCATCTAAAGCAAAACCTCCAGCCCGCAACGCTTCAGTAACACTCAAATAAGCATCTGGCAAATCTATGTATTTTCCAACTAGTCCAACTTTTACCGTGTGAGTTGGTTGGTGAACCCTCAAAAGTAGAGAATCCCACTCGGCCCAATTCACATCACGAAATCCAAGATTCAGCCGTCGAACCACATAAGCATCTAAACCTTCTGAGTGTAGAACTCGCGGTATGTCATAAATACTAGGAGCGTCGCAAGCAGCTACTACCGCTTCCTCTTCAACGTCGCACATCAACGAAATTTTCTTCTTTATAGATTGCGGTATTTCTCGATCTGAACGTAAAACTATGACATCCGGTTGAATTCCTATACTTCTCATGGAGGCAACTGAGTGCTGAGTTGGTTTAGTTTTTAACTCCCCACTGGGTCCAATGTAAGGAAGCAGTGAAACATGAAGAAAAAAAGTGTTTTCTCGGCCTATTTCGTGACGAATCTGTCTTACTGCTTCTAAAAAAGGTAAAGACTCAATGTCACCTACTGTGCCGCCTATTTCGGTAATTACCACATCTACATTGACAGCGGACATAGAAAGTATTCTGGATTTGATTTCATTCGTAATATGCGGAATCACTTGAACCGTGTCACCTAGGTACTCACCTCGACGTTCACGAGCGATCACACTTGAGTAGACCTGACCTGTGGTTACATTTGCACTCTTTGACAAATTTACATTTAAGAATCTTTCATAATGACCAATGTCTAAATCCGTCTCGCCACCATCTTCGGTGACAAAAACCTCACCATGCTGAAAGGGGTTCATTGTTCCCGGATCAACATTTAGGTATGGGTCGAGTTTTTGCATGGTCACTCGTAGCCCACGCGCCACCAGCAAGTTTCCGAGACTCGAGGCGGTAAGTCCTTTGCCCAAAGACGAGGCAACTCCACCAGTAACAAAAATATGTTTAACAGACAAAAAAACTCCCGCGGTTTATGAATTGAAAATTCAACCCACGGGATTACAGCGTACCGCTAAGCCGATTGAGCCAGTTTCAAGAGTTCCTCAGCGTGTTGAAGGGCACTTTCACTCCCTGCTAGACCGGCCAACATTCGAGAAATCTCCATTTTCTGCGTCTCTCCTTGCACTCTTTTAACGCTGGTAGAGATTTCGTTGGGATCTTGCGATTTTTCGACAACTAAGTGGGTCTGAGAAAAGGCTGCAATTTGTGGAAGATGCGTGACCAAAACAACCTGCGACGCTTTGGCTAAGCGTTTGAGTCTTTTGCCAATTTCAATAGCGGCTTTGCCTCCAACCCCTGCATCAACTTCATCAAAAATCATCGTGGCTTGGTGACCCACTTGCGCCATCACTACTTCAAGCGCCAGCATCAATCTTGACAGCTCACCGCCGCTGGCTATTTTTGCTAAATTACCAAAACTCAGATTTTTGTTTGATCTGAAAATAAATTCCACTTTGTCTATGCCATTTTGACCATGGTGACTACTTAGCAATTCTACTTTTTCAACAGCGACAACAAATTCAGCTTCAGAGAGCATCAAGTCCTTAAGTTCTTTTGTAACTAAGTCGCCTAGCTGCTTGGCTACCTTTTCTCGATTCTTGGATAATTTTTGCGCAAAGTCAGAAATGCGAATTTCTTGAGCAGTTATTTTTTCGATAAGTTGTGCTCTATAGCTGCCAGGATCGGCCAATTGAGCAAGCGTCAATTCGGCCTGGTTGAAATTATTTATTACTTGCTCCAAAGAAGGTCCGTATAATTTACATAAACGATTTATTTTAAAACGTCGATCTTCCAGTTCATCTAAACTCATCTCTTGCCCTGACATTTCTAAACTTAAGGCATTTGCCCACGATGACGTACTGACAAGTTCTTCTATCACCATATTTAATTTCGTCTGTATCTCTTGAAACCTAGTGTCTCCAGAAGCCAGGCTCGCCACTAATTTGCTGGCTTTTTCGATTGTGTCTAGATTGGTGCTCTCAGCCAATTCCCCGACGATTGAAAGAGCTATTTTAATTTTCTCTGTATTTTGAAGATTGTTTATTTTGTTTGTCAACTCAGCATCTTCATTATCTGCTGGATTGACATCCTGAATATCTTGAATCATTTGCTCAAGTCGTAAGCGTTCATGCTCTTTAACGGCAATTTCTTCATCAAACTGGGCCAACGCTAACCGCATTTGTTTTAGTTCTAAAAACATTTCTTGATGCGCTTTTAAAATATCACGGTGATTGTGATCGGCGTATTGATCAACTGCGTTTAGGGCAAAGCCACTTTTAGTTAATTTGGCTTGATCTTTTTGGCCATGAACAAAAATTAATTCTGAGAGATATTCCCCCAGTAAGGTCGCTGGCACCGCCCTTCCCCCCAAAAATGATTTAGATTTTCCATCTTTTGAAAATATTCGAGAAACTATAAGGCGATTATCTTCGATCAGAAATTCCTCTGCTTTTAATCTATTTAGAAAGTCCTCATCAACTATTTCAAATTCAGCCTCCACGCTGGTATTTTCGGCCTGCGCTAACAAATTTGTAGCAATTTTTTTGCCGAGTAAGGCGTCTATTGCCGATAGCACCATGGTTTTTCCGGCACCAGTCTCGCCTGTCAAGGCAATTAGTTCTTGCTTTAAATCAAGTTCCACATCTTTAATGAGGCCCAAATTTTTAATTTTGAGAAAGGTAATCATTTAGTTTTTTTGGCCACGCCAGCCAGAAACTGGTAACTGAAATTTAGCCACCAAGCGATTGGTGAAACTGGCATCATTTAACCTGGCAATGGGGACATCTGTCTCAGATCTAGTGATTTCAACGCAACTGCCAACAGGTAACGCGAATTCTCTTCTACCGTCGGCTACTAACATGCCAGCTGTTGAGGTTTTAGGAATTTCGATCGTTATCTGACTTTTAGGTGAAACCACTAGGGGTTTCGCAAAAAGCGCGTGAGCACTAATTGGAACCACTAATAAAGCTTCTACTTCAGGCCAAACCACCGGGCCACCAGCACTGAAAGCGTATGCGGTCGAACCGGTTGGGGTTGCACAAACTATGCCGTCCGCTCCAAACTCGGAAACTGGCAAGCCGTCGATCGTGAGTAATAAATCAAACATGTGTCCCCGGACAGTTTTTTCAATCGCGACATCATTTAATGCAAATGTTTCAAAGATAACTTCTTCTGAAAGTTTCACTCGAGCTTTTAAGCTAAGCCGCTTTTCAACTTTCCATTTTTTTTCGTTAACACTTTTGACGACTTGGGCTAGGTCACTTAGCTCAGCTTCTGCCAAAAATCCCACATGTCCTAGGTTAATTCCCAATATTGGACTGGGCGAGATTCTCACGGTTTCTGCCGCTCTTAAAATCGTTCCATCCCCACCGGTAACAACCGTCAAGTCAATCGTGTCGAGTTGACTAGATTGGATTACTTCAACATTTGCATTCTTTGTTTGAATTCTTTTAGCATCCTCTGAAACTGCATAAATCTGCCAACCATTTGCGCTCCAGGCGTCAATTAATTCACTGGCTACTTCTATTGCGTGATCACTAGAGTCATGGGTAACCATCAAGATTTTGCCTTGACTCATAAACCCGCCCTCTCGATAACTTGACTAATCTGGGCTTGCGATAACTCACCCGACGATTTGCTTAGTCTAATGAAAAATTCCTTGTTTCCACTCGGGCCTGCTAAGCCACTGAATGCGACAGCCTGACAATTTAACCCTAAATTGCGTGCGAAAGTGACAATTTTCCACACCGCCATTGTTCTCAGATGTAAATCCCTCACCACCCCACCCTCGGCAATTTGATTCTTTTCTAGCTCAAATTGGGGTTTTACCATTAATAAATATTCGGTTTGCTCGGTTGATACTTCGATTAAATTCGCTATCACCTTAGTGAGTGAGATAAATGATAAATCGGCCACAATAATGTCCATCTTTTCGGGCAAATCCGAAGCTGTTAGATTTCTGGCGTTAAACCTTTCAATCACCTGCACCTTCGGGTTGCTACGAATTGACCAATCTATTTGCCCATAACCGACGTCTAGTGCATACACACATTTGGCCTCATTTTCTAGCAGTACTTGAGTAAATCCACCAGTTGACGCTCCTACATCTAAGCAAACTTTATTTTTGATAACAACGTCTTTAAATTCTTGCAGAGCATTTCTCAATTTGCTGGCTCCACGACCCACATCAAGATTTTGAGTTTGAACCACTTCTATTTTGACTTCGTCAGAAACTTGGTTACTAGATTTTTCAACTTTTATACCGTTAACAAATATATTCCCTTGAGAAATTAATTCTTGAGCTAACGTTCGAGACTTAACTAATCCACGATGCACTAAAGCAGCATCAATCCGGCGTTTCATGGATTTTGAGAAACACTCAAAGCCTCTTGTAATCGTCTATGAACATCTTCAAAGATGAGTGAATGCTCACTAACAGGAAGATCAGCGAGTTCATTAAGGCGACTGGTGGCAGCATCCACCCGAGAATCATTGGTTTGAGTTACCGCCAAGGGCGTGCCAAGATTTAGTTGTTGATTCATTCTTTACAGCCTACCCTTTGGGTTTGGTTTTTTTGGCACCTTTTAGTTGATTTACCACTTTGCGCAATGCCGCCAATTCTTCTTCAGTAACAAAATTATGCTTACCCAGGTACGCCCTAATTTCATCTTGGATAAGTTGTTTTAGGTCGGTATCACTCGTCTGCTTTTTACAAGCGCAGGGCTTCATCTTTTGGTTAACCTTTTCGGTCAGGTATTCGTTTAGCCCCATTGCTACTTGACCCAAAGCAACTAGGCCATCTGCGATTTTGTCTTCTGGTCTCATTTTCTCGTCCATACCTAAATAGTAATTGAAGTTAGATTTTGTGCGAATCGATGAGTCCATTGGCATCTTCAATAACCGCAATAGGGGAATAATCGTGCTTAGCGTTTTCCCAAATTTCCCTTGAAGTATTTCCACTCAGCACCAAGACAGAATCCATGCCGGCATTTTGTGCCCCCAAAATATCAGTGCCCAAACTATCCCCCACGAAAAGTGGCTTTTGTACCTTAAATCTCTCTACGGCATGGTCAAAAATTAATCTATTTGGTTTACCAAAATCAAGCGGCATTTTTCCGGTTACCACGTTTAATAGCGCAACAATTGCCCCGTTTCCGGGTGCGACTCCCTGAATTGTCGGAAGAACTGGATCCAAGTTTGTAGCCCACCAAGGAACTCCATTTGCAATCGAGTAGCTGGCTTGCGCTAAGTCATCCCAAGTTAAGTTTTTGCATAAGCCATTCACCACCAAATCAGGTTTCTCGTGATAATTGGTTACTATTTTGTATCCCGCGCTTAATAGCAAATCCTTAACAGCACTAGAAGAAATTGCCAGGACACGTCTCGCCTTAGGTAATTGGGTAGAAATGGATTCAACCAATACCCCAGGGGTGCTAATTACTTCGGCTTCAGAGGTTGCGATATTTAATTGAGTGAGTTTTTCAGCGAATTCTGCACAAGTTTTAGACGCATTATTGGTTATAAATCCAACCTTATGCGTTTTGCGTATTTCTGAGATCGTTTTATCTATGCCAGGTATTAAGTCATCTTCCAAATAGACCACACCATCTAAATCAAAAAAGATACTGTCGTATAAACCTAAATTAATCAATTTTCTATTCCTTGCAATATTTCTTTCACTTCTAATTCGTCAGCTGGGTCTAGATCTAAACATTTCTTGAACCATTCTCTAGCCGTGTCCTTGTCGCCTGCCGCTAAAGCGGTTTCCGCATAAAAAAACCGTAGTCGCAAAGCGCTAAATTCTGGTTTGCCCTTGATCATTACATTATTTTTCACCAAGGCCATAGCCGCTGACAAGTTTCCTTGATCTTTACGGGCTCCCGCTGCTACTAAAACTAACTCTGAATATTCATCCACTAAAAGTTTGCTTGCTTCTTTGCTTTGCAATATCTCAACTGCTTTATCTGGTTTACCTAAAGCGCGATAACAGTCTGCCATCATAGGAAGCAAATCAACTTGTCCGCTGATCCTTTTGGCCGCTTGCAATTCACTTAGCGCCACCGCATATTCGCCCACCGCATAAGCAGTAACACCCACCACCTCGCGAACCGCCGCCACTCGGGTGGCAGATCCCGTTTTCGCAGCTTGGGCATGGCGATATGCCAATTGCGGATCTTCATCTAAAGCCTGTGAGGCCGCGACTAAGTGCTTTGAGACAAAGGTGGCAAGACCCTCTGGCAAAGTTCTTAACTCTGACTTAATTTCGCCAGGCAATTCTTTACCGGTAATTTCTAACGAAACTTCTGGTTCTTCCATGATGCAATTCTCCCTTAAACTTAAAAAAGCCCACTCTTACGAATGGGCTTTTTAAATGTCCGGCGATGTTCTACTCTCCCACCAGGTCTCCCGGGCAGTACCATCGACGCTGAGAGGCTTAGCTTCCGGGTTCGGAATGGAGCCGGGCGTTTCCCTCTCGCCATGATCACCGTAACTCTATTGAGTTTTATGCCAATGCATAACTCAAAAACCACATAGAGGACGCGAGTTAAGCAAGGTTAGAAAAGATGTAAACAAGCCCTCGACCTATTAGTACCGGTCAGCTACATGCATTGCTGCACTTCCACATCCGGCCTATCAACCCAGTC
>JAGYJD010000029.1 GCA_018402365.1 Candidatus Nanopelagicales bacterium | reverse complement strand
TCTTCTTTCTCAGCAAAAGCTCGCAAAGCATGATGTGGATCGCATGAAATAGAAATCATCTCTACTTCATCATTTTGAAATTTAGGTAAATCTTCGTTGATCTCACAAATCTCGGTAGTACATATTCCACTAAAAGCAAATGGATAAAACATCACTAAAACATTTTTTTTACCTGCAAAATTTGCTAATGAGATCATTTCTCCAGCTTGATTCTTTAATGCGAAATCAGGAGCCTTGTCGCCTATTTCTAAACTCACGCTTATCCTCTCGAAACTTTGGGAGCAACCAATCTGGTGCCCTGCCAATTCTTTGCTGCGCTAATACTGCTGGTAGCTTGCAAGCCAGCCGTTGGCGCTGCATCTGAAATATCTTCAGCTTCTACGTGGCCTTCTCTACCTGGTTTTGGAGTCAGCAGCCAAACAACACCGTGGTCAGCCAACGTAGTCATCGCATCAACTAGCGCATCCACCAAATCGCCATCATCGTCTCGCCACCAAAGCATCACCACATCAACAACATCAGAAAAACTTTGATCTACTAATTCGCTTTGTGCCTCTTTTGCTGCTGCCTCTGATAGCCCTGAATCACAATCTGAGCCAAAGCCAATTTCTTGTACTACTTGGCCAGGCTTTAATCCAAGCCTGGAGGGGCTTTCGCCTGCCACTCTTACGCGCTCCTTTGCTGAGGATTCATTTGACTAATTGTTCCTGATTTCGGTCTCAGATTCAAATGCCACTACCCAGACCCAAGCCCGTCTTTTTATAGCCGTGCATAAGAATAGGGTTATCGAATTTTTCTCTTAAAGAAGGTACGAATCGTGGTGGACAGATTTCGCATGGATCCGGCATCTTTGCCGAGTCAATTTGTCGATAACAATCCAGAAGAGACAAAAGAATGGCTGGATTCACTTGATGCAGTAATCGAGAGAGAAGGTCCTCAGCGAGCTCGCGCCATCATGATGAACCTACTTCGCCGTTCTGGTGAAAAAGGTGTCTCGATTCCAACGATCGCGAGCACCGATTACATAAATACCATTCCGCCAGAAAATGAGCCTTGGTTTCCAGGTGATGAATTCATCGAAAAAAGGATTCGAGCTTTCATTCGATGGAACGCCGCCATCATGGTCCATCGTGCCCAAAAGTATGGGGTAGGTGGCCATATATCAACTTATGCATCGAGTGCCTCGCTCTATGAAGTTGGCTTCAATCACTTCTTCAGAGGACATGACGCACCCGGTGGTGCAGATCAAATTTTCTTTCAAGGTCACGCCGCACCTGGTATGTATGCGCGAGCTTTCTTGGAAGGTCGCTTAACTGAGGCTCAATTGGACGGCTTCCGAAGGGAAATATCAAACCCTGCAGGTGGGCTCTCTTCTTATCCCCATCCCCGCTTAATGCCAGAATTCTGGCAATTCCCAACTGTTTCTATGGGCTTGGGTCCTTTGCACTCTATTTATCAAGCAAGATTTAATCGCTACCTACAAGCTCGTGGATTTAAAGATACTTCTGACCAACATGTTTGGGCTTTTTTGGGCGATGGTGAAATGGATGAGCCTGAATCAATTAGTGGCTTAACTCTGGCGGCTCGGGAAAACTTAGACAATTTAACTTTTGTTGTGAACTGTAATTTGCAAAGACTTGATGGACCAGTGCGCGGTAACGGAAAAATTATCCAAGAACTTGAATCTCTTTTCCGCGGTGCTGGGTGGAATGTAATTAAAGTTATTTGGGGACGCTCATGGGATTCACTGCTAGCTCAAGATAACTCAGGTGCCTTGATTGACATTATGAATACAACTCCAGATGGAGATTATCAGACATACAAATCTGAAAATGGTGCTTACATTCGCGAGCATTTCTTTGGTCGAGATCCTCGAACAAAAGAATTAGTAACCCCCATGAATGACGATGAGATTTGGGCGCTGCAACGCGGCGGACACGATTATCACAAACTTTATGCCGCTTACCGAGCTGCTTTAGAACACAAAGGTCAACCAACGGTGATTTTGGCAAAAACTATAAAAGGCTGGACACTAGGTTCTCATTTTGAAGGTAAAAACGCTACTCATCAAATGAAGAAGTTAACCTCCGATGAAATTAAAGAGTTTAGAGATCGCCTTTATTTAGAGATTCCAGATTCTGCTTTGTTGGATGATAAAAAACCCCCTTACTACCATCCTGGGGTGGATGACCCAGTTATCGAATACATGATGGAACGCCGCAAGGCACTTGGTGGCTTTCTTCCAGAGCGAAGAGTAAATCCCGTTCATATTTCACTTCCCGGGGACAAGACTTACGAATCAGTTAAAAAATCCTCTGGAAATCAGGCCATCGCCACCACAATGGCGTTTGTAAGATTATTAAAAGACTTGATGAAAGATCCTGAAATAGGAACACGTTTTGTCCCGGTAATCCCTGATGAAGCTAGAACTTTTGGAATGGACTCCTTCTTTCCAACGGCAAAAATTTACTCACCACACGGAATGCAATACACCTCAGTAGATAGAGAACTACTTCTCGCTTATAAAGAATCTGAGACCGGACAAATTCTTCACGAAGGCATTAACGAAGCTGGTTCTGTTGCCTCTTGGACTGCGGCCGCAACTTCTTACGCAACTCACGGTCAGCCGATGATCCCTATTTACATCTTCTACTCGATGTTTGGTTTTCAGCGAACTGGTGACCAATTCTGGTTAGCAATGGATCAAATGGCGCGTGGATTTATAATCGGAGCGACCGCCGGACGCACCACTTTGACTGGTGAGGGTCTGCAGCATAACGATGGACAATCCATGCTCTTGGCTTCAACAAATCCCGCTGTTGTGGCGTATGACCCCGCATTCGGATTTGAAATTGCTCACATTGTTAAAGACGCGCTGCGAAGAATGTATGGAGAGAATTCTGAAAATATTTATTACTACATCACTGTTTATAACGAGCCTTATCTTCAACCTGAGCAACCTGAGAATCTTGATGTTGAGGGTGTCCTAAAAGGTATCTACCTTTACTCAAAAAATAAAGATAAGGGTGTTAAAGCTAACCTCTTAGCTTCTGGGGTTTCCGTCCCTTGGGCGCTAGAAGCACAAGAAATTCTAAAATCATATGGAGTATCGGCGGATGTTTACTCAGTAACTTCTTGGAATGAGTTGAGGCGAGACGGTCTAGCTGCTGACAGATTTAATTTACTCAATCCAGATCAGCCGCAAAAAATACCATTCTTAAAAACAATTTTTAAGAATAACTCTGCTCCGATTATTGCCTCCTCTGATTGGATGAGGGCGGTGCAAGATCAAATCAGACAATTTGTTGACAATGACTTCACCTCACTCGGCGCTGATGGATGGGGGCTTTCAGACACACGCGGAGCATTAGAAGTTATTTTGCCATCGATGCCCAAGCAATTGCCTACGCAACTATTGCTTCTTTAGTGAGCAGAAAAGAGCTTAAAACTGAGGCTCTGACTCGTGCAAAAAAAGAACTTAAAATTAACGATCCGCAAAACGCCAATCACGGAAGTACTGCCGGCGACGCTTAAGATCGAAAGTGGGGCTGGGCTCGAACAGGACCGACGGATTATGGTGCATAGCTCACAGCAGCTGAGCTACCGCCCCATTAAATCAATCTAAAGTAATATACAGGAGTGGTGAAAACTCTTGTTTCAAGATTACTTTTATTTTTAATTCCCTTTTAGTTCAAGCATACTTACTATTCTTTTATTTACTCCCTAAAAAATCGCCGTTTACGGAACAAATGATGATGATGCTAATAGCAAGTTTCTCAACTGATCAGAATTAGGTCTCGATAAAGACAACTGGATATTTATAAAGTCTCATAGCATCCTACAACCTACTTCCCCAAGAGTTTTTTCTGGGCTTGGAATTTATGGAGTTTTACTTGCTTACAACTTTATTATTTTATCTACGTCTGCGTTTTATTTGCTTTTACTTTGTCCCTACCGTTTTCTAAAATCGACCTACATCGTTGTTTATACAATTGTGGTAATTGTCTTTAGTTTCCAATCCTTTAATCAATCCCACCTACACGGGAGCCGCAATATTTTCTGGTGCAATAGGTTTTGCACTTCTTCTCTTCTAATTTCTGGCAAGTCCCGAACAATCGACGTGAGTATCTTGGGGACTGTGCTGATAGGTCTGTCTTATCTAATTCGTACCAGCTTCTTACTAGCTTTAGGTTTTATAATACTTTTGGATTTTATTTTCTCGTGAACAGAAGCTCAAGATAAATTTTAAAAAATTATAGTACCCAGCCTGCTTTTATGTTAGTGTTTTAATTAATCTTGAAAGCAGATCCAATTCACTATCACCCAGTGTCGAATGGCAGAATTTTTGAGCCTAAACGACTTAAGACACTCTCTACAACTTCGAGCTGCTGAATATTACTTGGATGAAAATTTAACCAAGTTGGCTGGTCCTGAAGAAAATTTTGACATGTTTCAAAAATTTAGTTTGTTTGATAATAGAATTTTAAACCAAGAAAACTTAATTAAGTTAGTTAATGCTAACGACTCGACTCGTGGTCCAACAGCTATCTTAAATGCAGATATAAGTAATGAATTAAAATTCACTCACAATGGTCTTATTCTACCTATGGTGGATTTGATTGGATTTACAAATAATTGTTTTTTTATTTTCACACTGATAGTCACTCTAGGTGCGCAGTATCAACCCAGTTTTTACCTATTGCCTATAACCCCTTATCTCTATTGGCATTAACTTGGTCTTTGCGGTTTCATATGTTTACCGCCAAGACTTACTTTTTAATTTTCTTTTTCTAGTAGCAATCTCGAGTAATGATCATGGCTATGGTGAAGTAATTAAGTTAGAAAGTATTTCTTTTCCATATAAAATTTTGTCTACTTTAACCACTGCAGCATATCTTATTCACATACTATAGTTTCAGATCAGATATAAAATGCAAGAATTGAGGTAAATAAAAAATAATTTAAAAATATTTAGTCAAAGAAACTATACAAATAAACTTCAGTCTCAAATCCTGAAATCACTTTGGTAGGTACGGGTTCTAGGATTGTCTATTACTACCAAAATCCCTATAAGATTCTTAAGAAATGTTAATTCAAACGACCAATTAGTTATTAGTGGATAGCAGCACAATTTAAGCCCTATCTCAGATAAGCAAATTTCTGCTCAAGGTTTAAATAATTGAAAATTTTCATGAAGAAATTTTGAATAACTCAAACATATATTGGATAGACAGTGAAAATGCCAAAATTACTACAAAAATACTTCAACAATACTCTGCTAGTATTAAAGTTACCGTTGAGGATATGGGATTTCTTGAGATCCATTTTATAGAATCTATAAAATTTCAGAAATAATTGAGCTCCCGCACCTGGACTCAGACAGGAACCATTCGATTAACAGTCAGATGCTCTGCCAATTGAGCTATGCAGGAATATGCGTGCGCTGGATAAACTTACCGAACTGACCTACCCGGGGCTGCCAAGCGCATGGTCTCGCAGCGCTCTTCGATACTCCTCGAGATTCATTAATTCTTTCAATAAATCTGCCTGCTCCGTGGGAGCTAGAAATTCTTGTTCGCGTTGCAACTTGCTCTTTAGTTGCTCGATCTGCTGCAAAGTAGTGATTCTAATAGTCAGGAGGTACCAGTCCACATAATTTTGACCCACCTCAAAACTAAATGGTTCTACCGCAAGGCTGAAATTCCTTTTGATTGACTCATTCTCTACTAAAAGAGACCAGTCGAGAGAATATATTCTGGTCAACTTTTTGCTCTTTAATTTTTCAAAAACTTCTTTATAGGGCTCGTGTGTGAATGACTCTTTAGCTAGCTGTTCAATCCAAATTAGACTCAAATCCGGATATTGAAATATTACTTTTAAAACTTCTCGCTGAATTTGCCGTTCGATACTTGGAACTTCTCTCACTTCAGTGACATCAGAACGGACTAGAGGGTTTTCTTGTTTACTAATTTCTATGACCTCGAGATCTAGACTAACCAATTAGAAGTTAATTTAATATACTCATTTTGTAGTAATTTATTTTAATACTTTTTAATACTGGTGTTATTTTAGTCAAGCGTTAATTCTGCCTTCAGCCTTACTTAAATCAAATCTTTACATAAGTCTTTATAACAAATTCAAATAATGGTACTGCTTCTTCAATCAAGTTTTTAAAGCTTCATCCCCAGGTTAAGGCGCAAATCGCACGGATCCATTCCCTCTGGAGCAACCGCTACATAACTTTGTGAAGAAAAACCGCCTCCCTAAATCAAAAGCTCTCATGGCCGCTTTTTGCCCGCTTCGTCAGCGTCGAAAGTATAAATAACCTTTCCATTTACAAGATCATCATCAGAAATAAGTCTTCTCAAAGTTCTAGCATGTTCTTCTCAAATGCTGTTCCTAGTAGCAACTACACTTGGTGTATTCCGGCCTCGTGAAAAGCCATAACATCTGTGTAACCTTCAACGACGATCAGCTGTTTTATCTTGCCCAATTTGTTTTTTGGCTAAATCGATTCCATACAAAACCTGACTTTTTATAAACAACTGTTTCAGGAGTATTTAAATATTTTGGTCCCGTGTCATCTTCTGCCATTTTTCGTGCCCCAAAACCAACTACTTGCCCTTAGTGTCCTGAATCAGCCCAATTAGACATTCAAATCTGTCATAAACACCTTTTGGCCTGCCACTGAGACTCCAGCTTCAATTAGTTCTTTGTCCTCAAAACTCAGATTTCGTAAGTATTTGGTCAATTCATCCCAAGAATTTGGAGCATAGCCAATTGAGAATCTTTCGGCTGCTGTTTTGTCAAAACCTCGGCTTTTAAGAAATGCTCTGCCAATTTCAGCTTGCGGGGAAAGTAAATTTTTTTGATAAAACTCTTTTGTTAGTTTGTTTATCTCATATACCTTATTTTTAAATCCTCGATTATCTGGTGCTGCACCAATTGATTGCTCGTAGCGAAGCTCTATATTAAATTTACTAGCAAGTTTCTCTATCGCTTCAACAAAAGATAAATTATCTACCTTTTGCAGAAATCCAATAACATCTCCGCCTTCACCGCAGCCAAAGCAATACCAAAGCCCTCTGCTGGGAGTTACGTGAAATGAGGGAGTTTTCTCATCATGAAATGGACACAAGCCTTTGAGGCTTCCACCGCCAGCATTTTTTATTGGTAAGTAATCACTCACTACTTGATCAATTCGAGCAGTCTCGCGCACTAGCGCTACATCGTCGTTTCGAATTCTTCCTTGCATTGGCTCAGTCTAAAAATCTGAAACTAGTCGATAGGCAGACGCATCGGTCAAACTGGCGATTTGGTCAATAATCACACGTTTTTGTGAATTCTCATTGTCAGCTTTCTCAAAATAATCAAAAAACATTCTGTCTAATCGAGCAGGGTCTTGTGAGAAGTGTTCAAAGAGCAACCCAATAATGTCTCGCTCTTTTCGGTAGTACTCAGAAGCGCCCCTTCGTTGTAACATAAACAAATTCGCAATGGATTTTAATATAAGTATTTGAGCTCTTATCTTCTCTTCTAAAACTAATTCAGCTTCATATCTTTTTAAGGTTTCGTCAAAATAGTGATTCTTAGTGGATTGTTCAGCTTGATGCGCAAAATATCCAATTAAATTACTTGTCATATTTTTAAGGCTTGCTACCGAAACTTGTGATCTATCAAAAGTAGTCACCCAATAAGGCTGAGCTAATAAATAATCTAGTTGCTCTTGGTAAAAATTAACTTCAAAGTCTCCACCGTAAAAATTATTTGCTAACTCAAAAAGTTCTTCAGCTACCTCTTTTGACGTTAAGGCATCTAAATCAACTAAATTTGAGTGGATTGCATCCTCAAAATCATGGACAGAATAAGCAATATCATCAGCAAAATCCATTATCTGGCATTCAAAGGTTTTTTTATTTGGTTCAGAATATTTTCTTACCCACTCAAAAATTTCACGATCATCTTCATAAAAACCAAATTTTGGATTTTCACCATCAAATCCCCATGGGTACTTTGTTGAGGCATCTAAAGATGCCCGGGTTAAGTTCAATCCGACTGAGCGATCTTGAAAAAAAGTTTTTGACTCCAATCTGGTTAAAATTCTTAAGGTTTGTGCATTTCCTTCAAAACCACCAAAGTCTTTTGCGATTTCATGCAGAGCAGTCTCACCGTTATGTCCAAAAGGTGGATGTCCCAAATCGTGCGTTAAACAAGCAGTTTCTACTAAGTCCGGATCGGCACTCAAAGCTTCACCTAATTCTCTACCAATTTGGGCAACTTCTAAGGTGTGAGTAAGTCTTGTTCTTGGAAAATCATCCGCTCCTGGTGCCAAAACTTGAGTCTTAGCAGCTAAGCGACGCAATCCCGATGAGTGAAGCACCCTAGCTCTATCGCGAGCAAAAGCCCGCCGTCCCGCACGCTTAGGGGGTTCATTAACAAAACGTTCTTCATCTAATTCGGTATAACCTTTGGACAATATGTCATCTTGTAGCTCGCTCACTTAACCTCCACTAACTGAAAGTTCAGCTTCACATAATTCATTCTCTTGTAACTCGTTTAAGTATTGTGAATCAAGCCAACCTTGAGGCAGTGACACTTTCTTCTCTGAACCAGTTCTTCCTCGTGGCTTATCGGCCACACTCTCGGGGTACGTTTGAGTTAAATCGAGTTGATCTAATAATTCTTGAAATTCTTCTAAAGACTCAACTAATGCCATTTTAGTTCTTAGTTCACTACCTGCGCTAAAACCTTTTAGATACCAAGCGATGTGTTTTCTGATATCTCTAATTCCTTTATATTCATCATAAAGATCGCAAAGTAACTGTGCATGTCGATACATGATTTTAGAAACCTCTGACAAGGGTGGGTCTTTAGGAATATCTTCGCCCTTAAACGCAGCCGCTAACTGTCCAAAAATCCAAGGTCGCCCCAAACATCCCCTGCCAATTACCACTCCAGCAGCTCCGGTTTGGCTGACCATCGCTAGTGCATCTTGGGCGGACCAAATGTCGCCGTTTCCTAAGACTGGGGTTTCATAATTTTGCATTTCTTCAACTAGTCTGGCAATTGCACTCCAGTCTGCTTTTCCTGAATACATTTGACTCGCAGTTCTGCCGTGCAAGGCTACCCAAGCAACTCCTGCTTCTGCTGCGGCTTTCGAAGCTTCAATAAATGTTTTATGTTGTTCGTCAATTCCAATTCTCATTTTTACCGTTATGGGCACTTGTTTTTGGCCTAACGCCTTAGTGGTTTCATTGGCAGTGTTAACGGCAGTTTTTATAATTTCAGAAAAAAGATCTTTTTTCCAAGGCAAGGCAGCACCTCCACCCTTTTTGGTCACTTTTGGTACAGGGCAGCCCATGTTGATATCAATATGATCAGCGCGATTTTCTTCTATTAGCAATCGCACTGCCGCGCCCATTACTTGCGGATCTACTCCGTAAAGCTGAATACTTTTTATCTTTTCGTCTAAATCTGGCGTTACCATTCGGATAGTTTCAGGATTACGATTTACCAAGGCTCTACTAGTGACCATCTCGCTAACGTAAAGCCCGGCTCCGAATTCTCGACATAACTTTCGAAACGCTTGATTTGTAATGCCAGCCATTGGAGCCAGCACGACTGGAGGTGAAACCTCAAAACGCGCTGTCTTTAAGGCTTTGAGTGTTACCCCTTTAAGTGCGCTGTTAACCATTGCTTCAATTCACTTATCGGAACTCTCACTTGCTCCATGCTGTCTCTATCTCGAATTGTTACCGCTTTGTCCACTAAAGAGTCAAAATCAATTGTTACCGCGAAAGGAACCCCAATTTCATCTGCTCTTCGATAGCGTCGACCAATGGCGCCAGAGTCGTCAAACTCAACCGCAAAATCTTGCCTTAAATCTGCAGAGATTTCTCGAGCTAGCGGGCTTAAATCTTCATTTCTGCTGAGGGGAAGAACTATTACTTTGATCGGTGCCAGTCTGTGATCAAGTCGCAAGACTGTTCTTTTGTCAACTCCACCTTTAGCGTTTGGTGCTTCATCTTCGTCATAAGCATCAATTAAGAATGCAAGTAAAGCGCGAGTCAAGCCAGCTGAGGGTTCGATGACGTACGGAATCCATTTTGAATTTGTTTCTTGCTCAAAATACGAAAGATCTGATCCGCTATGAGTCGAGTGCGTTTTGAGATCAAAATCTGCCCTATTAGCAATACCTTCAAGCTCAGCCCAGGTGCTACCACCAAATTCAAATTTATACTCCAGATCCACAGTTCTTTTTGCGTAGTGAGAAAGTTTTTCTTTGGGGTGTTCAAAACGTCTTAAGTTTTCTTTTTTTATGCCTAGATCAAGATACCAATTCCATCTCTGCTCTAACCAATATTCATGCCACTCTTCATCTGTTCCAGGTTTTACAAAAAATTCCATTTCCATTTGCTCAAACTCACGAGTTCTAAAAATAAAATTACCTGGGGTAATTTCATTTCTAAATGCTTTACCAACTTGAGCAATTCCAAATGGTGGTTTTT
>JAGYJD010000028.1 GCA_018402365.1 Candidatus Nanopelagicales bacterium | reverse complement strand
TGAAAAGGGGCCTAGCTCTTTTGAAAAGACGTAAGAAATCTCTCTCAGTTTTTCAATTTTGCAAACTGGGCAATATCTATTGCTGACTATCCCGTGCCAACGCGAAGTTCTTCTCAAATTAACGTCAGCGTCACAAATCTCTTCTCGATACATCCGCCCGCGAGCAACTTGGGTTAAAGCTGCACGCCGTTGCAACGCGTAATCGATTACCTCACGTGGTTTTGTGGGGTCTGTGATTTCTTGAGTTTCGCTCACGATTGTTGATTTTGCCACCAAGTGACAAGTTGCGCCTTCGCTTCGTCTTTAGTTAGCGGGCCACCATCAAGCCGTAATTCCAACAAAAAGTCATAAGCTTTTCCGATTAAGGGGCCAGCGGGTAAATCTAGTATCTGCATTATTTCTTGACCGTTTAAATCAGGCCTAATGCTTGCCAATTCTTCTGCTTGAGATAGTTCGTCAATTCTTTTTTCAAGTTGATCATAATTTTTTTGCAACTCATCAGCTTTTCTTTGATTGCGGGTAGTGCTATCGGCACGGGTTAATTTGTGAAGGCGTGTTAAAAGCTCACCCGCATCTCGCACGTACCTTCTGACAGCGGAGTCGGTCCATTGGCCAGAGCCATAACCGTGAAATCGCAGGTGGAGCTCTACTAATTTGGCAACATCTGAAATTATTTCATTTGAAAATCTCAATTCGTGCAATCTTTTTTTACTCATTCGAGCGCCAACCACTTCGTGGTGATGAAAAGAAACTCTGCCTTCAGCCTCAAATTTTCTTGTGCGGGGTTTACCGATGTCATGCAAAAGTGCTGCTAAACGTAAAACTAAATCTGGCGCTAATTGTGGTTGGTGAGACTTCTCTAAGGCAATTGCTTGTTCTAAAACAATAAGGCTGTGGTGATAAACATCTTTATGTCGATGATGTTCATCTACCTCTAATTGTAGTGCTGGTAATTCTGGCAAAAATTGATCCGCAAGTTTTGTCTTAACTAAAAATTCTAAACCTTGCCTTGGTGAATCAAGTAGTAATAATTTACTAAATTCATCTGAGATTCTTTCTTTTGAAACCACCTCAAGTCGATTTTTAAGTTTTTCAACTGCTAAAAGAATACTTGGATCCACTGTTAGATCTAATTTTGAAATAAATCTAGCAGCCCTCATCATGCGAAGTGGATCTTCAGAAAATAATATTTCTGGATCAATTGGTGCTACCAACTTTCGATTTATTAAATCGTCTACTCCGTTATGGGCGTCAATTATTTTAAAATCGGGTAGCGTCAAAGCAATTGCATTGATAGTAAAATCTCTACGTGTGAGATCTTCAATTAGTGAGTCACCAAAATTAACTTCAGGCTTACGGCTAGTTGGATCGTAAACTTCAGAGCGATAAGTAGTTATCTCAAGTTCGGCTTCACCTTTTTTGGCGCCAACGGTGCCGAATTTAATACCAACGTCCCAAATATTGTCAGCCCAAGGTTTTAATACTCGTTGGATATCTTCAGCTCGGGCATTGGTGGTGAAATCCAGATCTTTTACTGTTGAACCCAAAAGTGCATCGCGCACCGGACCGCCAACTAGTGAAATTTCAAATCCCGCTTTTACAAAAAGCTCACCGATTTCTCTTAAAAGCGGAATAATCGGACTAAGCGCTTGCTCTAATTTGAGCAAGTTGGCTGCATGTTTGTTCACCGATTCCACAGGTTCGAGCCTAGAGCGTTGAGGGCTCTCGGCTTATCGAGTGTTAGTTCATATGTCACCTATTGTTAAGGGATATGAGACTAGGCAAAATATCCATTATTGCTTTGGTTATTAGCTTTTTATTGCCCTTATTTGTTTTTGCCCCGGCAAAAAGCGTGGTGGCAGGGGGTGAATTAGAGCTTAACTTTGCTGAGCCCAATACGCCGGTAGTTGGCAATGTAATTCGCTTTGGTGGGATAGCCGCGAATACTGGGGATGTTTCACTGATTAATTTAGGGGTAAGAATTTTTTTAAGCCCCGCAATTAATTCACGTCTTACTTTAAATAATGAATTAAAAAATCCTGGACTAACAGAGCTAATGCGAGATACTGGATTAAGAATTGACGTCGGAGATTTAGCGTCAGAGCAGAGAACACTTTGGTCAACCGCTTATTTGGTTGAACAACTATTGGCTGATGGTGATGGAGTTTATCTTGTTGGATTTCAATTCGAATCTGACTCGACTGCGATAGATTTTAAAAAGGTGGCTGTACCTTTCAGAAGTAGCTTAGAAAATGAAATTACTCCAGTTGGTATTTCTTTAGTGTGGCCAGTAGCTAGCGAAGAGAAGACAGATTGGCAAGGAAATTTATCAGATGAAACTTTGCCAGAATCATTAATTAGCACTGGTAGATTGGCAAATATTTTGCGCGCTGGCCAAGGCAACCAAGTCACTTGGGTGGTTGATCCTGCTTTAGTTGAATTTTTAGTTGAGGCGGGTGATGGTTACTTACTAAAGAATCAATCTGGTGAATTAGTGCCGGGTCAATATTCTGAAGAAGTAAATCTATTTTTAAACAGTTTGCAATTTTCAACCCAAACGACTCAAAGATGGGCTTTACCCTTTGCCAATTCTGATATCTCAGCTTTAATACGAGCAGAGGCAAATAGTGCTTTTGAGCAGGTAGTTTCTATTGCTGAACCAATCTTGCAAGAAGGATTGGGTGCTGGTATTGCTGGGGTTGTCACGATAGCTTCAAATGGTTCAACGCCTCCCGAAGTTATTGGCGATAGTTACGCGGCAGGGGTAAATATCTCAATTGTGAGTGATGTGAAATACCCACCCATTGCGGGAACACTTTTTACTCCGTCGGGCCTAGCAGAAGTTAATACAAACCTAGGTAGAGAAAAGATTCTTCTTAATGATTCTTTTTTGAGCGATACTTTTAATACCAAGGTTAACTCTGCTGAAGAAACTGTATTTTTTAGGCAACAACTTTTATCTGATACTTTTTTATTATCCAAGCAAGTTAATGATCCAGACCGAGTTATTGTGGTTTCACCTGAGGTTTATTGGGAGCCAACGCTAGAAAGTTCTTTAGTTATTGCACAAACACTCACTCGAGCCCCTTGGATTCGGCCAGTTTTATTGAGTGAAGTGGCAAATCAAGAAGTTTCAAATGTTTTGAGAAATCCTTATGAGTTCTCTGCTGTTGACTTAGCGCAAGAATTACCTGTTGAACATGTAGCTGAAATTAAGCGTGCTCAAGGTTTATTAGCGCAAGTTGCCTCAATTCTTACGGATCAAGAACCAGTTGATAACTATGCCAAAGCGATTTTGCAGTCTAGTTCGAATTCATTTAGGGCTAACCGCAGAGATCGTGAAACTTATCTAGATTTAATTATTAATTCCTTGACTAACACAAGGTCAAGTGTTCAAATTTTGGCGCAAGGCTCCGTGGTCTTGCCTGGTAATGAAGGATCAGTCCCGCTCACTATCGCTAATGATTTGGATCAAAATGTATTAGTGAGATTAAGCGCCAAAAGTGATCCTGAAATTCGCTTTAGTGTGGATGATTTGGGTTTGATTGAAATTGAGCCTGGGGCAAAAAGAGGTGTCACTTTAGAAGCCAAGATTGTGGGATCGGGTGAGATTGATGTTGAGTTACAACTTTTAACCCCAGCAGGTGAAAAATTTGGTGACCCGGTTTTGATTTCGGTGCAATCAGCTGCCTACAGTCAAGTTGCTACTTGGGTTGCGGCGATCGCTTTTGTGGCATTAATTTTATTCTCTATTAATTCTTTTGTTAGAAGAAGAAAAGAAAATGTCTGATTCGGGATTAATTAAAAATAGCGCCAAGATGGCGCTAGGTACGATTCTCTCTCGAGTTACTGGCGTCATGCGATCAGCTGCCGTAATCGCGGCAATCGGTTTTGGACCGTTCGCAGATGCCTATTCAATTGCTAATTCTTTGCCGACCATTATTTACATAATTATTATTGGTGGTGCTATTAATAGCATTTTTGTACCGCAACTAGTTAAGCACCAGAAAAAAGATTTAGATGAAGGCAAGTCTTTTACCGATAAATTGCTAACCTTTGTAATTTTGTTGCTGTTAGGTCTATCTGCAGTTGCTGTTTTGCTTGCGCCTTTTATTGTGAAACTTTACGCTCCAGAAAATTGGACTAATGAAAATTTTGAGGTTTCTGTATTATTTGCGCGTTTTTTACTGCCACAAATATTTTTTTACGGTTTGTTCGCAGTGCTGCAGCAGGTTTTAAATGCTCGTGGACACTTTGCTATTCCGATGTATGCACCAATTTTAAATAATATTGTTGTCACTATTACCGCCTTATTGTTCTTAAATGTTGTGATAAACCCGCCAATAGCGGGTGAAGTAGTAAATACCGCAATTTATTTACTAGCCGTTGGAACAACCTTGGGGGTGGCAACTCAGGCAGTCGTATTAATTCCTGTTTTGAAAAAAGTTAATTATCGCTTTAAATTTGATTTTGCATTTCGAAATTCAGGCCTAGCAGTAGCGGGACGCTTAGCTTCTTGGACTTTTGGATATGTCTTGGTAAATCAAATTACTTATGTATTGATCACTCGCTTAGCGGCTGGCGCCAACGTTAGTGAATCTGATATTGGTTTTACTGCATATCAAATGCTTATTTAATTTTTTATGCTTCCACACTCAATAATTGCCGTCTCATTAGTAACAGCGCTGCTTCCTAGGTTTAGTCACTTGAAGCAACCGGACGAACATAGGTAAGATTTGGTTGATGAATTGAGAAAATCAATAAACAGTTTGCTTTCGTTCATCTTGCTCCCGGTAAACTCGTGCGCTTTTAGCAAGTTTGGCACTCAGTAATTACCGCTACTTTGTTTGTAAGAGGTAGCGCAAGTTTAGAAAACTCTGTTAGTACTGGCTATGTGTTAAGTGCCTTATGTTTGGTTTGATTCCATTTTCACTGTTTTATCTTTTGTTGCGTGGATTTATGCACTAGACGACACGAAAACCCCTTTGTTTAATATCGCTTTAAATTTGATTCACATTATTGCTGCACTGGGATTGCGCTTCTAATTTAAACGGTAATGCACGACCAGGGCTTGGCGCTTAGTTTAGTTGTTTCTTATATTTTGATTACCCTCATTATGTATTTTAAACTGCTGAGCAAAATTGGTCGCAAAGTTCTCAGTCTGAAAATAACTTAGTAAAAATAATTTTTAGCGGGTTGTTTTTGACGCTCTTAGGGGTTTTAAATAACTTCATGGATTTTTATTCTGTTAGCAATGCTGTTTTGAATAATATTTTTACTATAGTATTGCGGGCATTTTTGGTACATTTGTTTATTTTTTCCTAAGTTTATTACTGAGGGTAAGTGAATTAAAATATATCTATAGACTTTTTAAATAAACCTTTTTTAGCATCTATGGATGCGAGCAAACTCTCAGGTAGTGAATTTACACGAATTGTCTGACTTTGATTTAATGAGACAATTTCAAGCAGGAAACACTGAAGCTTTTGGATATTTGTTTTCGCGACACAAAGCCAAACTACTAGCGGTAGCAATTAGGCGCACTAGAAACGTCTCAGATGCTGAAGATGCGATGCAGCTTGGTTTTATCTCTGCTATGCGAGGGGCAAAGAACTTTCGATTTGAAGCACAAGTAAGTACCTGGTTAACACGAATAATACTCAATACCTGCACTGATCTTTTTCAAAAAAAACCGGTGATGGCTCCTCAGATAGTTCAGGATCGCGGATACAGCCAAATTGAAGAATTTCTTGAATCTTTTGATCCAGACCTTGAGTCAGAATTAAAAAAGGCTTTGCTGCAATTGCCATTACTACAAAAACGAGCATTAGTGATGATGGAATACTTTGGTTACAGCATTAAAGAATTAGCAGAAATTGAAAACTGTGCACAAAGCACTATCAAAAGTCGCTGTTTTAGGGCTCGTGCCAAAATGAGAAACAACCCCCAACTAATAGCTGCGTTGCTTAGGTCACAGTCGCGTGGATAGTCCCTGCATGGGAATAAACCACCTATACTTTAGGTTGTTTAAATTGAAGCATTTTAGAAAGTGTGATTATTTTGTCAAAAATTTACCCAGTAATTATCGTTGGGTCTGGACCGGCTGGCTACACCGCTGCGCTTTACACCTCACGCGCCCAGTTAGCACCTCTTTGTTTTGAGGGCTCGGTAACAGCGGGTGGCGCTTTAATGAACACAACCGAAGTCGAAAATTACCCTGGCTTCAAAGATGGCATCATGGGTCCAAATTTAATGGAAGAAATGAGAGCTCAAGCTGAGCGATTTGGCACAAAATTTATCACCGATGACATTGTAAAAATGGATTTAACCAGTGAAATTAAAACTGTCACTGACGGAGCAGGTAATGAGCACCAAGCTCATGCCATTATTTTAGCGACGGGTTCTGGTTACAAAAAACTGAATATTGAAAAAGAGGATTCGCTTTCAGGGCGTGGGGTTTCATATTGTGCAACTTGCGATGGGTTCTTTTTCAAAGAGCAAGTGATCGCAGTAGTTGGTGGTGGCGACTCTGCCATGGAAGAAGCAACATTTTTAACCCGTTTTGCTTCAAAAGTTTATGTGATTCATCGTCGGGAAGAGCTTCGTGCCAGCAAAATCATGCAGCAACGAGCGCTTAATGATCCAAAAATTGAATTTGTTTTTAACTCTGAAGTCAAGAGCATTTTGGGTGAAGACAAAGTTTCTGGGATCAGAGTTAAAAATCTGGTTTCAGGTAAAGAAAGTGATATAGCTTTAACTGGTCTATTTGTCGCAATTGGGCACGATCCGAGAAGTGAATTAGTTAAAGATCAGGTAACCGTAGATGAAAATGGTTATATAGTTGCAAAGGCAGACAGCACTCTTACTAACCTAGAAGGAGTGTTTGCCTGTGGTGATGTAGTAGACCACGTTTATCGACAAGCAGTTACGGCCGCGGGTTCGGGCTGTAAAGCAGCGTTAGATGCAGAGCGATGGTTATCAAGTAAAGGGATTTTTTCAGCGGAGGGAAGTTAAAAAATGGCAACAATTACTTTGACAGATGCAAATTTTGACACAGAAATTAAGAATTCAAGTCTGCCGATCTTGGTAGATTTTTGGGCTGAATGGTGCGGCCCCTGCAAAATGGTTTCTCCAATTTTGGAACAAATTGCTGAAGAAAATGCCGGCAAAATTGTAATTGCAAAATTGAATGTGGACGAGAACCCTCGAACCGCACAAGCACTTGGGATAACCTCAATTCCCACCATGAATGTGTACCAAGGTGGCGAGGTTGCTAAGACAATCGTGGGCGCTAAGCCAAAAGCGGCTTTGCTTGCCGACCTGGCGAGCTTTCTCTAAACACTAAAGACTAACTTGCTTTAAGTGAAGTCTTTTACCTTAATTCGCCTTGGCACCGAAGGGTCAGAGGTCGCAGAAATATGTGAATGGTTGACCCGAGTCGGTTTACTCGAGAGCACCCAAACATATTTTGATGAAAAAATTGAATTCGCAATTAGAAGGTTTCAACAAGATAAGGGATTATCGGTTGATGGAATCGTCGGACCAGAAACTTTTAGAAGATTAGAAGAAGCTCGCTGGCTTTTAGGTGACCGGGTGCTCAGTTACACGCCAGGCCATTTGATTCATGGTGATGATGTGGCTTCATTGCAGCGCAAGTTAAATGATTTAGGTTTTGATTCGGGCAGAGTCGATGGCATTTTTGGTATTAGAACTTTTACAGCGCTGCAAGAATTTCAAAGAGGAATCGGAATATCACCTGATGGAATTTGTGGCTTAGAAGTATTCAAAGCTTTTGCCAGGCTAACTAGAGCTGTGACTGGTGGAAACCCTGAAGAATTAAGAGACTCCCTTAAGCATGAGTTTAAAAAAACTGGAATTGCAAACAAAGTAATTTTAATTGACTCTGAATTTATTGAAAGATCTTTTAAAATTAATGGTGCAGAAGTAAATGAAGCTGAAATTCTGTTAGACGTGGCTCGACGGCTTGAAGGAAAGCTACTAGCTTTAGGTACCACCACCTTGCTTACTAAAAGTAATGATTATCAAGATGAGATCGAAAGAGCCCATTACGCCAATCAATCGAAAGTTGATTTGGTTATAAGTTTGCATTTAGATTCTTTAGAAAGTAATTTTGCAAAGGGCTGTGCAACTTTTTATTTTGGAAACGAGCCGCGAGGAACTCGCTCAGTAGTTGGCGGTCAGTTAGCAGAATTAGTTCAAAATAAGCTCTGCCAACTCCCTTCGATCGTTGATTGTGGGTTTCACCCAAAAACTTGGGATCTATTGCGGTTGACGCGAATGCCGGCTGTAAAAATTGCACTTGGATACATCACTAATAGCGAAGATGCCATAAATTTTGCCAATCAAAATTTTCGAGATCAGGTGGCGGCAAGCATTAGTGAAGCTACCAAAGAATTCTTTCAGCCGACAGCGCAATAAAACTAATCAAAGGTAAGATTTAGAACCTAAAATAGAAAGCGATTTCTGGTGGCAAAAGAGGGCAACCGTCTCGACCCTTGGGTAAACACTTATGCCTCAAGGGCAAAGGTGATGACCGCTTCTGAAATTCGCTCACTTTTTGCTGTTGCTTCTCGTCCCGAAGTTGTCTCTTTAGCTGGCGGGATGCCTTTCGTCTCGGCTTTAAACCACGACATTATTGGTGAGACATTTTCAAGAGTAATTAAAGAAAATGGAAATGTAGCTCTGCAATACGGTTCGGGTCAAGGTGAAGTTGGGTTAAGAGAACTAATTACCGAATTAGTGACGCTGACCAAAGTTCAAACCCATCCAGATGATGTGGTGATAACCGCTGGTTCGCAAATGGCAATTGATTTAGTTGTGAGAGTATTTTGTAACCCGCACGATGTAGTTTTTGTGGAATCACCTTCCTATGTTGGTGCGCTTGGTGTTTTTCGCGCTTATGAATGCGATGTAGTGCATGTCGCGGGTGATGAGTTTGGTTTAAATCCGGTGGCACTAGCTGAGGCGATAACTCAAGCGGTAAAGCTTGGAAAAGCCCCAAAGATTATTTATACAATTCCAACTTTTCAAAATCCCTCTGGTTTAACTCAAGACGATAAGCGAAGAAAACAAATTTTAGAAATTGCAAAAAAACATAATATTTTGATTGTTGAAGATGATCCTTATAGTCTTTTAGCTTTTGATGGAACCATTCCGCGAGCAATTAGAGCAGATGATGCTGAGAATGTGGTTTATTTAGGTTCTTTTTCTAAAACAATTGCCCCGGGTATGCGGGTTGGTTGGGCAGTTGCTCCTCACGGAATCCGTGAAAAATTAGTTTTAGCTAGCGAATCGGCCATGTTATGTCCTAGTAATTTAGTGCAGTTAGCAATTGGTGATTATTTAAAAAACCAACCATGGTTAGAGCAAGTTAAAGTTTTTCGTGAGTTATACCTAGAGCGAAGAGATGCTTTATTAGATTCAATGAAGCTTCATTTTCCAGTCGGAACAACTTGGACAGTGCCGTTAGGTGGTTTCTATTCATGGATCACTTTGCCCGAAGGTTTTGATGCCACTGCAATGTTGCCAAGAGCGGTAAATGCCTTGGTAGCTTATGTACCAGGTACTGGTTTTTATGCAGACAATCAAGGCACTAGAAATTTAAGACTTTCGTTTTGCTATCCAGAGCCAGAAAGAATTCAAGAGGGTGTGCGTCGTTTGGGTGATGTGATTCGTCAAGAAATTGAGTTGAGAGATACCTTTGGTGTCACTGGAGAGCTCGCCACCCAATCGGGTGATATGAGTGCTCCAGATGTGGTGTAAATGAAAAATTTGCATATTGTGGTCTTGGCGGGTGGTCTTTCTGCTGAGCGAGATGTCTCTTTGCGCTCTGGGCGGCGAATCGCTGAAGTTATAAAAGAGCAAGGTCATGACGTTGAGGTAATTGATGTTGATGGCAACTTGCTTAATTGGCTTAAAAAGAATAAACCTGATTGTGTAGTGCCAGTAGTTCACGGCGCAGTTGGTGAAGATGGTTCCTTGCGAGATGTTTTAGATAACTTAAAAATTCCTTACGTGGGTTCAACTGGACCTGCCAGTCGCGTCACTTTTGATAAAGCAATCGCAAAAACTGTTGTTGCTAGAAATGGATTCAATACCCCAAGATCAATCGCGTTGCCTCATACCGCTTTTAGAGAACTAGGCGCGGAGGTAGTGCTAGATGCGGTGGTAGAAGATTTAGAAATTCCTTTAGTTGTAAAACCAGTACATGGGGGGTCCGCTTTAGGGGTGAGTGTAATTAATTCTCGAAGTGAACTGCCTGCCGCGATGGTTAATGCCTTTTCTTATGACACAACTGCTTTGATTGAAGAATTTGTCTCTGGAGTTGAATTGGCAGTAAGCGTAGTTGAAGATGAGCAAGCACCCAGAGCTTTGCCGGTGGTTGAGATCAAACCTGATTCAGGCATTTATGACTACACCGCTCGCTACACCGCTGGCATGGTTGAATTTTTCACACCAGCAAGAATTAGTGCTGAAGAAACTAAGTTAGTTTCTGAGGCGGCTATAAATATTCATAAAGTACTTGGCCTGCGAGATTTGTCCCGAATTGATTTTATTTTAAAAGATGGAAAAGTTTGGTTTTTAGA
>JAGYJD010000027.1 GCA_018402365.1 Candidatus Nanopelagicales bacterium | reverse complement strand
TGACACGCGAGGACAAATAAATCTAGGTTTGGCGGTGGAGGACAACTTGGCTGGTTTGCCCTAAAGTGGGAGTAACTATAAAGAAAAGGTGTCAGATTGATGAACGAAAAACAACTAATTCAGACCTGGAATGAGCAGAGAAACAATCTTGTTAAATCACAATTTGTTTCGGTGGTGATTATTGGTATTGCCCTAGTGCTTTTAGCAACTGGTCAATTCACAGACGCCTCAGATCAGGTTAAGCTTTTTGCCTTAGCTGCAGTTGGAACAACTGGAATTTTGTCTTTGATATCACAACTAGCCATAGTTCGTGAAGCTGCAATGGTCGTTAAAGACCTAGCTGGCGCCACCACAAATACCGGTAAAATTATTGCCGCTTCAGGAAATTACCTAGGCTTAACTCAAGCTGTAATGGTAATTTTTGGAATCGCAATATTTGCACTGTTAGCGTTGGCACTTTACTAAAGACGGCAGAAAGGGCGCTTGATGGAGATCGCAATATTGTTATCGATACTCTCGATAACTTTAATTTCCTTCTTGCTTGTTTTTAATAGACAGAGCAAGTCTTTAAATGAGAATAAAAAAATTAGTGGACGCGGCGGTGACTTTGCAGAATAGTATTAATGTTTTAGACGCTGATACTTGCATGCAAAGGAAGACCTTTAAGCCGCTCGCGTCCCTGTAGCACTGAAATTTCAAGAAAGACCGCACAATTAGTTAAGTTGGCCTTTGCCAACTTAACTAATTCAGTCCCGGCCCACATGGTGCCACCGGTGGCAAGTACGTCATCTACTAAAAAAACAGAATCTGTAGAACCTAAAGCATCCTTATGTATTTCTAGTGAATCTGATCCGTATTCCAGCTGGTAGTCAACTCGATAAGTCTCTCTTGGCAGTTTTCCGGGTTTTCTTAAAAGCACTAACCCTAAATCCCCTTTAGCAGCTAAAGCCGCGGCAAGGATAAATCCGCGGGACTCTATTCCGGCTACTTTATTTGCCCCATTTAAGTGGCTAGCTAAATCATCAATCACACTTTGAAAGGCTTTTTCATCTTGCAAAATTGGGGTTATATCTTTAAACAAGATTCCTGGGTTCGGAAAATCAGCAACATCTTTAATCAAAGAGAAAGCGTACTCAAGCTGACTTGGAATGCTCATTTGGCAATCTAAGCAGAGAGCCATGCTTTCATCTTGCCTAAACCCTCTTCGATTTCATTTTTATCAATTCCTGAAAAAGCTAAACGGATATATTTTAACTCTTCGTTTGCTTGTGGGCGCCCAAAATGTAATCTGGTACAGAAAGAAACCCCAGTCTCATGCAATGCCGCCTCGGCTAACTCAGAAACATCTGCAAAACCTTTCTGATTCATGAGTTCTGAGACTTCAGGAAACAAGTAAAAACCGGCCTCGGGTTGATGGGCTGAAACTCCAGGAATCTCGCGCAAAATTCGTAAGGCAGCATCTCTTCGCTCTTTTAGAGTGTTGAGCATTGGGGGCAAAAAGGATTGATCCCCAGTAATTGCTTCTACTCCCCCATACTGCACAAAGTGAGTGGTGCACGACTCATCATTTGTGTTTAATTTTGAAATGGTTGCAGCTACTTCTTTCGGGGCGATGGCTGCACCTAGTCGCCATCCAGTCATAGCAAATTTTTTTGAAAATGTGTACAAAATAACGGTACGCTCTTGCATCCCGGGCAATTGCGCAATTGATTTAGATTTACCACTAAAACGCATTTCAAAATAGGCTTCATCGCTAAGCACATAGAGATTATTTTTGATGGCAATTTCAGCAAGCGCCTCGCGCTCAGCAGCTGTTGATTCAGCTCCATTGGGATTTTGTAGATCGTTATAGACAATTGCTTTGGTTTTCGGGGTAATCAAAGATTTGATTTGCTCAATATCGATGCTAAAGCCAGTATCGGATGGAAAGTAGCGATAAGGCTTAGCTATGCCACCGAAGTACTCAATCTGACTTTCATATATCGGATAGCCAGGATTAGGGTACAAAACTTCATCACCAGTATTCATAAGACTTTGTATAAATTTTGTTATGACAGGTTTACCGCCAGGCTGCACAATTATGTTTTCGATATTGTAATTTAAGTTACGGCGTTCACTAACATCTTTTGCTAGTGCTTCGCGAAGTTGAGGGATCCCGGCAGCTGGACAATAACCAGTCTTACCGTCGCGAATTGCTTTATTCATTGCTTCAACCACATTAGACGGCGTTGCAAAATTTAAGTCCCCTAAATGAAAGGGATAAATTTTGTTTCCTTGACTTGCCCAATCATTAGCAGCCAAAGAAACTGCAAAGGCAGTTTCGGTTCCTAAGTTTTCGATCCGATCAGCCAGTTTCATATATGCCCCTTGTCGAACTATAAGGCAAGAAATATAGTTCTAAAGAAAGAGATTTTCTGAGGATTTAGTACCGCATCATGAAATCTTTGTACTTGTTTCTAAGGGTGCAACAAAAAAGCAACTTTTACTAGTTATTTTGCCCTGAAATTACTAATGCGTTGAGTGGACTTAGTTTTCGCATTAGCTTTGATGTTCTTTGGATTTTTGGTCTGTAAGGGCACAGGAGCTTTTACAGACTTCTTAGGTGGTGTGGGGCCGCCCTTCTTTTTAGCAGCTTGCGCCTCACGTTTCGCAGGATTTCCTGAAGTACCCATATTTACTCCTACTAATTGGTTTATCTTTTAAGAGGTTACCAGTTCTCTGTCAGCTGGTGATGTAATCGGTGAGTGCCTTGCGCTCAGCATCAATTTCATCAATTCTGGCCTTAACTACATCCCCAATTGAAACAATCGAGAGAAGTTTTTGCTCATCATCAACTACCGGAATATGTCGAATTCTCATATTGGTCATGATGTTCATCAACTCCGCAACTGTGGCATGAGAGTTGCAGGTAAAAACTGATTTAGTCATGATGTCTGTGACATGAAAATTCTTTAATTCATCAAAATTCCCTTGCATATGACGCACAACGTCTCGCTCTGAAGCGATCCCCACAATGTCTGTGCCGTTTTCTGAAACCACCATTGCGCCAATTTTGTGGGTATTTAGTTTCTCGACTAACTCAACTAGCGTCGCATTTGGTTTTATACTCTGGACAGACTTGCCTTTAATGATGACTGAAACTTTCATTTGACACCCCCAATAAGGTTTGTCTTAATAAGTGTTCTCTAATTAGAGTCAAAAAGCAAGGGGTGAATTAAACTCTTCTTATGAAATCTACTGATGCTCTGCCTGCCCAAGAAGTTATTGACAGACTAAATCTTGATCGCTTGCCAGTAGAGGGCACATTTTACAAAAGCACTTTTGTAGGCGAAATAGACAAGTTAACTGGAAATCCAACTAGCACTGCAATTATTGCCTTGTATTCACAAACCCCACTCAGTTGTTCTTTTTTTCACAAACTTAAACATGATGAGATGTGGCATTTTTATGCAGGTAATCCGATTCAATTGCACTTGATTCATCCCGATGGAAAATATCAAAAAGTCATATTGGGTGATTCCGCTGAGAATGTTCAATTCGTTATTCCCAAGGAAGTATGGCAAGCGGGTGAACTAGTACCAGGGGGAACTTGGGGATTATTCGGTTGCACCATGTCACCAGGTTTTATAGGAAGTGAATTTACTGGTGCAACTGCTCAGGAGTTAATAACAATTGCTCCGCAGCATAAAGAGACAATAGAGCGGCTAGCGGTAGCCGCTAATCATCAAACCCAAATGCCCGAAGACTTCAGCCAGTAGTAACTAAAATAGAAGCGGGTATTGAACTTCCTCTACTTCCACATTCGGTTTCGATTGGTGCTACCAAAACAGCTGCGGTGTTTTTAGCGATTACTGGCGAGGTACGAGTTAGTCCTTCTAAGTAAACAGTGCCGCCACTATCAACGCAACCAATGGGAGTGGTTTCAATAATGTGTACTACCCCATCAGGTGAGCGATAATTACCGCGTAGCGTCCACGAAATTAAACCACCAAATTCGCGGGCAAATTTTAATTGCACAAACGCCTGGCCATTTGCATTAGTTGCCATGATTCCAGAATTAATTCGGGTGCCAGCATTGAAGTAATCAACTGTAAGTGGGTAAACGCTGTTGATGCTACTTACCTTCTTGCCTCTTTTAACATCTCTTTTTGACCAAGAAGTAATTTTACCGGATTTGTTAAATTTGAAATCTAAATAAATACCATCCGCGAAATCAAAGTAGCTATTTAAAGTCACTCGACCGTTTTTATAGGTGTATCTACCCTTAGGGTCTTGCATGGTAGGACTAATGTTTCCGAACTTATCAATTGACTTTAAGTATTCACTACTTGTGAAATGGTTTTTAACTAATTCAGAATAAAGCGCAGCAGAGCTACCGCTGGCTACATGTCGATTAATGGCTCGTTGAATAGTTGCGGGTTGACTTGAGGCAAGTGCTTTGAAGAGTGCCTTCACGGTGCGCTCTTGTGAAGTAGAAAGAGTTGCCGCATTAGCTGGCGAAAGTGCCGCCAAGACAAAAACTAACGAAAGTACGGCGATAAAGGGTTTTCTTAAATTTGACATCGGCTCCACCTTAACGAATTTAGATTCAGATTCTACGCAGGTAGGGTCATTTTTTTGAAGGCAGGAGTCGATCGAATAGGTAGAAGACGAATAAAAATACCACTCCAGAGATATAAATCGATAAAACTTGAGCCAAAGTGGCGAGGTAACCCAAAGACGCCACATCTAAAAAGGGATAGGGGTATTTACCAATTATCGCCCCTCTCGCAAAGGTGTAGAGCAAAAATGCGGTTGGGATGAGCAAGGCAGCAAAAATAGTTTTGAACTTAAACCATTTACGGGGGCCAAAAAAGACAAAAACTAAAATTGTCACAGCAGGAGTAAAGTAATGGTTTAAGAAGTTTGTGTAAATGTTCCAACTAGTTGGATTATTATCTTGCGAAAGCAAAAGAATATAAAAAATTGTAGAAATCGAAATCATCATCAAACTACTGAGGCGTACGGTGCGAAGTTTAATATTTTCACTGCTTGGGTTTTTGTAAATTAAAGTTAAAGTGAGCGCAACTAAAAAAACAGACCAAATAGTGAAATAACTTAAGGTGTCAAAAACTCTGAAGATACCTCCAGCTAAACCCTCACTATGGCCTCCAAACAGCGTTGGACCTTTTTGCGGCTCTGGCGCAAGGTTAAAAAATGCAACAATGACCTGTCCAGCAAAGCCAATCCAGGCAATCGATAGATTAAATAAAAAAGCGAATTTTGCTGCTGGTTTCATTGTTCTCCTTAAACGAGAAAATTATAGAATCAAAGATGAAATGGACACAATTTAGACATGAAAAAACCTGGCTGGATTTTGGTGGCACTTCAATTTGCCTTATTAATCGCACTGGTATTTATCCCAGAACAACCCTCCTCAATTGGAGCGGCTCTATATAAGTGGTCTCCTTTGGCTTTATTGGTTGCTTTTGGATTAATTGTGATCTTGAATATTAAATACCGCTATGAAGATTCTCTTTTGAGAGAAAAATGGCCACAAGCAGCTGACTACCAAAAAAAGGTTGGAGCGCTGTTTCCTAAGTCAATCCGACCAACAGATAAATAGCAATTAAAATTACAATTACTGAGAATGATTTTTGTATTGTGCGAGCCGGTAGTTTTGTGGCAAAAGGCGCTAAGGCTAATGACGAAACTACTGCCGCTAAGGTAAAAGCCGCAATAGATTCAACGGGGATTTCACTCCAAAATTCAAATCTGAAACCTAAAGCAATTACCGTGTTTGTGGCGATCGCTACTAAAGAAGTACCCACGGCAATTTTAGTGGGAACTTTTAAAATTAGTACCAAAGCAGGCACTATTAAAAACCCACCGCCAATTCCGAGAAACCCAGTTATTAAGCCAATCCCACTAGCAATCAAAATTGTTAATGGCCAATTTGGTTTAAGTAAAGTCTCATTTTCTGATACCTGCCCGCGCCACATTGAAAAGGCTGCAACAAACATTAAGGCTGCAAAAATTGCCACTGTTATTGTTTCAGAGACTTCGGCTACCAAGCGAGTGCCAAGATAAGTGCCAAGTACACCTAGTAATGAAAATGTTAAACCGAGTTTGATATTTACTTGAGATTTTTTTATTCTAGGTAAGACTCCGGCAATTGCAGCTGCGCCGACTATTACTAAGGAAGATGTTGTTGCGGCAGTTGCGCTTAATCCTAAAACTGCAATTAAACCTGGCACCGCCAATATGGCCCCACCGGCACCCACAATTGCCAACACTGCACCAATTGCAATACCTAAGAGGATTCCCTCAAATAGCATCATCGCCTACGCAACATACGGTGCATCATTATCGCCCACCAGCGGAAGCCCTGCCTCATGCCAACTAAGCATTCCACCTGACATATTTGCTACATCTAACCCGTAAGTTTCTAATTGCATTGTTACCTGTGCAGATCGGTTTCCGGAGCGACAAATAAAGATAATTGGTTTGTCTTGTGGGATCTTTTCGGTATCAAAGGCGCTCAATGGGTTAAAAATTACATTTTCTACTTCAGCCCGACCAGCTTGCCACTCCATTGGCTCACGAACATCTATCCCGAGTGCTTCACCTGATTTAATTTTTTCGAATGCTTCTTGGGCGCTGATCTCTTTCATCTTTTATGCATTCACCTTCTGATCACTTGGGGCGAGAGGACCCGCGTCGCTATCGCCCAGCTTTATCGGTAATTCTTTCACGTCCAGCGTGGCCTCGTAAGACTCATTAATAAGTACTGCATTTAAGCCTGCCTGTTCTAACATTCCGACTGCGGCGGCAGCTCGATAAGCGCCAGCGCAATGGACCCAGATTTCTTTGTCTTTAGGCAGTTCCCCAACTCGTTTTGTCAACTCATGCAAAGGAATATGGTGAGTTCCCAAAATGTGAGAAGCTTCTCGCTCGCTGTTTCGGCGCACATCTAGCACCATGAGCTGTGGGTCTTTTAAAGCTTCAACCACGTCATTAAAAGTAACAGTTTTAGTTGACGCTAAATTGTCAAATTCTTTAATATCACCAACAAAAGCAGCAGCAGGTCGCTCGATTCCAATTCGAACTAATTCTCTTTGCGCTTGTTGAATATCTGACGCTTTATCACTTAGTAGATAAAGCTTTTCTTCATAAGGAAAAACCCAACCTAAATAAGTTGCAAAAGATCCATCTAGTCCAAATGACAAAGAACCACCCACGTGTGCCTTAGCCCAAGCGTCACGATTTCTTAAATCTACTACCCAAGCTCCGCTTTCAATTGCTTTCAAGATTTCGCCGGTAGACATTTTTGTCAACTCTGATAAATCAATCGGTCCGGGACCGGCGTGATTTGCTGGGCCCATGTATTTGTAATAAGCCGGAAAAACATCAAGCCCTGCCAAGGTTTGTGAGACAAAATCATCAACTGTAAATAACAGTGCTGGGTTGGTGCGCTTTTCATCAAGAATTGTTGATGAATCCCCACTAGTTGCAGTAGCTGCGCAAAAAGATCCAAAGCCATGAGTTGGATGCACGCTCACTTGATCTTCTAGCAAATTTGCCAACCTATTCGCCGATCCGTGTTGCAACCTAGCCAGAGTTTCAGCGTGAGCGGGGCCTAAAAGATCTGGCCTACCGGTTGAGCCGTGCAACAGAGAACCGCCAGTAAACACTGCTTGGTATTGATCTTGCGCGTTCAATAAGGCATAAGAGAGATGGGTAAAGGTATGACCCGGAGTGTGAAGCGCCTGAATGGCAAAGCTTCCAATTGAAACAATCTCTTCATCCTTCACGGTTTTGCGCTCAAAAGTTACTGGGTCTTGCTCGTGCACTAGGTATTGCGAACCGTGGGTTTGAGCTAAAACCAATCCACCTGAGACGTAGTCGTTGTGCATATGGGTTTCGACAACCGCTGCTAAGGAAACTCCCTCTGCCTCTAAAATCTCTTGCACTCGGTCAATATCTCGCTGTGGGTCAACCACTAAAGCGGTTTTTGTATCGTGAACGATGTAGGAGCGATCCCCTAGCGTTGGGGTATCGAGATTGATAATTTTTATAGACACGGTTCCTCCGAATTCGGTGAGTCAAGTATATACCCCCTGGGGTATATGAGTTATAGTTGACACATGCCAAATTGCCTAACTTCGATCCTCAGCTGGCCTGCCAAGCGTTGGATCACCGCCATTGTCACAGCAGTGCTCACCTTTCTAGCTCTTGGGATTCCCACTGCGGTTATCGAAAACCCAATATTCGGCCGCGCAATTGAGGTTACGCCTTGGTCTGTTCCAGTTTTAGCTATCACCAGCATCTTGGCTGGTTTACTTTTAGCTACTTATGTACGTACGGATAATTACTTGGTGGAAGAGAAATCTCTAAAAGTTGGTGGCATCGGTGGCTTATTATCCTTTTTTGCTATTGGATGTCCGGTATGTAACAAGTTAGTTTTAATTGCGCTCGGCACCAGTGGTGCAATGAGTTACTTCGCCCCAATTCAGCCCTATTTAGCAGTATTTGGAATAGCTTTTTTGATTTACGCATTGAGAAAAAGAGTATTAAATGAATCTGCCTGCACTGTAGATTTTGCAAAAGTTAGCGTTTCAAAAGGAGAAGAAAAATAATGGCAACCAAAAAGACGGCAAAAGTAAGTCATGTCTTGACTAATGAGGAGCAACTTTCAGAAGTTACTAACCGAATTAAGCGTGCGAATGGTCAACTTGGTGCAGTTGTTCGAATGATTGAAGAAGGACGCAATTGCGATGAGATCATTACTCAAATGTCAGCAGTCAGCAAAGCCATAAATACAGCTGCCTTCACCTTACTTACCTCCAGCATGAAGGAATGTTTAACCGCAAAAGGCAAAAATGCTGACGAAGTTTCAACTCATCTACAAAAACTATTTTTAACTCTGGCCTAGGGGAAACTGTGAAAAAATTATTTGCTGCTTTAATTCTGACTGCAATTGCTCTCACCGGCTGTAGTGGAGGAACCTCGGTCACCGAAGATGTTAATGTTCAAGGGTTTGCCAAGGTAATTGAAGACCCTGCAATCGTAATTATTGATGTTAGAACCCCTGAAGAATTTGCCCAAGGCTATATTGCCGGCAGCCTAAATATCGATGTAGCGAATGCCAACTTTGTTTCTGAGGTTGCAAAGCTCGATAAAACCCAGACTTATGCGGTTTATTGCCGCAGTGGCAATCGTTCAACAGTTGCTACCGCAGAAATGGAAAAACTAGGGTTTACCAGTCTTTACAACATGACTGGTGGAGCAATTGATTGGGTGCAAGCGGGCTTTCCGCTGGTATCCCCTTAAGAGTAGAAAGGGAAGCACTTAAGTATGTGTTCACGCGTAATGTGCAGAAGTTGCAACAAGGTCACTTATTCAGGCTGTGGCCAACACCTTGATGAAGTTTTTGCCGGAGTTCCCAAAGAGAAGCGCTGCACTTGCCACGAAGAGGCAATGCAAAACCGCAAACAAAATTCGAACGAGTCTTTTTTTGGAAGGTTATTCTCTCGATAATTAAATTCGCCTAGCGTCGAGAGATACTTTTAGTCTTTTTGGCGCTAGGTTTTTACTTTTTAGCGTTTGCCTTTAACCAAGAAACAGGGTCTAAGAGTTTCTCATTATTGTCTCTTACTTCAAAATGAACATGGTTTCCGCTGGAGTTTCCGGTAGAGCCAACTAACCCAATCACTTCACCTTGCTCGACATTTTGTCCTTTTTTAGAAATTATTTTTGTCATATGTGCATAAGTTGCTTCCAGATTACATCAGCATGTTTGATTGTCACTAAGCGGCCCGTATCCTCTGGCATAACCAGTAGTTACCTCGCCGAAGTAAGACTGAACAGATCTTGGTACCGCGCGGAGAACTGGATATCAATCCCAGTATGGCGTCCGCCTGCATCTTCTACCGCGTTGCATATAAGTAGCAGAGATTTCACCAACTACTGGCATTCGGTAAGGCAAAGCCTTAGTTGAAACTCCCGAAGGTTGTTTGCCAGCTTTGGCACGTGAGGAAGTGCCGCCAACTGAAGCGCCAGGTTCTGAAGATGCTCTACGTTCTGAAGCGTTAGCCGCTTTGCCGGTGTAAAAGATCCCAGCCAGCGGGGCCCAAACTTCTTCCGTCAACAACTTGATTGCGTCTTGCATAAAAATCCTGAACGGCGGCAATTGTGGCCGGGCCGTAGCGTCCGGTGGCAGATGGAATTGAGTAACCAAGCTTGATCATCGCCTGTTGCATTTGCTTAACGTGGTTGTTTACTTGGCCTGCTGAAAGTTGAGATTCACCTGGATAACTTGGTGCAGCTTGAGCAGTTGAAGCAATTAAAGAAACTATTACCGCAACAACACCAGCACGAAGAAACCTAGAGATTTGCTTTTTCACCTTTCGACCATACCCCGCTACGCAAAAGCTCACCCAGCCCCCTCGCGTTAAAAGTCCAATAAATAATGGGGTTTTATTCACTCTTGGTAACACACGCCCCATTTGTAACGTATTTCACAAATGATTTGTTGCTTTTAGAAGCTAACAGAAACCGCAATTCGACTGGAATCATTGGCAGCACAACCATTAGAAATTGGAACCTCGAGCACCCCGAGCGCTCCTGCGACTAATACCGCATCTGCTCCAACTGTCGCGTTGAAATATACGGTTTGCCCGGCTCCAAAGCAACCTACCGGTGAGGCACTAGCGGTGTGAAGTGTTCTGTTCGGTGCTTGATAAGCGCCGGCTGTAGCTGAAAATGATTTAGGGCCGGATGCAACATTCTTAAGACTCAACTGAAAGTGTTTGTTGCCAAGGGCATCTACCAGGACCGTGCCCTGATCAACTTGAACTCCTCGACCCCAATAGACCGCCTTTAGATTATTAGCAAAGCGAAAAGTGTACGTGTCTAATTCGTGAAGATTGTTTCTTAGTTTGACAGCACTTGCCGTGCCGTTTTTCAAACTCCAGGTAGAAATTTTTCCGTTTTTAAATTTAAAATTTAAGTGAGTTCCGCTAAAGCCTGGTGCTGCGGTGGTAAGCGTCACTGAAGATTTAGCAACTTTGTAGGTACCGCGTGCAGCATTTGCTACCGATCCTCCAAGTGGAAGTGCAGTGTTGCTAGCAACAGAGCGAAAATAGCGCTCAGTGCTGTAATAATTTTGGATCATGTCGACTGCTAAATAGGCAGGTGAATCCGTCACTAAGTAGCGCTTAGCCTTTTTTATGGTGTTGGGATTACTCGACGCGAGCGCTTTAAAGACTGCTGTCACGGTGGCTTTTTGACTACTAGAAAGCTCAGCCGCCTGCACTGGAGCTGTCAAAGTTAGTGAAGAAAGAATTAATGCGGCTATAGCCACCAGGGCCTTTGTGCGATTTCTCATAGTGTCCAGTTTACACCTTCTAGGTAGAATTCATAAGTGATGCATTTGATCTTTTTGCCAAAAGCGGTTTTAGAAGATGAATTAACCAGCTGGTTCAACACACTGGGGCCCTTTTTGTTCTATCTAGCGGTCTGGGTTTTGGTGTTTGCCGGTACTGCATTCTTATTGGGATTATTTCTTCCGTTTATTACCGGGAGCTCTTTAGTATTTGGCGCGGGA
>JAGYJD010000026.1 GCA_018402365.1 Candidatus Nanopelagicales bacterium | reverse complement strand
TTTTTAAGATTTTAATGTCAATTTTAGGTGATTTTTTATCCTATATATAGGGGTTTTTTTAGTTAATTTTTCGGGTTATTGGTACCAATGGGACTGATCCGGATAATTTTTATTTCTTACGTCAAATCGAAATTTTTTGACAGCTTGCGAAATTTCTTCTGCAAGATTGGCGTACCGTTTCACAAATTTCGGAGCTGGTTCTGGGGTTAATCCGAGCAAGTCCTGCCACACCAAGACTTGAGCGTCGGTATTGGGGCCAGCTCCGATACCGATTGTGGGAATCGACAGGAGCTGAGTGATTTCACTAGCTAGCATTTCAGGCATGACCTCTAGCACTACCGCAAAGGCGCCAGCCGCCTCTAGTGCTTTGGCATCTTGAAGAATTCGCTCACGTTCTTCACCTCGTCCTTGAACTCTGTAGCCACCTATGGCGTTGATTGATTGTGGGGTTAATCCAATATGACCCATCACTGCGATGCCGGCTTCGACTAAAGTCTCAACTTGTTTACTGACTCTTTGTCCGCCCTCAAGTTTTACTGCGTTCGCTCCACTCTTAATAAATTTTGTAGCAGTTTCTAATGCTTGTTCGCTTGAAGTTTGATAAGAGCCAAAAGGTAGGTCAGCCACCACCAGCGCATTTTTGCTGCCACGAGCAACTGCAGCGACTAAGGGCAAAAGTTCTTCAACGGTAATTGGAACCGTGTCGGAATATCCATAGATCACAGTGGCGGCAGAATCACCCACCAGTAAAGCCGAGATCTCGGCTTCATCAAAAATTCGGGCCATGGTGGCGTCATAGCAAGTCAGCATTACCCAGGGAATTTTTTCTTTTTTAAGTTGGGCTAGATCTGTTACAGAAATCCTCGCCATGCTTCCCTCTCGATCTCGAGGCCCAAATTTGGGTCCCCTGATATTTGGGTGAACCCCTATTCTGACACCGTGCCGGGGGTTTCCCGCCAGCGGCTGGTTATGGGCAATCTGCGATCTCTCCCAAAAGCACGAGCAGAAATTTTTGTGCCAGGAGGGTATTGACGTCTCTTGTATTCAGCTGCGTCAATCATAGAAGTTATTTTGGCGACTAATGCGCTATCGCTAACTGAAGCTAGAGCTAGCTTTGATTGGTCTCTTTTCACGTAGGCATCGATGATCTGATCGAGCACTGCATAATCAGGCAGGGAATCAGAGTCGAGTTGGTCTGGCCGCAATTCAGCACTCGGAGGTTTTTCAATGCTTGATAGTGGGATTAATTCTTTTTGAGACTTGAGATTTCTCCATCGGGCAAGCTCCCAAACCAAAGTTTTAGGGACATCTTTTATAGGGGCGAAGCCACCCACTGCATCCCCGTACAAGGTGGAGTAGCCACTAGCGATCTCGCTTTTGTTTCCAGTTGCTAGGACAAGGTGACCTTCTTGATTACTAAGCGCCATCAGGGTAACTCCTCTGCATCTGGCCTGCAGGTTTTCATCAGCCAAACCACTTAGCGAAATGCTGCTTCGAAATGACTCGACCATGGGCTGAATCGAAATTGTTCGAAAATTGATATTTAAATTTTTAGCGAGTGCTTGAGCATCGACAAGGGAGTGGTCGGATGAATATTCACTTGGCATGGCAACTGCAAATACTCGCTCTGAACCGAGGGCATCGTAAGCGATTGCTGCAGTTAACGCTGAGTCGATTCCACCCGAGACTCCCAGCAGCACAGAGGGCATTTGATTTTTGATTACATAATCTTTAAGTCCTAAAACCAATGCTTGATAAATTTCTTCAAGCGGCACTAAGGGCTGGGGGATTTTTTGAGGAGTGAACTCAGTATCTATTATCAGCAGCTCTTCTTGAAATTGATTAGCGCGCGCGATTACTTCACCTTTTGCATTAACTACAAAGGAGTCACCGTCAAAAACTAGTTCGTCCTGCCCACCCACCAGATTTACGTAAGCGACAGCGCAACTAAATTCTTTTGCGCGCTTTTGAACCAAGGCCAGGCGTTGATCGTCTTTAGCTTCTTCAAAGGGGGATCCGTTTATTACAATCAGCAAATCGGTCTGGGGTTCTATCTGTAAATCCCCGTCTTGCCAGATGTCCTCACAAATTGCTAACGAGTAAGTAAGTCCCGCAAATTCATGCGAGCAAGGCTTGGTGCCTTTGAGAAAGTATCTAAATTCGTCAAAGACTCCGTAATTTGGCAAGTGGTGCTTTGCATAGGTTTTGAGTACTTTTCCACCCTGCAAGATGGCGGCAGAATTTTGAGGGTTTCCAGCCGGCTTTCCCAACACTTGCGCTGTTGGATTTGAATCCAAAAAGCCCAAGATAACCTGAATTTCGCCCAAGCCTTCTTCTGCTAGCCGTTTGGCTGTATTTAATAGTGCAGTTTGAGTTGCCTTCTGAAAACTAGGCCGCAAGGCCAGATCTTCAATCGGATACCCAGTAAGGGCCATTTCACCAAAAATCACCAATTCTGCGCCAGCTTGCTGAGCAGTCTTAGTCCATTTAACAACCAGGTCAGCATTTGCAGCTAAAGCTCCGACTGTGGGATTAATTTGGGCTAGTGCGATTTTTGCCATGAGGTAAGCGTAGGGGCTCTCTTGTAACAATCCAGAAACAATGAGGAGGCAGACTTTCAGGCATGGATAAACAGTCAGAATTTGTATTAAGAACCCTAGAAGAGCGTGACATTAGATTCGTGCGTCTTTGGTTTACCGATGTGATCGGTTCATTGAAATCAGTGGCCGTAGCACCAGCCGAATTAGAAGCCGCCTTCTCTGAGGGGATCGGCTTTGATGGCTCAGCCATCCAAGGTTTTGCTCGGGTCTACGAGTCAGACATGTTGGCGAAACCAGATCCAACAACCTTTCAAATTTTGCCGTGGCGAAGTGAAGGACCAGGTGTGGCAAGAATGTTTTGTGACATTCAAATGCCGGATGGAACTCCCTCCTATGCAGATCCACGATGGGTTTTAAAGCGTACTTTGGCAAAAGCGGCGGACATGGGATTTACTTTTTATACCCACCCTGAAATTGAGTTCTATCTTTTTAGAGGTAGAACCGAAGATGTAGGTGAGCCTGAGCCAGTTGATCATGTTGGATACTTTGATCAGTCAGCTTCTGGTCCCGGATATGACTTTAGAAGAAACGCAATCACGATGCTGGAATCGATGGGAATCAGTGTTGAGTTCTCTCATCATGAAGATGGTCCGGGTCAACAAGAAATTGACTTGCGATACGCCGACGCTCTTAGCACTGCTGACAACATTATGACTTTTAAGTTGGTAGTAAAAGAAGTTGCCTTACAAGAAGGGGTGAGAGCTTCTTTCATGCCTAAGCCACTTAGAGATCACCCAGGATCGGGAATGCATACGCACCTCTCATTATTTGAAGGTGATCGAAATGCTTTTTACGAGGCGGGCGCGCAGTACCAACTATCTAAAGTGGGCCGGTCTTTTATCGCAGGAATTTTGAAACACGCTCCAGAATTTACTGCAATTACAAATCAATATGTTAATTCCTACAAGAGACTGACCGGCGGTGGTGAGGCACCGGCATACATTTGCTGGGGTCATAACAATCGTTCGGCTTTAGTGCGAATTCCGATGTACAAACCTGAAAAGGGTCAGTCCACTCGAATTGAATATAGAGCTCTCGACAGCGCTGCTAATCCTTATTTGGCTTATGCAGTTTTATTAGCGGCTGGATTAAAAGGAATCGAAGAGAACTACCAGCTTCCAGAAGGTGCCGAAGATGATGTTTGGAGTTTGACTGACGCTGAACGACGCGCTTTAGGGATAAATTTGTTGCCACAAAGTTTAGATCAGGCAATCATGGCAATGGAAAAAAGTGAGCTGGTAGCTGAAACGCTAGGGGAGCATGTTTTCGACTTCTTCTTAAGAAACAAGCGGGCGGAATGGGCCGAGTATCGACGTCAAGTCACTCAATGGGAAAGAGAGCGGTATCTTCCGGTCTTGTGAGCACTAAACCTGTTGCGTTGGTGATCCAACACGAAGATGACGCTCCCTTGGGATACCTAGGTGAGTGGTTAGCCGACGCTGAGGTGGCGGTTGAAGTAGTCAAACCCTATTTAGGCCAAAAATTACCTGAAAATTTAAAAGGTTACAGCGGCCTTGTTGTCTTAGGTGGCGCCATGGGTGTGCACGATGAGGCAGAGTGCCCTTGGCTGGTTGAGGCAAAAGTGCTTTTACGAATTGCTGCACAAAAACAAGTCCCTACCTTGGGCGTTTGCTTAGGTGGACAGCTTTTAGCTGACGCTACTGGTGGAAGAGTTGAAAGATCAGACATTGCAGAAATCGGAGTTTGCTCTATTTCTTTATTAGAAGAGGCGCAGGATGATGAACTTCTTTCAAAAGTTTCAAATGTTGGAATTCCAGTATTAGTTCCGCAGTATCACCAAGATGCGATTGTAGAGCTTCCAGAAGATGCAACGTTATTAGCAAGTAGTGATGATTGTCGAGTTCAAGCTTTTCGAATTGGTGCAAATGTGTGGGGAGTGCAATTTCACCCAGAGACTGATAAAGAAATCATGGCGGATTGGTTGAATTCGCTTGATCCGGCCCGTAAGGGTGTGAGCATTACAAATCAAGAGGTAATGCACGATTATCAACAGTATGGTGAAGCTATGAAAGAAAATTGGAGCGGCTTAGGTAAAGCATTTGCCGAAGTGGTTAAGACGTACCGTCAGTAATAATGAGTGAAGAATTAACTATCACTTCTGGCCAGTTAGCGAGAGCCGGCTTTCAGGATGCCAAGCGGGCGAGTGAATTACTTGATTCGATAAATCTTGCCCTACCTGATTCGATTATTGACGAGCTCGCACTCGTAGCCGATCCAGATAAGGCACTTTTACACTTAGTGCGTTTACTAGAAACAAATAATAAAGAATTAAAAAAACATTTTATCGAGCCAGAATTTAGAAAAAGACTTTTTGTGGTAATAGGTGCTAGCACTGGATTAGCCGAGCATTTAATTAAGCACCCGCAAGACGTTGAGGTATTACTTCAGTCATACTCTCAAGATAAAAGCATTAAAGAAAAAGGCTTGACAGAGCTATTCGTAAACGTTAAATCTCGCGATGAATTAGTAAAAGCAAATAAAAAAGCTTTAATCGCGATAGCTGCAAAAGATTTGGCTACCGCTTGGAGCTTTACTCAGGTAGCAGAAGAACTCTCGTTACTGGCAGATGTAGTGGTTGAAACTGCTTTTGCCATAGTAAAGCAAAAAGTTTCTGGCTCAGCGCAAGTTGATTTCTCTATTATCGCTATGGGAAAGGCTGGCGGTAAAGAACTTAATTACGTTTCTGACGTGGATGTAATTTTTGTAGCCGCCGCAAAAGAAGACCAAGACGAAATAATCGCGCTAGAGGTGGCAACTCAAATTGCTGAAGAGTTAATAAATTTCATTTCTAGTGTGGATCAAGCTGGTGAAATTTGGCAACTTGATGCAGCCTTGCGTCCAGAGGGGAAAGCTGGGCCTTTGGTAAGAACTGTTGATCAACATCGGGCCTATTACCAACAATGGGCTGAGACGTGGGAATTTCAAGCATTACTAAAAGCTCGCCATATGGCGGGGGATGAAGCACTCAGCCACAAATACTTAGACGAGATTATGCCTTTTGTCTGGAAGGCGGCAGAACGTGAGAACTTTGTCGCAGATGTTCAAAAAATGCGAAGACGAGTTGAGCAAAACATCGACGTGAAAGTTGGAGAGAGAGAATTAAAACTCTCTAGCGGCGGCTTGCGCGATGTGGAGTTTGCCGTGCAACTACTGCAGTTGGTTCATGGACGAAGCGACGTAATGGTTCGTAGCGCAAATACGCTGGAAGCTTTAGCTCAACTTGCAACATACGGATATGTAGGTAGAGATGATGCGGCAACTTTTAGTCACTCTTATGAATTTTTAAGAACCTTAGAACATCGAATTCAACTACAACAATTAAAGCGAACTCATATTTTACCTGAAAAATCAAGTGAGCTAAAGGCATTAGGAAGAAGTCTAAATTTATTTATTGATAGTGAAAATGAATTAGAAAAATTATGGAAAAACCAAAGAGAAGTTCGTTTTTATATTTTTAATTTTAAATTCATGAAAAATTATTTTATAGGCCACTTCTTAATTCTGTTGTAAAATTAGATGCAGCTAGCGCTCGACTCACTCCGGCAGCAGCTGGAACGCGACTTGAAGCGCTGGGCTATTTAGATCCTGCATCAGCGCTGAGACACTTGCAAGCATTGACGAGTGGGGTCTCAAGACGAGCGCAAATTCAAAAAACTTTACTTCCAATACTTTTAGATTGGTTTGCACGTGCTCCTGAGCCTGATGTAGCACTTTTAGCTTTTAGACAAATTAGCGATCAGTTGGGTAGTACCCCTTGGTATTTGCGGCTCTTGCGAGACGAATCAAGTGCAGCTGAACGGCTCAGTCACATCTTGGGGGCGAGTCGCTATGCCACAGATTTATTATTAAAAGCACCAGATTCAATTGGAATGTTTGCCGATGACCAAGAGTTGCAGCCACGTTCCGCAGCACAATTTCAGAGCGAACAAAATTCAATCTTTAATCGTTACAAGAATCCTAAAGAAGTTGCCCTAGCAGCGCGAGCCTTGCGCAGGCGAGAACTACTTCGTTGCGCAACTGGTGACTTGGTTGGATTACTGCCGGTGGAAGCTGTTGGTTCGTATTTGTCTTTAGTTACCCAAACCACTATTGAGATCGCCTTGAAAGCCGCAATGCTGCAAGTAGAGCAAGATCGAAATTCTTCTCTGAGTACGGACCTGTGCTTAATCGCGATGGGAAGATTTGGTGGCTTGGAGTTGGGTTATGGCAGTGATGCGGATGTGTTATTTATACACGAACCAAAGCCAGGTGCAGAGACGATTGACGCTGAGCGGTGCGCTTTAGAGGTTGCAAACCAACTAAGAAATTTACTAATGGCCCCTTCGGTAGATCCAGCATTAGAGGTCGATGCAGATTTAAGGCCAGAAGGAAAAAACGGACCTTTGGTTAGAACACTTGACTCTTATTTGGCTTATTACCAAACATGGTCATCTCCTTGGGAAGCGCAAGCCTTACTGAGAGCGATGCCAATTGCGGGAAACAAAGAAATCGCTAACAAATTTATAGAACGGATTAACGCAATTCGCTATCCTAAAAATGGATTAAAGAACGAAGCCTTAGTCGAAATGCGTAAGTTGAAGGCTCGAATGGAGTCAGAGCGCCTACCAAGAGGGGCTGACCCAACGCTTAATTTAAAACTAGGCCGCGGTGGATTAAGTGATGTTGAGTGGACGGTGCAATTGTTGCAAATGCGCCATGGCCACGAGCTAACCAGCCTTAGGACTACTTCGACACTAACGGCTTTAGCAGCAGCCAAAAATGAAAAACTACTGACTGAAAGTGAATTTGAGATTTTAACTAAGGCATGGCAGCGTGCGACAAAAATTAGAAATGGATTGATGTTAGCCAAAAATAAACCGACCGATCAGATTCCTACCCAAGTTGGAGATTTGCGGGCCTTAACTTTTGTTTTAGGGGAGGATTCGTACGCAGAGTTAATGGAGGATTATCGACGTACTACGCGAAGAGCCAGGAGCGTAATGGAGCAGATATTTTATGGTGAAAATTAGAGTCATCTATTAATTAAGCGAATAACACGTTTGGCTAAGTTATTAAAACGTAATACTCATTACATTTACTAAAAGAACTTTTAGGCAGTGAATTGGTCCCAATTCACAACGAGTTCAGATAATTCTTTTCGAGATCTAGGCTTGAGCTCTCTTTCTTTTAATTCATCACTCAACAGCCCGGGATCTGCAAGGAGGCCTACTGCAATAACTACTACTGGGGTTAAAGTTTCAGGAAGGTTGAGCAATTCTTGCGCCAATTTTTTATCAAAACCAGCCATTTGATGGGTATATAAATGTATGGCGGAAGCTTGCAAAGTAAGTGCGCTGGTTGCCAAACCTAAGTCAAACGCCACTTGAGAAGTTAACGGGTTTTGGTCGGCTAAAACCAAAATAAAGGTTGAAGCATTTGGGGCCCAAATTGAATTTGTGTCTTTTAGGGTTTGCTGCAAAAGATTGAAATTTTCATCTCCCCGAAAGGCAACTAGAAATCTCCAAGGCTGCTTATTCATTGAAGAGGGAGCCCACCGGGCTGCTTCTAGCAAACTAATTATCTCTGACTTAGTAATTAAATGCTCTGGCTGTAAAGATCTCGGGCTCCAGCGATTAGCAAGCAACTCATGGATGGGTTCGGCTGTTTTGGCAATTTTTGATTCTGTATTCACGAGTAGAATTATCCTCTAATGCAAACCATCCCGCATATTAGGACCTTCTCGGGTCGCCATGGACGATTATCTTTGACTCAAAAACGAGCAATGCAAGATTTACTCCCCAGATACCAGATGCCAGATGGCGTTTGGGATTTTGACGGGCTATTTGATTTTAAAGAAGTAGTTGTCGAAATTGGTAGTGGTGATGGCACCGCAGCATTGGCTTACGCTAAGCAATTCCCTAATCGAATAGTTATAGCCATTGATGTCTATACACCTGGAATCGCACAATTGATGCACGATGCCGAGCTACAACAGGTTAAAAATTTGCGGGTAGTGATTGGTGATGCCTTAAAGATATTTAAGGAGCAGATCCCAGACAATAAGCTCATCGCGCTCCATGTGTTTTTTCCTGACCCTTGGCCTAAGCAACGTCACCACAAAAGAAGAATTTTAAACGAGGATAATCTAATAATTTTTAAATCAAAACTACTCGCTTCAGCTCAGATTTTGATTGCCACCGACTGGCAGGAATACGCGGAGAGTATTCAAGAAGTGCTGCAAGCGAAAATTCACCCCCGACCTCATTGGCGACCGGTGAGTAGATTTGAAAAAAGGGCCATAAAAGATGGGCGAAAAGTGACAGAGCTACTAATTGACAATTGACCCATCCTAGGGTTTAGACTAAGAGCACCTCTAAAGAAAGTTGCATCAGTGATGGGCAAAGTTAGGTTTATTTCGCTTGTTTCAACGGTAGTTTTTTTGCTTTCCTTTAACTCCATCTCGGCAGCGCAAGCTGCACCGATTGATGGACTTTCGACTAGTCAGAACAAAACCGTAAATGACTTATTCAAAGCCCTTGCTTCTAGCAACCCAGATCGCATCTCAGCAGCAAAGCGCAAATATTTAGCCAAAGGAACACCTGCTTACTTTTATGTAGAAATGGTAGAAAATCATTACTCAACTGTCCGCTACTTCAGAGGCATTAACAATGTGGGAATGCCAACTGGAATTACTCCCACGCCAGAGCCAAGGGGTAAGTACACCGCTACAAAACGAGGAGTTCGTTTTGATGGACCAGCTGACGCTTTTGATGGTTTTCATTCAAATTTTAAATTTAATAAAAATGGAAAACTAAGAAGTTGGACAGTAGGAACTCTTGCCAATAAAAATAGATTAACTTTAAACAATCGAATCTTGCCTATAACAAGCAACATTTCTAAAGATGGTTTTCAAGTTGACGGTGGCTATATTTATAAAGAACCCAGCATGAAAGCTACTGCTCAATTGCGAGTAAAAAATATTTCTACCAACTTAAAGTCTTGGTCCTTTGCCGGTGGCAATTATGGTGGCCCAGATGGTAGATATTTAGATTTAGGGGCAACGATTACAGGTTGCTTGTATATGGACCAGGTAGCTTTCTTTGAGACTCAACTTGCCTCTTGGCCAACAGTTGTTGCGGGCACTGAAGCCGTAATCAATCCGCCGGTGTTCAATGGATGTGGCGGTGGCAATTCAAGCACTAGTGCGGTTTTTAGATTCCAAACTGGTTGAGGGTAGCTTTTTAGGGATTCAAATCTCAATTTGTACTTAAACTTATCCACAGAAAATTCTCCATTCTGCCCACAAGTTTGCCTACTGGTACGTTAAGACTTTCTGTGAATGAGGTGAAGAGTAATGAAACGTAGACGCCAAATAATCTCAATCGCAGTGGCAATCGCAGTACTAGCTGGAATCGGATTTTGGTGGAGCGGAAGAGACGCCAACCCGGTAGCTCAATTTTTAACAGCACCAGTGGTTAGCGCTGAAATCATTAATTCTGTATCAACCACAGGAACAATTGTTGATCAATACACCTACCAGGTAGATACCTCAGGCGAATTATTACTTAAACAAATTGCCGGTGTTGCCACTGCTAGTGCCGGAGTACCAGTCAATCCCAAAGATGACTGGATTACTGCCAAGATTTCACGTGCCGAAGGCTCACAAGTTGCTAAGGGTCAAACTATTTTAAGTTTGAGAAATTTTGATGGCTCTTTGAGAAATATAACTGCCCCTAGAAAAGGTCAAGTGCTTTCACTTAACACTTTTGAAGGACTGAGTGTGACGGGAACGCTGGCAACAATCGGCGCGGGACGTATTTTGGTGTCAGTTTCAGTTACCGAAAGCCAATTGAATAACTTCATCCCTAATCAGCCGGTGGCAATTGCGGTTAATAGTTCAGATCAAACCACCTACGGAAGTGTTGTTTTCGTTTCTCCAACCGCAGACTCAACTTCGACTTCAACCGCTACATATCGGGTGTTGATGCAGGTTGCCCCAGGGGTTTTTCCTGAGGGAATTAAGCCAGGAATGACAGCCACTGTTGAGTTTCCAATTGATGGTGATGACGACGTCAGATACACCAACGCGAGGTTTTTATACGAGTTTGAATTCAGTGTAAATGTCGATAATGAAGCTGCCTTGGTCAGCAAGAATGGCGTAGCGGTGACGAGCACACCTAGCGTGACAAGCAACGCAGATAATTGGACAGTAGAGAGCCTAAATGTTTCAGTGGGAAGTTATCTTGAACTTGGGGCACCAATCGCAGTACTTAGAAATTTTGACGGATCCAAAAAAACAATTACGGCAAAAGCAGCAGGTTACGTTCGCGACATTTATACCGCACCTAATGCTTTAGTGGCTGGATCCATAATCGAATTGGGAGTTGGGCCGGTATTAGCAGCGGTTGAAGTGAGTGAATTTGATATCGGGCAAGTGACCATCGGCAAAACTGCGACCTTTTCGACTAACGATCAAACAACCGACTTCTCAGCGAAAGTGATTTTGATTTCGGCGAAAGCAATAATTGACACTTCAGCCGTAGCTAAATTCAAGGTTTATTTAGAACCTGAAGGTGATAGCGAAAGCTTAAGAATTGGTTCAAGCGTACGAGCAAACATAATTTTGGAATCAACAAATGCGCAATTAGCCGTTCCAGTTCAAGCACTGAAGCAAGAAGCCGGTGAAAACGTGGTTGAGGTTTTAGGCCTAAATGGCGAAGCAGTTATTCGCAAAGTAACAGTTGGCGTGATTGGCGATCAATTAGTTGAAATTATCAGCGGAATTGACTTGAACGAAGAAATTATTATCGGCAATAGAGCACCACAAGAAGTTTTGCCCACCCAGCCAACTGGACCTTTTGGTGAAGGTGGCAATGAGGCTGATGAAAACGAAACTACAGATTAACTATTTATCATGAATGCTGTAGTAGAAATTCAAAATGTCTCCAAGATATATGGAGCCGGAGATAGCGAAGTTAAAGCTCTAGATAATGTCAATTTGACTATCGAAGAGAATGAATTTGTGGCGATCGTTGGACCGTCAGGTTCTGGCAAGTCAACCATGATGAATTTGATTGGTTGTTTAGACAAGCCCTCAATCGGTGTTGTAAAAATTGCTGGTCAAGACGTAGACAAATTAAATGACGTTAACTTAACCCAACTAAGAAACTACGCAATTGGATTTGTTTTTCAACAATTTTTCTTACTTGCAAAAACTACCGCAGTAGATAATGTGGCGACACCTTTGCTATACCGGGGTTTAAGCAGTCGCGAAGCTAGAGAGAAATCATTAGTAATGTTAGGTAAATTGGGGCTAGCAGATCGCTCTGATCATGAACCAACTCAACTTTCTGGCGGTCAACAACAAAGAGTGGCAATTGCTAGAGCCTTAGTTACCGAACCGACCATAATTTTGGCAGACGAGCCGACTGGCGCCCTAGATTCGCAATCAGGCGAACAAGTCATGAACTTGTTACAAAAGTTGCATCAGGAAGGAAAGACCATAATTTTGATCACCCATGAGAGCGAGGTGGCAAACCGTGCTCACCGACGGATTACCTTACGAGATGGAAGAATCGTGACAGACGATAAATCAGGGCAAAAAGTATGATTTTGATCGCGGCAAAACTAGCCTTTAGTCGAATCAGAGCTACCAAGACTCGTTCGGCTTTAACAACTTTGGGAATCATAATTGGCACTATGGCTTTGATTTCTTTAGTTTCCATTGCTCAAGGTGCCACCAGGGGAATTGAATCACAATTTCAAGGTTTGGGAGCAACTAATTTAACTATCACGGCCACTGTGACAGACACTTTAACGCTAGACGATGCAGCGGCCATAACAGACCAATTTGGAGTTGAGTTAATTACTAAGCAGGTTAGAACAAACGCTGTGGTTG
>JAGYJD010000025.1 GCA_018402365.1 Candidatus Nanopelagicales bacterium | reverse complement strand
GCCACTAAGGGCAATTACGGTTTGAATACCATCGTTATAAAGCAAATAAGCGATCAAGAACTTAAATGTTTCTGGATACTTTTTAATATCTTTGTAAGTTTGATTTAATTCTTTAAACCCAACAACCACTGCATCTTTGCCGACATATCCAGTTGGTCTATTTAGGGGCCTCATTCCCCGAATGGTGATCGCAGCAAATATCGCCCACCAAAATCCGGCTGAAAATAAACTGATTCGCACAGCTTCTGTGGCTGTGATCGAGAAGCTTTCGTGAGACAAAAATAAAGCCAAATTAGCGATTAGTAGCAGACCACCACCGGCATAGCCCATCGCCCATCCTCGACTCGAGATGGCATCACGTTCATCGGGTGTTGCAATGTCAGGTAAGTAGGAGTTGTAAACAACTATGGATGAACCAAAACTTAAATTGGCTATGATAAATAAAATCGCACCTAAAGTAAACTCACCTTCACCTACAAAATAAAGCAACATAGTTGAGATGGATCCAATATAAGCAAAAATTCCTAGCAGTAAATTTCTTTTTTGAATCCGATCAGCGATTGCACCTATCACCGGCAAAATTAGGACTTGTAAAATTACTGAAATTGAAATCGCATAAGGGTAAAGTGAGCCACCGCGAATATTGAAGCCGAAGAAATTAATGAAACCACTTTCGTCAGCAGCAGCATCGGCAATAGCTGTTAAGTGTGGTCCTAGAAAGACCGTTACTACGGTGGTTGAGAAGGCTGAATTAGCCCAGTCATAGAGGTACCAAGAACGGCGAACTTTTTTAATATCCACGGTTATTAATTTACTCACTCTTGGGCTTGAACGGTGGTCTTTCCAAGGGTGGCTCAACTGGCTCTTGGTAGCGGCCCTCTTTAAAAAGTCGAGACAAAACCGTTTGGGTGACCACTTCTGCCATCCCCTCTAGGGCTTGTAGCGACTGATGGTTGTTATGGCGTTCGCTCAAATCGACTTCGGCCATTGCCGAAATTCCTACCTTTTGATAAACGTCTATCAACATTCCAATTTCAATTCCGTAACCTGTAACAATGGGAAGTTGCTCTAACAAGCTTTTTCGAATTGCTGCCTCACCGCTCAGCGGCTGGCGAAAGTCATGTAGGTCTGGGTAGAAGGCTTTTAATAAGGGTCTCGCAGTGAGAGTTGAAACTCTTCCGCCACCATCTTTAACCAAGGTACCTTTGCTACGCAAGTGTCTGCGATAAGTTCCTTTAGTAAAAGCAATATTTGGATATTTTAGTAATGGGCCCACTACCCCTAGTACGTGGCGCATCGCATAATCCGTTAAATCGCCATCTTGGTAAACAATAATTTCACCACTAAGAACACTCTGTGCTCGCCACATGGCATCGCCCTTACCTAATGCCGGACCGAGTTCGGGCATCAATTCGTCTTGTTGCACTAATGTTGCCTCGTGTTTTTTGACAATTGTGGCTGTACCATCTGGGCTGTTAGCATCAACCACCACAACTTGATCGATGTAGCCATTAGCTAAACACTCATCCAACACTGAAAGCGTTTGATCAATAGTTGCAGCGCAATCCTTTGTTAAAACACAAACTGAAATGCTCAGCCTGTTGGGTGAGAGAAAAAGTTGATTTGAGAATTCTTTGTGTTTGTAGTGATTTAAACTGGGCCGAGATTTTTTAAATAGTCCGGTAACTTTCGAAAGCAACTTCGAGAATTTAATAGCCAATTCAAAGCCACCTTCCAGTATTTAATTAATTAATCAAAAATAAAAATATTAAGTAAATTTACTTAAATCACGGTACTGCACAAACGAATTCGCTCCAACTGACCTGAGGTGGGGAATCGTCCGACACGCCGAATTTCAAATGACCGCGATTTATTTAAAGGTACGATTTACTTTGATTTCGGTCGGTTGACCTGCGAAAACGCAACATCTGCCACTTGCGCAACACGCGCAACACAAAATGTAGTGGTTTGGTGTTTGCACTGGAGGCTCTCGTACACTAGAGTTCCACAACATCTAGTGGTTGAAATGTTGGAAAACCCCACAAGTTGGGGTTAACCCCAGGTTTTCCACAGGCAAAACACTAGTCGGATACAGGCCAAAAGCTAGTTATCCACAGGCAAGAAAAACTTGTCATCCACAGCGATTTACGAAGGAGGGGTAGGCCCATGCATTGTCCATTTTGCCGCCATCAAGACTCCCGCGTAATCGATTCCCGCACTACCGACGATGGCACCGCAATTCGTCGGCGTCGGCAATGTCCAGAATGTGATCGTCGTTTCACTACCCAAGAGGTTGCCACGCTCAGCGTGGTTAAGCGATCAGGAGTTGTGGAGCCATTTAGTAGAACCAAAGTTGTCAGTGGTTTACGCAAGGCTTGTCAGGGACGTCCAGTCTCTGATGACGATCTAGCACTACTGGCACAAAAAGTAGAAGAGACGGTACGTGCTTCAGGAGTAGCTGCAGTTGATTCTCATGAAGTTGGCTTAGCCACCTTGGCGCCGCTGCGTGAGCTTGACGAAGTTGCTTACATGCGTTTCGCCAGCGTTTATCGCGGATTTGAATCTCTAGAAGATTTCGAATCTGAGATTTCTTTGCTAAGAACCGCACGAGATTTGGGGGATGTCGCCGCCACTCTCTCCACTAATGGTGAAGAGGGCGACGGGGGCAGCTCCAAGAGCAAGTCTAAAAATTAAAAAATAAAAAACACAAAAGAAAAAGAGGAAGATAGATGACCGACACAGTAAGTAGCCCAATCAAAGCAAGCAAGAACCGCACCGCTGGTTTAACTATGAACCGCCTGTTCTCAACTGAGGGCACTCACCCTTATGACTTAGTTAAATGGGAACGCAGAGATGTGGTTCAAAATAACTGGAAGACCGGTGAAGTGGTCTTTGAGCAAAAAAATGTGGAGTTTCCAGATTTTTGGTCAGTTAATGCTTCTACCATTGTTACGACAAAATATTTTCGCGGAGCCGTCGGTCACGAAAACCGCGAATGGTCACTTAAGCAAGTTATCGATCGTGTTGTAAACAAATACACCGAAGCTGGATTAATCGGTGGATACTTTGCAACCGAAAAAGATGGTGAGATTTTCAGAATGGAACTCACTCACATGCTTATGCATCAAATGTTTTCTTTTAACTCACCAGTTTGGTTCAACGTTGGAACAAGCGCCCCGCAACAAGTAAGTGCTTGCTTTATTTTGAGCGTGGATGATTCAATCCGGGTTCAATTTTGAACTGGTTCAAAGAAGAAGGCGTAATCTTTTAAAGGTGGATCAGGCGCAGGGGTAAGCCTTTCTCGCATGCGGCAGTCAAGAATTGCTCTCTTCAGGTGGAACAGCTTCAGGGCCAGTTTCATTCATGCGTGTGCTGATGCTTCTGCTGGAACTATCAAGTCAGGTGGCTCACCGCAGGCTGCCAGATGGTTGTGCTTGATATCGATCGCAGATATCAGAAAAATTCATCGAAGCAAAGCCCGCGAAGAAGAAAAAAATTCGTGCGCTACGCGATGCCCGGATTTGACATGGACCTTGGTGGCAAAGACATCATTAGCGTTCAATACCAAAACGCTAATAACTCCATCAGAGTTTCAGATGACTTTATTCACGGGCTTATGAAAACGTGCTGAATTTTCCTTAACCGCTCGTGCGGATGATGGTGGCACCGTTAAGACCGTAAATGCTAAAAATTGTTCCGTCAGGCAGCAGAAACTGCGGGCTTTGTGCTGATCAGGTATCCAATATTCTTTGATCAATGATTATTTTTCAAGCCAGGAATAGGTCGCATTAACGCTTCAAATCCTTGCAGCGAATATATGCACCTAGACAACTCATCTTGCAACTTAGCTTCGCTTAATCTTTTGAAGTTCTTAAAAGATGATGACACTTTTGATGCAGACACATTTGCTAAGGCCTTGTCGAGTTTGTAATCACTGCTATGGAAATCTCAATCTCATTTGCAGATTTTCCAACTGAGGCAATTACCAGAGACTTCCGTCAACTTGGTATCGGTTATAAGCACTCGGTGCGCTTTAATGGCACTTGGACTTGCTTATGACTCAGATGCCGGTCGTGCGCTAGCTGCCTCAATCACTTCACTAATGACCGGAGCTTCTTATAAGAGAAGTGCTGAATTAGCCGGAGTTGTTGGCGCTTATAACGTTATGCTCACCGGCGATCACTCTGGCACGTATGCGCAAGCACGCTAACGCTAATGAAGTAATTAGAGTTGATAGCGAAATCGATCGCCCAATTCACGAACTTTACCAAAATGTGGAACCAAGTTATTGAAATTGGCGATAAGAACGGTTACAGAAACGCTCAAGCCAGCGTAATCACTGCCGGCGGAACTATCGGTTTCATGATGGATTGCGACACCACCGGTATCGAGCCAGAGTTTGCGCTTGGTTAAGTTCAAACTTGTCGGTGGAGGTTCTATGCAAATTGTTAACCAAACAATTCCAAACACCTACGTCGTCTCGGCTACACCGAAACCGAAGTAAGCACAATTGTTGAATTCATCGCCGAAAACGACGCGTAATCGATGCACCTGGCCTAAAGCAGAACTACTCAGTGTTCGATTGCGCAATGGGCGCTCGCTCAATCTCTCCAATGGGTCACGTACGCATGATGGCGCAGCGCAACCATTTCTTTCAGGGTGCTATCTCAAAAACATTAAAAACATGCCAGAAGAGGCAACTGTTGATGATGAAGTAGAAAGAGGTTTACTACGAAGCATGGAAGATGGGTGTCAAAGCACTTGCCATCTACCGCGACAACTGCAAAGTTGACCAACCGCTAAGTGATGCTAAAGCCAAGCAGACCAAGTAACCACTGAAGGTGGCTCTTCCAACCCCAGCTCAATCAACGTCTACCTAAGACCCGCACCTCGCAAACCACATCGTTTGCAGTAGGTAGGCCGAGGTTATATGACAACCTCAGTCATACAGATGGAGCACTAGAGCGAACTCTTTCTTAAAGATGAGCAAGCAGGTTCTTGGCTGGAATGATGGACGCTTTCGATCGCAGTCTCAATTGGTTTTGCAACCTGGTGTACCGCTAGAGCAATACGTCACCAAGTTCACCAACATGAGATTCGAACCAGCGGGTCTCACTGATGACGCGATAATCCGCATGGCGCAATCATCGTAAACTACATCTTCCGTCGCCTCGCCCTTGATTACTTGCCATACGAAAAGCGAGCAGCTTTAGGTATTTTCACAACCAGCGAAGAACCGAACAGGTTAACAATGGTTATGAAACTATCGAGCCAGCAACAATCAATGAATTACCAGTCATCCAACCCAGCGACTCAAACCAGAGAAGCGCAAAGCTCAATGGAAGTCCTAGAAGAGATGACAGGCATCAAGGCTGACGCTCCGCTTTGCATGACTTGCGGAGTCAAGATGAGAATGTCCGGCTCTTGCTACGTCTGCGAAGGCTGCGGCAACACTCCAGTTGCTCTTAAAGAACTAAAACTAAAAAACCCCTTCGTAGGGGTTTAGTTCATACTTAATCTGTTATCAGAAGTACCATTAACTAGTTTTAATCCTTGCTCCAGATAAAACATAAGCATTTTGTGTCACAGGCCCATTATCAACTAATACCGGCCATTTGCCAGCAACACTTGTACGTCAAATATTTCTTGTACACACCTTCCAAATTTTAAATATCCTATAATTTCACCATTTCTTAGATCCACTACCCAAACACAATTTCTCTCTTCAGTTTTGGGTGATTGGTAATTCTGTAAAAACAGTTTCTCGAACTTTACGATAAGCCAACCAACATAAGACCCAATGAACGACAACCCTCTGAAGAAGCCCGGCAAAGTAGCGATGGTGGTAGCTTTCCTGAATCAATATCTACCGAAGCTAAACTGCCACACCAGATTCTAAAACCCATAATTTGTGTCATACCACTTGGCGAGTGGGGCATTGATAGATTTGAGGCAATTATTTTGTTTGAAGAAATATCAACAATCACGCCACTTGAGCCTTTATGCTCTCGCCAACCATTTGGGGTATCAGTTTGAGAAAGGCTGTTACATATTTAGGCTTACCATTAACCATTGATAGCTCCATTTGAGGTGACACCTATCTTCAGCGCCAGATTAGAAATCCATTTAGAAGCTTCCAAATAGGCTCAAAAGAATAATCAAGATGTTGTTTGAAGACATGAAGGCAGTATTAATAAAATATAAATCTCCACTTTGCCGTATCCATATCGTGAATTGCAATATCTCCAGTATCACTTTATGATGCTTCGGGGCAAATAAGCGTCACCGCCGCGGCCCGGGGGAATCAACACTCTTCGCTACTGCCGCGTTAGAAGTAAAAGTCAAGATGGCATCTTCAGACCCGATTGCCAAGCGACTGCCAGCAACCGCAATACCCATCAAGTCTATTTATGTTTGTAATTCTGTATTTAAAGTTTCATCTTCCAGCTCTTGCCACAATCCACATGACCTGACTTGTAAGTAGAAATAACCATCGATAATTCAGCCTGCTTTAGTAATTCAACTACCGATGAAGTTTGAGATGATGAAAAAGGCATTACCAGCACTTGCCATGATTGATTTTTAGCCACTTCTTTAGGCTTTGCTTCAAAAGCTCTGGCCATAAATCCAGTTTAACCTGAGCAATAAATTTATTAAGCCGTTCAATAGTTGTTTGAATACTAGGCAGCACTGAAACAATCTCTGAAGCATTTTTTTGCCAAGCACCAGTTTCTGGCTCAGTAACCGCACTGCTTGCAATAGGTAATTCATCGAACCAAAATCTGCTTGCCATTGAAAACCTAAACTTGCAGAAAGACGCCCCATCTCAGATTTAGGATCATCTAAGAAATCTTCAAAATATTAAAATCCCATCTAGCTTTGAGGGTAACTTTCTAAATCATCAAAATTGCATTTACAATGCCAGCCCACTGCACCACCGCACGAAGCTTGAGCTAGGGAGAGCCAATTACATCTCTCCAACCTTCAACTAACGAGCAAATCACCCTCTCACCCCACCAGCCAGGCAAATTACACGCTTCTGAAACAAATCTGCCGCTGCTTGACATTCATTAAAAGGCTAATTACTTCTATAATTCTACGCACCACAAAGATAAATTTAGAATCCAGAAACCACATCACCAATCACACTGCTCTTAGCGAATTTATAGGTGACCAATTAATTATCTTATTTTCAGAATTAAAATTATCAACAGTGCTTCAACAATTTGATCATTAGTTTTAACCCAACGATGAGTAAAAAACCCTTGCGCTTTTAGTCAAATCCAGCTTTTTCATCTAAATCAGGCAAAATCATTGAGTCACCAACTAACCTCGGCGCAGAAAACATCTTTCCCCAATTAGATGTACCACTTCTAAGGGCGATATTGAAGAGGATGAACTTTCATTGCTCACTCAAGTCAAGCAGCTATCTGCTGGGATCAGTCTCATTTTGATGTCTCCTTGGATTCTTACCAGGAATTGATCACATGGGCAACTGTCTATTACCTGAGTTGATATCAACTCTCTTAATAAAACTTTTGGATTTCTAAGATTTTTATTTAGATCTCTCAAAAGATGTTGGTCAGCTTAGTCACTCTGACACTCTAAGGTTTCTCCAGAAGAGTAGTGAGAGTTACCCCATTTGCCTTAAGAGCATCACTTGACCCAATCGGATCACCTAGCACCATTACAAAAGCACCTTTCGGTGTTTCAAGATCTAACTTTCTATTACTCGCATCGTCGCTCTATCATTGCGAGTCTAATCCCAGTTAGATCAAAGCCAGTTTTCTAAATGCTCTATCTGTTGGCAAAAAGGCGGTTAACTTAACACCGCCATCCTTCAACACCCAGCCTTCAATTCAGAATCAGGCTTCTCTTTCAAAGCAGCAAGCCAGCGCACCCGAAAATATCATGATCAGGCCAATGCAGTCTAAACCACTTTGATCTTGCAAGAGCACCGAAGTTAATGAATTAACCCCAACCCCATCCCAGTTAGCACCACCACCACCACCACCACTGGCTGCAATACTCTGAACTTCAACAGCCCCCATATCAACTGTTACATTAAAAATACGTGGAAAGCCTGTTCCTCTTTGATCAAAATCAATCCCGATAACTGAAGTATTTTCCCCCAGAATCAATTGCAGGGCTAAGTACCAGGCAACATAGTCATGGTTGATCCACCATTATTTTGCAAAGCACCTAACAGAGGGATCTCCACACTATTACATCTGGAAGGCGGGGTAGTGTTAAATTTTTGCTCTTATCATCATCATCATGAAATCAGAAAAAGTATCGTTTGTATTAAAAAATTGAAAGTCACATCGCCGTTATTATGAGAAAAGATTGCACCACCGAGCACCGGCAGTATTCGCACTAAAAATAGAGTTTGGTAAAATGATGAATAAGAAGAATGACCTAATTGCTCCGCCCTCACCGGCAGTAACCTCATTGCCACTAAAAGTTGAGTTAGTTACGGTTACATCACCACATAAATTAAAACCGTGGCATTACAACCATAGGCATATATGGCATACCATCATCACCCGCAGTGTTATCACTAAAAGTTGAGTTATCTACGGTTACATCGCACGGGCATATATAGCGCCACCATCAATATTGCATCGTTATCACTAAAAGTTGAGTTAGTTACGGTTTTATCACGCCGGGCATCTATAGCGCCACCATCCAGAATACGCTCCCGCAGTGTTGTTGCTACTAAAAGTTGAGTTAGTTACGGTTACAGCATAGGCTTCTATAGCGCCACCATCATCACCACAGTGTTGTTGCTACTAAAGTTGAGTTAGTTGCAGTTTAGCATAGGCATATATAGCGCCACCAGAACTTGGTCTCCGCAGTGTTGTGCTACTAAAAGTTGAGTTAGTTACGGTTACAGCATAGGCATATAGCGCCACCATTAGAACTATAGATCTCACAGTGTTGTTGCTACTAAAAGTTGGGATATCTACAGTTTACAACACCCCTGGGTATATAAACTCCACCATTAGAATAGTCTCCACAGTGTTGTTGCTACTAAAAGTTGAGTTATCTACAGTTTACAACACCACGGTTATATATAACGCCACCACCAGAATCGTCTCCGCAGTGTTGTTGCTACTAAGGGTTGGAGTTATCTGCGGTTATCACCATAGGCATATATAGCGCCACCATCATCAGCCGCATCGTTATCACTAAAAGTTGAGTTAGTTACGGTTATCGCGCCCGGGCATCTATAGCGCCACCATCAGAATACGCTCCGCAGTGTTAGCCTTACTAAAGATTGGGTTGGTTGGTTTACAGCGCACAGGCATATATATATACATCATCAGCCACTCGTTATCACTAAAAGTTGAGTTAGTTACGGTTACATCACACGGGTATATATAGCGCCACCGGTATCAGTTGAAGCGAATTCAGTTATGGTCAGATTGGAAATATTAGACTTAGCCCGGCCTTTTGATTGTCTAATAAGCGAAAGTTGGTTGAATCTCTATCGCCAGTTATCATTGATACCTTGCGCCTACTCCATTAATTGTTAATGAAGTTCTTTGAATCTTCACTTGAAATTGTTACAGCACTAGTGAAAACTCGCAGTGATATCAATTGTGGTGCAGCCCTGATTTAGCGATTTCGATCTTGAACTGAGCTTCATCTGCCGCAGTGCAGACGCCTGTCGCATAAGCCCGGCCCAGTCTGGGATTACTGGAGCAGGTGCCCTAATAGGGCAGAGGTGGCGAGAAGGGAAGTGGCAACCATAGAGGCGGATTTGTGGGTGTTTGCGGCGGAGAGTCTGTTGGTGATAGGGTTACTAAGTTATTAATTAAGAGTGCAAAATATAACTTATGGGGTCAAAAAGGCTGCGGCAACACCTCCGGTTGCTCTTAAAGAACTAAAACTAAAAAACCCCCTTCAATGAAGGGGGTTTTTTAGTTTGAGAATAAATCAGTCAACATCTCGCCGTAATGAAGTTGCTATCGCAACAGTGGCAAAGATAAATCCGTAGCCAAGCAAAATTAAGGTAGCTAATAAAGGAGAGAGCAAAACGCTGGTATCAATGCCTAACTCTGGCGCATTTACATCAATTGAAAGCATGGCAGTTATCAGACCCGACGGAAAGTACTTACCTGCATTAGGCAACAACGTTAACAAAAGTGGATCGATAACAAACAGGTAAACCAAAGCGCCAACTATTGCAAATACCTGATTTCTAACTAGCGTACCTAACGCCAGCCCAATTACTGCCAGCACAATTCCACTGATAGTTGCCACAAGAAAAGTATTTAAAAAAAGATATTCGCTTGCCGCTGTCGCATAATCAAAGAACTGCAAAACAATATAACCGCAAACCATTGCTAATGCAGTTGATACCAACATGATTGCAATCCCGCCAATAGCAGCGATGGTTAGTTTTGCACCGATTACGCTAACTCGCTTTGGTGCTACTAAAAAAGTTGCAACAGCAGTGCCATGTCTGAACTCACCAGTGATAAGCATGATCCCCAAAATTAGACTGAAAATGTAACCAGAGATTGCATTTGCATAAGTAGCGTCAATAGCCGCGGTTTGGTCGAGGCTTAAACCCAATAATCCCATGTCATTTTCAATAATGAATGGCGTAACCACAACCGAAAGCACTGAGACAAAAGTTGCCGCAACCAATAATCCCCAATGAGATCTAACGTAAATTAGCTTTAACCACTCAGATTTTAATAATTTCACTATTGCTGCTCACTAGTAAGTTTTAGAAAAGCATTTTCGAGGGTGTCCTGGCCGATAACTTCAGCCATTGTGCCTTGCGCAGTGAGCTTTCCTTTATTGATAATCAATACCTGATCAACGGTATTTTGCATTTCAGCAAGTTGATGGGAAGACACAAGAATAGTTTTTCCGCTCTGCGCCATTTCTTTTAGAAATTTGCGCAGCCAGGCGATTCCCGCTGGGTCTAAACCATTTGCCGGCTCATCAAGTATCAAAATTTCAGGCTCACCTAAAATGGCGCCGGCCAGTGCAAGTCGCTGCTTCATTCCGAGCGAATATTTTTTCATTCTGATGTTTTGGGAAGCAGTAAGTTCAACTAAATCAAGCACTTGGTCTATCCGGCTATTTTGAATATCGGCAGAGGCAGCAATGATTTTTAAATTTTGCCTTCCTGTTAAGGCCGGATGAAAGCCTCGGTTATCCAATACCGTACCTACTCGATTTAGCGGATGATCGAGCTCTCGATAGGGCTTGCCGAATATTTTTGCCTTACCCGAAGTAGGGGCGCTTAATCCAACGAGACAACGCAACGCGGACGATTTTCCTGCACCGTTAGGCCCCAAAAATCCCGTGATCTTTCCTGCATAGATATTTGCCGAAAAATTCTCGACCGCAATATGCTTGCCATATTTTTTGGTGAGAGATTCGAAAGAAATTACGGCGTTCAATTTATCGGCTTACCACTTATTTTTAATCTCTTCTAAGGTTTGAGCTTGAACTAAAGAGACGTCCTGGATGCGGTATTGCGGTGTAGCTCCGTTGGCAAGCACGTTATGGATATGGCGGATGCCATGGTCGAAAGAGGTGCCTTCAGGGGATGGGATCTTTTCTGTTTTGCCATCTTTAGTGATTTCAAGCATGTCACCTGGATTTGGATGGAACGGGCTTGGTACCTTTACGGTACCTTTTTCAAATTCAACGGTTGCCAGGGTTTTTTCATCTTCTCTGAAACTCCAGTGCATGTTCATGACGGCACCAGATGGGTATTGCAAAGTTGCAGAGCCTGATTCATCCACTCCGGTTGGGGCCATTTTTGCCTCGGCTTTGATTACTTCTGGCTTTTCTTCGAGTAGTGCGTAAGCCCAGCGAACGCTATAGCAGCCAATGTCTAAAAGTGCGCCGCCGCCAATTCCGTTTACCCAGCGAAGATCATCTGGGTTGTCATTGGGGTAAGTGAAGACAGAATCAATCTTTTTGATGGCCCCGAGATCTTTGGTGAGGTTTTTGATTAAGTGGGTTTGTGGGTGAAAAGCTAAAACAAAAGCCTCCCAGGCTAGAGCATCTTTGGGGGCTTGGGTTAAATAATCTTCAGCAGCTTTTACCGTGATAGCAAATGGTTTTTCACTTAGTACGGCACGGCCAGCTTTCACAGCGGCCAAAGTTAATGGTGGGTGATTGATACCAGGTTGCGCTATATATACAGCATCTAAATCATCGCGGTTATAAACCTCTTCATATGAACCAGCTGATTCGGGGATTGAATTATCGGCTGCGTACTTTTGAGCCTTGCCTAGATCTCTAGCACCGACTACTACGGCAGTTCCGCCGCCGACCGTCCTAAGAGCCGGAAGGAAAGACCTCACTGCGATTGCGGAAGCTCCAATTAAACCCCAACGAATTTCTTTAGCCATTTGGTTAAACCCTTCTTTTGTTAAAGGTAACTGTATCGTGAGGCCATGAGTTTAAATTGTGTGAAGTTAGCAGCCAATCAATTCGACCATTTTTATCGTGGGGGCTACAAAATCGGAGCTTTGCGTAATGGCCCAGGTGGTCCGCAGCGTCCTGAAGAGTGGTTGGGGTCAATCGTTACTCGCTTTGGTGAAGAAACCCAAGGGTTGAGCGTTTTGCCAGATGGCAGATATTTGAGAGATGCAGTTAACCAAGACCCAGTTGGCTGGCTAGGAAAGTCTCACTTTGAGCATTTTGGTAACAACAATGAATTATTAGTTAAATTACTTGATCCAGATCAAAGATTGCCGGTGCATTTGCATCCCAATAGGGCGTTTGCCAAGCAACATCTTGGTTTGCCTCATGGCAAAACTGAAGCGTGGATCATTTTGGAAGCACCTAAAGACGCTTGGGTTGGCGTGGGTTTTGAAAAAACTATGCAAATGAATCAGGTGCGCGAATTAGTTGATACTGAGGACACCACTGCGCTATTAGCTTCTTTAAATAAATTATCGGTTAAGCCAGGTGATGGGGTGTTAGTGCCAGCGGGTATTCCACATGCAATTGCCGAAGGAATTTTCTTACTTGAATTGCAAGAGCCAACCGATTTATCAATCATGCTTGAATGGGAAGGCTTCAAGATGGATGGCCACAAAGATGGCCATTTGAACTTAGGGTTTGATTTAGCCCTGCAAGCTATGGAATTAAATGCCTTAAGTGAAAGTGATATATCCAAACTTCGCACCGGTAGCGACATGGATTCGTCGCTGAT
>JAGYJD010000024.1 GCA_018402365.1 Candidatus Nanopelagicales bacterium | reverse complement strand
TCAATTGAATCTTGATCAGTTGAGTTGATTTGCAAAAGCGCGATTTTAGTTAAATCCACACCTTTACTTTAGTTTGCCGAGTATCATTTGCCACTATGAATACGCCCTCGTTTCTTAAACAAGGGTCTGCTAATCCCGTATATATAGCTTTTGCTTTGTTTGTGGTTTATGTAGTTTGGGGATCTACTTTTGTTGGCATTGCTTATGCGGTTGAAGAAATGCCGCCCTATACGCTGACCGGTTTTAGATTTATCTTGGCTGGACTTTTAATTTCTGTGATTGTTTTAATCTCTAAGGGCTTTAGGTCTTTATTCCCAAGTTTTAGACAATGCCGCAATGCTGCACTTACCGGAATTTTGTTAGTTGGATTGGCTTCACCGCTGGTTGCCGTCAGCGAGCAATACATAGATTCTGGGTTAGTAGCGTTGATTGTTTCAATTACCCCAGTAGTTGTGGTTTTGATTCGAGTAATCATTGGTGAGCGGCCTAATTGGAAAACTTGGCTAGGGGTTGGGTTTGGGACTTTTGGTGTTTTAATTTTGATTGATCCAGAAGGGCAAGCCGGTTGGTATGCGCTGATTGCAGTTTTAAACCCAATAATTTGGTCGATTGGATCGTTTTTAGTTAAAGCGGTTGATACCCCTAAAGATTCTTTAACTACTGCCGCCTGGCAAACCTTTGTTGGTGGATGGGCGGCAATTTTGTTTGGGGTTTTGTTGGGTGAAGATACTGAGTTATTTTTTGAAGCTGAAAAAACATCGACCTGGATAGCATTTTTTTATATTTCGATTATGGCGGCTATGGCTTATTCGGCATATGCGTATTTGCTAGATAACGCACCGATTTCTTTAGTTGCGACTCATGCGTTTATTAATCCTATTGTGGCAGTTTTGTTAGGTATTTGGTTGCGAGGGGAACAATTTAGTTTGACGGTCTTGTTGGGTGGGTTAGTAGTTGTAGTTGGAGTTGCTTTAGTGGTGTTAGGTGAAAGACCGAAAGAGTTATTAGAGCCTGAACTGTGATGCGACTTCAATAAGTCTTTTGTTAGCTACTGTTTCTGCAATAGTTGCGCGAACGCCCTCGTTTAGAAAAAGTCTTACAACTATGCCTGCTTCTTCACACTTCTTTGCAAACTCTTCTGATTTTTCTTTTAGGTCAAACCAAATGAAGTTACCTTGCGAAGCAGGTAAATCCCAGCCTTGTTGAGTCAATTCTTTGTGGGTGCGATCGCGCTCGAGCACTAACGCGTTAACAGTTTGCAGTAATTCTGCTTCACATTCTAAAGCTGCAATTGCGGCAGCTTGTGCGAGTGAGCTGACACCAAAAGGTAGCGCTACTTTTTTTAAGTAATCAATCACCGGCTCTTGCGCGATGGTAAACCCAACTCGCAAACCTGCCAAACCGTACGCTTTTGAGAAGGTGCGCAAGATTGCCACGTTTGATTCATTGATTACATCAATGGCGCCATTAATTGCTTCAGGGTCATTTATGAATTCTGTATAAGCTTCGTCAAGTACTACCAAGATATCTTTAGGTACTTCTTTTAAAAAGTTTAAAAAATCTGTCTTTTTTACTATCGGCCCAGTTGGGTTATTGGGTGAACAAACTAAAATTGTTTTTGTTTTATCGGTAATGGCATTAAGCATTGCTTTGAGATCATGTTCTTTATTTTCAGTTACTGGAACCTTTATTGCAGTAGCACCAGCTACTTTTGTGACAATTGGATAGGCCTCAAAAGAGCGCCAAGCAAAAATTACCTCATCACCAATTGTTGCTGAAGCTTGAATTAGTTGTGTTAAAACTGCAACCGAACCGGTACCGAGAGAAATTTGATTTGGCGTTACTTGATATTTATCAGCTAAACGCTCAACCAACCTTGTGGCGTTTGGATCCGGATATCTCTGAATTGAATTAGCAGCGCGATTAATAGAACTTCCGATAATTTTGGGTGAGGCGCATAAGGATTTTCATTGCTAGAAATTTTAGCTTCTAAATCGGTACGAGGTTTCGGAGATTGCCCGACCCATAGGAGGAAGGCTCGCAAGGTCGGCTCGCATTTTAGGGAAAGTCATAAGGGTTAGATTAAGGCGATGTTGTCAGTAATCTAATTGAGATGCCACTTGGAGAGAAGTTTTGAAGGCTCAAAGATTTGTCAACGCCTATAATCCCGGTTTTCTTGCGGCCTTAGTTGCATTATTCGGCAGGCGCACACTCGCCACCTGGCTCAGCACCCACGATGATGATTTTCACCTTCCGGCTATTTGGTGCGCGAAAGGACTTGTTGATGGTAAATGCGACCACGCAAGAGAGCCCGATGATGGATTGGTCTAACCGGCGCCTCTTTCGGCATCTGCGATTTTGCTTTACCTTCTTTCTGACTTAGTGCTGCTTGCCAGAATTATGCAATCGATTGGAACTCTAAGGATTTGTTAATTCTCGAACAAACGAAGTAGGTAGGTTTCCAAATGGATTTTATTGGACTTTAAATAATTTGATTACCGACAATACTCTGGCTAGCGCTATGAGTATAGGGCATAATGGCTTTTGGGTTTAGTCATGCTCTTCTTAACGTTTAAAAGGTAGCCGAATCAAGAGTCAGGTTTGCACTACTTGCAACCTGGGTCGCGCTATTAGTTCCATTAGGCTTATTTACCATCTCTTCTACTAATCCAAGCGCTTGGACAATTGCGTGGACTTGGTGTGTATTGGGCAGATTTAAATTACATTTCTTACGGCAACTTCTAAAAAAACTTTAATTAATTCAAGGACTGTTAACAATTTTTTCTTAATATTAGCCTTAGTCTCAGGTCGAATCTAATGTTTATATCGTTATAACGAGTTTAGTGATAACGCTTGGTGTTTATCGGGGGCGGAAATTTAAAATTATTGTTGTTGCCATTTACATTTATGTTAATTGGTTTTTGATAAAACTTCTTAAGCCACTACACGCTTGGGGTTTCAACGGGTTTATTTGGAGGTTTGCCTGAAAGAAGTGCACTGGTTTTTATGGTTTATAACACGTCTGAAATAACGGGAATTTGGTCAGGTTCACTTGGTGGCTGGCCTTAGTAGTTTGACACTCCAACACCCTCGATTACTTATTTTTCTCCATGTTGGTTTTTTTGTGGTTTACTATTTTTAGGTTTAGGCACGGTTGAATTTCGTAGAGCGTTAGCCCTCTTTATTCTATTTTAGCCTTATTTTATATTCCGATGAGAGTTTTAGTTTTGGTAGAAATCTTGTTGGTAGAAGGTGTTCCAGCCTAGATATTTTTACCCTTACTCATGGTTTTGCTTGGCCTTTCGTTGTTCGTACCGTTTCCTGAAAAACACTTGGCAAAGCTTTTTGCAATACTTAACTATTTTAAGGTTTCTATAAGTCACATTGCACTTCATTACACACTCTGCGGCGGTACATAACAGGGACGAGATGTGGTTGGCTTCAGCAAACAGAAATGTTGAGTGGTGGTGGCCGGGCATACCAAATCCCTTTGCTGGTCCTGGGCTATGGGAAGTTTAAGTTTTAGCGCCGCGACATTAGTTAGCTTAATCCATATGCGTAAAAGCAGCCTTAAATAATATTTTTAACTGCAGACTCAAATAATTCAGTAGCGTAAATCAACATCAGATCTTGATGAGTTGGACTTACATTTAAAGCCATATTTAACGAAAGGCGTCATTAATACATCGCGATTGGCCACTTAAAGAGGTGTAGGTATTCATCTAAATCATCGTCAACAGCGTTATGGATTAGGAGTACCATTTTTTGGGGCTTGGGTTCAGTGAATCAGTATTCAAACAAAAGCCAAGTTGGGTAATTGACCAAGTGGTGTTTGTTTCGTCAAGTTTCTGAACTCCTTGGGTAAATTCAGTTGCCAAATTGATCATGTGATCAAAAGCCGCTTCAGTTAGTTTTGCTCCAGCGTTATCTCATACATGCCCTGGATAAAGCGTTGCCAGAGGTGTGCCGCAACTCCACCAACATCTACTAAATCAAACATCATCAAAATATTTAAACTTTGTCTACTATTTCTTTAGTTAAAGCCACTTAAAAGCACCGGAAGGAGATCCATATAGATTGATTTACCAATCGTAAAAGGTCAGTTTAAATCCCCAGCCTTAGTTGCCATATATCAACAGAAAGGTGCATGGTTTCATCAGTCATAAGAGTGCTTGATGTTATCTTGCTTAATTCTCCTCAAACCTCTAAAAACCAGGCTCTGGCCGAAACTATTCCGTGTTGGTAGTTGCAGGCTCAAGTAATTATTACGCCACATCATTATTTTTAGTTGAGCAACTGAAACCAGATCATTAAATTCAGCAACTCTGAGGTGGGTTGATATCATTTGGCGCACCGACGTTGCCGCGGTGTAATTTGGTTTCGTTATTGCTGCCTGTTACCAGCCAAAGTCTCATCAACTGAACCGTGATAGCAATAAGAAAAGGCCCAAAACTTTTGGTTTTAGTTACCATCGGGCAATTCTTAAACCAGCAGGTTGCATCCGTAGCAGAAGAGTGAATGACCAAAGTGGAAGTGTGAGATCTATTTGATGCATGCTTTGCCACCCATTGCGCATCTTCAGTTGGCAACATAGTGGTGGCATACCCAGGCTCGCTATAGCGAGTGTTTGTGCTTTTGAAAGAGCGTCAGGTGAATGTCCGCCCTTAGCACCGGTATCTCCAGCGCAAAGAAATCAACATAGGTGACCATCAACTGTTTTGATGCGGTTACCACCTTTGGCCCAATCTAAATAGAGTGGAAACCCCCAAAGACCATTTATTCATCAAGTCACTTAGGCACTTGACCAAAAGGTTGTCGGCTGCATTTAAAAAGTTCGAGTGATTTTGGGTTACGGGTTAAATAGGTGTTGCGTTCAACTAATGCTTGAGTTAATTTGTTGCGATCCACCCAATGGTGCTTTGAGATTACTTATCTTGAGCGCCAAAGTTGTGGAGTGGGGTAGCAAAGGTATTAACCATCTCAACAAATCTTGAGCAATGACCTTGAAATGCTGACCGTTTGGCAGTGGGGCCGTTACGGTGTTTTGCCACAGTTAGATCGGCTTCACCGGCTCCGTGGAGATTCGCGGTCATAAGCGTCTTCACGGTGGATCAACATAACCACGTCAGAATCCTGCTCAAGTGATCCAGATTCGCGAGGTCAGAAAGCATTTGGTCTTTTATCTTGCCGCTGTTCTGGGAACGGTTTAGGTGGCTAATTGCAATCACCGGTACTTCAAGTTCTTTTGCTAAAAGTTTTAGTGAGCAGAAAATTCACTTACCTCTTGTTGGCGGCTTTCTACCTTGCACCCATAGACATTAACTGTAGGTAATCAACTATAACTAGTTTTAAATCATCTTTTGTTTTAAGCGGCATGACCTGGTTTCAAAATAGTTAAAGTTGGGTGAATCGATCGATAAACAATGGTGAATCTGAAATAGCAGACATCTTGCGAGCAAGTCTTTGCCAGTAGTATCTGACATTTTACCGGCTCGCATTGATTGCAAAGCAATAGAGATTCGGCAGAGAGTAATCTCATTACAATTTCATTACGCGCCATTTCAAGTGAAGAAAGATGGCGCTAGTCATTTGTTTTTAATACTGGCAGGCTCTGGCAAAATCTAAGGCAATTGTTGACTTACCCATACCTGGTCTTGCCGCAATCATTACTAATTGTCGGGTTGTAATCGTTTAGTAGAGAATCTAATTCACCAAATCCATTCGGAACACCAATTAATTTTTACCATCATAGTTTGCAATTGCTTCTATTTCTCAGTGCATTATTTAATAAATCTTGTAGGTCTTTGATAATCATCACTCGACCTACGATCTGTTACGATATAAACTTCTACTTCTTGCACATTCAGCTAAGTCGTCAACATCACCTTGCTCGTCATAGCCGTATTGATAATACGGTACCAGAGCACCAACTAAGCGACGCAAAATTGCTTTCTCATGAACTATTCGCGCGTAATAAGCAGCATTAGCCGCGGTTGGTACTGAGGCAACCAAAGTGTGAATGTGGTAGGACCACCGATTCCGGTTTAAATTTCACCCAGGCGAGTTAATTCAGCGGCAACGGTAACTGCATCATGGCTCACCCCGACTGTAAAGATCAAGCACAGTTTTCAAAAATAGTTTGATAGGCATTTCTATAAAAATCATAAGGTTTTAATTTCTTCGATTGCTTCAGCGATGGCATCTTTGCTAAGCAACATGGCGCCTAATACGCCTTGCTCAGCCGGCTATGTCTTGTGGGGGAAGGCGAGTTGGATCTGTCGCGGGCCTTGGTAACTCGGCAACCGACACGAAGCCCTCTAATCCATTTAAGTTACTCACCAGCATTTCATTTGAGGTATGACATTTTTACGATGTTGTTGGACTAAATGTATTGGTTAAACAGGGCTTTTACCTAGCAGCCCTGTGGATTAACCTGTGTATAACTAGGGGATATCCCTTTATTTATGAGGTGGTGTGACGTTGTGTTGTGGATGACGTGTGCGAGACAAAGTCGACATCTGCATTAATTCAACCTGAGCAGGCAGAATATCAACTTCAGCCTGTGGGCAGAAAATATATTTTCCATCCCTAATCTAGCGTTGCCGCTGTGACCAATGAGCAAATTAGGAAAGAAGTGTTCTCACTTTCCATCCCTGCGTTTGGTGCTTTTGCTGCTCCTTCACTTTTTTTTATTAGTTGATTGCTTGGGTAGTCGCCGGTTTAGGTGCCGCACCCTTAGGCAGTTTGAGTTCGAATTTAGTGCGGTAATTGTAATAACTGGATTATTAATTTTTTTTAACCTTTGGCACTACTACTTCAGTTTGCCCGTGCTTTTAGACACAAGATCAAGAGTTAGTTAAAAGAAAATATAAACAACTCATTAACAAGCAGTATCTTTTAGGTTTTTATTTTAACTGCACTAGTGGTAATTTTTCTAAGCAGTTAGCCTTAATTTTAGGCACCAGAAGGAATCCGAAATTTAGTTACGCAAGAGTATTTAATTTATGCAAGTTTAGGCATATTTTCTTAATTTTTAAATCTTGCTTTAGTGGGTATTTTACATTAGGTTTCAGATACGAGAGCTACACTTTGGGTGAATCTCCGCTGAGTGTACCCCAATAAATTTGGTTTAGTTTTGGTATTAGTGAGGAGTCTTTAATTTAGGCATAAAAAGGTTCTGCCATCGCTGCAGTGTAGCCATTTATGGAAGTGGCTTTCTTTATTGTTTTTATATTTATTAAAGAAAAAGCATAATATTTCTCTTAATGGTGTTGAGTTTTCGCTTAAACCTTTATTTGAAGTTATTAAAGACAATGTTGCTTTAATGTGGCGCACCCTAATGTTGCAGCTTAGCATTACTATTTGCACTTTATGCAGCAACTTTGCAGAACACCATAACCTTGGCAAAGGCTTTTCAAGTAATGAGCTTAGTGATTTGGATGGGTTTGGCTTTAGTTTTAGATTCTTTAGAAGTAGCCGCGCAGGTAATGAGCGCTAAAAACTTTGGTGCTAATGACTCAAGGTTGTTAAAACTTACAAATAAAACTTTAATTAAATACTCAGTAATTTTAGGTGCTACATTAATGGTGGGTTTGCTAATTTTTTTTATAGGGTTGGCCCCTATTTGTTTACTGATGATTCTCAGGTACATGAACTAATCAGATCTGTTTGGATTTTGTTAGCGCTAGTACAGATTTTAAATGCGGTAGTTTTCGTAACCGATGGAATACTTATGGGGATGAACGATTTTAAGTTTTTAGCAATCGTGCAAACACTTGGCCTGATGGGGCTAGTTATTTCACTGTTTTTGCAGATTCTTTTCTTAATTCATTTCATTAAGTGCCTGGATGAGTATTAGATTGATTTTTCAACTCTGGCGAGTAGAAATAGGATTGAAATTATGAATTTGGCCAACATTAAAACAGTTTCTGTAGTTTGCCTAGGCAATGTTTGTCGCTCCCCATAGATTTTGAGTGGTGCTTCGAGATCGCTTTGAAACATGGTTAGAAATCAGTTTCTGTGTTGGCACTGAAGTTGGCATATTGGCGAGGATGCTAATCCCAGAACGATAAAGGTATTAGAAGCAAACAATTACTCAATATCTCATAGCGCTCAACAAGTTGATCGAACTTGGTTTAAAGAAACTGATTTATTTTTAGCAATGGATTTAAGTAATAGAGCGAATTTATTGAAAATGGCTGGGGCGGAATTTTCTGAGAAAGTTTTGATGTATCGGTGGTTTGATGAATCCCTTAGCCATTTACCGCAGGATCATCCTGATTTAGAGGTGCCAGATCCTTATTTCAGTGGGGAAAAAGAATTTGAAGAAGTGTTGAAAATGGTAGAACAAGCTGCCGATGGATTTGTAAATAAAATAAGACAGAGCCTTTAGGGGCCCTGTCTTATTTTTTAATTAACCTATTTTGATTTGTACTGTTGCTGTTACTTCAGGATGAAGCTTGGCCACGATCTTGTGCTTACCCGCTAATTTGATTGGGTGATCTAGTTGCAAGATTCTGCGGTCGATCTTTGGTCCGCCTGCAGTTTCAATCGCTTTTACTACATCGGCAGCGTTAATTGATCCGAACAAGCGATTAGCTTCACCAATTTTTGCTTCAACCGGGAATACCTTTGCAGTTAAAGCAGATTGTAGTTCGCGAGCATGATCTAAGTTTCTTACCGAACGAGCTTCGCGAGCGCGTTTGATTTGATCAACCTGCTTTTGGCCACCCTCGGTCCACTTAATGCCTTTGTTTTTTGCAATTAAGAAGTTGCGGGCATAACCATCTTTTACATTTACTACATCGCCTGGTTCACCAAGACCAGTAACTGTTTGTGTGAGGATAAGTTTCATTTTTTCTTTTCCTTATCTTCCGGTTGCAGCGTAGGGGAGCAATGCCATTTCGCGAGCATTCTTGACTGCTGCTGCCACGTCTCTTTGGTGTTGGGTGCAGTTGCCAGTTACCCGACGAGCGCGAATCTTGCCACGATCTGAAATGTATTTGCGAAGCAAATTCAAATCTTTGTAATCGATGTATTCAGTCTTTGCACGACAGAATGGACAAGCCTTTTTCTTAATAGGCTTTAACAGCTTTGGATTTATTTTTTTAGTTGGTTTCTTTGCCATTTTTTATAGTCTCTTTTTCTCAGTCTTAAAAGGGAGGTTCTTCGTTAGCGCCATTCCATCCGCCTGCGGAAGGAGAAGCCCATGGGTCATCTTGCGGAGTGGCAGATTGCGGAGCACTTGGTCCATTACCTGCAGGACGCTCTTGCTTAGCAACTTTTGCTGTTGCATAACGCAAAGCTGGGCCAACATCTTCAACTTCTAGTTGAAGTTCAGTTCGCTTTTCGCCTTCTTTAGTGGTGTAAGAGTTTGTCTTTAGGCGACCGGTAACAATTACTCGGGTTCCTTTAGTAAGGCTCTCTGCCACATGCTCGGCATATTGGCGCCAAACACTGCAACGCATATAAACCGGTTCGGAATCTTTCCACTCATTGGTGGTGCGATCCATGTAACGGCTGTTTGAGGCAACTGTAAAAGACGCAACTGCAGCTCCGTTAGAAGTAAATCTCAACTCTGGATCGTTGGTTAAGTTACCAACGACAGTTACTGTGATATCTCCGACGGCCATATTTATTGCACCTCAGGGCGAATCACTTTTGTTCTCACAACTGATTCATTTAGATTTAATTGACGATCTAATTCAGCTACCGCTGGTGGGTTGCTGGTGATATCGAGTACCGCGTAGATACCTTCCATCTTTCGATTAATTTCATATGCCAATCGACGACGTCCCCAAATATCTACTTTGTCGACGGTTCCGCCACCTTGCTTGATTACATTCAAAAATGTATCAAGGCTTGGGCCTACGGTGCGTTCCTCTAAGTCTGGATCGAGGATCACCATTACTTCATATTTACGCATGCTCTAGCCGACCTCCTTTGGACTAATCGGCTACGGTCGTTCCGTAGCAGGAGGGCTAAAGGTTAGACAATACCGCTTTGCTTACCGCGAGATTTCTGGTGGCTGGTTAGCCTTAGAACCCTATGAAACAGCTCATCGGTGTTGCCCTCGGAAATGACTTAGACCCAATCTCACATGCCCAAAAGGTGGGGGCGGATTGTGTGCAGATTCAAGTGGGGGACCCCCAGGGCTGGGCTAAGCCTTCGGTGGCGTACCCCGGTGGTGCGGCGGAGTTAAAAGCAGATGCAAAAAAAGCCAAAATTGGTTTGTATGTGCATTCGGCCTATGTAATTAATGTTGCTAGCACAAATAATCGAATCAGAATCCCATCTCGCAAACTTTTACAAAGCACAATTGATTTTGCAAATGAATTAGGTGCGCTTGGGGTAGTCGTTCATGCTGGTCATGTGACAAAAGAAGACGACCCGGCACAAGGATTTGAAAATTGGAAAAAATGTGTAGATCAAGTGGATTTTAAAGTTCCGTTATTGATTGAAAATACCGCTGGTGGCTCAAACGCAATGGCTCGCACAAAAGAAAACTTAGAAAATCTTTGGAGCGCGGTGGGTCATAGTGAAGTGGGTTTTTGTTTAGATACCTGCCACGCTTGGGCTGGTGGTTGGCAAATGGAATCTTTAGTAACGAATGTTTTAGCTATTACCAAAAGAGTTGATTTAGTTCACGCAAATGGATCAAAGGATCAGCCAGATTCGGGTAGAGATCGGCATGATAATTTTGAAAGTAGTTTGCTACCTAAAGAATTAGTAATGAAGGCGGTTAAGGATTCTGGGGCAAACACAGTTTGTGAAACAAATTTAGAGTTTGTTGATAAAGATATTGAGTACTTGCGAAGTTCTTTATGAATTTAGTTGTAAAAGAAATATCTCAAGATTCTCATCTTAAGTTTTTATCTTCCCAGCCAAGTTTTTCGTTTTTACAAATTCCACAGTGGGCTTTAGTTAAATCTGATTGGCGTGGTATTTCAATTGGTTTTTTTGATAAAGATGACTTAATAGGTGTTGGATTAATTTTAGAGAGATTAATACCCAAAATAAATTATGCTTTTTGGTATTTGCCTGAAGGGCCAGTAATTAGTGATGAGTATTTATTAAAGGTAGAAAAATGGGTAGTTGCCTTAAAGACTTTTTGTTTAGACAAAAAAGTATTTATAATTAAATTTGGGCCCAGAATAATAGAAAATACTTTTGATAAAGAAGAAATTGAAAGTGCAGTTGAGAGTGGTTTAAAGAATTTTGATTCGATAAAACATACCCCAAGTGAAGTAATAGCTGATTTAAAAAAAGTTGGGTGTCAACACATAGACCTGGCTTCTGGCTTTGGTGATGTTCAACCTAGATTTATTTTTATAAAAGATATTCATCAAAAAACTGATGATGAACTGCTTAAAGAGTTCAATCAACAATGGCGAAGAAATATTAAAAAAGCTGATAATTCTCAAATATTGGTGAAAATTGGATCTAAAGCAGATTTGCCAGTTTTTCATGAGCTCTATAAAGAAACAGCAATTCGTGATGGATTTACCCCGCGGCCTTTAAGTTACTTCGAGAAAATGCTAGAAAATTTAAATACAGAATTGAGTGAAATTAGGCTTTATTTGGCTTATAAAGAAGAAGCAGCTCTGGCAGCAACTATTTGGATCAAAGTGAAAAATCGTGTTTGGTATTCATACGGGGCTTCAGCTAATGAAGGCAGAGATTTCAAGCCGAGTAATGCGATTCAATGGCAGATGATGAAAGATGCGAGAGACGCGGGTGCTGAGATCTATGACTTTAGAGGTATCTCTGATTCCTTAGATGTAACCAATCCACTGTTTGGTCTTTTAAGATTTAAGTTAGGAACAGGCGGTAAAGCGATTAAATACATCGGTGAGTGGGATTTGGTACTTAATAGATTTGTTTATAAGTTATTTATGTTTTTATCAAAATTTAGAGGCAAAAGATGACTATTTATTTAGAGGTAAATAAAGAGAAATTTCGCGCTCACCAAAAAAACGTAAAAAGTACTTTTCAAAATTTAGTTCCAGTTTTAAAAGGTAATGGGTATGGGTTTGGTTTGAATAATTTAGTGAACGAAGTTAAATTATTAAATATAAAGACGATAGCGGTAGGCACAGTTTTTGAAGCAAGTCAGATAAAAGACTTATACCCTCATGAAATTTTAGTACTTGAGCCTTACTCACAAGCAGATGAATTAGCAAAAAAAGTTTTTGATAATTTAGATAATCGCTTTGTGCGCACTGTTTCGTCTTTAGCTTCAGGTTTTAGTTTTAGTTCGCCTTTCGTGGTAGAAGGCTTAACAAGCACGAACCGATTTGGCATTAAAAAAAATGAAATATTAAAAATAGATCTTGCAAGTAAAAATTTAAGAGGGCTAGCTCTTCATTTGCCAATTAATAAATCTGATGAAGCAAAACTTGAAGAAATTGTAGATTGGTTAAATCATTGGCAACTATTTCAAAAAATAAAAATATTTAGCTGAGTCATGTTTCAAAAGATTTATTAAGCAAACTTAAGAAACAAAAACCAGAATTTAATTATCATCTACGAATTGGTACTCAAGTTATGGCTGGGGGATAAGTCATTTCTTTCAGCAAAAGCCAAAGTATTGGCGGTAGTAGAAAATGTTTCAATTGCAGGATATGGGCAAAAAAATTGAGCAAGTAATAAAAAAATTATTGTGGTAGCCGGTGGCACCGCAAATGGAATTGGCTTAAATTCTGATCTTACAACTACAAGTTTTTTTGATCGGTTAAAAATTGCAGCTTTAGGTTTGATGGCAAGTTTTGGAAAACTAAAGTCTCCATTTTTATTTAAAGGTAAAAAGATTTACTTTTTTGAACCAGCCCATATGAATGTTTCGCTGCTGAAAGTTTCTGCTTCAGAAAAAATACAGGTAGGCGATTTACTAGATTTGCAAGTTAGGTACACAACTACAAATTTTGATTTAATAAAAGGTTTAAATTAGTCTTCCACTTCAGGTGGTTCAGGTATTTCGGGCTCTTCAGTACTTATTGGGGTCTCAGTTGGAGTCGGGGTAGATGTTGCAGTCTCGGTTTCCGTAGGCGTCGGGATTGGCTCTGGTTCTGGTTCTGGTACCGGAGCTAGCGGGACTTCTTCTGGCTCTTGTACTAATTCTTCTTCAATCGGATCCGTTTCAACTATCTCGCCAATATTGCTGCGAGCGGCAAATTCTTGAACTGGTGAATCTTTAAGCGCTTCTCGCATATAAAAACTCCACATTCTTGCTGGGAAAGAACCGCCAGTTACATTGCGCATTCCACCAGTGCCACTGAGTGTCATGGGGTTTCCGTTTTCGTCGTCTTTTGCCATCATCACCGCGGTAGCTAAATCTGGGGTGTAGCCAACAAACCAAGCAGATTTGTTTTCATCAGTTGTTCCGGTCTTACCAGCAGCAGGTCGACCAATCCGAGCATTGGTGCCAGTGCCGTTTCTTATTACCCGGCGCAGGGCAAAATTGATTTCATCTGAAACTTCAGTTGAAAAAGCGCCGGCACTTTCAACTATAAGTTCATAAAGTAATCCACCGTTTGGTGCATATATTTCTTTAATGCTAGTTGGTTTGGAATAAATCCCGCGAGCTGCAAAGGTGGCGTAGCTAACTGCTAAGTCAATTGTGTTAGGAGAGGCGGTACCTAAAACTAAAGTTACATCCGAAATTAACCCTGGGGTGTCTTGTGGAATACCTGCTCTTATTGCCGCATCTAAAACTTGGTTGGTGCCAACCATTAATCCCAACTCAACGTAAGGAGTATTAATACTTTTTTCTGTAGCTTCTAAAAGTGTTACTTCACCAAAATCGGTATTGCCATAATTTCTT
>JAGYJD010000023.1 GCA_018402365.1 Candidatus Nanopelagicales bacterium | reverse complement strand
GGTTTGGGAGCAACTAATTTAACTATCACTGCCACTGTGACAGACACTTTAACGCTAGACGATGCAGCGGCCATAACAGACCAATTTGGAGTTGAGTTAATTACTAAGCAAGTTAGAACAAACGCCGTGGTTGGTAATGAAAACAATCAAGTGCGCGCCACCTTAGTTGCGGTTGATGAAAACTTTTCAGAAATTTCAGATCCCACTATTTTTGTTGGTGCATTTCTACCTCGCGATAAGTCTTTGCAAGATGTAAGAAGTGTGGTGCTTAGCTCCACTTTGGCGCTAGAGCTAGGACTTACAGCAGACTCAATTAATTCGCGAGTTTCAATTGCTAATACTGAATATTCTGTGGTGGGAATAATCGACGATTCTCAAGGATTTGGAAATGACGGTATTGCTTATGTAACTTTGGAGAGTGCTTACCGATACTTTGCAAAAAGTCCCTACCTTTCCTCAATTTCATTAAGAGTTTCAGGCGAAGAATTAATTGGCTCTGTTACAGGTAGCCTCACCAGTTTGTTGCTAAATCGACACAGTATTTCTAATCCAAGCGATGCAGATTTTATTATCACAGACGCTTCAGCAATATTAGAAGCTTTAAATACAGTGCAAAGTACTCTAACTTTGTTGCTGGGCGGAATTGCCTCCATTAGTTTGATTGTGGGTGGAATTGGGATCATGAACATCATGCTGGTGAGTGTGCGAGAGCGAACTCGTGAAATTGGAATTCGTCGAGCAATTGGCGCCCGCCAAAGCCAAATCCTCACTCAGTTTTTGATCGAAGCAATAGTTCTTTCTTTGCTTGGGGGAGTCATTGGCGTAATTTTGGGACAGTTAGTAGCGGTTTTACTAGCTAATTTGGGGGGCTGGGAATTTGTAATGAGTGCGGGCACAATTTTTGCGGCTTTGGGATTTGCCATGTTAGTTGGTGTTTTATTTGGGGTATGGCCAGCTCGCGCAGCTTCTAAACTAAAGCCGGTTGAGGCATTGCGCTTTGAATAGTGCTGCCAAGATATACCCGTGGCAGAATTAGTCTTTTTCTCAGGCACCATGGATAGTGGCAAGTCAACTTTGGCTTTGCAAACGCATCACAATCATTCCAATGCCGGCAGGAGTGGTTTAGTTTTCAGCAAAAACGATAGACATGGAATCAGCCAGATTTCAAGTCGGCTCGGATTGACCTCCGAAGCGTTGGAGGTTGTTAAAGAGACGGACTTTCACAAGTTAGTAACTCAAAAATTGTCTCAAGGCGAAATTGTCGATTATTTGATTTGTGATGAAGTGCAGTTTTATACCCCAGAACAAATCGGACAGTTGGCGCGTCTCGTTGATGATTTAGAAATAGATGTTTTTACCTTTGGGATCACCACTGATTTTCGAACCGAATTGTTTCCGGGCGCTAAACGACTTTTAGAGATTGCGGATCGGGTGAACATGCTGCAGGTTGAAACTCTGTGTTGGTGCGGAAAAAAGGCCACTCATCAAGCTCGAATCATAAATGGAGCCATGACAGTTGAGGGCGAGCAAGTCGTGGTGGGTGATGCGATCCCGAATGCCAAGCCAGAGGGCGTGGTCTATGAAGTACTTTGCCGCAAGCATCATCTGCGCCAGGTAACCTCGCGAATTGCCAAGCAGGAACATATATCTAAATCCACTTTGCCCTTTAATTAATCTGGCGTTCATCTAAAGTTTGCAAATTTTATAACTAAGTTTAGACACAATCTCAATGTCTTTAAAATGGAGTGAGATGAGCGGTAAGCGAGTAAGAGCAATAATAGTTGAAGGATTCGGCACCCTATTTTTGAGTTTTTTTATTTTGGGGGCTTCTTTAAGTTTTGGTACTGAGCAAAACATCGTCACTCTTTTTTTGATTGCGATAATGTCCGCCATAGTGCTAGCGATATTGACCGTAATTTTACTCCCGCTAAGTGGTGCCTTGCTCAACCCGCTTTTAGTTTTGTGGGCAATCTTTAGAAAAGATTTATCATTACTGTTAGGTGCGGGAGTCATTGTTTTACAATTTGCAGCCGCTCTGCTTGGTGCTTTTTTAGCAAATTACTTTTTTTCAACCAAAAGTTTAGAAATTTCTAATGTGGCAAGCTTAGAATTTTCGCAATACCTACTCGCTCTCATTTTCGCGTTTGGCTTGGTATTTATAGTCGCATCCATAAGAAAATTAGATTTTAATGCTAATGCCGCTTTTTTGTTACCGGGCTGGCTATTTATTTCAATAATCTTTTCTGAAGGAACTTCTACTGCAAATCCGGCACTCACGGTCGCGAGGATATTTAGTGAAGGTGTTTTAGAAATTAATCCCATGAGCGCCTTATTTATTACTGCTGCTGAAATCATTGGGGCTTTCACTGCTTTCTTGGTAGCAATTTATATATATGGATATAAACTAAAAAAGATAAAGTTAAAGTAACATGAAAAAAAGTGTTTTATTTGTCTGCGTTCACAATGCTGGTAGATCCCAGATGGCCGCGGCATTGCTAAAAGAGCTAGGTGGGGATGGTGTAGAAGTAAGATCTGCAGGTTCAAATCCAGCAACAGAAGTTAATCCACAAGCGGTGGCGGTTTTAAAAGAAATGGATATTTCAATTGAAAGTCAGTCTCCAACTCGATTAACCAATGAAGATGTGATGATGAGTGATTATGTAATCACAATGGGTTGCGGTGATGCTTGCCCGATTTATCCGGGTAAAAAATATTTGGATTGGAATTTGGCTGATCCGGCTGGCAAATCAATTGAAGAAGTACGGCGAATTAGAGACGAAATTGAGTTAAAAGTTAGGGAATTGCTCAAAGAAATCAGCTCTTAATTAGCCTTAGGGCATGAATAGAAAGCTAGTGGCCGGAGTTGACTCTTCAACCCAATCTGTAAAAGTTGTAGTTCGCGATAGCGAATCTGGTGAGTTAGTGCGTGAAGCACGAGGTGCTCATCCTGATGGCACCGAGATTGATCCAACCATTTGGTGGGACGAACTAAACAAGAGTTTGTCAGGCGTTTTAGAAGGTGTTGAAGCAATCGCAATAGGTGCTCAACAACACGGAATGGTGACTGTTGATGAAGCTGGATCGATTGTGCGGCCGGCTCTGCTTTGGAACGACACTCGATCTGCGCAAGCTGCCGCGGATCTGGTTGAAGAATTTGGTGGAAGAAGCAATTGGGCACAAGCAACTGGTTCAGTACCCGTTGCTGCCTTCACAGTAACTAAATTGCGATGGCTCGCAGATAGTGAACCTGAGATTGCAAAGCGGGTAGCGCAAGTGATGCTGCCACATGACTATTTGACTTGGAAGTTGGCCGGTGCAAAATCAAATCCAACTACCGATCGAGGCGATGCCTCAGGTACTGGATATTTTTCACCAGCAGAAAATAAATACAGACTTGATTTACTTAAGTTAGCTTTTTCTCGTGAGATAAGCGTGCCTGAGGTTGTTGCCCCAAATGCAATCGTTGGTGAAACTTTTAACGGGATTAAATTATCTGCTGGTACTGGCGATAATATGGCGGCTGCTTTGGGTCTTGGTGCAACTAGTGGTGACGTGGTTGTCTCATTAGGAACCTCAGGAACTGCTTATGCGGTAAGTGAAGTTCCAAGTTTTGATGAAAGTGGAATAGTTGCTGGCTTTGCAGATGCAACCGGAAAATACTTACCGCTAGCTTGCACTTTAAATGCAGCAAGAATTCTTACCGCCGCGGCACAAGTATTAAAAGTTGACTTAGCGGAGTTTTCAAAATTAGCTTTAGCCGCTCAACCTGGTGCTGGTGGATTAGTTCTGTTGCCATATTTAGATGGCGAGCGAACTCCGAATTTACCAAATGCCTCTGGAACCATGTTTGGGATGAATCGAAATAATATGACTGCAGAAAATTTTGCCCGTGCCGCAGTTGAGGGAATGCTTTGTGGTTTAGCAGACGCGGTGCAAGCATTAATTGAGTTGGGTGTGCAGCCAAAAAGAATTTCTCTTATAGGAGGAGCAGCTGCGAGTGAAGCGGTTCAAAAAGTTGCTTCCACGCTATTTCAAGTACCAGTAGTTATTCCACCGGTAGCGGAGTATGTGGCAGATGGTGCCGCCAGGCAAGCCGCTTGGGCTCTTTCCGGTGAAACAACCGCCCCCACCTGGCAGGTAGGTAACACTTTGGTGCTTGAGCCAGATTTTCACTCAGATGTGTTGGCCGCTTATAGGGCAAGCTTTAAAGCCCTTCACGGTTAAACCAATTGCAAAAGACTCCAGTAGTTCAATAGGCTGAAGCAGTTATCAAATTCGAGGAGAATAAATGAATGACATCCGCTTAACACCAACTCGTGAAGACAAGTTTGCGTTTGGTTTATGGACCATAGGACATATTGGTAGAGACCCTTTTGGAGACCCAACCAGAGAGCCGATCAGTCCATCAGATTTCGTAAACGGCTTAGACGAAGTTGGCGCCTGGGGAGTTTCATTTCACGATGACGATCTTTTGCCACCGGGAACCTCGGCCAGTGAAAGAGAAAATATTAAAAAAAGTTTTAGAAAAGCTTTGGATGACACCGGAATAGTTGTGTCGATGGCTACGACAAATTTATTTACTATGCCTTGCTTTAAAGACGGTGCCTTCACTAGCAACGATCCGCAGGTTAGAAAATTTGCCATACAAAAAGTGATGAATTCAATTGATGTTGGAGCAGAATTTGGTGCACCAACAATTGTCTTTTGGGGCGGACGCGAAGGCGTTGAAGCGGCCGGATCAAAGTATCCGCTTGATGCTTTAGAACGTTATCGCGAGGCGATGAACTTTTTAGTTGGGTACGTGAAAGATCAGGGTTACCGCATGAAATTCGCGATGGAACCGAAGCCAAATGAGCCCCGAGGCGATACCTTCTTACCAACCATTGGTCACACTATGGCTTTCATTGAAACTTTAGATGACCCTTCTATGGTGGGCTTGAATCCCGAAGTTGCTCACGAAACCATGGCTGGCCTTTCTTTTTATCAAGGGGTGGCGCAAGCTATCTGGCAGAAAAAGTTATTTCATATTGATCTAAACGATCAAAAAATTGGTAGATATGACCAAGATTTGCGTTTTGGTTCAGAGGGAATTAAAGACGATTTCTTTTTGGTGCGTTTGCTAGAGCGGACTGGGTACTCCGGCCCAAAGCACTTTGACTCGCGTCCTTATCGCAGCGAGCATGGCGAGGGTGTTTGGGAGTTTGCGCGTAATTCGATGCGTAACTACCTGGCATTTGCTGCAAAAGCTAAAGCCTATGACAACGATCCAAAGGTTAAAGAAGCAGAGAGTTTGGCAGGAGTTGATGCTTTGGCCAACGAAACCATAGGCAAGTATTCAAAAGCGCTTGCAGAAAAACTAAAAGCTGAGAACTTTGATTATGAGCAACTAGCCAAGCGAAACTATTTCAATGAAAGACTGGATCAGCTGGCAATAGATCATATTTTTGGTCTGTAAATAATTAATGTACGAATTACAAATTAGAACAGCTCGTCTTCTAATTGATGAAAATGGGCGGGCGAGCCAACCTGTGGCAAATAGCAGATTTGCAAGTATTAAAACCCATGGTGGACCAAGCAGTAATCGGTGGCTGGTATGCAATGGCCCCATGGGCAGGAAGAATTTCTAATAACAAAATTGATTTTCAAGGTAAAAGCTATTTACAAGAGAAAAATCTTGAACAATGGGCCATTCACGGCACTGTTTTTTACGCCGAGGGTGAGGTGAAGCAAAGCGCAAAAAATAAACTTGAAATTCGCCACCAAACCACTGATAGCTGGATTTCGCCAGGTGAAATTGTGCAAGAGTGGCAAATTGGTGACGATTACTTATTTACCTCCATCGAAATTCGAACTTTTGCAGAACCCTTTCCAGCTAGTTGTGGTTGGCATCCTTGGTTTTTGCGCGAGTTAAGCAGAGGAAAGCCTGCTCAATATAAAATCGAAGCCACCAAAAAATATCAGCGCGGAACAGATTATTTACCAACAGGCAAACTTGTTGAAGTTGGAAGTGGTCCATTTGATGATGCACTAGTGGTACCGAATGGAAAAGCTTCGATACTTTGGCCAGAGGCGCTTGAGATTAAGGTAGAGACAAACTGTGAAACCTACGTTCTTTATGACCTGCCAGAGGATTCTTTTTGCCTAGAGCCTTCTTCTGGTTATCCCGATCAAATTAATCGAGATCCATTAATTGTTACTAAAGAAAATCCTTTAAGAATCGAATCAACCTGGCGGGCGCGACTACTGTGACAAGTGGCTTAGTGATTTTGTTACCACCGAGCGAAGGTAAGACAGAGAGTGCAAAAGGCCCCAAGTTGGACTTGTCAAAATTAAGCTTTCCTTCACTAAAACCAGCACGCACAAAGTTACTCAAAGAATTAGTAGAGGTATCACAAAAACAACCAAATAAAGCACAGAAAATGCTTGGACTGAGCAATAGGCAATTGGGCGAGTTAGAGATGAATAAGAATCTCTTTAAGCGACCGAGTGCAAAGGCAATAGAGATTTATTCGGGTGTTCTTTATGAGGCTTTAGATTTTGCGAATTTAAGTAAATCGGCTCAGAGCTGGATCAGCAAGAAAGTCTTTATTGCCTCAGCGCTATATGGATTAGTCGGAGCCTTTGACAAAATAGCCGCTTATCGATTGAGTGGAGATCAATCCTTACCAAATTCCGGTTCAGTGAAAAAATTTTGGCAAACAAATTTGAATAAGGTGCTAGTTGATGCTTTTAAAAAAAACTTGATATTAGATTTAAGATCCTCTCTATACGCAGCAGCATGGCAACCGTCAGTAGATCTAGAAAATAACTTTGTAGTCGGAAAAGTTGTTCAAAAAGTTAAACAAAATGGCAAATTTGTTTATAAAACAGTCAGCCACCACAACAAGGCCACAAAAGGAAAGCTAGTTGCTGCTTTAGCAAAGGTAGGTGCTAATCCTAAGAGCGCAGAAGAGCTAGAGAGAGCACTTAAAAAACTTGGAATTGAATCTAAATTAGAGCCAAAAAAAGATGGAAAACCACACACTATGACGATTGTGATGCCTTGAAGAAAAAATGGGTTAAGCCAGTTGTGGCTTTACTAGTGATTGCTTCTTTGAATGTCGCGGCTTATCTGCTGCTAGCCAGTGAAAATGGACAGGCTTTTTTGCGGTGGCTCAACGAACTGGTTTATTTGGGAGCTTTTGGATTAGCGCTGGTAGCGAACTTAACCGTCTTGGTACCAGTTCCTTACAATGCGGTGATTTTGGCAATGACGCAGAGTGCAGATCTTCCTTGGCTTATCGCCCTAGCAGCAGCTGTGGGATCAGTGCTGGGCGAAGTTACAGGATTTTTAGTCGGAAAAACTGGTAGAGAAGTAGTGAAAGATACTCGATTCACTAAGTGGTTGGCTGAACAAATGCAAGATAAGACAAAGGCTGCTTTTGCAATGTACGTAGTTTCACTGCCACCCAATCCCGCCTTTGATTTGGCGGGGATTACGGCGGGAGCAGCTGGGTTAAAGTTCAGATTTTTTGCCTTCTGGGTTTTTTTAGGAAGATTTACTAGGTTTATGCTTTTCGCTTTTGTGGCAAATAATTGGTTAACTTAGCAAGGAATATACTCAATTTATGTTTGATGGTCCAGGAATTCCGTATTACTCGTTCCCAAATTTTTCTATAGGCCCCTTAACGCTCAATACCTTTGGATTATTTGTAGCTTTAGGTATTTTTTTAGGAATTCGTTTTGCCGCTAAGCGAAATGAGCAATATGGTGTTGCGCAAGCCACCACAGAAAAAGTTGGTTTAATTTTAGTAGTCGCGGGAATAGTGGGTGCCAGATTATTTTGGGTCGTGACAAATTTAGATCAAATTAATAATTTCATTGACGTGATTGCCGTATGGCGTGGGGGATTACAATTTTCCGGTGGTTTTATTGTGGCAATTATTTTGGCACCATTTGTAACCAGAAGAATTAAAGGAAAAAGGCGCTGGCAAGTTTTGGATGGCGCAATTTTAGGTTTGGCATTAGGTCAAGGAATTGGTCGCTGCGGCTGTATAGCAGTTTGCGAACACATGGGTAATGAAACTGATTTCTTTTTAGGAACCCGTTATCTAGGTGGAGAAACTTTAGAAGGCCCACTTACTGTTGGGGTGACTTATCACAACACCGCTTTTTACGAGATGGTTTGGGTTCTGGCACTTTTTGCAATACTTTGGTATCTCGATCGAAGAAAATCACTGCCACCTGGTGCAATTGTTGGTTTATTCATGGTGTCTTATGCAATCGGTCGCTTCAGTACCGACTTCTTACGGGCTTATGACCAAACTTTGTACGGCCTAACTGGCGCACAATATATGTCAATCTTTTTATTTATTGCTGGAATTGTGGTCTTAGCTATTACGCGAGAAGCTCCTAAAGAAATTAAACAGACCTAATAATAAGGGCCCCAATCTCTTGGAGCCCTTATTATTTGTTGGAACTAAATGTTGTAGTACAACTCAAATTCATACGGAGTTGGACGCAAACGGATTGGATTAATCTCTTTACTGCGCTTGTAGTCAATCCAAGTCTCAATGAGATCATCAGTAAAGACTCCACCGGCAGTTAGGTAATCATGATCTTTTTCCAAAGCTTCCAAAGCTTCAATAAGGGATCCTGGTACCTGCGGTACAGATTTTGCCTCATCTGGTGGAAGCTCGTATAGATCTTTGTCCATTGGAGCCGGAGGTTCAATCCGATTCTTTATGCCATCAATACCAGCCATTAACATCGCACTAAAAGCTAGATAAGGATTGCTGGACGGGTCTGGAACGCGATATTCCAAACGCTTTGCCTTTGGATTTGCTCCAGTTATCGGAATTCGAATTGCAGCTGATCGATTGCGCTGCGAATAAACCAAGTTAACTGGCGCTTCGAATCCTGGCACCAAACGGTGGTAGGAGTTCACCGATGGATTGGTGAAGGCCAGCAAACTTGGAGCATGCTTTAACAATCCGCCGATGTACCAGCGAGCTGTATCAGATAGTCCGGCGTAACCCTTTTCGTCATAAAACAGTGGTTTGCCGTCTTTCCAAAGCGATTGATGACAGTGCATTCCAGAACCGTTATCTCCAGCTAATGGTTTTGGCATAAAGGTTGCCGAATAACCATTTGCAAACGCCACGTTTTTAACGATGTACTTGAAGAGCATGAGTTTGTCTGCAGAAGCTAACAAGGAATCAAACTTATAGTTGATTTCTGCTTGCCCAGCTGTACCTACTTCGTGGTGAGCACGCTCTACTTCAATTCCCGCATCAAGCAAAGTTGAAGAAATTAAATCTCTTAGATCTGCAAAATGATCTACTGGGGGAACGGGAAAGTATCCACCCTTGTAAGGGGTTTTGTAACCTAAGTTTCCACCCTCTTCTTTGCGACCAGTGTTCCACGCAGCTTCAATGGAGTCAACTGAGTAAAAAGAGCCACCTGGTTGGTTGTCATACCTAACCTCGTCAAAGATATAAAACTCAGCTTCAGCTCCGAAGTAAACGGTGTCAGCAATGCCTGAAGATATTAAGTAAGCCTCAGCTTTTGCCGCCACATTTCTTGGATCTCTACTGTATGACTCGTTTGTGAATGGGTCACGAATTGAGAAATTTATTGCGAGGGTTTTTGATTCGCGAAATGGATCTAAATACGCAGTTGAAACATCTGGTACAAGTTTCATGTCGGATTCGTGGATAGCTTGAAACCCACGAATTGAAGAGCCGTCAAACATCAAGCCATCTTCAAAAACAGAATTATCAAAAGCTGCAGCAGGAATATTGAAGTGCTGCATTACGCCAACTAGATCCATAAATCTGACATCAATAAATTCGACCGCGTTATCTTTCACGAACTTGATCGCCTCGTCGGCGCTCTTAAACATTTTTCCTCCTACGGGTTATGTATGTATGGGTGAAACTTTAGGCCCGACGAGTGTCGGTTCGGTATCCCTTCTGTTAACGCTGTGTTACGAAACAGCAGGTAAAGTGTGAGATATGACAAATTTAGCGGGTGTTTGGCGCAGAATCTTCGCCTTAACGGCTGATTGGGCTGCCAGTCTGTTGGTAGTGCGGTTGTTGTTTCCTGAGTTAACTTTTGGGTCTGATATCTATGGGGTCTGGACCATGGGGATTTTTGCCGCCGAAGTCGTGCTGCTAACTTGGCTGACCGGTGCCTCTTTTGGACAGAGGATTCTAAGGTTACGGGTAATTTCTTATCGTTCAGAAAGATTGCGCCTGTGGCAAGTATTGGCTCGCACGGTGATGATCCTTCTGGTAATCCCTGCAGTAGTTATGGATAAAGATAAAAGAGGTCTGCATGACGTCTTGGTTGGTGCAGGGGTTATAAAGATTTGATTAGCGGCGAGGAACTCTCATGCCTTTAGGCATCGGTCCCTTTGGAATTGGCAAGGGGCTTGAAGAAACCGCACCAAACTTACTGCGAAGCTGTCGAACTTCTTTAGGTGAGATTTTCTTTCCAAGTTTTTTAACATGTTTGACTAATTTTCGGTAGGGCACCAACCCCTCTTGCATTCCAACAATCAAAGTTGTCACTGGAACTTCACCAGCAATTCTTTGTGCTTTAATTCTCTCATTTTGTAAAAGTTGAGTAACTCGATTTGCTGAACCCTCTCCAACCAGTACTACTCCAACCGGTCCGAGTACTCGGTGTACTAAGTCTTGTTGCTTTGTTAAAGCTATAGCTGGAGTCACGATCCAACCTTTTTTTAGAGTATTTAAAATCGCGGCTGCCGCGCCCGGCTGACCTTCAATTTTTGTATAGGCAGCAGATTCAGCTCGTCTTCCAAAAACAATCACTGTCACCATGAGCCCAATCGTGATACCAAGCGAGACGCTAATAATTTGGATAAACGGCGAAGTCGAAGTAAAAATTCCAATGACAATTATCGGGGTAGTGGTAGCCAAAAAAACAGTGAAAAGAATTAAGCCTAAAAATCTATCCACTTCTTTAGTTAATTGAAAGGTTTGGCGAATTAATTTAAGTTGCTTAAAACGCTCTTTTTTTTGCTTGGGCTCTTTTTGTTTTTTCTCTTTAGCCATTTAAACTTTTCGACCTCGCTTCAAGTGCTTGACGATAGAGTCTGCCAGCCCGATAAGAAGATCTCACTAGTGGACCACTCATAACCCCGACAAAGCCAATTTCGGTGGCGAGGGCTGCTAAATCAACAAATTCTTCAGGCCTAACCCAGCGCGCAATGGGGTGATGCTTTGCGGTGGGGCGTAAGTACTGAGTAATAGTTATCAAATCACAGCCAGATTCGTGTAAATCTAAAAGAGCAGTCTCAATTTCTTCTCGCTCTTCGCCCATACCCAAAATGAGATTCGATTTAGTTATTAATCCAGCTTCTTTCGCCATGGTAATAACCGAAAGAGATCTTTGGTAGTTAAAAGCTGGGCGAATTCTTTTGAAAATCCTAGGGACTGTTTCTAGATTATGAGCAAAAACTTCTGGTTCAGCATCAAACACTTGTTGTAAAAGTTCGGGCTTGGCATTGAAATCAGGAACTAAAATTTCAACTCCGCATCCCGGTACTGATTTATGAATTGCTCGAATTGTTTCGGCATAAAGCCAAGCGCCTTCGTCCGGTAAATCATCTCTAGCTACCCCAGTCACAGTGGCATAAGCAAGCTCCATTTGCTTGACGCTTAGCGCTACCTTTGCCGGTTCAGATCTATCAAGTGGTGAGGGCTTTCCTGTATCAATCTGACAAAAATCACACCGGCGCGTACAAGCGGAACCGCCAATTAAGAAAGTTGCTTCGCGGTCTTCCCAGCATTCAAAAATATTTGGACAACCTGCCTCTTGGCAAACAGTATGAAGCCCTTTTTCGTTAACCAAGTTTTTAATTTGAGTAAAATGGGGCCCAGTTTTGACTCGATTTTTTATCCAGTCTGGTTTGCGCTCAATAGGCACTTCGGCATTCTTAGCTTCTATTCGAAGCAGCTTTTTTCCAGAACTTAACTCGGTCATATAGTCTCTAGATTACGCTTCTTGGGAATGATCCTGGTAAGCGCGCCTGTGTTAAGAAAATTTTCCACTACCGGCACCACTTCGCGCACAGTTACCTCTCTGCCTGCCTCAATACTCAAATTAGTTACGTCCGCATCTGAAATTCCACAGGGAATGATAGCTCGAAAGGGAGCTAGCTCGTTGTCACAATTAAGAGCGAATCCATGCATGGTTACTCGCTTGGCAACGCGGATTCCGATTGCAGCAATCTTTTTAGGGACAGAACCAGAATTTACCCAAACGCCGCTTCGCCCTGTTATTTGCTCGCCTACAACTGAGAATTCAGCCAACACATCGATTAGTAATAATTCGAGTCTTCGTACATGCGCCACAATGTCTATTGGGTCAGGCAGGCGAACAATTGGGTAACCAACTAATTGCCCAGGACCATGCCAAGTAATACGACCTCCGCGATCTATGTCAAAAACTTTTGATCCATCAATTGGCCGATCTGCTAGTTGAGTCGAACGCCCTGCGGTATAAACACTTCGGTGCTCAAGTAGGGCCACAATTTCTGGATGACTACCTGCCACCACCTGTTGATGAATAGATTTTTGTCGATCCCAAGCGGCTTGGTACTCCATCGCCTCAGCGCCGAACCCCCATTTTTCAATAATTGGTGAATTGATCGACATAATCTAATTTTATCCAGACTTGAGATACCCACAACACCTCACTAGCAAGGGGCACTTATATTCTTGAGATAGTTATGTGAATTGTTTCTCAAAGTAATCGATAATGGAGAGTGCTTTCGTCTTGCCCGCTAAACATGCCAAAAAAAAATCTGCAGTAGGTAACTTTAAATTCTCTTTCGTCGCATTTTTAGTAATTTTGGTGTGGGCGGGCATCACCGGCGTGCTGGGCCCTCTGTTTGGAAAACTCAGCGATGTACAAGATAACGACAATGCAAACTTTTTGCCTAAATCAGCTGAGTCAACGCTGGCGGGTGAGCGCGCTGAGAAATTTAATGTGGGCGATGGACTTCCAACAATAATTGTCATCAGCGGCGATTTAACAGAAGAAAACATAGCAAAAGCAGAAGATTTTGCAAAGAATTTAAAGGACATTGAAGTTGAAGGTAGTGAGGGTAAGGTCGTTGGTGATTATTTAGATAGTTCAGATCCAATTTTTCCATTTATTTCAGAAGACAAAAAAGCGATTTTATTAAGTGCCGATTTATCTAATGAGGCGATATCAAGAGCATTAAAAAGTGGAGAACCCGCATTACCAGCAATTGTCAATTCAATTCGTGAAGCAGCGAGTGAAGTAGAAAACTTGCAAATAAATGTTTCTGGTGCTGGAGGAATTTTAGCTGACTTTTTTGAATCATTTGGCGCAATCGATTCCACCTTATTATTCACGGCACTCGGTGTAGTTGCAATCATTTTACTTTTTGTTTATCGCAGTCCAGTTTTATGGATCTTGCCACTAACTTCGGCACTTTTAGCACTAGCAACTGCCGGTGGCATTGTCTATCTGCTCGCAGATAATGAAGTGGTGGTGCTCAATGGACAATCTCAAGGAATTCTGTTTGTCTTGGTAATTGGTGCCGCAACTGATTATGCACTTTTATTAGTAGCGCGGTATCGGGAGGAATTACATCATTACGCCTCTCGCTTTACTGCCATGAGGGTTGCGTGGAAAAATATTTTGGAGCCAACCGCAGCTTCAGCTGCAACTGCAATTGTTGCGCTGTCTGTCCTGTTACTGAGCGAGTTAAATTCGAATAGATCCACGGGGCCAATTGCTGCTTTAGGTATTGCGGCAGCCTTTCTCGTCACCTTAACCCTTTTGCCGGCGCTACTTTTAATTTTTGGGCGTTGGATTTTTTGGCCAAAAATTCCTAGATTTGACGATGAGGACCAAAAACTTTCTGGTGTCTGGTCAAAAGTCGCAGCAGGAGTCGGAAGACGCCCCCGTTTCACCTGGATTGTCACGCTGGTGTTTTTGGGAGGTTTCGCGGCCTACTCAACTCAATTTGAGGCAGAAGGGCTCAGTCAGACGGATTCATTTGTAACAAAACCAGATTCAGTGATTGGTCAAGAAGTTTTGGCAGAACATTTTCCGGCCGGTGAAGGAAATCCTTCCATCGTAATTTTGCCGGTGGAACAATCTGAGGCGGTGCTAGCGGCATTAGGCGAAATTTCAGGAGTGGAGTCAGCTGTGCCACTACTAGATGCGCCAGTTATTCCTGGAGTTCCGCCAACTGATTTTTCGCCAAGAGTAGTTGATGGCGAGAGCTTGATTTATGTCACGCTTAACGAGTCGGCTGATTCGATTGCGGCCAGAGATCTAATTGTAGAAATGCGTGAAGTTCTTGGACAGATTGATCAAGACATCTTGGTGGGTGGATTTACTGCCGTTAACTTTGATATCAAAGAATCTTCACAAAGAGATAATTTAGTAATCATTCCAACAATTTTAGTTGTGATCTTTATTATTTTACTTTACTGTTAAGAAGTTTACTTGCACCCTTTATGTTGGTAGCAAACCGTAGCTGTATCTTTTGCAGCAACACTAGGCGTGAGTCATTTAGTATTTGAATATGTATTTGGCTTTCCTGGTTCTGATCCGGCTTTTCCACTTTTCACTTTTGTATTCTTAGTGGGTTTGGGGGAACTGATTGGCAATATTTTTGATGACTCGAGGTAAGAAACAAAGAAGATCGGTACTAGAGCTGGCACTTAAAAGGATTAACTGCGACTGCGAAAATTACTTCAGTGCCGGAATCGTGTTAGCAGCAACTTTGCAGTGCCTGGCCTTACCACCTGCATATTAGTGCCCAAACTGGTTCCTTTATGGTTGCCTTTGGTGTCTTGCTTGACGCGATCATCGTACGCGCCTTGTTAGTGCCAGCATTGGCCTACGACATGGGAAGAATTGTTTGTGCCACAACCGTAAAACATCGCAACAATAAAATTACCCTAATTTTATTATTTTTAGCGGTTTGAAACTCCACTTGCTAACGCTCCTGAATGCTACAGAAAAATTTATGATCACTCTATTGCGAATAATCCAATCACACTTGTATTTCCTTTTTTATTGGGATTAAAGGAAAATACATTGCTGGAAGTGCATTAAGTATTTCGTAATCTGCACCATTTGCCATTTTTTTGTGGATAGTTGATAGAGGGAAGAAAGATACCTCAGTCAATTCTTGATGATTGAGCCTAGTATTTTGCTCGATGGCAGAGGCGCTGATTAAGGCTGTGTTTGGTGGGGCATAACTAGGAGCAACATTTGAAATCACCACGCTGTTTACCAAGGGGGCCTGAGGATTTGCGTCAGTTAAAAGCAATTTTTGGCCTGAGAGTATTTCTGATTTATCTTGATTTGCAATGAGATACCAAGTTTTAACTTTATGGACTTTTTGATTTGGTAAATTCAGTAATTGTGTTGCTACCTGAACGTCAGTAGCTAGAACTATATTTTTTGCCTGAATTTCACCAGCGTCTGTAGTTACTTTGCCCGGTTCAACTTTTCTGGCAGATTCGTTGAGGCGAAATTGTGATGGGGCCAAGGGGGCTGCCAGCTGTTCGACAATCGCCTCCATTCCGCGTTCAGGGAGTGCTGGGGTGCCCGAGAAAAAAGAAACTAAAACCTCATCAAGAAAGATTCGTGAAGTTTGTAATTCTGATTCAAGAAAGACACCATTTAAGAAAGGCCTAATAACCTTCATTAAAAATTCTTCATCTATTCCAGCCTCAACTAAAGCGACTTTGGCAGTAACGTCAGGAAATTTTTGTCTAGCAGCTTGGGTAGAGAGTAAAATCTTAGTTAGATATTTTATAAAACTATATTTTTGCGAGATAGTTCCAGGAAGATTAAAAATAGTAGTAAAAATTTTCTCTGGATGTCTAAAAGGATCTCGAATGGTTCTCAGCTTATTTTCATCTCTGATTGCAAAACCGGCATCAAAGTAATTTAGTTTCAAATCCTTTAAATTTAACAGAGACTTAGCTTGTCGGTAGCCGGGGTTCAGAACTTGAAAACCATGATCAAATTGAAATTCTTTTACTCTATCAGTTTTGATGCGTCCACCAAATCGGTCAGCTTTTTCAATTAATAAGAACTCTTTGCCCTTTTTTTGCAAGCCAAGCGCACAAGCCAATCCGGCAATTCCGCCACCAACTATAAGTGTCTCTACATTTTCTTTCATGAATTATTTTTTAGTAGCAATTTGTAATGCTGAAGTTAGATTAGATTCATCAAATTGAAAGTCATTCACGATTAATTTGCTGGGAGCGACCTTTATACTCCCCAAAACTTCAGATGAGAATTCACCGAGTGCTATTTTTAAGGCAATAGCGGGTACTGAAAAAATTGTGGGGCGCTTCATAATTTTACCTAGCGTCTTTACAAATTCTTTGTTGGTTACAGCTTCGGGCATTACCAGATTTACCCCACCAGAAATTTTTTCGTTCTCGATTAAATGAAAGAGCGCCCGCACTTGATCGTTCAGGCTG